>NZ_JBVAXX010000001.1:0-1024515 GCF_055419565.1 Mycobacterium sp. IDUB_5
GCTTCGGCACGAGATTGATCCTTCCAGCAAGGACGAATCCTCACAGGTCAGGAGTCAACCAAACTGGGGGCAGTCCCCATCGGCGTCTGCCACGACAACTTCGTTAGACACATGACAACCGCATGACAACTCCGCTGAGAATATGACACGCGGGCTGAGAACCTACAGCTACTACCTATGTGGCTTCTCAAACTTTCTGTCCAGTCGCGATTCCTGGGACTGCGATGATCACGGATTTCGCAGGCGACGTCCATACGTCGATTTCTCACTTTCGTGTCCACTCGGGGATAAAGCGACAGCAACGCTATGCAGATGACTTTCTTTCCAGCAGCCGCCTACTCGTCGATCCTCTGGCGCTTTCGCGCGTGTCGGTGGCCACGACGACACTGGGTGGCAGGCGTCGAAGGCAAGTGCAGGCGTGCTGACGGGAAGCGGCACCCACTCACCGATCTTCTGACGCTGCAATGCCGAGGCCACCCGCTTACCCCGATCAGGCATGGAGCTTGCCGCGCCGACAGGCGTGGCGAGGCGGAAGTTCAGAGTGGTGGCCGCGGTGGTCGCGCCGGCCGCAGCTCGCTCAAAGCCGGGGTAGCAACGTAGCCCTCTCGTGGACTACGGGATTCGCGTGGTCCTTGACACCGCTTTGCGTGCAACTGTCAAAACATCACATCGACGATGGAAGGGCGCGGCGGTCATGAAGGACGCTCTGATACTTGGCGGCGGATTCGCGGGGGTGTGGAGTGCGGCGGGTGCGGTGCGGCTGGCCCGAACTGCGGGCAGAGATAGGTTGCGAGTGCGGCTGATCAGCGCCAGTGACGACATGGTGATCCGGCCGCGGCTCTACGAACGCAACCCGGATAAGATGCGGATCGACCTGGATAGGCTGCTTAAGCCCATTGGAGTCGAGCGCCTCAACGCCCGGGTAGAGTCCATCGACACCGCCTCCCAGACTGTGATGGCGCGCGGCGCCGATGGCGCATTGGAGACAGCGTCTTATGACCGGCTGGTGCTGGCCACCGGCAGCCAGCTCAACCGGCCTGCTTTCCGCGGCGCCGCGCACGCATTCGACATCGACACCCTCGACGCCGCGGTCGCACTCGATGCCCATCTGCACCATCTGCCACAGCTGTCAACACCAGCTCGGTACACCGCGGTCGTGGTCGGTGCCGGTTTCACTGGACTGGAGATTGCCACAGAACTCGTCGGACGGCTGGGTGATGTGGCGGCAGGCCAGGAGGTTCGGGTGATCCTGGTGGAGCGCGCCGAGGTGCCAGGTCCTGAGCTGGGATATGCGCCGCGCCCGGTCATCATTGAGGCTCTTGACACGCTGGGTGTCGAGCGACGCCTTGGCCGCACCGTCGCCAAAGCGACCGAGACACAGGTGACCCTCGACGATGGCGAGGTGATCCCAGCCGCGACGCTGATCTGGACCGTCGGCATGTCCGCCAGCCCGCTGACGGCGCAAATCCCAGCCGAACGTGACCGGTTCGGCCGCCTGCTGGCAGACGAGTACCTGCGTGTGACACCGACCGTCTACGCGGCTGGGGACACCGCTGCGGCCGTCGCCGGTGGCGGCCACCCGACCATCCAGAGCTGTCAACACGCTCAGCCGATGGGTAAGTATGCGGGCCACAACGTCGCTGCGGATCTGCTCGGTTTGCCGATGCTGCCGTTCACTGCAGGTCCCTACAGCAACTGCATCGATCTCGGCGACGCCGGGGCGTTGATGACGGTGGGCTGGGAACGCACGGTCGAGAAGGCGGGCCCGGAAGCCAAAGCGATGAAGCACGCCATCAATACCCAATGGATCTACCCACCCACCGACTCGGCTGACGCGCTGCTCGCGAAGGCCGGCCACTTCAGTAACAGCGCCTATTCACAGGAGATCTCATGACCACCACCGTTGTAGTCGTCGGCGGCGGATACGCCGGCGTCATGGCCGCCAACCGGCTCAGTCAGCGTTCCGACACCGACATCATCATGGTCAACCCGCGGCCGCATTTCGTCGAGCGAATCCGCCTGCACCAGTTAGTGGCCGGCAACGACGACGCCGTGGAGGACTACGCGACGGTGCTGACCGACCGCGCCAAGCTGGTGGTCGACACCGCCGCGCGCATCGACGCCGCCGGCCGTCAACTTCACCTGGCTTCGGGAGCCACCATGGGCTACGACTACCTGGTGTACGCCGTCGGCAGCACCGCGCCGCTGCCCGACGCGGTACCCGGCGCCCGCGACTTCGCCTTTCCGCTCGGCGAATACGAGGCGGCGCAACGACTTACACAACGATTGTCAGACGTTCCACTGCAAGCACCCATCGTGGTCGTCGGCGGGGGCCTGACCGGGATTGAAGCGGCGTCTGAGTTCGCCGAGGCTGGTCGACGCGTCACCCTGGTCACCGGGGCGTTAGGCCCGTCACTGGCCAAAGGTGGCCGCCGCTCGGTGGCCAAACGACTGAAGATGCTCGGCGTCACCGTAATAGAGAACGCCCTCGTGAGTCAGGTACATGCGGATCGCGTCACGTTGCGCGACGGCACGAACTTGCCCAGTTCAGCGACGGTGTGGACAGCTGGTTTCGGCACACCGAACTTGGCCGCCGCCAGCGGCTTGACCACTGACCGGCTCGGCCGGCTGCTCACTGACGAGACCCTCACCAGCATCGATGATTCCTCGATCATCGCCGCCGGCGACGCCGCATCCCCGTCGGGCGTGCCGCTGCGGATGAGCTGCCAGCTCGCCATGCCGCTGGCCTCCCACGCCGCCGACACCCTCCTGGCCCACCTGGATGGCAACAAACCCGCGAACCTGAACCCCGCCTCAGTGGGTCAGTGCATCAGCCTGGGCCGCCACGCCGGCACCATTCAAATGTCGCATTTCAATGACGTAGCCATGCCGATGCATCTCGGCGGGCGCCTCGCGGCCACCATCAAAGAGCAAGTGTGCAAGGGCACCGTGTCGTTCTTGACCAAGGAGGCCCGCAAGCCGGGTAGCTACTTCTGGCCCAAAGGCGGTAAGAGACAGCAAAGTCTGCAGAAGGGCGCGGCACATGTCTGAGGTGATGGAGAAGCTCATGAAGGCCATGACGGTCATCCAGTCCGTCACACCGCCGATCATCCCCCAGGGCGCCGATGCGATGACCGCGATCATCGAATGGGGCCCCGGCGACGCGGGCGCGCCGCCGCATCGCCACCCCGGCGGGCCGTGCTTCGGCTACGTCCTGGAAGGCGAAATGCTCTTCGAGCTGGAAGGCGAAGCGCCCCGCGTCATCAAAGCCGGCGAAGCTTTCTGGGAACCGGGAGGCGACGTCATCCACTACTCCGACGGCAACAACCGCGACGACATCCCGCTGCGGTTCCTGGTGACCATGCTGTGCCGACCGGGCACCGACATGTTCGTCCTCGTCGAGGATGCCGAACTCGAACAACGCAAAGACCGCCGGATCCCGAAAGGACACTGATGAAAATCACCGTTGTGGGCGCCACCGGACAGATTGGCTCCCAGGTTGTCGAAATGCTCACCGTCACAGGCCATCAGGTGAGGGCGGCGTCGCGTTCGTCGGGGGTGGATGCTATGTCGGGCGATGGTGTAACGGACGCGTTCGACGGTGCCGACGTCATCGTCGACGTCCTCAATTCGCCCAGCTTGGAACCCGGCCCGGCATTAGAGTTCTTCACTCACTCGGCTACCACCCTGCTATCGGAAGCCAAAACGGCGCAGGTGCAAAATTATGTGCTGTTGTCGATTGTCGGCGTAGACGGTATCGAGGCCGACGGCTATTTGCGCGGCAAACTCCTGCAGGAGGAACTGGTGGCCGCCTCCGGTGTGCCGTACACCATCGTGCGGGCCACCCAGTTCCACGAATTCACCGAAGGAATCGCCGGGTCTCTGGTGGTCGACGGTGAGGTCCGCGTACCGGATGCGCTAATTCAGCCCGTCGCGGCAGCCGAGGTCGCCGCCGTGGTTGCTCGCGTCGCGGCGGAGGCGCCTCGCAACGGCGTGCTGAATTTCGGCGGGCCGGAGAAGATGCCGTTCGCCGAGATGGCCCGCACCGTCCTCACCCATCAGGGCAAGAACCTGCCCGTCATCATCGACCCACGGGCAACCTATTTCGGCGTTCCCGTCCAGCAGAACAGCCTGGTCACCGGTGACGGTGCCGAACGGGGCAGCACCCGCCTGGTGGATTGGCTGGGTGGACAGTGATCGAAGGCGAGCTGGCAGGCCGCACCGCGCTGGTGACCGGCGGCACCGCCGGGATCGGGCTTGCCACTGCTCGTCGCCTGGTGGACGCCGGGGCCTTCGTCGTCATCACCGGGCGCAACCGGGAACGCGGTGAACATGCGCAGGACGAACTCGGACCGCACGCCCGGTTCGTCGCCGTCGACATGGCCGATCTGGACGGGGTGGACCGGCTCTCACGCGACTATGAGCTCGACATCCTGGTCAACAATGCGGCACGATTCCCCGCCGCCCTGACCGTCGACCAGGACGAGAGCGACTTCGGGCACACCTTCGCCACCAATGTTCGCGGACTCTACTTCCTGGTTGCCCAAACAGTTCCCGCGATGATCCGCCGCGGCGGCGGGGCCATCGTCAACGTCACCTCCATGGTGGCGTCCAAAGGTGTTCCCGGCGCCTCGGTGTACAGCGCGTCGAAAGCTGCAGTCGAACAGTTGACCCGGACCTGGGCCGTCGAATTCGGCGCCCACAACATCCGGGTCAACAACGTCGCCCCGGGCCCAACTGCCACCGACGGCGTTGTCATCGAATGGGGCGCCACCAACGCCCAACTCGGCCGCGCCCTGCCCCTGGGGCGCACCGCTGATCCCGCGGAGATCGCCGAGGCCGTCTACTTCCTGGCCTCACCGCGCGCCAGTTTCATCACCGGCACCACATTGCACGTCGATGGCGGCGGTACCGCCGTCTGAAAGGATCGTGATGGACTTCGATGACGTGGTGATTCGTCGCCACTCCTCACGTATGTTCCTGTCCGACAAACCCGTCCCGCGGGAATTGTTGAACGAAGCTCTAACGTTGGCCATGCGCGCACCGTCGAACTCGAATGTTCAGCCCTGGCGGCTGTTTTTAGCATCCGGTGCTCGCCGTGACCGCCTCGCCGCATCGTTGGCCGCGAAGGTGCGCACCGACCCGCCGCCCACGCTGGGCTTGCCCGACTCCCACAGCCACCTGCGCCGCCAGCTTGGCGCCCTGCTCTACGGTGCGATGGGCGTAGCACGCGACGACAACCGGGGACGCTGGAACGCCCAGCTGCGCAACTGGGACTTCTTCAACGCCCCGGTCGCCGGAATCGTCTGCATGCACCGCGACCTCGGGCTGCCCGACGCCGTTGGAGTGGGTATGTTCTTGCAGACCCTGCTGCTCGCCCTGACCGAACGCGGTCTTGACAGCTGCGTGCAGGTCTCCACCGCCCTCTACCCGGACCTGGTGCGCCAGCAGCTCGACATTCCCGACGACCTAGCCGTCCTGTGCGGCATCTGCATCGGCTATGCCGATCCCGCCTTCGCGGCCAACAGCATTGACACACCGCGAAATCCGGTCTCCGACAATGTCGTTATCCGCGAAGATTAGCGTGACTGCAGCCCTTCGAGACGAGCTTCGGACAGTCTTCATCTTCCAGTTTCTGACCGACGAGCAGCTCGATGCGTTGTGCAGCAACGGAAGCGTCCATAGTGTCGGGCCCGGGCCGGTAGCTCATGAAGGTGAGCCGGCCGATTTCTTCTACGTGTTCCTCGACGGCGGTGAAGTGGTTGCGACCAAGCGATCCGGCGGTCGTGACGTCGAGTTGCATCGCACGTCCGAGCTTGGAACGTACTTCGGCGCGATTTCCAGTTCCACCCAGGTCCACGACGTTACTGTCCGAATGACGCTGCGCTCGCGACTATTTGTGGTTGAGGCTGAGTCGTTCGCCCGCTTCACTCAGAGCTGGTGGCCCATCGCCATGCACCTGCTTGACACCAGCGTCGCCCGCAGCCTGAGTCAGCGTCAGCTACTCGGATTACAGGAACGCCAACACGCCTTGGCGACCATTACCGCCGGCCTCACCCACCAGCTGAACAACCCGGCTGCAGCCACCGTCCGGGCGGTCGCCGACCTGCGCGACAGTATGGCCGAGTCCGACAGCAATCTCAGGGCGCTCGCCATCACCGCGCCCGATGCATTGGGCGACCTGCTCGGCATCCGCGCTGACATCACCAGCTTGGTAGCGAGTGCATCAACGTTGTCTCCGCTGGAGGCCGCGGACCGCGAAGAAGCACTCGACGACTGGCTCGCGAGGCGCGGTATCGCCGACAGCTGGCGCTACACCTCGACGTTCGTCGACGCCGGCGTCGACGAAGAGTGGCTTGATCGCATCGAAACGGCGGTGACAGCCGCAACGTTGGAGTGCGCCGTGAGCTGGATCAAACACTTCATCGACACCGAGATGCGGGTCCGTGAGATCGCCGAGGCGGGCGCCCGCATTGCAGCCTTGGTCAACGGCGCCAAACCTTACTCGCAGATGGACCGCGGTCCATATCAGTGCATCAACATCCACGAAATGCTACGCAGCACCGTGCTGATGTTCGGTGACAAGATCGCTATGGCCGATAAGGGAAAGCCCGTCACCCTTGTCAAGGATCTCGATTACCGCCTACCCGAAATACATTGTTATCCGGCCGATCTCAACCAAGTGTGGACTAACTTGATCAACAACGCGCTTTACGCAATGGACGGACACGGCACTCTCACCGTCCGCACCCGGCGCGACGGCGACACCATGGTCCGGGTGGAGATCTGCGACGATGGCCCCGGGATCCCCGAGCACATTCTCGGTCGCATCTTCGACCCGTTCTTCACCACGAAACCTGTCGGGTCCGGCTCTGGCCTGGGCCTGGACTTGGCGTGGCGGGTCGTGGTGAACCGGCACCGCGGCCACATCACCGTGCAGTCCGAGCCGGGTGACACGCGGTTCATCGTGTGCCTGCCGCTGGAGGCTCCAGCCCCTGACGCCGGTTAAGCGAACTTCTGCCGAAGTTCGCGTCTGGTGCGAACGCCCATTTTGGTATACACCTTGCGCAGATGCCAATCGACGGTGTGCGCACTGAGGAACAGCTGGCTGGCAATCTCCTGGTTGGTTAGCCCCTTGCCTGCTAGTTCGGCGATCTGGCGCTCTTGAGGGCTCAGGTCATCGCCAACGGCGGTGGGCGATTTTCTGGTCTTCTGCCCCGCAGCCTGCAGCTCGCGGCGGGCCCGCTCAGCGAACGCCATCGACCCCATCGCGACTAGATCTTTGTGGGCAACTCGCAGCGGTTCGCGCGCCGCAGTGGCAGGTCCGTTGCGGCGCAACCACTCTCCGTATATCAGCCGCACCCGAGCCAGTTGCACTACCTGGGAAGTGGCCTCGAAATGCCCGATGCTCTCCAGATAAAGCGCTTCGGCGCGCTTTCCGCTGCTGAGAAGCGCCTCTGAGCGAGTTAGCGAACCCAGCGCCCGCGGCGTGCCGGCCGCCAGTGTCCGCTCGCGCAGTTGCTCTAATGCTTGCCCGGCGAACTGTAAGTCGTCGGTGCGCACAGCCGCTTCGATCGCTTCGACCAACAGGTAGCCGTGGAAGCCGAGGTCGTCATACTGAAGTCCGCGGCGTGCGGCGGCAAGGGCGTCGGGGTAGCGGCCACGCCCGTTGTTCACTAACGCCGTGGCGTAATGCGCCAATCCAATGGCGCGGCCCTCGCCGCGGAGTTGACTTGACTCGATTGCGGCGATCGCGAGCGCGCCAACCTCCTGAACATCACCCTTCCATGCCGCCACGCTGAGGCCGTGATAGCGCAACGGGACGTAGTTGATGGCGTTCGACAAATCGCTGGCCTCAGCGACTAACGCAGTAGCCGTAGTCAATTCACCGTTCTCTACGTGTGCACCGGCGCGCGACAGCAACGCCGACGGCAGCAGTGCCAATGCCCCGGCATCAGTCGCCATCCGCACGGCGTGCGCCGACACTGCGCTCCAGCCGTCCTCCCACGTCTCGTGGATCAAACATTCGTGCACCAGCGGAAAGGCTCGCCAGAACCATCCTGAATCCGAGCGGACGCACTCCATGAGTGCATCCCGTGCGCGGCGCATCGCGGGCATCGCCGCCGCAGCGCCCAGGGCCAGGCGGTCGGCCAGCGCGTGGGTGATCACCTCGAGTGGCGTCTGTGGTGGCAAAGCAGCCAGCGCTACCCGGGCGGTCTCGGCGATCTGCACGGTCAGACCGGGCGCGCTGCGACCCACGTACATCGCCGCACTCAGCGCTTCCAGATAGGTCTCGGTAGCCAGAGCAGCGTCGAGGACCTTCAATTGCGCGGCCGCCGCGGTGAATTCGGTGACCGCTTCGGACAGGGCAGCGGCATGCCCGCTGGCCCGCGCCGACGTGAACGCCAATCGCGTCCGCAGCTGGGCCAATCGTGCCCGCTGCAGCTCGCTCAGCGGGCCCAGTTCGGCCGTCGCCAGCAGATGGCGTGACTGATCGAACGACGCAATCTCATGGTGAGCTTCCGCGGCGGCCAGCGCGCGCGTGCTGCGCATGGATGGATCGGGTGTTAATTCCGCTGCCCGCGTCAAAAAAGCTGCCGCGGCGGCTGTTCCGCCCCGCTGCCGCGCTCGGCCCGCCGACGCCTCCAAGTCGAGCGCCACCGGTTCGTCAAGTGCCTCGCAGGCCAACGCACGATGCCAGGCCCGACGGTCCGGATCCGCCGCCGGATCGGTCACTGCGGCCAGCGCTCCATGCGCGCGCCGCCGTTGTTCCGGGGTGGCCGATCGGTAGGCAACCGAACGCGCCAGCGGGTGATGGAACTGCACGCGGGTGTCGATCCGAAGTAGTCCGATGTCCTGCGCCGGCAGCATCGCTACGGGTTTGAGGTCCAGATGCGCCAGCGCGCGGAACAGCAACGCCGGATCACCCACTGGTTCTGCGGCTGCCGTCACCAGACACGTCTGCGTTTCGGCGGGGAGTTCCGACAAAAGCTGGAGGTATCGCCCTTCCACGCTGGCGCTCACCGGCCCGTGTTGCCCTCCGGCGGGGTCGAAAACATTGAGGGCTCGTGAGCTTTCGAGCAGCGCCAAGGGGTTACCGTGCGACTCTGCGACAATCCGGTCCGCGATGGCGCAGTCGAGGCGCCCCGGGAACGCCGACTCCAGCAGGTTGCGGGCGTCCCCGTCGTTGAGCCCGCCGACGGCCAGGGTCGGCAGGCCTGCGGTGCCGTCGATCGGAGTGCGCAGCGCGAACACCAGCCCGGCCGCCTCGGCGTCCAAGCGACGCGCGATGAAGAACAGCGTCTGGGCCGACACCGAGTCCAACCACTGTGCGTCGTCGACCAAGCAGAGCACTGGCCGTTCCTCGGCGGCGGCAGCCAGCAGCCCTAGCACCGCTAGCCCAACCAAGAGGCGATGGGGCGCAGCCCCGGCATCGCTGATACCGAAGGCGTGCTCCAGGGCCTCGCGTTGCGGTGGCGGAAGTCCCCCGCGGAAGTCGAGCACTGGTGCGCACAGCTGCTGCAGACCGGCGAACGCGAGATCCATGTCGGACTCCACGCCAGCCACAGACAGCACCGTGCAGTCTGCCGCCGAGTCCCGGAGGTTCTGCAGAAGAGCGGTTTTACCGATACCAGCTTCGCCGAGGAGCACCAGAACCTCACTGCGGCCAGACCGCAGGGCAGTGAGCAGTTGTTGGAGCCGTCGCCACTGGGGATCGCGGCCCGACAACGCCGTGGACTGGTAGGAGGTTGCCGTCAACTCACGACCCGAGCGCCAAACACGGGCAAATTCTGCCACGCTTGTGCACGGAAAGCAGAGCTGCGCGTGCCCCCAGGACTGGGCAAGACATGCCGCCGGGTCGAGCACCGCCCTTGAAAAACCAGTAGGTCAGCCGCTTGCGGCGCCACTCTCCCCGGCCAGTGCCGCCTGGCCTGGCGGGCGTTCCGACGATTCGCAGCGACGCCATTCACCGCGGTTCAGCGCACCGGCGAAGCAGCGCGTATACAGGGCGGTCCACCATGCCACGCCGTTCGACAGCGGCCACAATCGTGTCTCGGTCTACGGCACGCAGATAGTCGATGACCGGCGCCTGATCATAAATAAGTGCGCTGCTGACCACGCCCCGGTACTCGATCGAGCGCACCCGTCCGTTCGGCGTCATGGTCTCGACCTCCCTTCTCCGCGCCGAGACGTCCCGCGAACCTGTGGCGAACAGCGCAAGCAACGACACCAGGTCGGCGGCGAACACTCCTGTGCCGTCGGTGTCCGGGTACAACAGCGGGTCGACGGTCTCCTCGTCGACGAAACGCACTCCCCACCAACCACTTTCGATGAACATCTTGCCGCCCGGCGTTTCGGCGTAACTGGGGTCGACCTTCCAGGTACCGATCAAGGTCTCCATGTCCACGGGGTCCAGCGTGGCGTAGGAGACCTCCAGCTCGCGCTGGGTCACAGCGGTGGTTCCACAGCACTGAATCGCAGTCATCGTGGGGTCCTTTCGCTCTTGGGTGCGCCCCGGCGGGGCCGATCGGTGCAACCGGCCAGACGACCGGAATAGTCCGCGCCCAGCTACATCGACATCCGGGAATGAAACTGAATGTCTGACGATTATGTTCAGTATGAATACGGAACAAGCAGCATCGAAGCGCCAGAAGTCCGGCACGAACCGCGCCCTGGTGGTTGGAATGGGTGTCAGCGGGATCGCCACAGCAACTCGCCTGCGTGCCGCCGGGTGGACACCTGTGATCATTGAGCGCGCCGCAGAACGCCGACAGGGCGGCTATTTCATCGGACTCTTCGAGGCAGGGATGATCGCCGCAGACCGGCTCGGCGTCCTCAGCCACCTACACGACCGCAATCCCGGCGCCCTGAGCTACCTCATTGACCGCAGCGGGCACGAGCTGCGCACCTTCTCCATGAAGGATCTGCCCGGGCGTCCGTGGTTGATGTTGCGTGGCGACGTTGAGCAAGCCGCTTTCGCGACGCTGCCCGCTGATGTCGAGGTCCGTTACTCAACGATTCCGACGGCCATCACACAGGACGACCGGGGGGTTGACGTCACCTTGGTGAACTCGCAGTCCGGCGACACCGTGACCGAACGCTTCGACCTCGTGGTCGGCGCCGACGGGCTGCGGTCAACGGTACGGTCCTTGGCATTCGGCCCACACGAGAACTACCTGCATCGACTGGGCTACATGATCGCCGCATTCGAATTTCCCGGCACTCCGGCCGGTCTCGAGCCGGGCGTCAGCGTGCAGCTGGTCGAGCCCGACCGGGCGATGTGGGTGTTCGCGTTCGAAGACCACAACCCCACCATCATGATTTCCTACCGGACCGACGACGTGGACGCCGAGTTCACCCGCCCCGCCCCTGAACGCATCCGTGAAATCTTTTCCGATCAACCCCTTGGAGCCACGCTCGCCGACGTGCTCGACGTCCTCGACCACGCCGACAATGTGCTCTTCGATTCCGCCGAGCAGGTCCATATGGACCGTTGGCATGAGGGGCGGGTGGTGCTGCTCGGCGATTCAGCCTGGTGCGTCACGCTCTATGCGGGGATGGGCGTCTCGGCCGGTCTGATCGGCGCCGACCTGCTAGGCGAGCTTCTTGAACGCCACCCCCACGACATCGCGACCGCTTTGAGCGAATGGGAGCAGGGCCTGCGCCCCTATGTCCAGGAGTATCAGGCGGTGGGCCTAAAGCAGCGAGCGTTCTTCGTTCCAGACACGTCGGGGCAGGTCCGGCTGCGGCGGGCCATGTCCGTGGTCACCCGCTTCTCGCTCGGGCGTCGGGTTCTCAGCGCCGTCCTGGAGGGCGCCGTGGAGGCCCGTACTGCCGACATCACGGCCACGGCGCTGCAGCGTCTCGGGTTCACGCGGCCGGCGACGGTATGAATGCAGGCGTGACATCCGACCTCCCGGAGCATCATTCTCCGACGGCAGCACGCATCGTTGACGCTGCTCAGGACTTGTTGCAGCGGCGCGGCAGCAAGGCGGTCACCATCGCCGCCGTCGCGCAGAAGGCGCACGTCGGCACGGGCACCGTGTACCTCTACTGGTCCAGCAAAGCCGAGCTCCTTCTCGGTCTGATCGGTCGCGATTTCCTCGATCTGGCCGAACAGTTCATCGGCGACCTGCGGACCGACCCAGATCTGGCGCGGCCCTCTCGGCTGTTCCCGAGCCTGATGTCCCGAGCAGCACATCGACCGTTCGTCCAAGCAATGCTGCGCAACAACGACGATCTGCTGGGGTCGCTTGCCGACGACCCGACGTCTGCAGCGCTGGTGGACGCCTTGGGGCCCGACGCACTGATGAGCGCGCTGCTGCCGACCTGGCGCGACAACGGCCTTGCGCGCACGGATTGGAGTTCTGACGCGCAAGCCTATGCCCTCATGGCGCTTTATCGCGGCTTCCTGCTTCTCAGCGACGAGCAGCAGACCGAACCAGCGACGTCGGATCCCTCGATTGTCTTGGCCCGGGCCGTCATCGCGCTGTTGGGACCTGAACGTGCGACGAAGACGCAAATGCGCAGGGTTGTTGCAGACGGCATCGACTTCCTGGAACGCGGTGCCGCACTGGTACGGGAGATCATTGCTGGAAAGGGCACGCACTGACCGCGGATCGCACTGGCGGGCAACGACGGTCACGCGCGCTGGACCGACACCCGGCGGACCACCCGATGCGCCGACAACCGTGGTTGTGCGCGCCCAGGGCGAACCGGAGGTCGGCCGCTAGCGTGCCTGCTCGCGCCGGACTACGGGGTTTCCGTGGGCCTTACCGCCGGAACGCCTGACAGTGTTGACCTGACGCGGTATTGGAGGCTATGTGAGCGTTGCGGAACTAAGGGGTCGCACCGCCCTGGTGACAGGCGGGACTTCGGGCATTGGACTGGCCACCGCGCGGTTGCTTACACACGCAGGCGCCCATGTCATTGTCAGTGATGAGGACCCCGACCGGGGCAAGCTGGCTGCAACTCAGCTCGGCAGCGGCACGCGGTTCCTTCCCGCTAGGCTTGCCGACCTGGGCGACGTCGATTTCCTTGCGCGGCAGACCCCGATCGACATCCTGATTGCCGCTGCCGCCATCGCCGACCTGCACCTTCTGCAAGGGGTGTACTTCCTGGTGGCCGCGGTGGTCCCACCGATGATCCGCCGCGGCGGCGGGGCGATGGTCAACCTTCTCCCCAGCGCGCCCGAGTTCAACGCTCCTATGCGGTCTTTAACCCGCACCTGGGCGGCCGAATTCGGCCCCCACGACATCCGGGTCAACAGCGTTGCTTGCGGCCCCTCGGGGACCGACAACGCACTCAGGCGCACGGCGGAGCCCAATGAGATCGCTGAGGCCATCGCGTTTCTCGCATCACCCCGCGCAAGCTGCATCAGCGGCACCACCCTGAGTGTTGACGGTGGAGCCGCCCTCTGGCGAGGGGGTCAGTGGGTTAAACGTATGGATCGTTATCCAGGGACCGGCCCAGGTCTGGTGACCCCTAACCGGTGAGGATCCGTTCGTCAGGTAGAAATCAAACTCAGTGCCGAGCGCATTCCCTGGCCGAGGTCCGCAGCCCGGTAACCGGTCGAGTTCGAGAGCCGGTCGCCGCAACCAGCCAGTGAGCACGCTACTTCGCTCGCGACGGAACAACCCGCGACGAGGGATGCGCTGCTGCACGATAGGTCAGCGAAGTTCGACGCTGCGTAATTGGCGGCGAGACGTGATGGCAAGTTTGGCGTAGACGTTGCTGAGGTGCCATTCGACGGTGTGGGCGCTGATGAAGAGCTGCGATCCGATCTCGGTGTTGGTGAGTCCGGCTGCGGCCAGTTTGGCAACCTGGGTCTCCTGAGGGGTCAACGCGGTACCGGTCCGTGTGCGCTTGGCGGCTTTCTCACCCACCGACAACAGCTCGCGGCGGGCTCGGTCGGCATAAGCGTGCACTCCAAACCCTGTAAACATGTCGTGGGCGAGGCGCAGTTGTTCGCGAGCGTCGTTGCGGCGACTTTTCCGTCGCAGCCACTCACCATAAAGGAGATGTCCGCGCGCGAGCTGAACCTTGACTCGGCTTCGGCCGAGAAGGTCGATCGCGGCGCGGAAGAGCCGTTCGGCGTCGTCGTCGTCGGCCAGTAGCGCCGCGCTGCGGGCACTGACGCCCAGTCCCCACGGGGTGCCTGCGGCATTCGTTCGTTCTTGCAGTTTGGCCAGGGCGTCGGCGGCCACCTCACGGTGCCCTACGCGGACGGCGCATTCGACGAGTTCACTGAGGTTCCAGCCGGCAATGCCCAGGTCGTCGTAATCGCAGGCAGGTTGCAGCGCCGCCAAGGCGGCTTGGTACCGGCCCAACCCGTTGTTGAGAACACCGATGGCGTACGCGGCCAGGGCGATCGTTCGGTTCTCGCCGCGCTGCATACCGTCACGCAGCGCAGCCTCGGCCATCGCGATGGTCTGCCCCTCGTCGCCGGTCCACGCCGCCAACGTCAGCTTGTGGTAGCGCAACGGTGCGTACCCGATGGCCGCGGAGATGTCGTCGGCTTCGGCGATCGACAGCCGTGCGGCTGCCAGATCGCCGGCCATCACCTGGGCTCCGGCGCGACTGACGAGCGCGGTGGGCAGGATCTGCAGGGCGGCAGTGTTGGTAGCCAGGCGCACGGCGATCGCCGAGAGCCGCTCCCAGGCGTCGTCGTCCCAGATCTCGTGGACGGTGACTTCCACCGCCAGCGGGTAGGCCTCCCACTGCCAATTGTCCTCGGTGATGGCCGAGGCCGAGGTCCGCATCGCTGCCGCCGCCGTCGCCGCGTCGGATACCACTCGCCGCGCGAGGCCCTGGGCGAGTAATCCGACCGGTCGGGCCCTTGAGCTACCGTCGCGGTGAGCCACTGTCGCGTGAGCGATGCCGGTCAAGGCAGCAGGCTCACCCCCTCGTCCGATGTAGAGCAGCCCGCAGAGGGCCTCCAAGAACGCTTGATCGGCTTCGTCGGCGTCCCGGGGTGCCAGCCGCTGAGCTGCTGCGGCCATCGATGTGGCGTGTTCGGCCAGCGGAGGACCGGACTGATTGGCGCGGCGGCGGTGGAACGCCAGCTGGGTGGCCAGATGTAGGCGCCGGGCGTCATCGAGGTCGTCGAGCGGCGCCAGTGCCGCTGCGGCGACTAGCTCGGTGGCGGCGTCGAAATCCGCTGCGCGACGCTTCGCCTGGGCCGCCTTTAAAGCCCTCGTACCGCGCCGAGCCGGATCCGGTGTCAGTTCGAAGGCCTGGGTGAGAAACGCAGCAGCGGCGGCGATTCCGCCGCGTTGTTGGGCGCGTTCAGCAGCTCGCTCCAGTTCCTCGGCAACTGACTCCTCGGGCGCAGGGGCGGCGAAAGCGCGATGCCAGGCGCGGCGGTCGGGATCGGCGTCGGCATCGATACTCTCAGCCAGCGCGGCGTGCACTCGTTGTCGCTGGTCTGCGTCGGCGTCGCGGTAGGCCACCGAGCGCACCAACGGGTGACGGAAACGCACCCGCGAGTCGATGTCGATCAGCCCGGTGGCGCGCACCGCGGCGAAGGCCGACGCCTCGACACCCAGGCGCGTCGCGGCGCGGCTGAGCAGAGCGGGATCACCGACCGGCTCAGCGGCTGCCAGCGTCAACAGCAGCCGGGCATCGGCGCACAGCGCCGAGATGCGCTGCAGGTACCGCGATTCCACTGTCGCGGCCACCGAATGCGCGTCAGGCTTGTGGTAACCGCCGGCCAGATCAGCCGATGCCAAATCGCCCACAAACTCCAACAGCGCCAGCGGGTTCCCGCGCGTCTCGGCGACGATGCGGTCACGCACGCGCGGGTCGATACGCCCCAGGACGGCGGCGTCGACGAGTTCACACGCATCGGGCACCGCCAGTCCCGAGACCGCTAGTTCGGGCAGTCCACGCAACTCGGCCGTCGTCTCACGCGACGCAAACACCACCATCACGCGTTCAGCCAGAAGCCGCCGCGCCACGAAACTCAGCGTCTGCGCCGACACCTGGTCCAACCACTGTGCATCGTCGACGATGCACAACACCGGGGAGTCCAGCGACGCGCGGGCGATCAAGGCCAGAACCGCCAGGCCGACCAGGAACCGATCCGGTGCCGGCCCCGAAACCTGACCGAAAGCGGTGCCCAACGCCCGGCGCTGCGGATCCGGCAGCGCCTCTATACCTGCGGTCAGCGGGGAAATGAGGCGGTGCACACCAGCGAACGGCAGCTCCATGTCGGACTCCACGCCCGCGGTGCGCAGCACCCGGACATCGGATGCGGTGGACACCAAACGTTCGATCAGGGCGGTCTTGCCGACACCGGCCTCGCCACGCAACACCACCACCGCGCTGTGCCCGGTGCTCGCGGATTGCAACAACTTCGTCAACCGGGACAGTTCCACGACTCGGCCACACAAGACGGCTTCGCTCACAGCTCACACCCGACCGACGCCGTACAACGGCGATCGACGAGGTGCCCCGGCCACCCTGCGCACACTTTCGCGGACATCCCTTCCCACTACGGCGGCGCACACGTACTCGCCGTGTCGACCCCACGAGTCGGTGGCCGCAAGTTGTCGTAACCAACCCTAATATCGCTGCAATCCCACACCCCGGAGTCGATGTTCAAACCCCAGGGGGTTTCCGGGGGGCGCACACCGACCCCAGCTGGCAGCGTTGGCAGCTGTGTCCGCCGACCAGCTTGACCCCATCAGCCGGGGGTCCACCGACTGGACGCCACCTCCGGCTTTCCAGGAGATGGGGGTGATGCGGGCCCGCCAGCTCCTACACGACCTGCAGGCGGGCTGCGCCGACAATGATGGCTCACCAGCGGTCGAGGAGCAGTGGCTCGACATCGCCTGCGATTGGAACGACGTCCGGGTGCGCCTGGTCCGTCCCGTCGGCACGACCGGGGCGCTGCCGGTGGTCGTCTACGTCCATGGTGGCGGCTGGATGCTTGGCGATTGGCTCACCCACGATCGGCTAGTACGAGAACTGGCCGACGGCGCCCGGGCCGCGGTGGCCTTCGTCGAATACGACCGTTCTCCCCAGGCTCAATACCCGGCGGCCATCGAGCAGACCTACGCCGTGGCGGAGTGGATGAGCCGCCACGGGACGCGTGCGGGAGTCGATTCCTCCAAGATCGCCATCGCAGGAGACTCTGAAGGCGGCGCCATTGCCGCGGCGGTGACCCTGTTGGCCAAGGACCGCGGCACCTTCGCGTTCGCCCATCAACTGCTTCTCTATCCGGTCACCGACGCCGCGCAAGACAGTGGGAGCTACCGGCAGTTCGCCGAAGGCCCGTTCCTCAGCGCAACGACAATGAACTGGTTCTGGGATAACTACCTGCCCGAGGTCGCGATGCGCGCGCAGGCCACCGCCTCGCCGCTGCGTGCGCCCCTGGACCGTCTTCGCGGTCTACCGCCGGCGCTGGTCATCGTCTGCGAGAACGACATCCTGCGTGACGAGGGTGAAGCGTACGCCCGCCGTCTCACCGCCGCCGGGGTGCCGACCACCAGCGTCCGCTTCAACGGCGTTCTGCACGACTTCATGATGCTCAACCGTGAACGCACGACGCCACCGGCTGACACGGCAATCGAGTTGGCCGCGACCGTACTGCGAAAGATGTTGGCGGCGAGATGAACACGTTGATGTTCGGCGAGTTCAACCCTTGCATCCTCGCAACCGAGACAAGGGAAATCCACATATGACCCCCGACAAAGCAACCAACAAGAAGCCCGCAACCATCGACGAGGTGCACCCCGTTGGTGCCGCTGGGTCCGCCAAGCGACGTGTCGCACTGATCACCGGCGCCAGCCGCGGAATTGGGGCCGCGACCGCGCTGCTGCTCGGACAGCGCGGTTACCGGGTCGCGGTTCATCACGACCGAAGCCCAGCAGAAGCTGAACACATCGCCTCCCGGATTACCGAATACGGCGGTGACGCCCTGATAGTGAGCGCCGACCTCGCTGTGCCCGCCGAAGTCACCGAGATGGTCGAAACCATCACCCACCGGTGGGGTGCCGTGGAGGCCCTCGTGCACGCTGCACGGGTACCCCACCTACGCACCTCTTTCGCCGAGCTTCGGCTCGACGGCCTCGAACGCGCTGTAGCCCAGGAACTTCGGGCGGCCTACCTCGTGACGAACGCTGTCAGTCCCGACATGATTGCTCGCAGTTACGGACGTCTGGTCTACCTCAGCACGGTCCACTCCCGTCGTCCGGCGGACATGCGGATCGTCGAGGGAACCGCCAAGGCCGCACTCGATCAGTTCGTCCGCTACATCGCCCAGGAACTGGCTCTGCACGGCATCACCGCCAACCTAGTCGCCCCCGGCAACGTCGCCGGCGTTGATTCACACCCTACGAAGTGGTCCGACGACGAACTCTGGGTTCTCGGCGCGGCCAACACCGAGGCACGACTCGTCCTGCCCGGCGATGTCGCCCGCACGATTGCGTTCTTCACCAGCGACGACTGCGTGACCACCACCGGCCACTACGCCTTCGTCGAGACCGGACTGGCTACGCACTAACCCGAAGCCGAAGACTAACTCTCGAAACCCTTTGTAACCGCGTCACCTCACTAGGAAGGCAGCACGGCAATGGCCGAACCCACGAAGAGCATTACCGTCATCGGCGCTACCGGCCTAATCGGCCGTCAACTCGTCCCGCTGTTTCGCGACGCTGGACACAACGTCACCGCAGCCTCCCGTGACTCCGGTGTCGATCTGCTCACCGGCCAGGGCCTCGACGCTGCCCTTGCCGGCGCTGAGGTCATCATCGACGTGATCAATTCCGCCACCCCCGAAGACTCCGCTGAAGCCTTTTTCCAGCAGACCTCGGCCAAACTGGCCGCTGCCTCCGCCAAAACCGGCGTCAAACACTATGTCGTGCTGTCCATCGTCGGCGCAGACGAGATGGCCCCCAAAGC
Organism: Mycobacterium sp. IDUB_5; assembly: GCF_055419565.1. NCBI lineage: Bacteria > Bacillati > Actinomycetota > Actinomycetes > Mycobacteriales > Mycobacteriaceae > Mycobacterium > Mycobacterium sp. IDUB_5. The sequence continues at coordinate 18,907 of NZ_JBVAXX010000001.1, forward strand.
TGGATACATCCGCGGCAAGGTCGCCCAGGAGAGCGCGGCCGCGACCTCGGGAGTTCCCTGGACGGTCGTGCGGGCCACCCAGTTCCACGACTTGGCCGAACCCATCACCGAATCCCTGATCGCCGGTGACGAGGTGCGCGCCCCGGCCGCACTGATCCAGCCCATCGACTCCGCCGAGGTCACCGCGATCCTGGCTCGCATTGCCATCAGCGAGCCGCTCAACACCGTTCACAACGTCGGAGGCCCGCAGAAAATGTCCTTCTCCGACATGGCCCGCGCCGTCCTGCGCCACCAGAACCGAACGCTCAGCATCATCGACGACCCGTCGGCAACGTACAGCGGGCTGAACATCGATTACACAACGCTCGTCACCGACGACGAGGCCGAACTGGGCACCACGCGGCTGACCGACTGGCTGGCGCGCCGCTGATCTGCTCGGCCCCTTCTGCCGACCCACGACCCACGACCGACGACCCACGAGAGAATCTGCGGACATGTGTGCAATCGTCGGTTATGTGGGGCGCCGGCCCGCCTGCAACATCTTGATGGGCGCGCTACGCCGGATGGAATATCGCGGCTACGACTCGTCGGGTATCGCCCTGCTCCATGAAGACGGAGGACTGACCGTCTGCAGACGTGCCGGCAGGTTGGTCAATCTCGAAGCGGCGCTTGATGACACCGACGGCGACGCTCTTGCCGGCAGCACTGGCATCGGCCATACCCGCTGGGCTTCGCACGGCCGTCCCACCGACCGCAATGCCCATCCGCATCGGGACAGCAATGGCAAGTTCGCCGTGGTGCACAACGGCATCATCGAGAATTTCGCGGCGCTGCGTGCCGAACTGGAGGTCGCCGGTGTCGAGTTCGCCAGTGACACCGACACCGAGGTGGCCGTCCACCTGGTGGCGCAGGCCTACCGCAACGGGGAGACCGCCGGAGACTTCGAGGGCTCGGTGCTGTCGGTTCTGCGCCGGCTCGAAGGCCACTTCACCCTGGTGTTCGCCTTCGCCGACCAACCCGGCACCATCGTCGCCGCGCGCCGCTCCACCCCCCTAGTGGTCGGCGTCGGTGAGGGCGAGATGTTCATCGGGTCCGACGTCGCGGCGTTCATCGAACACACCCGCGACGCAATCGAACCGGGCCAGGACCAGGCCGTGATCCTCACTGCCGACGGCTACCGGATCACCGACTTCCACGGCGTCGACGCCTCCGACCGTGCCCGCCCGTTCCATATCGACTGGGACCTCTCGGCCGCCGAGAAGGGCGGCTACGAGTACTTCATGCTCAAGGAGATCGCCGAGCAGCCGACCGCGGTCGCCGACACCCTGCTAGGGCACTTCGCCGACGGTCGCATCGTGCTCGACGAGCAGCGGCTCTCCGATCAGGAACTGCGCGAGATCGACAAGGTGTTCATCGTCGCGTGCGGCACCGCCTATCACTCCGGGCTGCTGGCCAAGTACGCCATCGAGCACTGGACGCGGCTGCCCGTCGAGGTGGAATTGGCCAGCGAGTTCCGGTATCGCGACCCGGTGCTGGACCGCAGCACGCTGGTGATCGCGATCTCACAGTCCGGGGAGACAGCCGACACCCTGGAGGCCGTACGGCACGCCAAGGAGCAAAAGGCCAAGGTGCTGGCGATCTGCAACACCAACGGATCGCAGATTCCGCGTGAGGCCGATGCCGTGCTCTACACGCGAGCCGGACCAGAGATCGGCGTCGCGTCGACCAAGACTTTCCTCGCTCAGATCGCCGCGAACTATCTCGTCGGGCTGGCGCTGGCCCAGGCCCGCGGCACCAAGTACCCCGACGAGGTGGCCCGGGAGTACCACGACCTGGAGGCGATGGCCGATCAGGTTGAGAGGACACTGGGCTGCATTGCGCCGGTCACCGAGTTGGCGCGCAAGTTCGCCAACTCATCGGCCGTGCTATTTCTCGGCCGTCATGTCGGCTATCCGGTGGCGTTAGAAGGTGCTCTCAAGCTCAAAGAATTGGCGTACATGCACGCCGAGGGGTTCGCCGCCGGTGAGCTCAAGCACGGGCCGATTGCGCTGATCGAGGACGACCTGCCCGTCATCGTCGTGATGCCGTCGCCGAAGAACGCGGCAATGCTGCACGCCAAGCTGCTGAGCAACATCCGCGAGATCCAGGCCCGCGGTGCGGTCACCATCGTCATCGCCGAGGAGGGCGACGACACCGTGGCTCCGTTCGCCGATCACCTGATCAAGATCCCGGCGGTGCCAACGCTTTTCCAGCCGCTGCTGTCGACAATCCCCCTGCAGGTGTTCGCCGCCGGCGTGGCCCAGGCGCGCGGGTACGACGTGGACAAGCCGCGCAACCTCGCCAAGTCGGTCACCGTCGAGTAAAACGACGCGGGCCGGGCCCGCGAAACTCACTTAGCATGCCGGGAACGAACAAACCACGGCAACGAAATAAACGCGGCAGAACGACACCCGGCCACCGGCTTCGCAAGCGGGTCACGGCCGTCTTTCATGCGATTACCGCAGTCGGCTCCCTGACTGCGCATGACGCCAGAAACGATAAGCAAGGATCCTCTTCCCGCAGGCGGGCAGCTGGCTATCGATCAAACGAGACCTCGATCAATGAGCGATCGGGCCGTGTCGTGGATCGTTTCGGCCACTGGGCGCGGGGTCCATCCAAGAATAGATTTGGCTTTGGCGTTGCTGATCTGTGGCCGCTTACCCAGATGTGTGAGCGCTTCGCGGAGCGCGGGAACAGTCTCGGCGAGTCGGCGCACTTCGTCTTCGCTGTATTCCTCGGTGGGGACTCGAGATCCCGCCTCGCCCAGCTGGGCGCGCAGGATGGTAGCGATTCCGAGGAAGCTCTGCGGAGGTCCATCTGCCACGAGGAGGAATCGCTCACCGGAGGCACTGTCATTGGTCATCGCCTGGAGGTGCGCGGTCGCGACGTCGCGCACGTCGACGACCCCGAAGTACTGAGGCACGAGGCGGTCGAGTTCGCCGGTGAGCATGGACTGGATGAACCTCACCGAGGTCGACAGGTGCGTTCCAATGGTGGGACCGAAGATGCCCACGGGTACCAGAGTGGTGAGCTGCAGATTCCCGCCCTCACGGGCGACAAAGTCCCACGCGGCCCGTTCGGCGATCGCTTTCGAACGGATGTAGGCGGTGTTGCTGTCATTAGGGTCGGTCCAGTCCTTCTCAGACCATCGGTCGGTGGATTTCGAAGAGTAACCGACTGCCGCGAATGACGAGGTGAGTACTACTTTCGCGCACCCCGCGTCTCGGGCGTGCCGCAGAACCCGCAACGTTCCCTGGTGGGCCGGCAGGATGATGTCATCATCGTTGTCTGGAGCTTCCGCCGGAAACGGTGAAGCGATATGCATGACTGAGTGCGTCCCCGCAACAGCCTCTGACCAGCCGTCGTCTGCAGCGAGGTCGGCAACCGCGAAGTCCATGTCGTGCGGGTTGAGGCCTGCAGAGGCAACAGCATTCATGACCGCCTGCACGCGTCGCTCGTTGCGAATGGCGGCCCGCACGGCATAGCCGCTTCTGAGTAACTGGTTGACCACATGGCTGCCGACGTAACCGGCGGCACCTGTGACGAGAACTGTCGGTTGATCACGCATCGCAAATCACCCTCGCACCCTTGCGCTTCCGACCCGCCGCCTGCACTGTCCCCGGCGTGAGCGAACAAGCGACTGCGCACCAGCCCGTTTCTCGCGCCGCCTGCGACCCAGGCTTGCGGCCAGCCGTTCACAACTTACTCCCGGTGTACTAATCGCGATAACCGTCACTGTGTGAACGCCTTTCGCAGGGTGTGGGCGGCGAATTCGATTGCAGCGGTGGCGGCGGCGGTGTCTCGAACCGGGTTAAGCATCATGAAGTCGTGGATGATGCCGTTGACCCGCAGACTGGTGGTGGGTACCCCGGCGGCGGTAAGCTTGCGGGCATAAGCCTCGCCCTCGTCGCGTAGCACATCGTTTTCGTCCACAATCACCAGTGCCGGCGGCAATCCCTGGAGTTCATCGATGCTGGCGCGCAAAGGTGACGCGGTAATCTCGCTGCGCAGCAACGCCTCCGGCAAATAGCAGTCCCAAAACCAGGCCATCGCCTTGGCGGTCAGAAACGGCCCATTGGCGAACTCGCTGTAGCTATCGGTGTTCTGGGCGGCATCGGTGACCGGGTAGTACATCGACTGGTGGATGAAGCTCACATCGCCCCGCTGCTTGGACATGATCGCCACGGCTGCAGTCATGTTCCCGCCAACCGAATCGCCGGCAACGGACATCCGGGCCGCGTCCAACCCCTCGTCGGCGCCGTGGCGGGTAATCCACCGCGCGGCGGCGTAGGCCTGTTCGATGGCCACCGGGTATTGGGCTTCTGGAGAGCGGTCGTACTCGACGAACGCGACAGCGGCGTGGGCTCCGACCGCCAGCTCGCGCACCAGGCGGTCGTGGGTGGCGGCGTTGCCCAGCACCCAGCCGCCGCCGTGGATGTAGAGCACCACCGGCAACGGCCCGCTGATACCGGGTGGGGTGACGATGCGCACAGCGACATCGCCGTACTCACACGGCACGGTCACCCAGCGCTGATCAACGTCAAGCTTGGCGACGGGCGCAGCCTGTACGTCATCAAGGACCTTTCGGGCGCCCTCAGGGCCCAACTCGTAAAGAAATGGTGGGTCGGCTGTGGCGTCGGCGAACGTTTGGGCGGCCGGTTCGAGCACATGATCAGACATGACCCCAGTTTTCCCATCGCGGCGGTCCAGGAGGACCCCGCGAAACTCGTAGTCTGTCGGGTCGACGCCCGAAACTTGCCGTCCGGCGAAGTGATTACCGCGCAGCCACTCGCTGAAGGAAGCCCAGGCAAGGATTGTTGCGGCGGATGACGAGAACCCAGGACGCTTCACACGCCAAAATATGAGCAGGCCGCGTTAAGCACTCAACCTTGCCCACTTGACAGCTCCCGTCTGCGCTGGCGTGGTGCAGGCCGGGTCGGCGCAGAGAACCGAAGAGTCTATTTGTTCGGCGTTCCTCCGTTCGTGAAGTCGTACAGCATCATCGGACCTCGGGCGGTCGCTGCTGTTGCTGTGGCTGTGACACTCAAAGTTCTCAACTACATGTCCAATTGGACATCGTGTGGACAATTCGAATGAGAACTGGACTTCAAATTTGAGAAGGCACAACTCCTGTGGCTTCTCAAACTTCAAGTCCACAAGCGGTTCGCTGACCTGCGCCGACGGAGGCGTTCTCACGTGGTGTCCACCCCGGGAAATCTCACTTTCATGTCCACTCGTCCAGGGACGCGAATTGAGCTCGTGCCGGGTTCAATTCGCCTCACGATGCCTCACAAGGGGTATCGTCACGTGACGGCAAAAAGTACCTGCCCAAGCGACAGAAAGCCGATGTTCTTCACGCCTGTAGCAACCAGCCGCAGCAAAGGTGAGTTCCTCACCGGAGCGCGCCGTCTGGTGCCCTCCAGCCGACACTGTTCCCCTTACCGGCGAGGTGCGTCACCGCGACGAACTACGGACGGGCTCGGGGACCCCGTACACAGGTAACCCCTGGTCGGCTTGACCAGAGCCAGCGGTCCCCGATGCACTTACTGCAAAGGGTGGTGATGGTGTCGCCCCTCGAATCCGTCGACACGCTGAAGTCAGCCAGTTCGAGCTACCGCAGGTAGTCGCGCCCAGCCTGGTCGTGATGGACCAACTACTTGTATCGAACGCCCGTTCCAGGGCGTTCACGCACCGCTTGGGACACCACGCGCCTGTCTATCGGGTAGCCCGCGACCGTGAGTGGATGCAGCCACGGGCCTGCAGGCCCGGCTCAACGTTGGCGGTCACACATACCGTCTAGAAAGCTGGCCACCCGCGAAGTGCGAGATCCGCGACCCCTTGCAGTTCGTCACGGGTGGCTCCGCTTCGGGCTTGGACGGCGAGCCCTTGGCAGACTGCTAACACCCACCGGGCGAGCAACACCGAGTCGACGCTGATCGGCTCGCCGCCGGCGACCGCCCTGTCGAACCGTTCGGCGAGCCGACGGACCGACGCCCTGCGCAGCTCGGTCAGTCCGGGTGCCCGCCCAACGGTCAGGCAGCCGGGGATGTCGCCGCTGACCGCCTTTGCTGCGCCATGCACCATGGCCTCGGCAACCTCGCGGGCCGTCGGCTGCGCGAGAGCGCCGACCAGGTAGTCGCCGGGGCCGGCGAGATAGCGCTGAACGGTGCGCGCGAACAGGTTCTCCTTGGTGCCGAACTCGGCGTAGACGCCGCGCCGGTTCACACCCGTCACGTCGCTGACGTCGGAAATCGACACCCCGTCGAAACCGCGTTCCCAGAACAACCTCATCGCGGCGTCTTCGACCCGGTCGGGGTCGAACTCCCTGGGCCGCCCTACGGCCACCTGTCGCCCCCTCTGTGGAATGCCGGTCACATTTGAGTCTGGGTTGCCGACGGGCTTATGGGTTTGATCGCAACGTGCGTGATCGCAGCATGCCGCGGGTACGGGACGTTATGGGGCTCAGTCGGTTACGCGTAAACCCGACGTCAACCGGAGACGTCAGGCCCGGTCGCGATCTCTGGATCCACGGCGGGGTGGTGGACTGTTGCGGTGAGACGTCTCTTAGACCTTGGCCAGGAACGCGCGAATGAGACCACTAATTTCCTCGCCGTGGGTTTCGAGGGCGAAGTGTCCGGCGTCGAGTAGGTGGTACTCGCCATTTGGCAGATCTCGCCGAAACGCCTCGGCGCCAGCGGCTCCGAAGATCTCGTCGTTCTTGCCCCAGGTGACCAGTAGCGGTGGTTGGTGTACACGGAAGTACTCCTGGAATGCCGGGTATCCGTCGAGATTGAATTGATAGTCCCAGAAGAGCTGCAGCTGAATCGCGTCGTTGCCGGCGCGGTCGAGCCCGGCCTGATCGAGCAGCCAGGCCTCTGGCGCGATGCGGTCCAGCCGGTCCGCGGGCACCCCGTGCGTGTACTGCCAATGGGTGGCTTTGGCGGTGAGCAGCTCCCGCACGCCGGCTTCATTGGCGGCTCGGTCCTTGGCGTGGGCGAACAGGATGTCCCAGAACGGCGTAAAGCCCTCCAGGTAGGCGTTGCCGCTCTGGGAGATGATCCCGGTGATGCGTTCTGGATGAGCGCTGGCGATCCGCAATCCGATGGGGGCGCCGTAGTCGTGGATGTAGATGGCGAAGCGTTCCAGTCCGAGCTGCTGGATGAGACCTTCGGTGATCTCGGTGAGTCGGTCGAAACTGTAGGTGAAGTCGCCGACCGACGGCATCGCCGACTGGCCGAACCCGATGTGGTCCGGCGCCACGAGGTGGTATTCGTCGGACAGCGATGTGATCAGGTTGCGAAACATGTGGGAACTCGATGGGAACCCATGCAGGAGAAGCAGGGTTGGCTTCGACGGGTCGCCTGCCTCACGGTAGAACACGTCGAGTCCGTCGATGCTCGCGGTGTGATAGCGGGTGCTGAAGTCGGTCATTGCGAAGCCATTTCTCGTAGTGGCGTGAACGTCTCGTCATTGCCCACGCTGGTAGGAAAGCGCATCCACGCGCGAACTGCTACTGTGTATACACAATCGATGCCCTGCCGTCCAGCCCTTGCCCCACGATCGAAGGAAGCACCCGATGCCGGTTCGCGTTGACTCGGCGCTCGACGATCTCGCGGTTCCGACGCTCGACAATCCCCGTGAGATCAGTTCACAATTGCACACCCATCTGCGACGGCTCATCAACGACGGCGAGATCGCCCCGGGCACCGAACTGAACCAGGCCGACCTTGCCCGCCGGTTCAGCGTGAGCCGCATCCCCATGCGCGAGGCGTTCCGAATGTTGCAGCAGGAGGGGCTCATCGACGTCGCGCTCAACCAACGCGCGGTCGTTCGGGCGCTCGACGCCACGGAGGTCGACCAGTTGTACGGGGTGCGGATCACCCTGGAAGCTCTTGGGGCGCGCATCACCGCGGGCCGCCTGAGTGAGGCAGAGGTGGCCGAGGCCCGAGTGTGCCTGAACACCATGCGAAAGACCAAGCGCGCCAAGGACATGAGTGAGTGGGTCGCCGCCCATCGACGCTTCCACAGCCTGTGCACGGCGCGGGCGGGAACGCCCCTGGCGGGGATCATTCTGTCCTATTCGGAGCGCAGCGAGCGATACGTGCGGTTCGGTCAACGGGCCCACGCGGACACATTCGCCGTGGCCGAAGCCGAACACGAACGGTTGTTGACTGCATTGGTCGAAGGACAGGGCGAAACTGCTGGTGCGTCGATGGCACATCATCTCGCACACACTGCTGCAACCGTTTTGGCCGACCTGGACGCGGGCTTCGAAGCGGTCACGGTGGCTCAGTCGTTGCAGATGTGCGGGGGCGGGTCGCTGTAGACGTCCGCGTACCCGTCAGCTGAAGACGAGACCCCCGTCCACCACCAGCGTCTGGCCAGTGATGAACCCGCTGGCCGGTGAGCACAGGAACGTGATGGCCCCGGTGAGGTCGGCGGGCGTCATCGCCCGGGGAATGGCGCGCTGTCGCTCCAGGGTGGGGAAGTACGACGTGTCGTTCAGCGCGGCTGAGGATTCGTTGTCGACGAGTCCGGGTGCGACGGCGTTGACGGTGACGCCGTCGCGACCCACTTCCTTCGCGATGGATCTGGTCATCGCCATGACGGCACCCTTGGACGCGGTGTAGTGCGCGAAGAACGGCACCCCGGCGTGCACGGTCGCGGAGGCGATGTTGACCACGCGACCGTAGCCTTGCGCCTTCATCCTGGGGTAGACCGCGGCGGTGGCCAGCCACACACCTTTGGCGTTGACGCCCATCACTTTGTCCCAGTCGTCGACTGAGATATCGGCGAAACTCTTCTTGGCGCCCAGACCTTCGTAGATGGCCGCATTGTTCACCAGGACGTCGACCCGATCGAACCTGTCCACTGCTGCCGACACCATGGCCTCCAGTGAAGCCGGATCGACGACGTCGGTGCGGTGAAAGAATGCATCCGCTCCGTCGCTGTCGAGCTTCGCGGCCAGCGCCTGACCCTCCTCGACCAGGACGTCGGCTACCACGACCTTGGCACCCTGGCCGGCGAGGTGCGTCGCCAGTGACGCTCCGATACCGCGGGCTGCACCGGTGACGACGACGACCGAGCCCGCGACGGACTTTGGCTCCACGGCAGGGGAATCCGACATCTGACTCACCTGGCCTCGTCGGGAACGGAGAAGCCGGCAACCTGGCGGTACCGTTGCGAGATCTCGTCCAACTCCGCACGGCTGATCACGGTGTCGATGTCATCGAAGGGCTTGTCGCCGGTACGTTCCCACACTTCCTTGAGGATGGCGTCCGGCGGGGTTGCGCGGTTGGTCAGCACCACCGCCGACGTCTTGGGCCGCCGGTCGGCTTCATAGGCCAAGAGGGCCGTGGGAGCATCGTCGTCGGACTGCAACGCCTCGCGGAGCGCACGGGCGTCCAGGATTGCCTGGCCGGCTCCGTTGGACCCACGTGGCACCATCGGGTGGGCGGCATCACCGAGAAGCGTTGCCCGCCCCACGGTCCACGACTCCAACGGGTCCTGGTCCACCATGGGGTACTCCAACACCGTGTCGGCGCCTCGCAGCAGGGCGGGCACGTCCAACCAGTCGAAGGTCCAGTCGGAGAAGGCGGGGGCGAAGTCTGCGGGGTCCCCTGGTTTACCCCAGTCGCGGTCCCCGGAATAGGGTCGTTCGATCTCGGCGACCCAGTTGATCAGTTGGGTGCCGTCGGGGTTGTCGCGAATCGGGTAGATGACGAGCTTTCCGTCGCGTAACCACCCGGCGCGAACCATGCTCGCCCCGGACAGGAACGGCTGCCCGACCGTGGTTCCGCGCCACATCAGGACTCCGGAGTAGCGCGGTGCGCCCTCGTCGGGATGGAATTGTTTGCGGATGGCCGAATGCACCCCGTCGCAACCGATCACGGCGCGACCAGTCACCGGCTCCTGCGGTTCGCCGGTGGTCGCCGAGCGGAAGCGCGCCGTGATGCTCGAACGATCCTGGTCCACCCCGAGGCATTGATGGTCCCCGGTGATGGCGTCATCGCCCAGCCGCTCTCTGACGATGTCTGCCAGGGTCAATTGCAGATGCCCGCGGTGGATCGACAGCTGCGGTGTGGGGTAACCGGCATATCGGCCGGCTGGTTCGGTGTAGATGTGCTGACCGAAACGGTTGAAGAACGCCGACTCGCGAGTTTCGACGGCGATGGCCTCCAAACGTTCCAAGACGCCGAGGTCTGCCAGGACCGCGGTGGCGTGCGGGAGGACGTTGATGCCGACCCCGAGCGGCCGTAGCTCGGGTGCTGCCTCGTAGACGCGGCACGGGATGCCTGCTGCGTGCAGTTCCAAGGCCAGTGTGAGGCCCCCGATCCCTGCGCCGACGATGGTGATGGGTGCTGTCGTGGTCGTCATGGCTGAGCCTTCTTCGCCTGAGTGGGGTTGGCATGCATATCGATTCGATCCGCCAGAATTTGCACTTCGGTGGCCTCGTCGACCGCGATCTCGCCGTGGCCGCGGCCGATGCCGCTCTGTTTGAAGCCACCAAAGGGCATCGACGGGTCCGACGCGCCGACGCGGTGGATGTTGACGAAGACCGAGCCGGCTTGAATGCGCCGCCCGACGTCGAAGGCGTGCTCGACGTCGTCGGACCAGACCGACGCCGCCAGCCCGTATTCGCTGTCGTTGGCCAATGCGACGGCTTCGTCTTCGGTCTCGAACGCGAGAATGGGCACGACGGGGCCGAATTGCTCCTGCTGCACCAAGGGTGAGTCCTGACGCAGACCGGTGACGACCGTGGGCCGGATGAAGTACCCGTCCTCGGGGCTGGAATCGAGATACTGTCCGACCTCGGCGACGTGGGCACCCTCGCTGCGGCTGGTCTCGATCAGATCGGTCACCGTGCGGTGTTGCTGACCGTTGTTCAACGGCCCCATCCGGACCGCGGGGTTGAGACCCTCTCCGACCACCAGCGCGTTGGTCGCGGCGGTGAAGGCTTCGGTAAATTCCTCGAACAGATTGCGCTGCACGTAGAGCCGCTTCGGCGCGTAACACACCTGGCCGGTGCTGGTGAACGCGCCCCGGACCAGTTCGTCGACCAATTGCGTTGTCACAGTGGCGCTGTCGAGGACGATGGCGGGATCGTTGCCGCCCAGTTCGAGGCTGAGGTTCTTGAGGTTCACGCTTGCGTCACGCATGATGGCCCGGCCGGTGGCGGTACTTCCGGTGAAGCTGACCTTGCGCACCCGGGGGTGGGTGGTCAGTGACGCGCCAACCTCCGGACCGGAACCCGCGACGACGTTCACCACACCGGGGCCGACCGTCGCCGCAAGGCGGCGCAGCACCAAGGCCAGCGCCAGCGGCGAGTTGTCGGGCAACTTGACCACGACGGTATTGCCGGCCACGAGCGCCGGAGCGATCATCAGCGTCGCGAGCAGCACGGGATAGTTCCACGGCACGATGACGGCGACCACTCCCATGGGGGCACGGCGTTCGACGATGCGCCCCCGGTGGTCCTCGGTGACCGACTCCCGAGATGCATGGTCCGCGAGTCCGGCGTAATAACGCAGGGTTCGGGCCGTGTTGGCGATCTCGGCGGTGGCGTCGGCCAGGATCTTGCCGTGTTCGCGGGTGAGCAACGTCGACAGGGACGCTCGGTCCGCGTCGATGTCGTCGGCAGTCCTATGCAACGCGGCCGCCCGATCGGGGGCAGGTCGGGCGGCCCAACCCGCGAACGCGGCTTCCGCCGCCGCCACCGCGGCGTCGACCGACGCGCGATCTCCGGTGGAGTAGCCGCCGACGGTCTCAGAAAGTCTGGCCGGATTGCGCACCTCAATGATGGGCCCGTCGACGTCGCGCCCGTCGATCAGCAGCGGGATGGTGACCGTAGCGGCGTGGTTGGCGGCGGTCATGACACGTCGATCGTCACGACCGGCGTCTCGCCGGCGGCGGCCTGGATGACGCGCGATACGCAGCAGCACATCCTGCGGTTGGCGTCGCGTTGGCGGGCGCTGTAGAAGACGTCGCGATGATCCACCACGCCGTCCACCCCGAGGAGCCTGACCTCGCACAGTCCGCACTCCCCCTTGCGGCAGTCCGACATCATGTCGACGCCGGCGCCTTCGAGGGCCTGCAGCATCGACTGATGCGTTCCCACCCGGGTCTCCACCTGCAGGCGCGGGATGCGCACGATGAACTCTTCCGCGTCGAACCACCCGCTGTTGCCGAAGGTCTCATAGCGCAGATTCGAGGGCGGGAGCCCGGCGTCGGCCCAGCACCGCCGTACGGCGTCCATCAGCCGGATCGGCCCGCACACGTACAGCTCGGTGTCGTGGTCGACGGTCTCCACCAGCTTGGCGGCGTCCAGCGAGGTGCCCTCGTCGTCGACGTGGACGACCATGCTGTCTCCGTGGAGTTCCTGCAACTGCGGTAGGTAGGCCATCGCCGGTCGCGAACGTCCGACGTAGACGAAGGTGTAGTCGGCTCTGAGGTGGTGCAGCACTCGCGCCATCTCGGCCACCGCGGTGATTCCGATGCCGCCTGCGAGCAGGAGGTAACGCGGAGCACCGACACGGAGCGGGAAGTTCTGCAGCGGCTGGGTGAGTTCGACGGAATCACCCACCGTGAGCGAGTGCATGAACACCGATCCGCCCCGCGAGTTCGGCGCCCGCAGGACGCTGATGGCCAGATGCGTGCCACCGTCGTGCGATTCGATCACGGAGTACGATCGGGTGTCTCGCCGCCCGTCCACCTGGACGACGACATCGACATGTGAGCCTGGTTGGGCGGCAACGGGATTCGATACTTCGACGACGATCCGACGGATTCCCGTGGCGATGTCACGCGCCTCGACGACGGTGCCAAGTTGCCAGACTTCCTTGTTGGTGGCGGCCATTGGTCAACCCCGTCAGCTCTGGGAGGGGAGGCGGCCTTCGGCCTCCAGTTGGCAGGTGAGCAGTCGACGGATCCACATGCCACCGGCGTCGATGTTCAAGTTGTAGAACTCGTAGTCGGGGTTGGCGTCGATCGCCTTCTGCTGGGCCTGCAGCATCGCCGTGTCCTCGGTGAAGACGTGTCGAATGCCGTCGCGGATCTGCGTGGTCAGCAGTTGGCTGTCCATCAGGTAGTTGCGCATCCACGCCCAGTGGTACCGGCACGTCGTGTCGGTCTCCGGGGTGATCGTGTTCATCACGTACCCGTTGATGCCCTGACTGCGATCCCCCTGCGGTGCACCGGTCCCGGTCTTCGCGACGCCAACGTCGATGCAGATGGTGGAGGGATACCGGTAGTGGATGATCTGCCACCGGTCGACGTTGCCGTCGAAACCGGGGAACTTGTTTCGCATCTGGGCGGCCATGAACGGCACCGGCGGGATGTCGATCATCCACCTGCTGAGGGTGACGCTGTTCCCGTCGTGCACCACGTCGAACTCCGAGGTGCTGATGTTCTCCCCGCCGATGCTGCTGGTGTGCAGGAACTCTTCGTGGGTGAGGTCCATCAGGTTGTCGAGCACGAGCTGAAAATTGCATTGCAGCGCGATCGTTTCCCCGTCGCCGGCCCACTCGTCCATCTGGTGCATGTCGGGCACCTCGTCGGCCTTCGCGAGGTAGGGGTCCCCCAGCCACACCCACACGAAGCGGTGGCGCTCCACCACGGGGTATGACGGGACGGTGGCGCTGGGGTTGAGCACCTCTTGGGCCGGCATCGACGTACAGCGGCCGGCCGAGTCGTAGACGATGCCGTGGTACGGGCAGCGGATCCCGTCGCGGCTGACCAGCTTGCCCATGGACAGGGGGGCGAGGCGGTGCCAGCAGGCGTCGGCCAGCGCCACTGCCCGGCCGTCCTCGGTTCGATAGAGCACCAGCGGCGTTCCGTTGACCCGCACGGCGGTTGGGGTGCGGCCGACCTCGCGATCCCACGCGGCGGCATACCAGCCGTTCTGCGGTGCCGGCTGCGTCTTGATCGTCGTGGAGCTGCGAGATTCGACCGTGGTCATCGTCTGCACCCTTTCGGTTCGGGAGTCCCACCCATGTGGTCCGGGTCACGTTCCTCAAAGAGTATACACATTGTCGAGGGTCCGCAAGGGGTCGAGCCGATTCGGAAATTGGCGCACGCCAAAGTGTAGACACATTGATGTGAAGTGGGTTACGGTGGTCCACGTCACAACGTCGCCCGCGTGCAGCGACCCGCTAACCCAAGGAGGCACAACATGATCGACATCAGCCGGACGATCCCGATCAACGACGGCATCCAACCCGCGTTGACGGTGGACGACGTCTGGGCCGGGCTCGTCGAGAAAGCCGAGAACCCCCTGCCCTACGTCGCCGCGATCAGCGCATGCTCCGTCGTCGAACGGTTCGAAGGTGGCCTCATCCGCGACATCGAACACGTCGGACCCGTCCGCGAAGTGGTGACGTTCTACCCCAAGAAGCTCGTCCACTTCGTCCGCACCCATGGCGCCGCTCGCGGCACCATCGACAACGAAATCTGCCTCGACGAGGCCGGCAACGACGTGCTCAAATTCAGCTTCCGACTGGTCGTGGACGGAATCGCCGAAGGCAGCGCCGAGGAGGCAGCCTTCGGCGAACAGATGCAGTCGGACTACCTCGACGCCGTCCACACGACGCTGCAAGCCGTCCGCGACCGCATCGTCGGTACCACCACGTCGGCTGCGAGCTAGGGGAATGACCGTGATGACGGCACCGACAGCGGCCCAAGTCTTCGCGATCGTCGACTCGATGGACCTGCAGGCACTCGGCGAACTCTTCGCCGACGACGGGTCACTGGTCTTCGCCAACCGGCCGGCCTTGATCGGTCCCGACCAAATCCGGGAGGGCGTGGGATGTTTCTACGACACCATCGCCGGGCTGAAGCACACCATCCTCGCCGAGAGGACTTTCGGCGCCGACACCGTCATCGAGCTCACCGTCGACTACCTCCGCCACGACGGTGGCGAAGTCACCATCCCGGTCGCCACCATGTGGCACGTCGACCACACGGGCAAGTTCGACAGCTACCGCGTGTACTTCGATCTGGCGCCGGTCTATGCCTGACTACCCGGAGCTGGCCGGCAAGGTCGCGGTCGTCACCGGTGGCGCCGGCGGCATCGGTCGCGCCTGCGTCAACGCCTTTGCCGCCCAGCGTGTCTCGGTGGTGATCGCCGACAGCGACGACGCCGCGGGTCGAGCGGCGCTCGAGGGCTTGCCACCCAAATCTGAAGCCATCTTCGTGCCGACCGACGTGACCGACCCCGCCTCGGTCGCCGCGATGGTCCAGGCAGCCGTGGACACCTTCGGCGGGCTGGACATCGCCTTCAACAACGCCGGCGTCGAGGCCGCCGGTCGAACCATCGCCGACATGACCGACCGGGACTGGCAACGGGTTATCGACGTCAACCTGACCGGCGTATGGCAGTGCCTACGGGCCGAAATACCTGCCCTGCTTGCGCGCGGCGGCGGCTCCGTCGTGAACACGGCGTCGGCATTGGGACAAGTGGCGTTGCCGCTGCAAGCGTCCTACGTCGCGTCCAAGCACGGCGTGATCGGTTTGACCAGGGCTGCGGCACTCGAGTTTTCCGCCCGCGGGATCCGCATCAACGCGATCTGCCCCGGAGTGGTACAGACCGCCATGATCGACGAGGTGGCCGCAGCCAACCCCGGCTTCATGGCCGACATGCATACCAAGCATCCCATCGGCCGCATCGCCGCCGTCGACGAAATCGCCGACGGCGTCCTGTGGCTCAGCTCGTCGGCATCGGCGTTCGTCACCGGCAGCGCATTGAGCATCGACGGCGGATACAGCGCCGCATGAACGAGAGGGAACCCCACGTGAGCGACTTCGACGGGACGGTGGCCATGATTACCGGCGCCGCCCGCGGCATCGGCGAGGCATCCGCCAAGGCACTGTCGGACGCCGGCGCCGCGGTGGCGATTTGCGACGTCCTCGACGACGATGGCGAACGCACCGCGGCCGCCATCAACGCCGCGGGCGGCTCGGCGGTCTACATCCACACCGACGTGGCCGACCCCGCATCGGTCCAATCCGCCGTCACCGCAATCGTCGAACGGTTCGGTCGCCTGGATTTCGCCCACAACAACGCCGGAGTGTTCAGCCCCGCGCCGACGGCCGACCTGGACGTCGAGCGGTGGCGGTGGGTCATCGACGTCAACCTGACCGGGGTGTTCCTCTGCATGAAGTACCAGCTGCCGCACATCGTGAAAAGCCGCGGCGCAGTGGTCAACACGGCATCTGTATGGTCTCAGGCCGGAGCGGCCACCCAGGCGGCCTACAGCGCCAGCAAGCACGGCGTGGTCGGCCTCACCCGCACCGCCGCCTTGGACTACGGCGCCACCGGAGTACGGGTCAACGCCATCGCACCCGGACCCATCGCCACCGCCATGACCGCCTCGGTACCCGAGGACATCATGAACGTGGTGGTCGGCCGCACGGCCGCGGGCCGTTACGGCCGGCCCGAGGAGGTCGGCAAGGCCGTCGTATGGCTCTGCTCACCGGCCTCCTCCTACGTCAACGGCGTGGTCCTGCCCGTCGACGGAGGATGGCTGGCCTCGTGACGACCCCACCACCGCACATCAACCCCGACCCACTGAACGAGGAGAACCGACCATGACCGACCGCACGTGGGCGCTCGCGCAATACCGCACCCCGCACGGCATCGCGACCGGCATCCACGTCGACGACCACGTCTTCGCCGCACCGCCCGCCTTCGGCGGACTCGACGTGATGGACATCCTTGCCAACTGGGGGCACTGGGCCACGGTGCTGCGCGCCCTCGACCTCGACACCCTCACACCGGTCGGGGACGCCGAACTGGTGGCGCCCCTGACCTACCCGAACAAGGTGATCTGCGCCGGCGCGAACTACTACGACCACGCCGACGAGATGGGCGTCGGCCGGCCAGACCCGGCGGTCGAACCCTTCTTCTTCCTCAAGACTCCCACTACCACCGTCGTCGGGCCCACCGCGGAGGTCGCCATCTTCGACGACGGTCGCTCGCAGGTGGACTGGGAGGCCGAGCTGGGGGTCGTGATCGGGCGCAGGTGCGCGAACGTGGACTCCGCCGACGCCGACGACGTCATCGCCGGCTACCTCGTCGCCAACGACGTCTCCGACCGCGGGGTCTTCCATCGCAACGGCGCCGTGGCACCGCCCTTCGAGTGGGATTGGCTGGGGCACAAGAGCCAAGACGGCTTCTGCCCGCTCGGTCCAGGACTGGTGCCGGCCTGGCTGGTGCCCGATCCGCACGCGCTCAAGATCCGCCTGGACGTCAACGGCATCGTCAAGCAGGACTCCGACACCTCGCAAATGGTCGTCGACGTCCTCCGGTTGGTGTCCGCCGCCAGCCGAATCTTCACACTCGAGCCCGGCGACGTCATCCTCACCGGCACCCCCGCCGGCGTCGGTATGCCGCGCAAGGACTTCCTGCGTCCCGACGACGTCGTCACCGTGGAAATCGAAGGCATCGGCCGCATCTCGAACAAGGTCGTGGCCAAGTGAGCAGCCCCACGGCGACCACGTCGGGGTGGCCCTTCGCGGCACCGGTACCGGCCACCATGCGTGCGGTGGCCTTCCACGAATTCGGCGGACCCGAGGTGCTGCGCGTCGACGAGGTGCCCACCCCCCGAGCGGGTTCCGGTGAGGTCCTCATTCGCATCGCCGCGGTGAGCGTCGGACGCCTGCTCGACCTCGTCGCCCGCTCCGGCCGTCACCCCTATGCGACGTTCACCTTCCCGCACGTGCTCGGGGCCGAGCACGCCGGCGTCGTCGCAGCCGTCGGCGAGGGTGTCACGGGGTTCACCGTCGGCGACCGAGTCGCCACGTTTCCCGTCCTCACCGACCCGAACTGTCCCACGGTGGCTGCGGGATTCGCCGAGCTCTCCCCCACCGCACGGATCATCGGCACCCACCTGTCCGGCGCCTACGCCGACTACATCGCCGTACCCGCCACCAACGTCTTCGGAGTACCCGACGGCATGTCCCCGGCCGATGCCGTGGCACTCGCACTGGCAGGCGTGGTGGCGATGAACCAATTCACCCGTGCCGGACTCGTCGCGGGACACCGCGTCGTCGTCCAAGGGGCGTCTTCGGCGCTGGGCTCCACCACCGCACTGCTGGCCCGCCACCTCGGAGCCCGGGTGATCGTCACCTCGCGCGACGAGATCAAACGCGCCCGGCTGCGCGAACTGGGCTTCGCCGCGGTGCTGCAGGCCTCCTCGCCGACCTTCGCCGACGACGTCCGAGACGTGTTCGGTGGCCGCGGCGCCGACATCGTGGTGGACAACCTTGGCGATCCCCAGGTGTGGACCCACGGCATGGATGCGTTGGCCGCCGGCGGGGCGATGGTGTCGTCGGGCGCCTTCCTCGGCAGGACGGTGCCGGTGGACCTGCAACGCCTGTACTCGTTGGGGCAGCGCGTCATCGGGGTGCGTTCGGGCAACCTCGACGCGGCACACCGTCTCTGGGGAGAGGCGGGGGCGGGCTTCCGCAGTGTCGTCGACCGCACCTTCGCGCTCACCGAGGCGCCGCGAGCCCACGAATACGTCGAGGCCAGCGCCAACGTCGGCCGTGTCGCCCTGCTCACCGAACCCCAATCCTGAACCCCCATCCATTCCAGAAAGGGACCCTTCCCATGAGCGAAGCGCCTACGCCCGCAACCGAACCCGCCGCACCGGTGTCGAAGCTGGGCTACGTCACCTTCGACACCCCCGATGTCGAACGCATGGTGTGGTACTACACGCAGGTCCTCGACCTGGAGGTCGTCGAGCAGTCCCACGACTACGCCTACCTGACCACCGGCGCTGACCACCACTGCGTGGTGATCCGCAAGACCGACGGCGTCAAGCCCCGCTCCGCGGTCGGCTACGAGGTATGGGGTTCGCTCGGTGACGCTCACCGGCGGCTCAATGACGCCGGCTACGAGGTGTCTCGCCGCACCGACCTCGCGCCGGGAACCCCCGACGTCCTTGTCATGGCCGAGCCCTCCACCGGCGCCGAACTCCACCTCTTCGAGAGCCAAACCCCCAGCGGCGTCGACGGTCGGGCCACCCTGCGCCCAACCAAACTCGGTCACGTCGCCGCCTTCACCACCGAACTGGAACGGCTCCAGGGCTTCTACCAAGATCTGCTGGGTTTCCGCTGGTCGGACACCATCGGCGACTTCTTCGTGTTCCTGCGGTGCAACGCCGACCACCACGCCGCCAACTTTCTGCGCAGCATCAACAAGACCGGCATGCATCACATCGCCTACGAGATGCGCGATCCCAACCACCTCATCACGATGGTCGACCATTTGGCCAAGAACGACATCCGGCTGCACTGGGGCCCTGGTCGACATGGGCCCGGACACAACATGTTCACCTATCACCGCGATCCCGACGGCAACACCATCGAGTTGTTCACCCAGCTCGACCTCATCCACGACGAGTCCAAGGGGTATTTCGAGCCACGCCCGTGGCACGAGACTTACCCGCAGTACCCCCGGACCTGGGAGGTCGACATCGCCACCATCAACATGTGGGGTCCGTTCAACGAGGCGGAGTTGGAGCGATGAGCACCCCGACCCACGTCGACGACCCGGCGTTGCAACAGCTGTACCGCGACTTCGCCGCCGAGCACCTCAACCCGCTGTGGACCCAACTCGGTGACCTGATGCCGACGGCCCCGGCCCCCAGGGCGGTTCCCTTCGTGTGGAAGTGGTCGACGCTCTACCCGCTCGCCCAGCGCGCCGGCGAACTCGTCGCGGTGGGCCGCGGCGGGGAGCGACGGGCGATCGCGCTGGCCAACCCCGGCCTCGGTGGACTGCCCTACGCAACGCCGACGCTGTGGGCGGCCATCCAGTACCTCGGCCCCAAGGAGACCGCACCCGAGCACCGTCACAGCCAGAACGCCTTTCGCTTCGTCGTCGAGGGCGACGGGGTGTGGACCGTGGTCAACGGGGACCCGGTGGCGATGCGACGGGGTGATCTGCTCCTGACCCCTGGGTGGGCCTTTCACGGTCACCACAACGAGACCGATCATCCGATGGCGTGGATCGACGGTCTGGACATCCCGTTCGTCAACTACACCGACACCGGGTTCTTCGAGTTCGGCTCCGACGGTGTCACCGACGAGTCGACGCCTGATGTGTCGCGGGCCGAGCGACTGTGGTCCCACCCTGGTCTGCGACCGCTCGTCGGGCTCGGCCGGCGGACCACCACGCCCATCACCGCCTACCGGTGGGAACACACTGACGCCGCTCTGCGCGAGCAACTGGCGCTCGAGGACGAGGGTTACGCCGCCACCACCGAACCCGGGCACGCCGCGGTGCGTTTCACCAACCCCACCACCGGTGGCGACATCATGTCGACCATCCGTGCCGAGTTTCACCGGCTGCGCGGCGGCACCCGCACCCGGGCCCGCCGAGACGTCGGGTCCACGGTGTACCAGGTGTTCGACGGGGTCGGGCGGTTCCAGTTGGGGGACAACATGACCGAGGTCGCCACCGGCGACCTCGTCGTCGTCCCGTCCTGGACCGAATGGTCGATCGACGCCGAGACGGACTTCGACGTGTTCGCCTTCTCGGACGCGCCGATCATCGAGCGGCTGCACTTTGACCGCAGCCACGTCACCGAAGGAGCCTGACCATGAGACTCGCCACCCTGCGCACCGCCACCGGCACCGTGGCCGTGCGCGTCGACGATGCCGCGACCGCGACGGTGATCGACGGATACGCCGACCTGTCAGTCCTGCTGACCGAGCCCGACTGGGAGACGCTGGCCCGCGACGCGGCCGGCGTCACGGTCGACTTGGCCCACGCCGACTACGCACCGGTGGTGCCGAAACCGGGAAAGATCGTCTGCGTCGGACTGAACTACGCCACGCACATCACCGAGATGGGCCGTGAGCTTCCGCAGTACCCGACGCTGTTCGCCAAGTTCGCCGAGGCCCTCACCGGTCCGTACGACGACGTCGTCGTCCCCGGATACGCTGCGGCCGAACTCGATTGGGAGGCCGAACTGGCCGTGGTCATCGGCAGGAAGGCCTATCAGGTCCCCGAGGCCGATGCCGACGGCTACATCGCGGGGTATTCGGCGATCAACGACTACACGATGCGTGACTATCAGTACCGCACCCTGCAGTGGGACCAGGGCAAGACCTTCGAGAAGACCAGCGGCTTCGGCCCGCATCTGGTCACCGACTACACCCTCGGGACCCGCATCGAAGCGCGCCTGCAGGGCGAGGTGATGCAGAGTGCCATGACCGACGACCTGGTGTTCGGTCCGGCGAAGCTCGTCGAGTACATCAGCCACATCGTCACGCTGCAGCCCGGCGACGTCGTCATCACCGGCACCACCGGCGGTGTCGGTCACGCCCGCAAGCCCGCCCGCTACATCCAGAGCGGCGAGACCGTCGAGGTGAGCATCGAGGGCATCGGCACCGTGAAGAACACGACGATCGTCAAGTAGGCGACTGATGACGTTCGAGGCACTCGACCTTTCCGAGCGGCTGCTCACCGCCCGGCGGGGCACCGCATATCTGGCACAGCGCATCGCCGAACTGACCGACACCGACTTCGACGACGACACCCTGCTCGACGGCTGGACGCGACGACATCTGGTGGCCCACGCGTCCTACAACGCGTTGGCGCTGTGCCGGCTGCTCGACTGGGCGGCGACCGGCGAGGAGACGCCGATGTACGCCTCCACCGAGCAACGCGCTCGCGAGATCGCCGAGGGCGCCACGCTCAACGCCGGGGCGCTGCGAAACCTGTTCGCGCACAGCTGTGCCCGTTTGGATGAGAAGTGGCGACATCTGCCACGTGCCGCCTGGCAGGAGACGGTGCGCACCGCGCAGGGCCGGCAGGTGCCCGCCGAGGAGACGGTGTGGATGCGTACCCGCGAGGTGTGGATTCACGCGGTGGACCTCGACAACGGAGGCCGGTTCGCCGACTTTCCCGTCCCGGTTCTGGAGTCGTTGCTCGCCGACGTCGTCGGTGCGTGGCGCACGAGGGCCGAGGGGGCGGGTCTGGTGGTGACCGTCGACGGCCACGACGCCATGGCCGTGCACGCCGACACCGATGTCACCGCGACCATTGCCGGTACGCTGCCCGCGGTGGTCCGCTGGGCGACCGGCCGCGGAACGATCGGCATCCGCGGCGTGGGTGTCGAGGCCATCCCGGCCGCGCCGCGCTGGCTCTGAGGGACGCCTACCGCCGCGGTGAGTCCAGCCGGTGGCTGGCCAGCCAGCCGGCGAGGTCCTCGACGTCGGGATCCAGTGTGCGGGTACGTGCCCGGTCTGCCTGGTAGGCGGCTGTCTCGTTGAGCCAGTGCCACATGGCGGCCTGATCCGGGTCATCCACGTCGTCGGCCGCTCGACGCACCAAGACCGCCGGCGCGCCCAACCGCTCGGCAACACGGTCGGCGATCTGCTCGCCGGTCAGGTCGTCACCGGCGATCTCGACCGCCGACCCCGGCGCTGGTGGGGCGAGCAGAAGGGCGGCCGCGACCGCCCCGATGGTGCGGACCGACACCATCTGCAGCGACACGTCCTGCGCCAGCGGCAACACCACGCGGGTGGCACCGTCGGCCCGGTCGATCTTCGACGGCAAGTTCTCCATGAACCACATCGGCCGAACGAAGGACACCGGCACCGAGTCCAGCAGAAGCCGCTCGACACGGCGTTTGCTGTCGAAGTGCGGCACGCCGCTGTCCCTTTCGGCCCCGCCGACCGAGCTGTACACCACCGACGGCACCCGGGCCAGCTCGGCGGCGCGGGCGATGACGCCGCCGTTGGCCACCTCCTCGTCGACCCCTCCAGGTCCGGTCATCGTGGTCATCACGAACGCCGCGGCGGCGCCGTCGAACAGCGCCTGCACCGAACCGGGCGCGCTCAGATCGACTCTGGCCAGTTCCACACCGCGCCGCGCCAGCGCCGCCGCCTTGGGCGCCCCGGGTTCGCGCACCGCGGCGCGCACCGTCGCGCCGGCGCGCAGCAGCGCCTCCACCGTGGCGCCACCCTGCTGACCCGTCGCACCGATCACCGCCACCGGGCCGTCGCCGGCATTCCGGGTCACGGGCGTGGCCCTCGCCGTTGGGCCACCGCGGCCCGCACCGCGGGCACGACCTCCTCCGCGAAACGCCGAGTCTGGGCGAGGTCGTCGTCGGGGGCGCCGAAGATGAACGTGTCCATCCCGGTCTCGACGGCCAGTGTCGTCAGGTTCTCGGTCCACTGCGACACCGTCCCACGGAACGGGTCGTCAGCCTCGAGGTCACCGATTTCGCCGAAGACGTTGTAGGCGCGCACGATCGACGCGGGATTGCGACCGGCATCAGCGGCGCCGCGGTCGATTTGGGCGTTCATGTCGGGAAGTGCCTCGGGCGGGAAGTAGGAGTTCGACGGCAACCACCCGTCGGCATGCCCGCCGAGGTACCGCAACAGCTTCGGACCGCCCACGCCCAGCCAGATCTGCATGTCGTGAGCCGGCTGAGGCCCCGGATGCAGACCCTTGAGCCGGTAGAACTCGCCGTCGTAGGTGACCGACCGCTGTCCCGACCACATCAGCCGCGTCACCTCGACGGCGTCACGCAGTGCCTGTGCGGCCTCCCCCGGCGAGCGACGCGGACCGCCCATGGCCACCACTGCGTCCCAGAACGCACCGGCGCCCAGCGCCAGTTCCATCCGGCCGCCGGAGATGACGTCCAGACTCGCCGCCGCCTTCGCCACCACCGCAGGATTGTGCAGCGGCAGATTGGCCACGTCAGGCACCACCCGTACCCGCTCGGTGCGCGAGAGCAACGTCGCCATGAACGACCAGGCGTCCAAGAAGTGCTTCTGATACGGGTGATCTTGGACGCCGATGAAGTCCAGACGCGCGTCGGCGAGATCGGCGATGGCATAACTGTTGTCGAGGAGGTCCGGGCTAGGGGTCACGAACACCCCGAAGCGCAGCTCCCGTCCGTAGTCGGTCATCGCATCCACCCGCCCGCCACGTCGAGGGTCGACCCGGTGATGTAGGACGCATTCTGCGACAACAGGAACGCGACGGTGTCGGCGATCTCCTCCGGGCGCGCCAGCCGGCCAAGGGCGTTCATCGAGCGGGTCACCAGGTGCGGCTCGACGTTGGTCAGCGCGGGGTGGACGTAGTCCGCCCCGTTCTCGGCGGCCATGTCAGTGGCGGTTCCACCGGGCGCGACCGCGTTGATGGCGATGCCGGCCTCCGCCAGTTCCGGTGCGAGATTGAGCGCCATCGCACTGACCGCAGCCTTGCTCGCGGCATACAGCGTGTGGTGGTGCACCGCGATGCGAGCGCTGACCGAGGACGTCAGCACGATCCGACTGCCGGGCGGCATCACGGCGGCAGCGGCCTGCACGGCGAACAACTGGCCCCCGACGTTGGTGCGGAACACGGTCTCGAAGTCGGCCTGCGTGATGTCGGCCAGCGGGGCGAAGTGCTC
Source organism: Mycobacterium sp. IDUB_5 (assembly GCF_055419565.1). Classification (NCBI taxonomy): domain Bacteria; kingdom Bacillati; phylum Actinomycetota; class Actinomycetes; order Mycobacteriales; family Mycobacteriaceae; genus Mycobacterium; species Mycobacterium sp. IDUB_5. The sequence continues at coordinate 43,356 of NZ_JBVAXX010000001.1, forward strand.
GATGCCGGCGTTGCTGGCCAGCAGGTGCAGAGCCCCGAATTCCTCCACCACGGCAGCCACCACGTCGGCGATCCGCGCGGGATGGGTGACGTCTCCGCCGAAGGACTCCGCGCGGTGACCCCACGAACGTAGATCTTCGACCAGCTCCTCGGCGGCGCCGGCGTTGGACCGGTAGTTGACCGCGACGGTGGCGCCGGCCTCGGCCAGTCGCCGCGCGATGGCCGCACCGATGCCGCGGCTTCCGCCGGTGATCAGGGCGACCCGACCGTCGAATGTGGTTGTCATGTCAGTCTCTTCTCGTCTCTGAGGGATCACGCCGAGGTGGGCACGGCGTCGAGGGCGGGATAGTCGGTGTAGCCACGGTCGCCGCCGCCGTAGAACGTGGCGCGGTCGGGTGCGTTCAGCGCTGCCCCGGTAGCCAGCCGGCGGGGCAGATCGGGGTTGGCCAAGAACGCCGCCCCGAACGCCAACAAGTCGGTGGTGCCATCCTCGACGAGGGTGAGTTGGTCTGGACCGGTGATGCCCCCCGGGGTGGCAGGGTTGAGGATGAAGGTCCCGCCGAATTGGTGGCGAAGCTCGTGGGTGAAGTCACGATCTCCGGACTCCAGAAGGTGCAAGTAGGCCAATCCCCGCGGTGCCAGCGCCTCGACGAGCGCGAGATAGGTGTCGCGGGGGTCCTCTTCACGGATGTCGTTGAGCGGGTTGGCCGGTGAGATGCGCAGCCCCACCCGATCGGCGCCGATCGCCGCCGCAACGGCGTCGACGACGCGCAAGGTCAGACGGATGCGGTTTTCGACCGAGCCGCCCCAGCGGTCCTCGCGCAGGTTGGCGTTGGTCGACAAGAACTGGTGCAGCAGATAGCCGTTCGCACCGTGGACCTCGACACCGTCGAAGCCGGCGGCGACGGCGTTGCGAGCCGCCGCGGCGAAGTCGAGCACGGTCTGGGTGATCTGCTCCTCGGTGAGTTCGTCGGGGACCACGAAGGGCTGCATGCCGTCGGACGTGAAGACCTCGCCGGCCGGGGCGACCGGGGACGGGCCGACGGGCACCATGCCCGCGGGAAGCAGGCTCGGATGACCGATGCGGCCCGTGTGCATGAGCTGGGCGAAGACGACACCGCCGTTCGCGTGAACGGTGTCGGTGACGGGCCTCCATGCCCGGACCTGCTCCTCGGAGTGCAGTCCGGGGGTGTTCGGGTAGCCCTGACCGATGGTCGACGGCTGGATGCCCTCGGTGATGATCAAGCCCGCGCCTGCCCGTTGTCCGTAATACTCGGCCATGCTCGGCGTCGCCGACGCTCCGGGGCCATAGGCGCGGCTGCGGGTCATCGGGGACATCACGATGCGGTTCTTCAAGTCGATACTGCCGACCTTGATCGGGTCGAAAGCAGTGGTCATGATCTCTTCCTCCGTCGTCTCTGCACTCAGGCCACGGGATCGTGGCCTGGCGGTCTTGAACCCGATCCGACGTTGTCGGACCAGGTTACCTGTCCGAACAGTTAAATTGGCACATTCATTCCCCTTCTACCGTCGGTGCAGTACAGAAGGCCTTTTCGCGATCCGCAGATGCGCCTATGGCCGTATGAGGCTGCAGGTATGCTGTCTGAGCATGAAACATGTGAACGGTTCCGACGACACTGCCGACGCTGGGCTCGAATCCAGCGTTCCGGTGCCTGCTGCCGCCGACAGCGGCCCGATCAGTCATGCGATCTTCCGCGTGGCGAGGCTGCACCGGATGATCGCAGGACATCTCTTGCGTGAGGTGGGCCTGCACCCCGGGCAGGAGATCGTGATGATGCATCTGTGGCAGGCCGGCCCGCAACGCCAAGTCGACCTGGTGCGCGTGCTCGACTCGGACGCCGCCACGATGACCCGCACCATCCGGCGCCTGGAGAACGCGGGGTTCGTGCGCCGCGTGGCAACCCCGGTCGACAAGCGGGCCTCGCTGATCGAACCCACCGCCGCGAGCATCTCCCTGCGCCAACGGGTCGAAGGCATCTGGGCCGAGCTCGAAGAGGCCGCCGTCGGCGGTTTTGGACGCGCGCAGCGTCACGTCATCGAGGAGAGCCTTCTCACGTTGGAGGCCCGACTGAGCCGCACCGCGGAGGGCCTCAACCGCTGAGCCGCCCGGCATTCCGGTCGTCATCGGCCCGGTGACGTGCGCCACCGCGCGTCGTCGACGTGCACTACCAGATCGGAATGTCGCAGCCTGGGCCTCGTTGGTCGGTGGGCCTCGGGCCGAAGAATCGGCGCTCGGACTCGTCGATGGCGAAGTCGTTGATGCTCGCTTCCCGGCGTGCCATGAGGCCGTTGCCGTCGAACTCCCACAACTCGTTGCCGTAACTGCGCCACCACTGACCGCGCAGGTCGCGACACTCGTACTGAAAGCGCACCGCAATCCGATTGCCGTGAAAGTCCCACAGACTCTTGCGCAACGAGTAGTCAAGCTCGCGCTGCCATTTCGCCGTGAGGAACTCGACGATGCGATCCCTGCCTGTGAGAAAGACATCACGGTTGCGCCACACGCTTTCTGGGGTGTAGGCCAGGCTCACCCGCTCTGCGTCGCAGGTGTTCCAGGCGTCTTCAGCAGCCTGCACTTTCTGCGCTGCGGTCTCCAGGTCGTACGGCGGAAATGGTGCACGGGCCTCGGACAAGTCGTAACTCCTCGGAAACGGATCGCGTAAGAATCGAGCGTCAAGCACGGTTGGCGAACGCCATCATCGAGCTGTAGGCAGGGATCGCATACTGACCGAAGATCGGTGCGACGGCCTGGCCTCCGTCGTTTCGCCAGTCGCGCAACAATTCCGCGGCGATGGCGACCGTGCTGGTGAGCACGATCCCGGCGCGAGACATCCGATTGGCGGCGGCGCTTGCCGCCAACCCACTCCAGGTTCCCGACGCGTCCAGCACGGCCCACACGCCGTACCCCTCGGCCACCGCGGACATGCCGCTGAACGCAACGCAGACGTCGGTACTGATTCCCGAGATGATCAGCTGATCACGCCCAGTCGCGGCGACGACGGCCTTGAACTCCTCGTTGTCCATGGCGTCGACTTCGCCGGGGCGCCGCACCACCTTCGCGTCGGGAAGCTCTGCGGCGAGCTCGCCGATCACCGGACCGTTGGCGCCATCGTCGGAGCTGGTGGTCACCACGATGGGAAGATCAAAGGCCTTCGCCAACTGAGCCAACGCAATCACGTTGCGGCGCAACTCTTCCTGGTCGTGATCCTTGACCCCCATGAGCAGTCCGGCCTGATGGTCGACGAAGAGCATGGCTGCCCGGTCACGGTCGAGTTTCACGGCGGGGTACGAGTCAGACGACATGCTGCGCTCCTAAAGTGGGGAAACGAATGAGCGATTCATTCGCGGGGTCACCGACGACGAAATGCCCTTCGAGTGACTCACCGAGCCTACGAAGCGCACTCGCGCAGTGCCGCAGGGTTCGCATTCAGCGGCACCAAGTTAGGTGATTTTCGCCGAATGGCCGCCGGTCACGGGCGTGGTGCGTGACGGCTGCCCGGACCGGGCGGTCCTTGTGGCGCCGACGAAGTCGCGGGCAGCGCGTGCCGGATTTCCCGACGCGACTTCACGTTCAGCTTGGAAAAGATGCTCCGAAGATGCGCGTCGACGGTGCGTGGGCTGAGCACGAGCTCGGCGGCGACTTCCTTGGAGGTCTTGCCGACCGCGACCCGCTCGGCGACGGCGAGTTCCTGCTCAGAGAGTCCGCCGGTCTGACCGCGTGGCTGCGGCGCCATCTCGCCGGCCGCCCGCAGTTCCCTCTCGGCGCGCTTTGCGAACAGCGCCGCTCCCGCATCGGAGAATGCCTCGAAGGCCTCCCGCAGCTGAGGGCGCGCCTCGCTACGCCGTTGACGGCGGCGGAGCCACTCGCCGAACAGCAATTGGGTGCGGGCCAATTGGATCGGGGATCGACTGTCCCGCAAGTGATCAACGGACCCCTGGAAGCACTCCTCCGCCGTTGATTCCGGGCTGACGAGCGCGCGGCACCGTTGGTGAACGCCCAAGGCCCACGGCGTGTTCGCCGCCTCGGCGTGCCGCCGGAGCCGCTCGGTGAGGTCGACGGCCATGTCCATGCGCCCTGCGAAGGCGGCCGCCTCGACGAGCTCGGGTGGGATGAACACGTGGAACCCGAGCTCGTCGAGACCGGAGCCGCCCTGCGCGGCCGCGAGCGCCTCCCGGTAGTTGCCCGTCCCGTTGTTGACGAGCAGGCGCGCGTAGGCCATTGCCGCCAGCTGCCTGGGTCCCGGCGGGGCGGGTGCCGACGCCGCCAGCCGCTCACAGAGCCGGTCTGCCTCTCGGCGATCACCGCTCCATGCGGCGACGCCGAGCTCGACGAGTTCGGGAACGACGTCGGAGAACTGCCGTGCCTCGGCGACGCAGTCCGCGGCGCGACGCAGCTCACCTGTGTGCAGGTGGGCCAAGGCGCGGGAGGTGAGCGCAATGGGAAGCGCGCCAACCCTTCCCGCGGCGCGCACCGCGGTGAGCTGTTCGTCGAGGATGGTGTCGAGCGCGTGATCGTCCCACGCGATGCTGCAGATGATCCACGCCGATGCCGGGTCGAAGCCTTCCGGCCGGGTTGCCTGCGGGCGCAAGGCGTCGACTGCTCGTCGCGCCTGCGTGACGGCTGCCGCCCGGTCACCGACCAACGCCGTCGTCAGCGCCGACGAGATGAGGTCGGCGAGCTCGGCGCCGGCGGACGGTTCGTCATGCTCGAGTGTGGACAGGTCGACGTCGGCGTCGGCCCCGCGTCCGGTCCAGTACGCGGCAACCAGTGCTTGCAGCCGAATGGGCGCCCCCGTGCCGGGCTCTTGGGTGGCCAGTTTCCGTGCTGCAGCCAGCAGCCGGCTCGCCTCGTCTGCTCGACGCGTCCGTGCGAAGGCGGTCTGGGCGTCCACGGCATCGACATGGCTGGTGCGCACCTCGTCGGTGGCGTCCAGGCGTGCTGCGGCGGTGAGATCGGCCGCCGCGTCGACGTCGCCAGCCTCGAGTTTGACCGCAGCGGCCTCGACGGTCAGCCCAAAGCGACGTGCGGGGTCAGCGGTGAGGGCAGCGCCGCGTTCGAGGAATGCCGCAGCTGCGGCCACGCCACCTCTCGCGCCGGCGGCGCGGGCGCTGTCCTCCAGCTCCCGCGACACCACTTCGTCGAGACCGACTGCGGCTTGACCTCGATGCCACGCGCGGCGGTCCTTCGCCGTCACGGCGTCGGCGGCGGCGGCCAACATCTCGTGACCCGCACGGCGCTGCGACGCATCCGCTGCGTGATAGATCGCCGAGCGCACCAGGGGATGAGCAAACGCGACGCGTCTGCCGATGGTCATCGACACGGCATCGGCTGCTTCCGCCGCAGAACCGCACACCCCGGCCGACTGCGCAGCGCGAAACAGCAATGCGGGATCACCGGTGGGATCACAGGCAGCAAGCAGCACGAATGTTCGTGCTGCCGAGGACAGGCCGGCCAAACGCCGCGCGTAGTCGTCGAGCACGGATGCCGGAGGTGTGATCACCCCCGGCAGGGCGTACCCGCCCGCCAGGTCCGCCGCGACGCGCACACAGCCTGCCAACTCGGCGATCACCGAGGGGATTCCGCCCGCCTCGTCGAGGATGCGGTCACGCACCGCGTCGTCGATCGGCGCGGCCAGGGTCGAAGCCAGCAGACGGCGCGCACCGTCGAGCAGCAGCGGTGCCAGCGGGAGCTGGGGCAGTTCGTCGAGGGCGGGCACCCCGTGATCTGGGCGGGTAGCGAAGATTACGGTCACCGGTTCGTTGCCCAGGCGCCTCGTCGCGAGAATGAGCGCCTGAGCGCTCGACGAGTCGAGGTACTGGGCATCGTCGATGAGGCACAGGGTGGGGGTCACCACCGTGAGCAGTGCGACGACCCCCAGGCCGGCCCTGAAGGGATCGGCTTGGCCGGGTCGCAGTCCAAACGCCATCTCCAGCGCAGCACGCATGGGCCCCGGCAACGTGGGCAGCAACGGCAACCTCGGCGCCAGCAGATGCTGGAGGGCGGCGAAGGGCATGCGGGACTCGAATTCGACGGCCCGCGAGCGCAGAATCGCGAAGTCCGTCACCGCCATCGTCTCGACTTCGTCGAGCAGCAAGGACTTTCCGAGTCCGGCGGCGCCACTGACCACCACACCCGCGGACGCGCCGGAGCACGAGGCGTCCAACAGCTTTCGGAGCGCCTCGGCTTCGGTACGCCTGCCCATCTGCGCGGAATCCACGAAATCCTCCATGACCAGCGGAGCCGCCGTGTCGAATCTTCGTCGGTCTCCCAGCGTCGTCTGAGCATGACACATCACGCTTGAGCGCGGGAAGTCGTCGGCGCTTCACCTCACCGCAGGATCAGCAACGGTCAGCAGGAGCCGTTGGGCCCGATCGATCCGGCGGCCCGACCGTGACCAGGATGAGCTCGAAGGACTCCGTCAGGGTAGACAGGGCGTCCGCCGGCAGAGGATCGAAGAACAGTCGGCGAACCAGATCGAGGTGCGCCGGCGTCGCGGCCGCGATCGAGCGGCGGCCCTCGCCCGTGAGGAGGGCATCGGTGGCACGTGGATCTCTGGGCGAGGGTCGACGCGCGGTCAGGCCTCGTTCACACATGCGCCGCAGTTGGTGCGACACGCGCTGCGCTCCCAGCCGATCTCGACGGCGAGGTCGGAGACCTGCGCGACCCCCTCAGGCCTGGCGCTGAGCGCCAGGAGCATTTCGTAGTCGGCCAGGGACAACCCGCTGTCCCTGAGCAGCTGCCGGTTCATTTCGTAATGGATGCGCGACTGCACATATGTGAACGCAGTCCACGCGCGTTGCTGCTGCGTCGTCAGTCCTCGCGGGTCACTACTCGATGACACTGTCTCGACCTCCGGAGAATGCGACCGACACGACGCCGTTGGACGCAGACGCCAAGCACATGGCGCGACCCGGCCAATCTTCGCAGTTGGTCGATGACCCGCCCGCGCGATTAGGCGAAGTTCACCGATGCGCAGTCGGCGTCCAGTGGTGACCATGGGCCGGTGACAGTCACAGCACGAGGACGGGGTGGGGCGAAGGCCCGGGACAGACGTCGACGTTCGCACCTGATGCCGTCGACGGTGTGTTCGATCGTGCTGTCGGCCGCCGCGATGGGCAGTCCCCCTGCTGCACAGGCCGATTCAGTGGAGATGGCCCCACAGCACTACGTGAAGAACACCCGTGACGGCTGGAGCCTGTCGATCGACGTCGCCGGCGAACGCGTCAACGCCGTTCCCAACCTCGCAGCGGCGACGAACTCCCGTGAGGCCTTCGTGACGTTCAGCGCGACGGCGACGGCCGCCGGAGGAGGGGCGCCCATCACCGACAGTGTGTTCATCGCCGGGTATCAACTGGGTTGTCAATCCGACGTGTCGAGTGGTCTGGGTGTCGGCGGGGCCGGCGCCTTCGGCGGCAACGCGTCCCTGACGGGAATGCCAGCGGGCGCCGGTGGCCTGACGGGGTTCCTCCAGACCACGGTTCAGCCGGGTGTGATCGTCGACGTGCCGATGGCCAACATGGCCCTCAACGACGGCAGCGCCATGTTGGACGTGGACAACATCCACATCAAGGCCGACGCCTGCGGGGGTGACGTCACCATCAGGTCATACGCCTATCTTCGAACGTCCACCTCGGCAGCGCATTCGGAGTTCGCCATCTACGGCGATCCCATCAAGATTTGAGAAAGGGGGGTCATGAGCTCGAAGTTTCCGCTGGCGTTGTTCCTCGTCTCTCTGGCGACGCTCATCGCGACGCCCGCGCCGGCGTCCGCCGAGCCGAGTCCCGGCCCGCCGCCATTCATTCCGCCCAACTACGGCTACCCCACCGCAGGACTCCTCGCACCTGGCGTCTTGGGCAGACCCTACGGCTATGCGACGTTTTACAATCCCATCCCCCCGGGCGGCGCGCCCGGTCTGTTCGACGCGGCCGGGGTGGGGATAGCCACCAATGCCGACCCCGGTCAATCTGGCGTGGGCATGCCCGGGTCGCGACTGGGTAACGCGCCCAACAGATTTGGACCGAACGGACCCGCGCCAGGGGTTCGTACCTCCGACAGCGCTGCCGGGGGGGTGAATGTCGGCGCCACCGGTGTGTCCACTGACTTGGAGGATCCCTACGGTCGGGCCCCGGTGGCGCCACCGCAAGGCAACGAATCAACGTTGCCCGCGTTCGTCCTGGGGCCGTGACGATTGGGGAGGTCGATTACCAGTGCAGCGCCGCAGCGGCGAAGTCCGCCGCCTGGTCGATCGCACCGTTGTCGACGTAGGCGCTGTGCGCAGGGCGGTCCCGCCCTCCGGGCTCGCACACCGGATCCCCTGGGTTGCACAGCTGAAGGACCTTGCTGGCGAACGGAGCACCGATGACGATGGGCGGCGCCTGTGAGTCCAGAAGGGTCACGATGCCAGGCGATGGCAGACCAAACAGGACCACCGCGGCCACGTGTGAGGCGACGTCGGGGGACAGCGGGCCGGTGATACCCGGCGGGAGGTCGTAGTTCGGCGTCAGATGGTCGAAGGTGGTGTAAGCCGCCACCGCAGCCCCCTGCGAGAAGCCGCCAAGCACCATCTTCGTCTGCGGGCACGACTGCGCGATGTCGCGAATGGTGTTGCTCGCGTCAATGACACCATCGACGACCCGGGGAAAGTCCAGCGAAGCGGGGTAGTCGACCGGATGTTCGTCGACGGTGTGGGTGCCCGCACGGGCCCGCAGCGCCGCGATGAACGGATCGCCCACCTTGCCTGCGCCCGGCCCCTCGAACGTACCGCGGGCAAAGATTACCAAAGCATCTGAACACGCGTCCGCGGCCGCGGCAGACGGGTCGAGATTCGCAACGGCAACCGCGCCTCCGACGACCAGTGCTGCTGCCATGACGGTCTCTCCCAGAATCAATCTGTGTCGCTTGATGTTTCGCTCCCTCAGTGACCGCGCACGTTGCCCGGCCGGCTTGCCCGGGCTCTCGCGAAGTGTCACCCGTGGGCGACCCATGAGCCAAGAGATAGGCAATTCATACCGAGTGCTGGGCGTGCGCGTCGCCGTTGCGATCGTCGAATATGTCACAGTGGCAATCGCTTTCAAACGCCCAACACCATCGGGCCACACCGCATAGCATCAGCGACGATGCGCGCAATTCATTACGACCGCCAAGGTGCAGCCCACGACGTTCTGGTGTTCGGCGAGTCGCCGACACCGGTGGCGGGACCCGGTGAGGTGCTCGTCCGTGTGCACCGGTCGGGCATCAACCCCAGTGACGTCAAGAACCGTACGGGCTTCGTCTCGACGATGGCCTTCGACAGCGTCATACCCCATCAGGACGGGTCCGGAGTCATCGAGGCGGTGGGCGACGGCATATCCTCCGACCGCGTCGGTGAACGCGTCTGGATTTACGAGGCGCAGTATGGCCGCGCCGCAGGGACGGCAGCCGACTACGTCGCGGTGCCCTCGGGCAATGCGGTCGCACTCCCCGACGGCGTGTCGTTCGACGTCGGTGCGGCGCTTGGTGTTCCGGCGATGACCGCGCACCGGTGCCTCTTTGCCGATGGCGGCCTTCGAGGTCGACGTGTCCTGGTTCACGGCGGCGCCGGCGCGGTGGGCTCCGCCGCCGTCCAGTTGGCCAAGTGGGCCGGCGCCTGGGTCGTGGCGACGGTCCGTCGGCCCGAACAGATGCAGATCGTGCGCCAATCAGGAGCCGACCTCGTGCTGAACCTGCGCGAGGTCGACGTCGCCGCCGCCGTCCGAGCCGCTACCGACGGGGCGGGCGTCGATCGCGTCGTCGACGTCGACGTCGTCGCCAACGGCGAGCTCGATCTGGCGTGTCTGGCCAACGGCGGTGCCATCAGCGCGTACTCGGTTGGCGATCCGGACGCCACCGTGTCGGTGCCGGCGATGCCGTTCATGCTGGCCAACGGCGCAGTGCGCTTCGTCTACGTCTACACGATGCCGAACCACGCGAAAGTGGCTGCAATCGGGGATATTACGAGGTGTCTCGCCGCGGATTCCTACCGACCGCAGATCGGCCTCGTCCTGCCTCTAGAGCGGACCGCCGATGGCCACGACGCGGTCGAGGCGGGCGTCGTACAGGGCAAGGTCCTCATTGCCGTCACCGACTCCTGAGTGGTCCGACCCGCCGCCCCAACGCCGTCGGATCGGTGATTACCGCCTAAAGGCCACGTGATGGCACCGAGGTCGACGTACGGTCCCCGCGTGATACCGCAGCGCCGCCCAGCGGCCCTCCCATGGTGACGCCGAGCTCGCCGACGGCACCGATTCCACTCAGTTGGCTCTGGGTCCTGGCCCTCCTCACCGCGGTTGGTCCCCTGTCGGTCGACATGTATCTGCCGGCCTTTCCCGCCATGACCGAGGAGTTTGGTGCCGCCCCGGCGACCATGCAGGTGACATTGATGACCTTCATGGTCGGCATGGCCACCGGGCAACTGGTCGGCCCGTTGTCCGACCGGTGGGGACGACGCCCGCTTCTGCTGGCGGGTACCGTGCTGTGCGCCGGCGCAGGTGTGGCCTGCGCGCTCGCCCCGTCCGTCGAACTGCTCGCGGCATTCAGATTCCTGCAAGGATTTGGGGGCGCCGCCGGTGTCGTGCTCAGCCGAGCGATCGTCTCCGACCGCGCCGAAGGCGCCGCCGCGGCGCGGATCTTCAGCCTGATGATGATCATCAACGGTGCAGCACCCATAGCGGCGCCGCTCATCGGCGGCAGCCTGTCCGGGGTCATCGGGTGGCGCGGAGTGTTCGGCATTCTCTCGGGCCTCGCCGTGGTGATGGTGCTCGGCGCCACCTTCGTGCTCTCCGAGACGCACCCCGCTTCGCGGAGCTCGGACGGTGGAAGCCGCAGCACGACGCGTGGCTTGAAGGACACCCTCGGCAATCGCCAATTCGTCGGGTATTCCCTCGCCTTTGCATCTGGCTTCTCGGTGATGTTCGCCTTCATCTCCGCCTCCCCGTTCGTTCTTCAGACCATCCTCGGCCTGTCGACCACCGGTAACGGAATCGCTGTCGCCGCCAATGCAATCGGGCTTCTGATCATGAACGCCGTCAACGCCAGACTGGTCGTACGTTTCGGCCAACGACGGCTGCTGGCCACTGGGGTAGGACTGCTTGCAGTGTTCTCCAGTCTTGTGTTGGTCGACGCGCTTACGGGACCGCGGATTTGGGTAATGCTGCCCCTGCTGTGGTGCACGGTAACCAGTCTCGGACTGGTGGTCGCAAATGCCACCTCCCTTGCGCTGGACCAAGTTCGCCGAGTGGCGGGAACGGGCTCGGCCGTACTGGGACTGCTCCAGTATGCGCTCGCGGCTGTCGTGTCGCCGGTGGTCGGCGTCGCCGGGAGCGGCACCGCAGTGCCCATGTCCATCACGATGACGGTGTGCGCGTTGGTAGCGATCGGCGCGTTCCTCAGCTCAGGTGCTGCCCACTCGCCAATCGACCGCCACGGCCGTAGCTGACGACAGCCCGGGGACAAGACCGCCAAGCCCACCCCCGGCCACCACTGCAACCACGGCGACGGCCGTCGTCTCGGACCGCGGACACGGCATCGCCCTAAAGTTGCACAGCGTGGGGGCTTTCGCCTGGGTCGACGTCCAACGTGCGCAGCCGGAACGCCGACGATGCCCCCCTGATCGAGCGGGCGGACCCCTGCGACGGAAGGCCGACGTCAGGTCAGTGCGCCGAGAAGTTGGTTGAACGCCTCGGTCATGGACGGGTGGGTGTAGATCTCGTCGCGCAGCTGTGTGGCGGTGATGCCGTGGCGCATCGCCAGGGACACCACGTTGATCACCTCGTGGGAGTCGTAGCTCAGCAGGGCCGCGCCAAGGATCGCGTCGTCGTCGGCGTCGACCACGACCTTCATCATTCCTCGGGCCTCGTCGACGATGCGCGCCCGCGGCACCGTCGCCATCGTGGCGACGGGCAGCGCCGCGACCCGTACCCGTCGCCCGGAGGCGCGGGCGTCGCGTTCGGTCAGACCCACCCGTGCCAGCGGCGGCGTCATGAAGAGCGTGTACGGCACCGCCTTTCGGTCGGTCGTGCTGCGCGTGCCGGATCCGACGAGTTGGTCGAGCACGATGCGGTAGTCGTCGAGGGAGACGTAGGTGAACTGCGGTCCGCCGTTGACGTCGCCCATCGCGAAGACGTGGGGCTGGCTGGTGCGCAGGTGGTCGTCGACGGCCACCGCCCCGGCGTCGGTCATGTCGATTCCCGCCGCGTCCAGCCGCAGCCCGTCGGTGACCGGCCGCCGGCCCGCCGCGGCGAGGACGAGGTCGGCGTCGACCGATTCGAGCGCACCGTGACCGTGGTAGGACACCGTTGCCGGTGCGTCCGCGCCGGCCCGCACCTCGCGAACCTCGGCGTCGATGACGACGGTGACACCGTTCTCGCGCAACAGGTCCCGGGCGCACGCGGCGACGTCGTCGTCCTCCTGGCCGAGGATTTCGGAGTGGCGTTCGAGCACCGTGACGTCCGAGCCGTAGGCGGCGTACATGGCCGCGAACTCCAGGCCGACGTAACCGCCACCGAGGACCACGAGACGTCGGGGCAGCTCCGGCGTCGCGAGCAGGTCGGTGCTGGTGACCATCACGCCGCTGTCTGCCAGGCCGGGGACGTCCGGAATCCGGGGTTCGGACCCGGTGCTGACGACGAGGTGCTCGGCGGACACGACCGCCGTGCCGCCACCGTCGACGAGGGTGACCTTGACGGTGTGCGGGTCGACGAATTCGGCCCGGCCGGTGAGCACCGAGACCGATTCGATGCCGTCGAGCATGGCGAAGTTGTCCGCCCTCAGCTTGGCGGTCAGCGCGAGCTCGTTCTCCACTGCCCGGCGGTAGGCGGCGGGGCCGCGTTCACTAAGTTGTTCTGCTTGGTAGACAAGGGACTTCGTCGGCACGCAGCCGATGTTGATGCAGGTGCCGCCGTACATCTTCGCGGACTGCTCGATCATCACCACCCGCTTGCCCTTGCGCCCGAGGGTGGCGGCCAGGGTCTTGGCGCCCTTGCCGAACCCGATCACGGCAAGGTCCGCCGCGACGGACGTGCCGTTGGTGGTTTCGGTCATCGAGCTCTCCTGGGGGTCGGGGTCGTGCTGGGGTCGATTTCGTTGTTGAGGAGCACCGGCGCTTGTCCTGACCGGGCCAGACATAAAGCATCTAGCGTCGATGTTTCCAGGCTGCAATGGGTTTCGTCGCCGCTGCCATGGAACCAACGCCACGGTGGCCCTAACCAACAGGCGGCTCAGGGCCGAACTGTTGCGTTCGGTGAATCAGCGTCCAATTGCCGCGAAACAGCGGTGTGATGACCTGCCACCGCCACCGCCATGAGCCGTCGACCGTCTCGAATGTGCTCTCGAACCAGCACGCCGACACCAACTCGGCTAGCCCGACCTCGTTGAGGGCGAACAGGCTCAGATAGTTGCGGACCCGCGCCCGGTTCGGCGCGGCGAGGTCGTCGAGTTCGATCGACACTGCAGACATGGCGTGCTGGGTTCGGGCATCGTCCCTGACCACCGACTTACCCCAACGAACTACCGCGTCGCTACCGTCGGCGTCGGCGAAGAAATAGCGACCCTGGCTGAAGAGGGCGGCCAGCCGTGGCCAGTCGTGTGCGTCGGAGGCGATTGCGTATTCGAAGAGCTGGCGGTGGATCTCTTGGTGGGCGGCCAATCCTCCAAGGCTCATTCGACCTCCCCGACTCAAACGATGACATGCAGACGGCGCCGCAACCGGGGCACGCGATCATCAGTGTGGCCCGGCGTGACCGCCACGCCCGGCAGGATAGGCATGTTCTGCCGAGTCCCCGCCTACTCAGCGCCCCCTGGGAGACAGGGCAGCGTTCACCTGGGCCGCTAGGTCGCGCCAGATCGTCTGGCGGGCACGGCTTCGGCGGGATGCAGGCGATCTATGAGTTTGCCCTTCGCCTCGTTCGACAACCCATGTCGACCGGTGCCGCCCACGAGCAGTCGGAGCCTTTACGTCGCTGATGCACGCTCTCCCGATTGGCCATGGGAGGTCCGCAGACCAATGACCGACCGCGGCGACATGTTCTTGCATTTGGCGTCAACCGAAACCGTTGGGGCACCGACCTGAGATTCCGGGGCCATCGTGCTCCAAAGGCCCGTGACACGTCGAAATCGGAGCGTTTGCATCAGTATGGGTTTCCTTGCAGGTCATCACGCCGTACGCAAAGGTCGGAGCGGAGGACGCGCACCAACAGCTGCGGCCCGTCAGGTCAGCGGCGCGTCGGCGATCGCGTCGAACACGGCCTCTAGCAGTTGCACCAGCTGATCGGGACGGCGGCCGTTGAGCGCCGCAGTGCCCATCACGCTCCGCATCAGCAGGACCCCACTGATCACCGACAGCAGCACGTCGCTGCGCAACTGGCGCCCTGGTGCCGAAAGTTGGCGGGCCAAGCGCCTCCCCACGTTCCGCTCTATCGCGTCGCGGACGATGGCCGCAGCACGCGGATTCGACGCCGACCTCAGCATGATCAGGAACGGTTCGAGGTGGTCGGCATCCGGACCGGAGCGAGCGACCAGCGCCGCCGCGGCGTCGCGTGACACATCGCCGGATCTCTCGGCGATGAAAACCGGTGACGAGAACGAGGTCTCGACAGCTTCGGCGAACAGTTGCTCCTTCGACCCGAAGTACCGATTCACCAGCATGGCGGTCACCCCGGCGTCGCCGGCGATGTCACGCACGCCGACACCGTCGTACCCGGCACTCGCAAAGTTGCGGATGGCGGAGGCCAATATCGCTTCACGGGTGGCGGCGGCGTTGCGCGGGCGCACACGGTCGGTAGGCATGCCCAGACGGTAGGGAATACCACGGGCAATGTCTACGTCTGTATATTTCGTTCATGTCTACAGTCGTATACCGATGGAACTTGATGGGAGAAGCAATGAGCACAGAATCGCACGTCATCCTCGTCTCCGGCGCCTCGCGCGGGCTCGGACGCCACATCACCGAAGCTGCCCTCAACGCAGGGCATCGCGTCGTCGCCGGCGCCCGTACCACCTCCGCTCTCGATGACATCGCTCTTGCGCACCCCGACCGCCTCGCCATCGTCGAGCTCGACGTAGCCAACGACGACCACGTTCGCGCCGCCATCGCCACCGCCCTTGACCGCTTCGGCCGCCTCGACGTGTTGGTCAACAACGCCGGCTACGCCAACATGGGAGCCATCGAGGACGTCGACTTCGAAGACTTCCGCGCCCAGGTCGACACGAATTTCTTCGGCGTAGTGCGGTTGACTCGGGCGGCGTTGCCGATCATGCGGGCACAACGCAACGGGCACATCGTCCAGGTGTCGTCGGTGGGTGGCCGGATGGCGCGGCCAGGCCTCGCGGCATATCAATCGTCGAAGTGGGCCGTCACCGGTTTTTCGGGGGTACTCGCTCAAGAGGTCGCTCCGTTGGGCATCAAGGTCACCGTCTTGGAACCAGGCGGCATGCGGACCGATTGGGCCGGTTCCTCGATGCGCATCGACCCGGTGCGCGAAGACTATGAGTCCACCGTCGGCGCCGCTGCGGCGCTGAGCAATTCGACGTCGATCGGCGCCAGCGACCCTGCGAAGGTCGCCGCGCTGCTCCTCGAGATCGTCGACATGGCCGAGCCACCCCACAGACTCCTCGTCGGCCCCGACGCCTTCCGCTACGGGACCGCGGCGGGGCGCAACCTATTGGCCGCCGACGAGCAACACGAACAGCTCAGCGTGTCGACCGCCGCCGACGACGCCACCGCCGACCAGCTCGACCCGCTGGCCTCTCGAGGTCGCTAGATGGTCATGGAACTACACACCTACACGCTGAGAGACTTCGAGGCTCTGCGCCGCTACACCGAGGACTTCTGGCCCCGGCACATCCGCACCCTGCACGATTACGGCATCACCGTCCACGGAGTATGGATCGACGACGATGCCGACAAGCCTCGCGTCATCGCCCTCGTCGGCTACCCACCGAACAGCGATCCGACCGAATTAGCGGAGAGGTACTGCGCCAGTGTGGATTTCGACGAGGACCACGAGGACTTCGACGACTCGCTGATAACCGCCCGCCAGACCACACGGCTTACACCGATTGGCAACACCGCGCTGTGAACCTTCGTGTCCCGATCGCAGTGTCACGCTCGGGGTAAGACACCGTGCGATCGATGTTCAACCGAAGCCGGGCATGACCGACAGCGCCGTCACAATCGTCGCGGTGGACACCGCCATCGAGACGACGTTGCCGATGAATGGGTGAAAGTCCGGGGGCAGCCGTCGAGCGATCGCCGCGGCGACCGGTGGCCCGACGAGTGCACCGAGTACCGCCCCGGTCACGATTGCCTGTACGGAGCCGTGGAACGCGAGAACCGTTGCCGGAGCGATGGACACGACGGGAACGAAGGTGGGATACCAGCCGTAGGTCGCCCACTGCCGGTGCCACAGCGCCGCACTGAGCGCGGCGGTCAGGACCTGTGACGTCAGCAGTTCGGGAAGCAGGTTCCCGACATTGCCTGCCATCGCAGGGTTGAGGAGGTAGCTAATCACCGTGCCGGCCAGCAATCCGGCGCCGGCCCATTCATTGCCGATGAACTGAGCCTCGGTGAAGTCGGCCAGGATGCGCCGCGACAACCATCGCGGTCCTTGTCGACTGGTGTCTACGAAATGGTGGGGAGACCCGGCGATGCAGCGCGGTGCCATCACGCGCGGTGTACGCATCCAGGGCATATGCCGACACAACGCGAACGCCGCCACTGCGCTGATCGCCATGCCCGTGGTCGCCCCGACCACGGGGGGAAGACCAAGCGGGCGGCACCCAAAGTTCACCGCGACCAACGCGGCGGGGGTGCTCAGCGCCGCGCCCAGGACCGCCCCGGACAGCGCCACCGATCCTCGGCCTCCGTACACCAGGACGACGGCCGCGGGAACCGACGCAAACGGTACGAACGTGGGCTGCCACACGCCCGACGCGGCGATCGTCCACCCCCACGCTGCGTTGCTCAGCACCAGACCCAGGGCTGCGCTGCCCACTGCCCAGGCGAACAGGCCAGTGCCGGAGGTGACCGGAAAACCCCGCCAGCGCGTCTTCGACCTGGTGGCCCGGTGGGCAAGGTACCCGCCCATCAGCATCAACGCGCCGGCCAAAGCGGAATGCGCGTAGCCAGGTTCGGTGGTATCCCCAAGTATCCAGACAATCCACGATGCCACGTCGGCGTAGTCGCCCTCCCATCCGGCGTAGGCGGGCATGACCACCGGTAGCGACGGGCGCAGCCTGTCTAGACCAAGCAGCGTCACCGTCGCGGAACCCGCAATCAGCGCTGCGGTCATCCACAAGGTGAACGCTGAGGCACGTTCCCGCACGGCGGAATTGGAGTAGGTAACGACGCATCGCGCGGATGTACGTGCCACGTCCCGCCCGCGGTTCGACTGCGACGAATTACTCAATGCGTTTGAGCTCCTCCCGCGGCTCGGTGTTCCTGGAGCGCAACGCAGCGAGTCGACAGTACAGCGGAGCGAGGTGTCTGGGCACGGACTCTGTCATCAACCGGCGCCGTCGTCGCCGGACGCGGAGCGATCGCAGGCGTGGGATCGCGGCACTCCGCACAGCAACACAGCCGGCGGTGCCTTCAAGGTAGACAAGCGGTTGTCTCATTTCAACTTTGTGCCGAACCACCGCTGGTGTGCTCGCGACGCCCTGTAACCAATCCGGTTGTGGAGGCCTCTCGTGAGACCTGCGTCATGACGGTGGTGGTTCGCCCTTGCAGCCCCCGCCGTCGGCAAACGCCCATCATCCGGCTGTGGGTCAATCGCCATGGCGACGCCTTGGTTCAGCTCACGTGGGTCGACGGGCTAACGTGAATGCCTGTCCGTTCGCACCAGGGGCAACGGCGCCCAAACCGGCCCGGACCATACGCTCGCGTGGCCCCCATCGTCGCATCGATGAGCATCGGCGCCGCGAAGGATAGCGCTGCGCGAATCGTGGGCACCCCGGAAGTCACGAATTGCCGAAAGCTGCAATGACGTTGTCGGCCCCCCGAGTGACACGTCTATGTATAACCGTAGATGTTCACCACAGCCCGCGTCGGGGAGTAATTGGAGCACACCACGCATCGCCTCATGGATAATCGAGATATCCACGACGGGTAACAGGCCGCCGCGCCGTCATCGCTTGTGACAGTTGATGAAACGGCACCCCGCTTGTCGTCAAAGGACCCTCGACGTGTTGCAGCCGCCGAATGAAGCCACACCCGCCGATCGGCCCTCGTACATCACTGCAGCGGCAACCGCTGCGTTCGCGTCAGCAGCCCGCCCACCGAAATCTCACTTTCATGTCCAATTGGACACCCACGACAGGCTGGTGACGGCCGCGGCGTCGGCCCTCGCCCCGGGCCGACCGTCGAAGCCGGTGACACGCGCCGGATCCACTCAAACATTCACCGCAGTCTCATTACCGCCCCGCCAAGCGCCGGGGACCCAGAATTCTCACTTTCATGTCCAATTGGACATCAGGTGGACGTTTTACTTGAGAAGTGGACATCAAACTTGAGAAGCCACAACTCCCGGCTACTGCTTCGCCATATTCGCGAACCGCGACAGATGCAGCTGATGCGCGACCGTCACTGTTCGCGTCGGGCCGGCGCGGTGCTTGGCGACGATCAGATCAGCCTCGCCACCACGCGGGTCGTCATTGTCGAACGCGTCCGGACGGTGAAGCAGCACAACCATATCCGCGTCCTGCTCGATCGAGCCCGACTCACGCAGATCCGACAACTGCGGCTTCTTGTCCGTTCGCTGCTCCGGACCACGGTTCAGCTGGCTCATCGCGACCACCGGAACTTCAAGCTCTTTAGCCAAAAGCTTGATCTGGCGGGAGAATTCGGACACTTCCTGCTGGCGCGACTCGACCTTCTTGCCTGACGTCATCAGCTGCAGGTAGTCAATGACCACGAGCCGCAGGTCTGTCTTCTGCTTCAGCCGTCGTGCCTTGGCGCGGATCTCCATCATCGTCAGGTTCGGCGAATCGTCGATGTAGAGCGGCGCCTCGCTGATCTCACTCATGCGGCGCGCCAGCTTCGTCCAGTCGTCGTCACTCATCTTGCCCGACCGCATATCGGCGAGCTTGATCCGCGCCTCCGCCGACAGCAGACGCATGACGATCTCGGTCTTACTCATCTCCAGCGAGAACACGATGCTCGGCAGGTGATGCTTGATCGAGCACGACCGCATGAAGTCCAGGCCCAGCGTCGAGTTGTGCGTCGGGATCATCGACCGGCTTGCCAGATACATGTGACTGGCGTTGTCGACCTCCACGCACCGAACCGGCACGCTCGGCACCGGCCGAACATCGACAATGAATCGGGAGTTGGACCGCACGCTGCTGCGGGCGCGACGCTCCTTGTGCAGCACGTCTTTTCGGTGCAACCCGAACACGCTGTCCGTGGCTGAGAAGTTGACGAGATAAGCCGTTGACGTTGCCTCCGAGCGCCCCTTGACCGTCTTCGTCGCCACCTGGCAGCGGTATCCGAGCGACACGACGAGCTCGCGGAAGTCCTCTGCCAGACGCCGATTCGTCACGCAGAACTGCACCGCGCCACCATTGGTCACTGTGCCGTCGGTATCCAGCAACCCTGCCAGGAGCGCGCGGCGCTGCGTTTCCGACGCCCGCAGGTACGCGGTGGGGATGTGCTTGTTCCCGAGCACCCCGAGCGTTCGGAGACGACCCTGCACGGTGCCCACAGCATGGCGGCACGTCTGGCACAGGCGCAACCCGCACGACGGCCCACCGCACTGCGAACACGTGGGTGCCGCAACAGGTTCGGAGACGAATCGGGCGCGACCACCACAGGACCGCCCACACGTCCGCACCTGGCTCGTCTGAGGAACGAACGTGGTTCCGCACACCACGCACTCGCGCACCGCGACGGGTTCTGGCGCAGCCAATTGCAGCCCGTACCGCAGCCGAGCACCGGGCGAGGGAACGGTGACCAGCCCCTCCCCTTCGATCCGCATGAGGATCTCCGGGTCGACAGTCGTGATTTGTGCAGCCATCGATGTGCCGTCGCCCAACCAAGCGCCCAGCGTGTACGGCGGCACGAGCAGTTCCGCCTCGACACCTTGGATGGGCGCCGCGTTCCGCACCGAGTGATTGAGGCGACGATCAGCTGTCGCGCACCGCAGCGTTTCGGCGATCTCGCGCGTTGTGCGGATGTCGTCGGCGTCGTGGGCGGATCTGCGCGACGCACGGGTGCGGGTCAGCCACTGATGCTCGGCATCTGCGACGATCACTGTGCCATCGGAGAACTCGACCTCGAAGCACGGGCGCTCGGTCATCACCTCGGTCGCGGCCACCACGCGCGTCGGCATGCCGTCGGGCCCGATCAGCTCGTCCCCGACGGCGACCTCACCCATCGTCGTCCAGCCCGACGGCGTCGGCAGCGGCGTGTCCAGCGCCAGCGCCTTACCCATTCCGGGACGTGCGGCGACGACGATCATCTGGCCCGGATGCAGCCCGTTGGTCAGCTCGTCGAGTTCAGTGAAGCCCGTCGGCACGCCCTTGGAGATTCCGCCCTGGGAAGCGATCGCGTCGATCTCGTCCATCGTCGGCTGCAACAGTTCTTCGAGCGGGACGAAGTCCTCGGTGGCACGCCGCTCGGTGACGTCGTAGATCTCCGCCTGTGCGCGGTCCACGATCTCGTTGACGTCCGCGCCCTCGGCACCGGCGTAGCCGTACTGCACGACCCTGGTGCCCGCCTCCACCAGCCGGCGCAGCAGCGACTTCTCCGCGACGATCTCGGCGTAGAACCCGGCATTGGCCGCCGTCGGCACCGTGGAGATCAGCGTGTGCAGATAGGGCGCGCCACCGACGCGGCGCAGCAGCCCCCTTCGGTCGAGTTCGGCGGCCACGGTGACCGCGTCAGCGGGCTCTCCGCGGCCGTACAGATCCAGCACGGCGTCGTAGACGAGTTGGTTGGCTGGCTTATAGAAGTCGCCTGGGCGCAGGCGCTCAAGGACGTCGGCGATCGCGTCCTTGCTCAGCAGCATGCCGCCCAGCACGGCCTGCTCGGCCGCGAGGTCCTGCGGCGGCTGTCGACCGAAATCCTCGTTCGGAGGAGGCTCCATGGCCGCACGATCATCAGGCCGGCCCAAGTCATCGACGACAGCCACGCGGTGACCTCACCCCTCCCAAGTGTCGAACGGACGTTCGATGAGACTGTAAACCGGCGTACCGACACTGTCCCCGCGGCGTCCGTCATCGTGTCCGCGACGGCCAACGCTAGACGTTGCTACAGAAGACGCAACCATCCCTTGTTGACAGAGCTGGGGATGGAATGTGGATAGGTCTGGTGAGCCATGTTGAGCTGCTGGGGACAACTTGTGGATCAACGCTGTGATCTGGTCCGTTTCCGCAGATGATCGCCTGTTGGGAAGGTGTCAGCTCTGTGGATGGTAAATCAGTCGGCGTGTCGACCCGGGTTGACTTCTCGGGCGTGTTGCGTTTCGACTGAGGGCCGAGGAGGTTAACACCGGGTTATGTTCGCTGTGGCGAGATTCGCCGGGAAAGTTCGCCGAGCATGACAACGGCCGGGTTCGGACCTCTCGGTCCTCACCCGGCCGTTGACTCGTCAGTTGTTAGTTGGCGACCACGTTCACCGACACGGTCGCGGCCACATCGTGGTGCAGCCGGATCGTGACCGAGTGCGTGCCCACGCTCTTGATGTGCGCCTTGGGCAGCTGCACGGTGCGCTTGTCGAGATTGGGTCCGCCGGCCTTCTTGATCGCTGCGACCACGTCGGCCGCGGTGACCGAGCCGAACAGCTTGCCTGAGTCCCCGGCGGTCTTCACAGACAGCTCGACGCCGTCGAGACCCTCGATCGCCGTCTTCAACTCGTTGGCATGCTCGAGGCTCTTGACGCCCTTGAGCTCCTGCGCGCGCCGGATGTCCTCGGCCTGGCGCTGCGCACCACGGGTGGCCACGATCGCCAGCCCGCGGGGCAGCAGGTAGTTACGCCCGTAGCCGTCCTTGACCTCGACCGCGTCGCCGGCCGTTCCGAGGTGCTCGACCTCGGCAGTAAGAATCAGTTTCATCTCAATCGTCCTTACCGCGTCGCCGAGCTGAACGGCAGCAGCGCGACCTCGCGGGCGTTCTTCACGGCGATCGCGATATCGCGCTGGTGCTGAACGCAATTGCCGGTCACCCGACGGGCGCGAATCTTGCCGCGCTCGCTGATGTAGGTGCGCAGCAGCGCGGTGTCCTTGTAGTCGATGTTCTGCCCCTTCTTCGAGCAGAACACGCACTTGCGTGTCTTGACCGGCTTTTCCGGAGCCGGACGCCTCTTGGTGGAGGACTTGGCCATGTGTCTAACTCTTTCTCGAAATCACTCGAATTATGTTGTCTCAGAAGGGCGGTTCATCGTCAGCGCCGCCAAAGGAGCCCGACGCGGGCGCGCTGCCCCACGGGTCGTCCTTGGGCTGCTCGGAGCCGCGCGACGAATTACCGCCACCGCCCCCGCCGAAACCGCCACCGCCGCCGCCACTGCGGCTCGCCTTGTTCACCTTCGCGGTCGCGTAGCGCAGCGACGGCCCGATCTCGTCGACCTCGACCTCGACCACCGTGCGCTTCTCACCCTCGCGGGTTTCGAAGGAGCGCTGCTTGAGCCGGCCCGTCACGATGACGCGCGACCCACGGGTCAGGCTTTCGGCCACGTTCTCGGCGGCCTCACGCCAGATGTTGCACCGCAGGAACAGCGCTTCGCCGTCCTTCCACTCCCCGCTCTGACGGTCGTAGATGCGCGGGGTGGACGCAACGGTGAAGTTGGCCACCGCGGCACCGGACGGCGTGAAACGCAGTTCCGGATCGGCGGTCAGGTTTCCTACGACGGTGATGGTGGTGTCACCAGCCACGAGTTCCTCCTTGGTGAGCGGACGTTGGGCGCGAGCCTACGCAGCGGCTCCGACGATCGGCACTCTTTAGTGCTTGTCGGTCCGCATCACCTTGGTCCGCAGAACGGACTCGTTGAGGTTGAGCTGACGATCGAGCTCAGAGACCGTCGCTGGCTCGGCTTTGACGTCGACGATCGCGTAGATGCCCTCGGCATGCTTGGCGATCTCGTACGCCAACCGGCGCCGGCCCCAGATGTCGACCTTGTCGACACTGCCACCGTCCTTGCGGATGACGTTCAGGAACGTCTCCAACGACGGAGCAACGGTGCGCTCGTCGAGTGTGGGGTCGAGAATGACCATGATTTCGTATGGACGCATAGGAACCCATCACCTCCTCTGGTCTGATCGGCCACGGCGTGTCCATGGCAGGAGGGTCGCCTGCGTCGGCAACCGGCCAAGGCTACATGACCAGGGAGGATAGAACGAAATCGCTAGCGGCGAACAGGCCAGTCCCAGACCGACATGTCGCCCTTGGGGTAGTTCATGCAGACATCCGTGGCGTGCGCCACGACACCCTTGTTGTTGAAGAACAGCTTGGCCCAGTTGCCCCAGTGCGTGGCCACGTTCTCGTAGTAGACGTTGGTGGCGGTGTCCTCGGAGTACTGACGCCGCGCGACCGGATCCAGAGAGAAGAACCAGTGGATGCGATCGAACGCCTGCTGCTGGACGTCGGCCGGGCGGTTACTCCGGTCGATCATGTACCGCTCGAAGTACACCGGGCTGGTGTCGCGGGCGGCGGCCATGTACTGCTCGACGTCGCAGGTAGTGACGATGATGCGGTGCGGGATCGGATAGTCGTCAGTGGAATCAGCCTGAGCGGTGCCCGCCGCGCCGAACAGCGCGCCCGCGGCAGCAGCCGTCGCCAGTGCGGTCCTCAGCACTCGACTCGCCAAACCGGTCATGGTCGCTCCTACCTCGTCGAATGCGGGCGCGCATCGCGCCGTGGGCCAACTATATAGCGCAGCTAGGCAGCTGCCCAGTCCGATGCTCAGCCGCCGTTGGTGACGGGGTTCGACGACAGCGTGATGAACTGGCCGTGCTTCCACACGCCCCAGCGGCCACCCCACATCGACGTCCACACCACCGGCTCGTTGTTCCACATGTCGGCCGGCTTGCGTGGCGCCCAGTTCGGCACCGGCTCACCCGGCGGATTCGGGGGGAACTCGGCCGGGCCGGGCGGAGGCGGGGGCGGTTGAGCGACGGACGTCGCCGCGCCGAAGCCCAGCGCACCCGCGGCGAATCCGCCGAGGATCAGCGCGACGGGCACGGTCTTGGTCAGAAAACTCATGAGACGACTCCAGCCTGCAGACTGCACAAAGATGCTTAGCAAATATAACCACTACGCGGCACCGGGAAACACCCCGGTTTCGAACTCCAGGGTGCCGGGTAGAGCGCGATGATGTCCCGGCCGGAGATCGTCGACCGGATTCTGGCGCACGGCGGCGTCCGCCGCACGGTACGGGCCGGCTTCGTCGCCAGCGGTCTCCTGCACTTCCTCATCGCCTACGTGATCGCCAGGATCGCGCTCGGCCGCGGTGGGCACGCCGATCCCTCAGGCGCCATGGCGACGATCGCCGCCGCCACCGACGGAGTGCTGATCCTGTGGGCGATCGCCGCGGCACTCGTACCGCTGGCCGCCTGGCGTCTGACCGAAGCGCTCCTCGGTCTGCATCCAGCCGAGGGGGGTCGTGACCCCAGCGACGCCAGCATCGGTAACCGGCTCAAAGCCCTTGGCCTGCTGGGGGTCTACTGCAGCGTGGGGTACACCTGCGTGCGGTTCGCGATCGGGCGTCGTGAACCCAGCAGCGAGCAGAACTCCGGAGCGAGTGCTGTTCTGATGCAATCGTTTTCAGGTCGAACCCTGCTGGTCATCGTCGGAGCGGTGATCGCGGTGATCGGCGGCTACTACGCCTACAAGGGAGCTTCCCGCCGCTTCGTCGACGACCTGACCACCTCCGGCGGCAGGGTGGTCGTCGTGCTCGGGGTGTACGGCTACGTCGCCGAAGGCGCCGTCTACGCGTTGGCCGGGGTGTTGGTGATCGTGGCCGCCGTGCGGGCCGACCCGGCCAAAGCCGCCGGCCTCGACGCCGCGGTCCAAGCGCTGGGGTCGGCGACATCCGGCGACGCGATCCTGTGGTTCGCCGCCCTCGGTTTCGCTGCCTACGGGTTGTACAGCTTCGCGCTGGCTCGGTGGGCGCGGATGTGACCGCGCGGCTGTAGCCAATCCGGCACCCACGACGGATAGGCATCCGGGGCGCGGTCGAACGGGCCGCCCGCCGGATCGTCTGCGCCGTCAGCGCGGACCAGGTCGCGCTCCGGTCGATAGATCTGCCGAATGATCAACGCGCACAACGTGACCACCGCGATATCGCGCAGGAGCACGGTCGCGGTGAACCACTGCTCGGGTAGTCCCTTGTTCTGTTCGCCGAACAGGTAGAGCATGCGCGGCACCCAGACCAACATGTCGATCGTCATCCACGCCAGCAGCACCCTTCGGTGCGGTAGCGCCAGCACCGCCAACGGCACGAGCCACAGCGAGAACTGCGGACTCCACACCTTGTTGGTCAACAGGAACGCCGCCACCACCAGAAAGGCGATCTGCGCGATGCGCGGCCGGCGTGCGGCAGTCAGGGTGATGTAGCCGATCGCGATGCAGCACGCCACGAACAGAGCGGCGCTGAAGGTGTTGAGCACCACCGGCGGCTCCCAGAAGCCGAGATTCGGATCGAACCCCTGCCACCCGGTGAACGACTTCACCACGTTGTAGAGCGAATCCATGTCGTCGCCGCGACGGGTGTTGAGCCGGAAGAACTCCGACCACCCCCGCGGGAACAGAAGCATGATCGGCAGATTCACCACCAACCAGGTCGCCACCGCGGCGAGCGCTGTCGTGGCGACCTCCCGCAATCGCGACGTGCGTATGGCCAACAGCACCATGGGAATCAGCAGCAGGAGTGGATAGAGTTTGGCCGCCACCCCGAGGCCGATCAGCACGCCGGCGAGGACCGGCCGTCGGCGGGCCCACGCCAGCAACGCACCGGCGGCGCACGCGGTCGCGAGGGCGTCGAAGTTGGTGAAGATCTGGAAGATCACCAGCGGTGAGGCCGCCACCAGGGCGGCGTCCCAGATGCGGCGGGCACCCGCCAGCAGCGCCGTCGCCCACACCGTCGTCAGCCACGCCAGCGCAAGCCCGAACGCGGAGATGTTGAAGAACATCACCACCTCGGCGATGATCGGCACCGACGTCAGCTTGGTCAGTGTCGTGTACGTCTTGGCCAGCGACATCGACAGGTACTGGTAGATCCCGGTCAGCACCGGATACTCCATGTAGCGGACCGCGGGGGTGCCGTCGTACTGGGCGCGCGGCATACCCTTCTCGTCGGTCTCCAGCCAGCTCGACTTGTACGGGAACTTCCCGAGATTCAGCAGTTCCGCGGTGTAGAGCGGCACGGTGTCGGAGTAGCAGAGCTCGTAGTAGGCCCGGTTGTTGGCCCAATTGCCCACCCGCTGATCGGCGGTCCCCGTCCCCGTCGTCTGTAGGCACGCCGCCTTCGTCGAGTAGCCCAGCGCCAGGAACACCAGGGCGATGAGCAGCATCACCCGTAGCGGGGTCAGGAATCGGGTACGACCGATCAGCGCGTGCCGGCCGACGGGACCGCCGATGGTGCCCGACAGCGCGGCGCCGAGAGTATCTGTGCGGCTGGGGAAGTCGCGGTCGTCGAGGCTCCGGAGGTCTTCTGCCAGCGGAGCCGGCGATTCGACACCTGCCAGCGGAGCCGGCGAGTCGACGTCCAGCGAATCTTCGGTACCGGCCGGCGGGACCGGCGAGGTCACGGAGGCGGCGGCGGAGCGCCTGGCACCACCGGAGCCGGGGCACCGGGTGGCGGCGAACCGGGCACCGCCTCCGGACCGGGCGGAACCCCTACCGGGGCGGGCCCCGGCGTCGCCGGGACTGTCGTCGGCGGGCCCCACGGAATCGTGATGCCGGGCGCGATCTCCAGCGTCGGCTGGATCACCGTCTCCGCCGGTGGAGGTGCCACAGTGGTCGACGGCGGGGGTGGCGGAGCCTGCGGCACACCGGCGTAGCCGCCGATCTCCTCCGGCTTCGGGAACGACTCGTTGTCGGTGCCGTCCAGTGCGCCGTCCATCGTGGCTTTCCAGATGTCGCTGGGAATGCCCGAGCCGTACACCGGCGAGCCCCATTTGTTCTCGAGAGGCTTGGTGCCGTCAACGGTGCCGACCCAGACCGCCGTCGACAGCGACGGCGTATAGCCGACCATCCAGGCATCACGGTTCGCGCCGGTGTCACCGAGCTGGTTGGTGCCGGTCTTGGCTCCCGACGGGCGGCCGCCGGCC
This sequence comes from Mycobacterium sp. IDUB_5, assembly GCF_055419565.1. Classification (NCBI taxonomy): domain Bacteria; kingdom Bacillati; phylum Actinomycetota; class Actinomycetes; order Mycobacteriales; family Mycobacteriaceae; genus Mycobacterium; species Mycobacterium sp. IDUB_5. Next base: position 70,649 of record NZ_JBVAXX010000001.1, read on the forward strand.
AACGCGTGACCGTTGGAGTAGCCGGCGATCGGCTGCATGGCCGCGATGACGTTGTCGGCCACGGCCTTGTCGATGCGCTGCTCGCCCGCGTTGTCCTCCTGGCTCGCGTCGAACAGGACGGTGCCCTCGGCGTTGACGACCTTCTGCACGAAGTGCGGCTTGTGGTAGACCCCGGACGCCGCGAGGGTCGCGTAGGCCGACGCCATGTCGATCACCCGGGATTGGTACTGCCCCAGCACGACGCCGTTGTTCGGCGGTCCGCCCTTGCCGTCCTCGGACAGCGTGTGCTCGACGCCGGGGAAACTCTCGGCGATACCGGCGGCATGCGCCGCGTCGGCGACGTCCTGCGGACCGTTCTTGAGCTTCAGCATCAGCCGGTAGTAGCTGGTGTTCAGCGAACGCTTCAGCGCTTCGGCGATGTTGCAGTTACCGCAGCTGCTGCCTTCGACGTTCGTGATCTTGATGCCGTCGACGGTCACCGGGGAGCTGTCCACCTGGTAGCCCAGACCCATGCCCTGCTGCAGGGCCGCGACCAACGCGAACACCTTGAACGACGACCCCGTCGGCAAGCCGGCCTGCGCGAAGTCGAAGCCGTTGGCGTCAGAGCCGCCGTAGTACGCCTTCACCCCGCCGGTCTTCGGGTCGATGGACACCACCGCCGTGCGCATGTCCGGATCCTGACCGTCCATGTACTCGTTGACGGCGTCCAGCGCCGAGGACTGCGCCTTGGGGTCGATGGTCGTGGTGACCTGCAGGCCTTCGGTGTTGAGCTGCTGTTCGCTGATGTTGAAGATGTTCATCAGCTCTTCGATGACCTGGCGTTCGATCAGGCCGTTGGGCCCGGTCGTCTGGTTCTGGGTGGTCGCCGCGTCCGGCGGGATCGTCGGCGGGAACACCTGCGCCGCGCGATCCTGCGCCGACAGCGCGCCGATCGACACCATGCCGTCGAGCACCCAGTTCCACCGCTCGGTGGCGGCCTCCGGGTCGACGGCCGGATCCAGCCCCGAGGGCCGCTGGATCAGGGCGGCGAGCAGTGCACCCTCGGCCACGCTCAGCTGCTCGACGGGCTTGTTGAAGTACGCCTTCGACGCCGCCGCCACGCCGTAGGCGCCGCGCCCGAAATAGATGATGTTCAGGTACGACTGCAGCACCTGGTCTTTCGACCATTCGCTGGACATCTTGGTGGAGATGACCAGCTCCTTGGCTTTTCGGATCAGCCCGCCCACGCCGGACCGGGCATCGCCGACCAGCGCGTTCTTGACGTACTGCTGGGTGATCGTCGACCCGCCCTGCAGATCGCCGCCGAAGATGTTGTTCTTGAAGGCACGCAGGAAGCCGGTGAACGAGAACCCGGGGTTGGAGTAGAAGTCCCGGTCCTCGGCGGCCATCACCGCGTCGCGTACGTGCACCGGGATCTGGTCGATGTTGACGTCGACGCGGTTGCCTTCGGGCGGAACGATCTTCGCGATCTCCGACCCGTCGCTGGCCAGAATCGTCGACACCTGCGCGGTGCGGATGTCACCGGGCTTGGGCACGTCGACGATCAGGTACGCCATGCCGAAGGTCAGCAGCGGCAAGACGATGAGAACGGCGGCGCATGCGATCAGGCCGCGCCGCACCCACTTCCAGTTGACCTGCTCACGCCACCCGGGCCGACGATCCGACGGGCCACCACCAGACCCCCCGCCTCCCGGTCCTCCGCCACCCGTCGGGCGGCGCGGCGGTGGCGGCGGTTGCTTGGGCGGGCGGCCGTCGAGCGCACGTTTGACGTCGTCGATCGGATCCTTGAGATGCCGCGGCCGTTCATCCCGAACCGGCGGCAAGACCGTGGTCAGACGATCGTCGGGACGAGGGCGCGCTGCGTGCGCGGGACCGTCGGACCGGTGCCGAGTTGGCTGGGGCCGGGGTTGAGGCTGGGGTCGCGCGCCACCGCCGTCGGCCGGCCTGCGCCCATCGCGGGCTCGGTCGGGTGAACGGTCGGGGCGCCCCGCGCTATTCACTGGCCGTCCGCGCGGTGCTGCGCGCGGTCTGCGTGCGGCGCGGACGGGATCCCTTGGGCGGCGGAATCGCGCCCAGCACGTAGGACTTCACCAGGTGATTCCAGCTGCAAGTCCGACATACCTCCACTACATGTACCGAAAACTCGTCATAGCGCGTCGCCAGCAGGACAAGCTCCTCGGCGGTGCGGGCCGATCCGGAGACGGCGCCGAGGTGATCGCCGAACACCCAGGACACCAGCGTCAGCTGTTCCTTGCGGCAGATCGGACACATGACCGAACTGGGCTTGCCGTGGAATTTCGCGGCCCGCAACAGATAGGGGTTGGCGTCGCAGACCTCCGAGACGCCGGTGCGCCCGGAATACACCTCGGCCAGCAGCGACCGGCGCCGCAGGGCGTAGTCCACCACCTGTCGCTGCAATCGCACGCTGACCAGAGTACGTCGGCGCTGCGACGGCGGAGGCGCGACCGGGCTCCCGACCCGACCGGGTTCGCGGCTGGCCTGCGGGATCAGCAACCCAACTCTTACGATCTCCGTCGTGGCTTCTGGCAGCTCAGCTCGGGGAACTTCGTGGACACGCGCGAAGGACAGTGATCGCACCGACACGTGCCAGATCCTCGACACCGCGCTCGCCGAGGGGCAGCTGTCGATGACCGAGCACGGGGAGCGGGTGAAGGCCGCCACCAACGCGGCGACGCTCGGTGAGCTCCAGGAGCTGGTGACTGATCTCCAGACCGCCAACGCGCCGACGCAGCTGCGCAAACCTCCGCGACGGCTGCCGTCGCTGCCCGGTGGCGCCGGCATCCGGATCGCGATGGCCGTCGTACTGGTGGTGTTCGGGATCGCGATCGGCTGGGGCCTCTACGGCAACACCCCCTCACCGCTGAACTTCACGTCCGATCCGGGGGCCAAGGACGACGGAATCCCCGCCGAGGTGCTCACCCCGCCACGTCAGCTGCATTCTCTGGGTGGGCTCACGGGTCTGTTCACCCAGATGAAGCAGAAGTTCGGCGACACCACCGGGTACGACATGACCATCTACCCGGACTACGCGTCGCTGGAGCGGCCGGACCCGAAAGAGCCACGGCGCGTACTGAGCTACTCCTACCGGGGCGGGTGGGACGACCCCAGCGAGACGAGCATGGGCTCCGATGCGCGGGTCGTCGATCTGGGCGCCTTCGACATCCCCAAGCTGGTCGGGATCCTGCGCGGTGCTCCCGAAGCCGTGGGGATCGAACCCAAAGACGTGAAGCTGACGTACATGATCATCGGGCCGAACAGCGACATGACCGCTGCGCCGGACAGTATCGAGATCACCATCTACGTCACGCCCAATTTCGGAAACAGCGGATACATGGAGCTCAACGGCGATTTGACCGTCAAGCGCATGAACTACGCCAACGACTGACCCCTGCCGCCTGTCCTGTGACGGCGCACCCGTGTGGCACTCAATATATCGGCGCGATACTATTGCGCGAGGTGTCGAGCCGTCGTAGCGGCTGAATCATGGAGGAGGTGCCCGGATGCTCGAACTCGCCATCCTCGGGCTGCTCCAGGAATCGCCCATGCACGGGTACGAGTTGCGCAAACGACTCACGGGCCTGTTGGGAGCGTTCCGCGCGTTCTCCTATGGTTCGCTGTATCCGGCGTTGCGCCGCATGCAGGCCGACGGCCTGATCGTCGAGGATGCCGCCCCGGAAGGCACCGTCAAGGTGCGCCGCGCGCGCCGTGTCTACCAGCTGACCGATGCCGGGAAGCAGCGCTTCACCGAGCTCGTCGCCGACACCGGGCCACAGAACTTTTCCGACGACGGATTCGGCGTACACCTCGCCTTCTTCAACCGCACCCCGGCCGAGGCCAGGATGCGGATTCTGGAAGGCCGCCGCCGTCAGGTGGAAGAGCGCCGGGAAGGTCTGCGTGAAGCAATCGCGCGGGCGAGCAACTCGTTCGATCGCTACACCCGCCAGCTCCACCAGCTGGGACTGGAATCGAGCGAACGCGAAGTCACATGGCTCAACGAGTTGATCGCGGCGGAGAAGTCGGCGCAGGGACGCGCAGAACAAAGTTGAGCCGCAGCACCACCGATACAGCCGAGTACACCAACACAGCACTGAAGTAGGACAAGAGGAGAAGTCGTCATGACCGCAAGCAATGACGTCCGGGTCGCGATCGTCGGCGTGGGGAACTGCGCGTCCTCGCTCGTGCAGGGCGTGCAGTACTACAAGGACGCCGACGAGAACGCCAGCGTGCCCGGCCTGATGCACGTCAAGCTCGGCCAGTACCACGTGCGCGACGTGAAGTTCGTCGCTGCGTTCGACGTGGACGCCAAGAAGGTCGGCTTCGACCTGTCCGAGGCGATCTTCGCGTCGGAGAACAACACCATCAAGATCGCCGACGTACCTCCCACCGACATCGTCGTGCAGCGCGGTCCGACCCTCGACGGAATCGGCAAGTACTACGCCGACACCATCGAGGTGTCCGACGCAGAGGCCGTCGACGTGGTCAAGGTTCTCAAGGACGCCGAGGTCGACGTTCTCGTGTCCTACCTGCCCGTGGGTTCCGAAGAGGCCGACAAGTTCTACGCCCAGTGCGCCATCGACGCGGGCGTCGCCTTCGTCAACGCGCTGCCGGTCTTCATCGCCTCGGACCCGGTGTGGGCCAAGAAGTTCGAAGACGCCGGTGTGCCGATCGTCGGCGACGACATCAAGAGCCAGGTCGGCGCGACCATCACCCACCGCGTGATGGCCAAGCTGTTCGAGGATCGCGGCGTCACGCTGGACCGCACCTACCAGCTCAACGTCGGCGGCAACATGGACTTCCTCAACATGCTCGAGCGCTCGCGGCTGGAGTCGAAGAAGGTCTCCAAGACCCAAGCCGTCACGTCGAACCTGCAGGGCTCGCTGGCCGGCAAGATCGACGACAAGAACGTCCACATCGGTCCGTCCGACCACGTTGCATGGCTCGACGACCGCAAGTGGGCCTACGTCCGGCTCGAGGGCCGCGCCTTCGGTGACGTGCCGCTGAACCTGGAGTACAAGCTCGAGGTGTGGGACTCCCCCAACTCGGCAGGCGTGATCATCGACGCGGTGCGCGCAGCGAAGATCGCCAAGGACCGCGGCATCGGCGGACCCATCGAAGCCGCCTCCGCCTACCTGATGAAGAGCCCACCCAAGCAGCTCGCCGACGACCTCGCGCGTGAGCAGCTGGAGAAGTTCATCGCCGGCTGAGCACTCTTCGCATCGAGTCTGCGGGGAGATCGCCATCTCACTGGGATGGCCGATCTCCCCGCAGACTCGTTTCCGGGCTAGAAGCCGAAGCCGAGTTCGGCCGGCACGTCGCTGGCGAAGGCCCTGTCGAGCGCCGTGACGATGCCAGAGTCGGTGCAGCGCAGTCGCTGTGCTGCAGCGAACGACGACGCGCGGTGCGCCCCGAGGTACAGGCTGCCCAGTACCGACACGTCGAGGTGGACATCCGCCTCGGCATCGGTGGGCTCGCACTGCGCGCGCCCGTCGCGCACCGTCAGCGCGAAACAACCACCGCGGCCCAAGAATTCGTCGGATACCTCGAGGACGACCGCCAGATCAGCCGAGTAGGTGCGTGCCTGCAACACCGCGGGGACGTCGAGCATCCGCAACCACAACCCGTCGAACACGTCTGTGGTGCGCACCAACCGCGGATCTGTCAGCAGATAGGGCAGCACACTGCCGGGATGGGTGTGGATACCGACGACGTCCCTGAGGTCGAGTCCGAGTAACACCCGCCACAGCGCGATCTCCGCCTCCGAGGTCACCGCCGCGAACTTGGTGACCTCGGCGGTGCTCTTCTCGTCGCTGCGGTGCAGGCGGTAGAACGCGAAGCCGTCCGGATGCAGCGCGCAGTACCGCGGTGTCCCCCCGCCTCTCGACGCCTCACGATCGGCCAGGACCTCGTCCCACAGCCGGGCGGGCGTCTTCAGGCCGCCGGGTGTCTGCCGTCGCCACCGCTCGTCGATGTCCTCCAGCTGGGCGCGGTACTCCGCGGGCCGGACGATGCGCACACCGCCTGTGTCCGCGGCACCCGGATGGATGCGGGCGCCTCGTCGCTGTACCTCGAGCCGCTCCCACACCGTCGCCGGGCCATAGCCGAAGCGCCCGTAGATCTCGGCTTCGCTGGCCTCCAGACCGGCGATCGGATAGGCGTCCATCCGCCGATGCAGTTCGTCGAACATCCCACTCAACGCACCACGCCGACGGTGCGTCGGAGCGACCGCGACCATCGACACACCGGCCATCGGCAGCACCGCCCCGCCGGGCACGGTCAACTCCAGATCCAGGAACAGCGCGGTTCCCACCACGTCGTCGCCGTCGCAGGCCACCACGGCACCATCGCGAGCGATGAGAGACCGCCACGCAGCAGCGGTCTCCTCGGGTTGTTCGTGAGCGAAGCCCGTCGCCGTGATCAAGTCCATCGCCGGCCAGTCGGCCTCCTCAGCACTGCGGAAGGTGATGTGGGACATGGGAGACATGGCCTCGACGGTGGCACATCCGGCACACCGGTCGCATCCCAATATCGGCGCTGTGCGTAGTGTCCAACCATGGACGACACCGACGACGAACTGGCCGGACTCTCCGAATTCGTCTTCCTTCCCGAGAACGCGCGGCAGGCCGGCGTCCTCGGTGAACCGATGTCGGCCGCACGGATCGAGCACGGTCCGGTCAGTGCATTGCGGTTCGGCGACGAGCCGGTCCGGGTGGTGTTCCTGCACGGCGGCGGCCAGAACGCCCACACCTGGGACACCGTGATCCTGGGCCTCGGCCTGCCCGCGCTGGCGATCGACCTGCCCGGGCACGGCCGGTCCGCGTGGCGCGAGGACGGCGACTACGGCCCGGTGCTCAACGCCCGCGCAGTCGAGCCGGTGGTTCGCGACCTGGCGCCCGATGCGGATCTGGTGGTCGGCATGTCGCTCGGCGGGCTCACCGCGCTGCGACTCGCTGTGGACGCGCCCGAGCTGGTGCGCCGCCTGGTCCTGGTGGACGTCACCCCGTCGGCACCCGAGCGGCACCAAAAGATGACAGACGCCCAGAAGGGGACCGTCGCGCTGGTGCAGGGTGAGCGCACCTTCCCGTCCTTCGCCGCGATGCTGGACGTGACCGTCGCCGCGGCCCCGCACCGCGATCGGGAATCGTTGCGGCGAGGCGTGTTTCACAACTCGAAGCGGCTAGAGGACGGTTCGTGGACATGGCGCTACGACTCCATCCGGACGGGAAAGGGTTTCGCGGGGCTCTGGGATGACGTGCCGCGGTTGCACACGCCGACGACGTTGATCCGCGGGGCGAACTCGTTCTTCGTCGATGACGACGATGCCGCCGAATTCGCCCGCACCGCAGCGGGTTTCCAAGGCGTGCACGTCGTCGAGAACTCGGGCCACTCGGTACAGAGCGATCAACCGGGCGTGCTGGTGGAGTTGTTGCGAGGCGTTCTCGGCAACTGACCGGGGCCGCCGTTCCTGGACATGTGCTGTTCACCGTCTGGTTGTCTGCTGCTAGTCCTGCTGCCGTAGGTTCGCGGCGGTCCGGCCGTCCAGCCCACGGTCGGATTCCGCGTTGGAAGGAATCGAAAGCACCCATGACGCTCCTGCCGTTGAACCTGTTCGTCAGCCATGACGGGAAGTCTCGCCGCCAACACGTCACGTGCGTCTACAAGTGCGGGGACGCCTGCTCGAAACCGGTTCCCAACCGCAGCGACAACGAGTACTTCGGCGACATCGCCAAGGCCGTGTCGCGCCGCTCGATGCTCCAGGCGGGCGGCGTGGCCGTGCTCGCCGTCGGCGCCGGCTCCGCGCTGGCAGCCTGCTCCTCCCCCACCCAGCCCGCACCCACGTCCTCGTCGGCGGCACCCGCGCCCCGGCCCGTACCCGGGATGAACTTCGCATCGGTGGCACCGAACAGCGAGGACGCCGTCGTCGTCGCCGACGGGTACCGGCACGCCGTCGTCATCAGCTGGGGTGACCCGATCCTGCCCGGCGCGCCCGCCTTCGACGTCAACCGGCAGACCGGCGCGGCGCAGCGCGGCCAATTCGGCTTCAACAACGACTTCGCCGGACTGCTGCCGATCCCCGGCCGGCGTGATCACTTTCTGCTGGTCACCAACTTCGAATACGTGACACCGCAGTTCATGTTCCCCGGATACAAAGCGGATGCGCCCACCCGCGACCAGTTCGAGGTGGAGATCGCCGCTGTGGGCATGGGTGTCGTCGAGGTCGAGCGGACCCCGGACGGTCTGAAACCGGTGGTGGGCAACTACAACCGGCGCATTACCGCCGACAGCCCGTTCACACTCGTCGGCCCCGCCGCGGGGAGCGCCTTCGTCAAGACAGCGGCCGACCCTGCAGGGCGCACCGTCGCCGGCACGTTCGCCAACTGCTCGGGCGGGGTCACCCCATGGGGCACGGTGCTGTCCGGAGAGGAGAACTTCCACGAGTACTTCGGCGCGGCCGAGGGCGCACCGAAACCCGGGCCCGTCGACACCGATCGGATGGATCGCTACGGCGTCGAAGTCGAACCGACCGCGCTCAAGTGGGAGACCTTCGACCCGCGGTTCGACCTCACCAAGAACCCGAACGAGGTGAACCGGTTCGGCTACGTCGTCGAACTCAACCCGTGGGATCCGGCGTCGACCCCGGTCAAGCACACCGCCCTCGGCCGGCTCAAGCACGAAGGCGCGACCATCTACGTGACCGACGACGGCACCGTCGTCGCCTACACCGGTGACGATCAGCGCTTCGACTACATGTACAAGTTCGTGTCGTCCAAAAAGATCCAGCCCGGGGCCGGGGCGAGCGCCATGGCGCACAACATGACGATCCTCGACGAGGGCACGCTGTATGTCGCCAAGCTCTCCAGTGACATCCCGCCGGGACAGATCGACGGCTCGGGCACGCTGCCGGAAGAGGGCTCGTTCAGCGGAACCGGCACCTGGCTGCCCCTGCTGCGCAGCGGCCCAGGCGGGCAGGCGCAGTCACTGGTCGAAGGCATCACCGCGCAGGAAGCCGCGGTGTTCACCCGCATGGCGGCCGACAAGGCAGGCGCAACCAAGATGGACCGGCCCGAGGATTTCGAGGCCAACCCCAAGACCGGCAAAGTCTATGTGGCGCTGACCAACAACGACGAACGCGGCGCGCCCGGCGAAGCCGCACCGGATGCCGCGAACCCGCGCAACGACAACAAGAGCGGGCAGGTGCTCGAGATCACCGACAACCACACCGGCACCGACTTCACGTGGGAACTACTGCTGGTGTGCGGTGACCCGGCAGCCGCCGACACGTACTTCGCCGGCTTCGACAAGACCAAGGTCAGCCCGATCTCCTGCCCCGACAACCTCGCGTTCGACAACCACGGCAACCTGTGGATCTCGACCGACGGCAACGCGCTGGACTCCAACGACGGGTTGTTCGCCGTCGCGCTCGACGGCCCGAATCGTGGTGAGGTGAAACAGTTCCTGACCGTGCCGATCGGCGCGGAGACCTGCGGGCCCGTCGTCACCGACACGCTCGTGACGGTGTGTGTGCAGCATCCCGGCGAGAACGACGACAACAGCATCGACGATCCGCAGTCGCGCTGGCCCGAGGGCGGCAACGGCACGGCGCGGCCGTCGGTGGTGGCGGTGTGGAAGGACAACGGCTCGATCGGCGTCTGAGCGCTCGCGCGAAGACCATGGGCAGCGTCTGAGCGCTCGCGCGAAGACCATGGGCAGCGTGTAGTTCCTCGCGCGAGCAGACGCGAACTCACGTGATTACGGCCCGTAGCGCACGAGTTTGCGTCTGCTCGCCAGGGGATACTGTGCTGGAATGACGAGCCGTCCCGTGCGCATCGGCGTGCAACTGCAGCCTCAGCATTCGACCGAGTACCGCCACATCCGCGACGCCGTGCGCCGCTGCGAGGACATGGGCGTCGACATCGCCTTCAACTGGGACCACTTCTTCCCGCTGTACGGCGACCCCGACGGCGCGCACTACGAATGCTGGACCATGCTCGCGGCGTGGGCGGAGCAGACCTCGCGCATCGAGTTCGGCGCGCTGGTGACCTGTAACTCCTACCGTAACCCCGAGCTGCTCGCCGACATGGCCCGCACCGTCGACCACATCTCCGACGGCCGACTGATCCTCGGCATCGGATCCGGTTGGAAGGAAAAGGATTACGACGAGTACGGCTATGAGTTCGGCACCGCGGGCAGCCGGCTCGACGACCTCGCCGCCGCGATGCCCCGCATCACGTCGCGTCTGTCCAAACTCAACCCGGCACCGACGCGCGACATCCCGATCCTGATCGGCGGGCAGGGCGAGAAAAAGACGCTGCGCCTGGTGGCCGAGTACGCCGACATATGGCACGGCTTCACCGACGCCTCCACCTACCCGCGCAAGGCCGAGGTCCTCGACGGTCACTGCGCCGACGTCGGGCGGGATCCGTCGGCTATCGAACGGTCCTCCGGCGTGCCCGAGGGCAGCGAGGACGCGATGCTGGCCGGCGCCGAGTCGCTCGTCGGACTCGGTGTCACCCTGCTGACCATCGGGGTCAACGGCCCCGACTACGACCTCACGAAGGCCGAGGCGCTGTGCCGGTGGCGCGACCAACGCGACGGCTGACGGGCGACGTTCGACCGGCCCGGTTCTGCTCCGGATGAGCCGAACCAACCGGGCCGGTCGCACCGCCCACTACGTTGCTTGAAATGAGCTGCAAGCGGGCCCTGGGTCCGATCCTGAAATGGTTCGCGCTGCTGTGGGTAGCCGGGCTGCTCGTCGCGATGGGGCTCGCCGCCCCGGCGGGCGCCCAGAACGACCAGTGCGCGCCACCCGGGGAGCAGAGCGCCAGCGCGCTGCCGACGAATCTGTCCTCGGCGGCGGCCGGCCCCGGCGAGGACAAGTACACGACACCTGGCGCCAAGCCGCTGCAGGACATCGACGTCAACGCACTCGGCCTCTCGAGACCCGGCACCCTGACCGTCGGCACCCTCTCCGACGCCCCGCCGAGCATCTGCATCGACTCCGCGGGCCAGTTCACCGGCTACGACAACGAACTCCTGCGGGCCATCGCCGACAAGCTCGGACTCAAGATCGAATTCGTCGGCACCGAGTTCTCCGGCCTCCTCGCGCAGGTGGCATCACGGCGGTTCGACGTCGGCTCGTCGTCGATCACGACCACCGACGCCCGCCGGCAGACCGTCGGCTTCACCAACGGCTACGACTTCGGCTACTTCTCGCTCGTCGTCCCGCAGGGTTCCGCGATCACCGGCTTCGACAAGCTCGCCGAGGGACAGCGCATCGGTGTCGTGCAGGGCACGGTGCAGGAGTCCTACGTCATCGACACCCTGAAACTGCAGCCCGTCAAGTTCCCCGACTACAACACCGTCTACGCGAGCTTGAAGACCGGGCAGATCGATGCGTGGGTCGCGCCGTCGCAGCAGGCGCAAGGCACAGTACAGCCGGGCGATCCCGCCCAGATCATCGAAAACACCTTCAGCCTGGACAATTTCGTCGCCTGGGCGGTCGCCAAGGACAACCAGCCGCTGATCGACGCGCTGAACTCCGGCCTCGACGCGATCATCGCCGACGGCACGTGGTCGCGGCTGTACTCCGACTGGGTGCCGCGTGCCCTACCGCCGGGCTGGAAGCCCGGTTCGAAAGCCGCGCCGGTGCCCCAGCTGCCCGACTTCAACGCCATCGCCGCGCAGAACGCGTCGCAGCAGGCGCCCGCCGCACCTGTCGCACCCAAGTCGACGCTCTCCCAACTCGCGGCGTCGTTCCTCGACTGGGACCTGTACCGCCAGGCGATCCCCGATCTGTTGACGACGGGCCTGCCCAACACCGTGATCCTGACCGTCGCGGCCAGCGTCATCGGATTGGTGCTGGGCATGGTGTTGGCGGTCGCCGGTATCTCGACCTCGCGGTGGCTGCGATGGCCGGCCCGGATCTACACCGACATCTTCCGCGGTCTGCCCGAGGTCGTCATCATCCTGCTGATCGGCCTCGGCATCGGCCCCGTCGTCGGCCACCTGACCGGAAACAACCCCTACCCGCTGGGCATCGCGGCGCTCGGGTTGATGGCCGCTGCGTACGTCGGTGAGATCTTCCGCTCCGGCATCCAGAGCGTCGACCCCGGCCAGCTGGAGGCCTCCCGGGCCCTCGGCTTCAGCTACGCCACCTCGATGCGTCTCGTGGTGATTCCCCAGGGTGTGCGACGGGTGTTGCCCGCGTTGATGAACCAGTTCATCTCCCTGCTGAAGGCATCCTCGCTGGTGTATTTCCTCGGGCTGATCGCCAACCAGCGTGAGCTGTTCCAGGTGGGCCGCGACCTCAACGCGCAGACCGGCAACCTGTCCCCGCTCGTCGCCGCCGGCCTGTTCTATCTGGCACTGACGATCCCGCTCACCCACCTGGTGAACTTCATCGACGCGCGCCTGCGCCGCGGACGCCGACCCGACGAGGAAGACGACCCGTTGCTCACCTCGACCGCCCAGGAGATGAACTGATGGCGACCGCCACGGGACCAACACCGGTGTCCTTGACCGCCACCGACATCCACCTGGCCTTCGGACCCAACGCGGTGCTCCGCGGTGTCGATCTCGACGTCGCCGCGGGGACGTCGACAGCCGTCATCGGTCCGTCTGGGTCGGGTAAGTCGACATTGCTGCGTACCCTCAACCGCCTCTACGAGCCCGATCGTGGGGACATCCTGCTCGACGGACGCTCGGTGCTGCGGGATGATCCCGATCAGCTGCGGCAGCGAATCGGCATGGTGTTCCAGCAGTTTCAGCTGTTCCCCCACAAGACGGTGCTGGACAACGTCACGTTGGCGCCGCGACGCCTCAAAGGCCTCGGCGCCGACGCGGCCCGCGAACTCGGGCTCGCGCAACTCGACCGGGTCGGACTCAGACACAAGGCGGAGGTGCGGCCGTCGACCCTGTCGGGCGGACAGCAGCAGCGCGTCGCGATCGCCCGCGCCCTGGCGATGTCACCGCAGGTCATGTTCTTCGACGAGGCCACCTCGGCGCTGGACCCCGAACTCGTCAAAGGCGTGCTGGCGCTCATCGCCGAGCTCGGCGCCGACGGGATGACGATGGTGATCGTGACCCACGAAATGGATTTCGCGCGATCCTTCGCCGACACCGTGGTGTTCATGGATCGCGGCCGCGTGGTCGAGACCGGATCACCGGAGCAGATCTTCGAGAAAGCCGAAACCGAGCGGTTACAGCGCTTCCTCTCGCAAGTGCTGTAGAGGTATTTGCTGCGAAAGCGGCTGACCACGCGTCGCGGGGGCTCTCGACCAGTTAGACTGCCAAAACTATGGTGACCACGGAAGCGCAGGTCAGCGACGTTGCGGGCGATCTGCAGCGGGTGCTGGCCAAGTTGATGTCCGTGCTGCGCCATACCGGCAAGACTCCGACGGCCGGCGATCTGACGCTCGCGCAGCTGTCGATCCTGCTGACACTCCTCGACCGGGGCCCGATGCGGATGACCGAGCTGGCCGCCCACGAGCGTGTCCGCACCCCCACCACCACCGTCGCCATCCGGCGCCTCGAGAAACTCGGCCTGGTCAAGCGGTCCCGGGACACCTCGGATCTGCGTGCCGTGCTGGTGGAGATCACCCCTGAGGGGCTCGCCCAGCATCGCGACGCGCTGGCGTCCCGACAGGCGCATCTGGCTCAGCTGCTGAGCAAGCTCAGCGAAGAGGAACTCACGGCGCTGTCGAACGCGCTTGCGCCCCTCGAGCGCATCGCCGAATAACGCTCACCCCAACCAGTCGAGGACCGCGGCCGCGGTCCATGACTGTTGCATGCTGCCCAGCGGCTCCCCGGTGAACGGTTCGTAGTACTCCGCGAAGGTACCGTCACTGGCCTGGCGCAGCCCTTCACGCCGCAGCGCCGACGACCGTTCCGCCCAACCGCGCCGCGCGAAGCACCACGAGAACAACCACGTCACCACCGGCCACACCGGCCCGCGCCAGTACTCGCGGGACCGGAAGTCCCGCGACACAGGCGACGTCGACGGGATCAGGGCGTACGCCATGTCCGGATGTCCGCAGAACCGTGGGCCCTCGAGCAACCGGATCAGTGCCCGCTCCCGCTCGTGCGGCAAACCCCCGCACAGCAGCGGTGCGAACTGCGCGACCGTCTCGGTTCCGATCCACCGATCCGCGCGGACATCGTAATCCTTTGCCGCACCGGTCCTTTGGTCTGTCGTATCGATCACGCCCGCACGGAATCGGTCCGCCCACGCATACAGGTCCTTGACATCGGCGTGCGGGCGTTTGTGGTCCTCCCCGATCTCGGCGAGAACCTGGCAGGCGACCGAGAAGATCGCCGAGACGAACACATCCTCGACCGCGAAGCTGACGGCGTTGGCCAGCAGGCGATCGTCGTACCGCACCGCCTTCATCTGCTCGACGAGCCACAGGTAGCGGTCGTACTCGAGATCGCTGGGCCGCTGGCTGGCATCGGTGTTGATCTTATTGTCTTCGCGTTGATACGGCGGCACGTCACCGGGAATCACGTTGCCGTACGGGCCATCCCAGCGCGGGGAGTTGTCCATGCCGGACTCCCACCCGTGGTACACCGTGATGCGGCCGCGCTCCTTCTGATCGCGGCACTCCGCGAGCCACCGATGCCAGCGCACCAGATCGCTCCACCGGCGGTCGAGGAACGCATCGGCCACAGCGCGGGTGGAGCGGCCGCGCCTGCGCGCGTGATCGAGGATGCGCTGCACGGCAATCGCGTGCACCGGAGGCTGGGTGATGCCCGAGGTGTGCCTGCCCCGGGGAGCATCAGGCGAGAGCGCCGAGGCCGCCCATCGCGCCGGCCCGGGGAAGTACCCGTCGACCCCGTTGGCGAACACGATGTGCGGGATCATGCCGTTGCGCCACTGCGCCGACAGCAGGGTGTCCAGCTCCACGACAGCCCGCTCGACCGACAGCGGAGCCAGCCCGATCGAGACGAACGCGGCGTCCCAACTCCACATGTGCGGATACAGCAACGGTGCCGCGGTGGTCATCGTGCCCAGATCGTTGCCGCGCAACAGGTAGGCCGCGCGGGCGGCGAGTTGCGTGGGGGCAAAGCTCGGATCGTGTGGCATCGCCTCCAATGATGCGACGAGTTCGGGCTGGGCGCAGGTCGGTAGGGTGCGAATGTGCCAACCGCCATGATCACCGGCGCTGCCGGAGGCCTCGGGTCCGCGCTGGCCGACGCGCTGGCGCCCACCCACACGCTCTTCCTCGCCGGGCGCCCCTCAGCCCGCCTCGATGCCGTCGCCGAGCGCCTCGGTGCCACCACCTGGCCGCTCGACCTGGCCGATCCCGACGCGATCCCCGCGCTCGTGGAGCCCATCGTCGAACTCGACGTGCTGATCCACAACGCCGGCGTCGCCTACCCCGGCCGCGTCGCGGAGAGCACCGTCGACCAGTGGCGCGCCACCATGGCCGTCAACGTCGTCGGCGCCGTCGCACTCACGCTCGAACTGCTCCCCGCGCTGCGCGCCGCCGCCGGGCACGTCGTGTTCATCAACTCCGGCGCGGGCATCAACGCCTCACCGGGATTGGCGTCGTACTCGGCGAGCAAATTCGCTCTGCGTGGCTTCGCCGACTCGCTGCGGGTCGACGAACCCTCCCTGCGCGTGACGTCCGTGCACCCCGGTCGGATCGCCACCGAGATGCAGGAGGATCTGATCGCCTACGAGGGTCGTGACTACGACCCGTCGCAGTTCCTCAGCGCACGGACCGTCGCCGCGGTCACCGTCGACGCGATCAACGCACCCCGCGACGCCCACGTCCACGAGGTCGTCATCCGCCCGCGCTGACCGCGATTTCGGCGTGCCAACGTGCGCTCAGCGACGACGAGCACGCCGAAATCGCTCAGACGACGACGTTGACCAGCCGGCCGGGCACCACGATCAGCTTCTTCGGGATGCGCCCGTCCAGGAAACCCGCGACCTTCTCGTCGGCCAGCGCGGCCGCCTCGACCACATCCGCGGCGGCATCGGCTGCCACCGTGACCCGGCTGCGCACCTTGCCGTTCACCTGAACCGGATACTCGACGGTGTCCTCGACCAGATAGGCCGGATCGGCCACCGGGAACGGACCGTGCGCCAGCGACCCCTCGTGCCCGAGCCGCGACCACAGCTCCTCGGCCAGGTGCGGGGCAAGCGGAGCGACCATCAGCACCAGGGGTTCGAGCGCCTCGCGCGCGGTGACGGACTGCTTGGTCAGGTGGTTGGTGTACTCGATCAGCTTGGCTGCCGCGGTGTTGTTCCTCAAGCCCGCATAATCCTCTCCGACTCCGGCGATCGTGCGGTGCAACAGCTTTCGCGTGTCCTCGTCAGCCTCGCCGTCGGTGGCTCGCACCTCGCCCGTCGCCTCGTCGACCACCAGGCGCCACACCCGCTGCAGAAAGCGATGCGCGCCGACGACGTCCTTGGTGGCCCACGGCCGTGACGCCTCGAGTGGGCCCATCGACATCTCGTACACCCGCAGCGTGTCCGCGCCGTACTCCTCGCAGATCTCGTCGGGTGACACCGAGTTCTTCAAGCTCTTGCCGATCTTGCCGAACTCCTGGTTGACCTCCGCGCCCTCGTACCAGAACTTCCCGTCCCGCTCCACCACCTCGGCGGCAGGCACGTACGCACCGCGCGCATCCGTGTAAGCGAAGGCCTGGATGTAGCCCTGGTTGACCAGTCGTCGGTACGGTTCCCGCGAGCTGACGTGGCCCAGGTCGTAGAGCACCTTGTGCCAGAACCGCGAATACAGCAGATGCAGCACCGCGTGCTCTACACCGCCGACGTACAGATCGACACCGCCGGGATCCTGCGCGCCGTGCTCGGCCGGGCGCGGACCCATCCAGTACGCCTCGTTCTCCTTGGCGCACATCGCTTCTTTGTTGTACGGATCGGTGTAGCGCAACTCGTACCAGGAGCTACCTGCCCACTGCGGCATCACGTTGGTGTCGCGAGTGTAGGACTTCATCCCGTCACCGAGGTCGAGTTCGACGTTCACCCAGTCGGTCACCTTGGCCAGCGGCGGCGATGGCTCACTGTCGGCATCGGTCGGATCGAACAATACCGGCGAATAGTCCGGCACATCGGGCAATTCGACGGGAAGGAGGTCTTCGGGCAGACCGTGGGCGCGGCCGTCGGCGTCGTAGACGATCGGGAACGGCTCACCCCAGTAGCGCTGCCGGGCGAACAGCCAGTCCCGCAGCTTGTATTCGACGCGCGCCCGACCGCGGCCGTCGGCGACCAGGCGCTCGGTGATCGCCTCCTTGGCGGCCGCCACATCCATCCCGTCGAGATAGTCAGAATTCACCAGAGGCCCGTCGCCGGTGTAGGCGGCCTCCGAAACATCGCCGCCGGCAACGACTTCGACGATGGGCAGACCGAACTCGGTGGCGAAATCCCAGTCCCGCTGATCTCCCCCGGGCACCGCCATGATCGCGCCCGTGCCGTAACCGGCGAGCACGTAGTCGGCGATGAAAACCGGAACCTGTTGTCCATTGGCCGGATTCACCGCGTAAGCCCCCAGGAACACACCGGTCTTGGTTTTGTTCTCCTGGCGTTCCAGATCCGATTTCGCTGCGATGGACGCCCGGTAGGAGGCGACGGCCTCCCCCGGGGTGGCGGCGCCGAAGGTCCACCGCTCGTCCACGACATCGGGCCACTGCTCGGCCACCAGGGCGTCGACGAGATCATGCTCGGGAGCCAGCACCAGGTAGGTCGCACCGAAGAGCGTGTCCGGCCGGGTGGTGAACACCTCGACATCGCCGGCATCGGTGGCGAACAGCACGCTCGCACCGGTGGATCGGCCGATCCAGTTGCGCTGCATGGTCTTGACCTTGTCCGGCCAGTCCAGCACCTCGAGATCCTCGAGCAACCGGTCTGAGTAGGCGGTGATGCGCATCATCCACTGCCGCAAGCGTTTCCGGAACACCGGGAAGTTGCCGCGCTCGCTGCGGCCGTCGGCGGTGACCTCCTCGTTGGCCAGGACCGTGCCCAATCCGGGGCACCAGTTCACCACCGAGTCGGCCAGGTAGACCAGCCGATGGTCGGCCAGGACGTCGGCGCGCTCACCACTGGTCAGCGTCGACCAGCTGCGACCGTCACCCACCTCACGCTCGCCGCTCTCGAACGCGGCGACCAGCTCGGCGATCGGCCGGGCCTTGTTCTGTGCCGGGTCGAACCAGGCGTCGAAGATCTGCAGGAAGATCCACTGCGTCCACTTGTAGAAGTCGACGTCGGTGGTGGAGAAGCTGCGCCGCGTGTCGTGTCCGAGACCCAGCCGACCCAGCTGGCGGCGGAAGTTGACGATGTTGGCCTCGGTACGGGTGCGCGGATGCGTGCCGGTCTGTATCGCGTACTGCTCGGCAGGCAGACCGAACGCGTCGAAGCCCAACGCGTGCAACACGTTCCGGCCCGTCATGCGGTAGTAGCGGGCGTAGACGTCGGTCGCGATGTACCCCAGCGGATGCCCGACGTGCAGCCCCTCCCCCGACGGGTACGGGAACATGTCCTGCACGAACATCTTGTCGGCGGGAACCGCCGTGCCGTCCGCCGGTGCGAGCTCCCCGACCGGATTGGCCACGTTGAAGGTGCCGTCCTGCGCCCACCGTTGCTGCCAGGACCGCTCGATCTCCCCCGCCAGCTCCGCGGCATAGCGGTAGCGGGGAGTGTCGTCAGTTCCAGTCGGCGTGTCGGTCACGCCATCAGGGTATAAGCCGCAGCCCGGCCGCCTCGCGGGCCACGGGTTGATCTCGGTTCCGTTGCGGATGCGTCAGGGGTTGGTCCCAGGTCGATTCCAGCCCTGGTGAGCGGCTCGTCGGCGTGGATACATTTCTCGCCTGACCCGGTCGCCCACGCACCGGGGGGTCGGGACAAGGACTGGGAGGACTTCACTCGATGAGCGAAATCGCCCGCGGCTGGCGGGTTCTGGCAGGAGGACTCGGCGCGTGCACCGCCGCGATGGTCGGGGTGCTCGTCGGGGTGTTCGCTGTCGCGGCCACGGCATCGGCGCAGCCGCTGCCGGTCCAGCCGACCCTGCCGTCCCCGGCCACCATCGCGGCGCCGGGTGCGGCCGCGGCGCCCGTGGGTGTGGCACCGGTCACCGGTCCCGTCACCGCTCCCGTCTCCGCGGTACCCGCCGGGGTCTCTGCAGCAGTACCGGCTGCAGCACCGGCGGCTCCGCAGCCGCAGATCGTGCCGGCCACCTCCGGCACCCTGACCGACTTCTTCGCGGCCAAGGGCGTCACCCTGCAGCCGCAGTCCAGCAGCGACTTCCGTGCCCTCAACATCGTGCTGCCGATGCCGCGCGGCTGGCAGCACATCCCTGATCCGAACGTGCCCGACGCGTTCGCGGTGATCGCGGACCGCGTCGGCGGCAACGGGCTGTACTCGTCGAACGCGCAGGTCGTGGTCTACAAGCTGGTCGGCGACTTCGACCCGCGCGAAGCGATCAGCCACGGATTCATCGATGCCCAGCAGCAACCTGCGTGGCGCGCCACCGACGCCTCGTTCGCCGACTTCGGCGGGATGCCGTCGTCGCTGATCGAGGGCACGTACCGGGAGAACGCGTTGACGCTGAACACGTCGCGTCGACACGTCATCGCGACCGTCGGCCCCGACCGCTACCTGGTGTCCCTGGCCGTCACCACGAGCGTCGACCAGGTCGTCGCAGCCGCTGACGCCACCGAGGCGATCGTCAAGGGCTTCAAGGTGAGCGTTCCGTCCGCGGCGCCCGCCCCCGGCGCGCCACTGGGCGCACCCCCTGCGCCGGCACCGCCGGC
Organism: Mycobacterium sp. IDUB_5; assembly: GCF_055419565.1. Lineage (NCBI taxonomy): Bacteria > Bacillati > Actinomycetota > Actinomycetes > Mycobacteriales > Mycobacteriaceae > Mycobacterium > Mycobacterium sp. IDUB_5. The sequence goes on from NZ_JBVAXX010000001.1 coordinate 90,440, forward strand.
GCCTCCTGCTCCTGCTGCCCCCGCTGCGGTGGCCCCCGCGCCGCAGCTGTTGGGCCTGCAGGGTTGAGCGGCGTCGTCCCCCGGGCGAAGCCTGGCGCCCGGGGGACGGCGGCCCGCCACGGAGGCCGTATTCTCGTATCTCGTGATGATCGCCGCGGTGTTGTGCCTGGGCGTCGCGCTGCTGACCGCGACGCTGGGTGTCTGGTCGCTGATGCGGCCCGCCCCATCGGGTGACTTCGTGCGGCAGGTCCTGCGCGGCGTGGCCCCGATCCAACTGGCCGCGGCCGTCATGCTCGCCGCAGGCGCAGCCGTCGCGTTCGCCGCGCCGGTGTCGACGGCAGCGGTGGTGCTCCCGGTATGCGTGCTCGGGGCGACCGCCACCGTGGCAGCAGGCTGCTGGCAGAGCGCGAAAGTCGTCGCCCGTGCCAATGCGCTGCAGAGCGCCGACGCCGGGTGTGCCGGGTCGTGCGCGGCCTGCACTCTTTCCTGCCGTTGAGGTCGTGCCGCTGACGGTCCTGCCGGTGCCGTCAGTTCCTGCTGAGATCGATCGGATGGGTTGCCAGGAGCGGCAGCGGCATCGGCTGACGGCGCAGCACCCGGCCCCACAGATCGGTCCGGGGCTCGGACAGCACGTCGGACGGCAGAGCCGACAGGACGATCCAGTCGTCGCGCTCGATCTCCCCCTCGAGTTGGCCGATGGTCCAGCCCGAGTACCCGGCGAAGATGCGAACGCCCTCGACCATCGGAGCGACGGCATCGGGGTCGGCGTCCAGATCGACCATCGCGATACGGCCCTGGATGTGGCGCAGCCCGGGCACCCCGGTGACGTCGACCCCGGTGCGCAGCGTGGCGAGGCAGAGCGCGGCATCGCGCTTGACCGGGCCGCCGACGTACATCGTCTTCGGCTTCGTGGCCAGCTTCACCCACTGCGGAAGCACGTTGTAGACGGCGGTTTCGCTGGGCCGGTTCAACACCACACCCAGCGTGCCGCTGTCGTTGTGCTCGACGACGTAGATCACGCTGCGCCGGAACGTCGGCTCCAGCAGATCAGTGTTGGCCAACAACAACGTGCCCGCGCGCACCCGGTGCGCCGCTGGGGCGACGAAATCCTCCGGGTCCTCATGCTGCGCCACCCGGCCATTCTGTCACCACCGCCGTCGCACGGAGGCGAACAAGCGCACAGCGGCGCGATATTTGTACTGTGGTGTCCGGTCGCCTCCTGCCGACCTCCGACGCGCCACCCTCTCCGCTAGGACGTGACCTCCGTGCCCGACGATCGCGCACCCCGCGCAGCGTGGCGTTCGGTGTGGACGAACACACTCTCGTCGACGAAATCGCTGCCCGGGTTCCGCCGTCTCCTGGAGTTGCGCGCCGTCAGTCAGTTCGGCGACGGGCTGTTCCAGGCCGGTCTCGCGGGCGCGCTCCTGTTCAACCCCGAGCGCGCCGCCGGTCCGTGGGCGATCGCCGGGGCGTTCGCCGTGCTGTTCCTGCCGTATTCGGTCCTCGGACCGTTCGCAGGCGCGCTGCTGGACCGATGGGATCGACGCGTGGTGCTCGTCGGCGCCAACACCGGCCGCCTCGTGCTGGTCGTCGTCGTGGGCACGCTGTTGGCCGCGGGCCTGGGTGATCTGCCGGTCCTGATGGGCGCGTTGGTGGTGAACGGGCTGACCCGGTTCGTGTCGTCCGGGCTGTCGGCGGCGCTGCCGCATGTGGTGCCGCGCGAGCAGGTGGTGGCAATGAACTCGATCGCGACGGCCACCGGCGCGGCGGCCGCGTTCTTCGGCGCGAACTTCATGCTGCTACCGCGCTGGTTGTTCGGCTCCAGCGATTCTGGCGCGTCGATGATCATCTTCCTGGTCGCGGTGCCGGTGGCACTGGCGCTGTGGTTGTCGGTGCGCTTCCCGCCCCGAATGCTGGGCCCAGACGACAGTGTCCGCGCGGTGCACGGCTCTGTCGCCTACGCCGTGGCGACGGGATGGCTGCACGGGGCTCGGACGGTGCTCTCGGTGCCGACGGTGGCGGCGACACTCGCCGGGCTCTCGGCGCACCGGATGGCGTTCGGCCTCAACACGTTGTTGGTGTTGGTGACGGTGCGGCACAGTGACACGGCCGCAGTGGCGGGGCTGGGTACCACGGTGCTGTTCGTGGCGGCAACGGGCATCGGGGCGTTCCTGGCGACCGCGGTGACACCGATGCTGGTGAAGCGCTGGGGCCGCTATGCCACCCCGATCTGGGCGCTGGCGTTCGCGGCGGCGGTGCAGCTGTGCGGTGCGACGTTGAGGCTGCCGGTGATGATCGTGTGCGGTTTCCTGCTCGGCGGCGCCGGACAGGTGGTCAAGCTCTGCGCCGACACGGCGATGCAGATCGACGTCGACGACGCGCTGCGCGGCCACGTGTTCACGGTGCAGGACGCGCTGTTCTGGATGGCGTTCATCCTCGCGATCGCCGCGGCGGCGTTCGTGATGCCCGCCGACGGGCACGCACCCGGTGTCGCGATCGCGGGTACGGGGCTCTACCTCCTGGGGCTGGCCGTGTACGCAACCGTGGCCCGGCGCCGGCGCCCGGCGGGCTAGGGTGACCGGCATGGCCGGAGCTGCCCCGATCGTCGCTGACCTGCGCGCCGAAAGCGACGACCTGGATGCGCTTGTCGCCGACCTGCCGGCAGCGCGCTGGGCGGCCGACACCCCGGCGGCCGGGTGGACGATCGCCCACCAGATCGCGCACCTGCTGTGGACCGACCGGGTCGCCTTGATCGCTGTCACCGACGACGCCGCATTCGCTACCGATGTGGTGTCCGCGGCGATGCAGAATCCCACCGGCTTCGTCGACGACGCGGCCGAGGAAGTGGCCACGGCGGCACCTGCCGAGCTGCTCAGTGACTGGCGGACCACCCGCGCCGCACTGCACGACGCGCTGCTGACGGTTGCCGACCGACGCAAGCTGCCGTGGTTCGGCCCACCGATGAGCGCCGCATCCATGGCGACCGCTCGGCTGATGGAGACCTGGGCGCACGGTCTCGACGTGGCCGACGCTCTGGGGGTGACTCGGACGCCGACGGCCCGTCTGCGCTCCATCGCCCACATCGGCGTGCGTACCCGCGATTTCGCGTACACCGTGCACGGGCTGACACCGCCGGCTGAGGTGTTCCACGTGAAACTGCGTGCGCCCGGCGGAGACGAGTGGGCGTGGGGACCCGAGGACGCGACCCAGCGGGTCGAGGGCTCAGCCGAGGATTTCTGCATGCTGGTGACGCAGCGCCGGCCGCGCACCGCTCTCGACGTGGTGGCGCTCGGCCCGGACGCCGAGCAGTGGCTGACGATCGCGCAGGCGTTCGCGGGGCCGCCCGGGACCGGCCGCGACTGATCAGAGCGGGGTCGCGCTGTCGGCGGCGCCGTCGCCATCAGCGTCGGCCAGGCGCACATCCCAGCGTCCGTCACCGTCGGTGTCGACCCAGGCCGTCCCCGTCCCGAACGCCCGATCGGCGAGCCCGTCGCCGTCGGTGTCCACCAGACGCTCCCCGGCTTGCCCGTCACCGTCGAGATCCACCGCCGCACTGCCCGCCGGATGTTCCACACCGTCGAGCCCGAGCCAGCGCAGCGCCGCCCCGCGATCCAGGTGCACCGCCCACGTACCGGTCCCGTCGTCGGTGACGTCGACCGCGCCCGCTCCCCCGACCCCGAGCACACCGCGTTCGGCGAGACCGTCGGCGTCCAGATCGGCCAGCGCGTCGTCGACCAGGCCGTCGTGATCGAGATCGAGCATCACCGCGTCCAGAACGCCGTCAGCGTCGACATCGGTCGTCGGATCGGCGCTCCACATCGTGGCGCCGCCATCGAGGTCGCCCAGGCAGTACTCCATACCCTGTCAGACGCGCGACTACCCCTGCTCGTTCCACCACCTGAGCAATTCTTCGACCGCCTCCTCGTGGCTGAGCGGGCCGCGATCGAGGCGCACCTCCTTGAGGTGGTTCCACGCCTGCCCGACCGCGGGCCCGGGTGGGATGCCGAGTATCTTCATGATCTCGTTGCCGTCGATGTCCGGCCGGACCCGGGCGAGATCCTCCTTGGCCGCCAACTCGGCGATACGGTGCTCGAGGTCGTCGTAGTTGGCCTGCAGCCGGGCCGCGCGGCGCTTGTTGCGCGTGGTGCAGTCGGCCCGCACCAGCTTGTGCAGCCGGCTCAGCAGCGGTCCCGCGTCCGTCACGTACCGGCGAACCGCCGAATCGGTCCACCGGCCTTCCCCGTAGCCGTGGAACCGCAGATGCAGGTACACCAGCTGCGACACGTCGTCGACCATCTGCTTCGAGTACTTCAGCGCCCGCATCCGCTTGCGCGTCATCTTCGCGCCCACCACCTCGTGATGGTGGAAGCTGACACCGCCGTCCGGCTCATGGCGCCGGGTCGCCGGCTTGCCGATGTCGTGCAGCAGCGCCGCCCAGCGCAACACCAGATCCGGGCCGTCATCTTCGAGATCAATGGCCTGCCGCAGCACCGTGAGCGAATGCTGGTAGACGTCCTTGTGCTGATGGTGTTCGTCGATCGCCATCCGCATCGCGCCGACCTCGGGCAGCACGATCTCGCCCAGCCCCGTCTGCACCATCAGGTCCACGCCCGCCACCGGATCGGCACCCAGCAGCATCTTGTCCAGCTCAACCGCCACCCGCTCGACGCTGATCCGGGACAGCTGCGGCGCCATCTCCGTCAACGCCTGCCGCACCCGCGGCGCCACGGTGAAGCCCAGCTGCGAGGTGAACCGCGCCGCCCGCAGCATGCGCAGCGGATCGTCGGTGAAACTGACTTCGGGTTCGGCCGGGGTGTCCAGCGTGCGGGCCTGCAGCGCGGCGAGGCCGCCGAGCGGATCCAGGAACTCCCCCAGCCCACCCGGCTGATCAGGATCCAGGCGCACGGCCATCGCGTTGACGGTGAAGTCACGGCGGACCAGATCCTCGGCCAGGTTGTCGCCGAAGCGCACCTCCGGGTGACGGGTCACGTGGTCGTAGGAGTCCGCGCGGAACGTGGTGAGCTCCAGGCGGTCGCCGTTCTTGCCGACGCCGAGGGTGCCGAACGCGATACCCGTGTCCCACAGCGCGTCCGCCCACCCGGCCAGTAGCGCCTGCATCTGCTCCGGCCGGGCGTCGGTGGTGAAGTCCAGATCTGTGTCGAGTCGGCCCAGCAGCGCGTCGCGCACGCTGCCTCCCACCAGATAGACGGAGTGCCCTGCATCGGTGAACAGTCGGCCGAGCGCCCGCAGCACCTTGTGGTGCCGCCCCAGCGATACCTGCGCGGCAGCCAGCAGTTCGGCGACGTCTTGTCCGGACGAGGGCTCAGACACGTCCGATGAGCCTACTGGTCACAGGCATGTCACCGACCGGCGAGTGGGGCGTGGCCGGCAGTTCATGGCAGCTACTATCGCTTGGGTGTCGGACGGCGAGCAGCCAAAACCTCGACGACGCCGCGGGCGGCGTCGGGGCCGACGCGCGGCAGGACCCCCCGAGGCCGGCGCCGATCAGTCGAACGGCAGTGGGCAAACGACCCCCGCTGCCACTCCCGCCGAGAATGCACCGGCAACTCCGAAACCGCAACGCTCCGGCCCGCGCCGCCCCACCGAGCGCCTCCGCACCGTGCACGAGACATCGGCGGGCGGCCTGGTCATCGACGGACTCGACGGACCCAAGGACAGCCAGGTAGCCGCGCTGATCGGCCGGATCGATCGCCGCGGGCGCATGCTGTGGTCCCTACCCAAGGGCCACATCGAACGGGGTGAGACCGCCGAGCAGACGGCGATCCGGGAGGTCGCCGAAGAGACCGGCATCCAGGGCAGCGTGCTCGCCGCCCTGGGCAGCATCGACTACTGGTTCGTCACCGAAGGCCGCCGCGTCCACAAGACCGTGCACCACTATCTGATGCGCTTCGCCGGCGGCGAGCTGTCGGACGAGGACGTGGAGGTCACCGAGGTGGCCTGGGTGCCGCTGCGGGAACTGCCGAAGCGCCTGGCCTACGCCGACGAGCGCCGACTGGCCGAGGTCGCCGACGAGCTGATCGACAAACTGCACACCGACGGGCCGTCGGCGCTGCCTCCCCTGCCCCGCAGCACGCCGCGGCGCCGGGGACAGACGCACTCGCGCACCCGCAACCACCGGTCTGATCCGCCGGCGCAACCCCAGCCGGGCCGCCGGGCGAACGGCTACGGTCAGGGTCCGTGATCGGCCTGCCCGCGCGCCTGCTCGCCGCGGTCGTCGCACTGCTGGCTGCCGTCCTGCCGATCGTCGCCTCCGCGGTCGCGCACGCCCAGCCGCCCACGCTGCCGTTCCTCACCGTCCAGATCGACGGCATCACTCCGGATGTCGTCACCACCACCAGCGATCCGATGGTCACCGTCACCGGCACCATCCGCAACGTCGGCGACCGCGCGGTGCGCGATGTAGTGGTTCGCCTCGAACGCGCCGGCCCGGTGACCTCGTCGACCGCGCTGCGCACCAACCTCGCCGGCAATGTCGACCAGTACCAACCGGTCGCGGACTTCATCACGGTCGCCCCCGAGATGGCGCGCGGACAGACCGTCCCGTTCCGGCTCGCCTACCCGCTGCGCTCGGCAGACCATCCATCGCTCGACGTCACCGAACCGGGCGTCTACCCGGTGATGGTGAACGTCAACGGCACCCCCGACTACGGCGCGCCGGCCCGCCTCGACGACTCGCGCTTCCTGCTGCCCGTGCTGGGAGTTCCGCCGGATCAGCAGAACGATGCCGCGACCGACACGGTGACCTCCGCGGTGCCCCCCGACACCACCCGGCCCGTCGGCCTGACGATGTTCTGGCCGCTGGCCGACCGGCCGCGGCTGGCGGCGGGAGCCCCGGGCGGCACCACCCCGGTGCGGCTCATCGACGACGACCTCGCGGTGTCGCTCGCCCAAGGCGGCCGGCTCGACAGTCTGCTGGCGGCAGCGGATTTCGCGACCAGCCCGCAGGTCGATCCCGGTGGCGAGGTGACCGGCGCGCTGTGCCTGGCCGTCGACCCCGACCTGCTGGTCACGGTCAACGCGATGACCAATGGCTACGTCGTCAACGACGCCGCGGACGCGGGTCCGCGCACCACACCCACGCACCCGGGTACCGGCCAGCAGGCCGCCATCGGCTGGCTCACCCGGCTCAAGGCGCTGGCGCAGCGCATGTGCGTCACCGCAACGCCGTACGCGCAAGCCGACCTCGACGCGCTGCACCGTGTCGCCGATCCTGTCCTGGCCGCGGCGGCGACGGGCGGAGCCGCCGACGTCGTCGAGCAGATCCTCGGCGTGGCATCCACCCGCGGCGCCACCATCGTCGGCGACGGTCCCCTCACCGCGGACGCCGTCGATCTCCTCTCGGCGCAGGGTCCGACCATCGCTCTCGCCGCAGCGAACCTGACCGGACCCGACGAGGCCGACGGCGGACAACCCCAGACCGCCGACACGGCCCCGGTGCGGTACACGCCCAACGTGGTGACCGCACCGTTCGATCCCGCCGTCGGCGCGGCACTGGCAGGCATGGGCACTTCGCCGGAATCCCCCTCGTACCTGGCGCCGTCGCTGAGCATCCCGGTGAAACAGGATTCGGCGACCGTCCGCCGCCAGGACGCCCTCGGTGCGCTGCTGTGGCGTGGACTCGACATCGACGCCGCACCGCGCGGTCAGCTGATCATGCCGCCGTTGATGTGGAACGCGACCGCCGACGACGCGCAGGCCGTGCTGACGACGGTCGCCACCACGATCCGTTCGGGACTGGCGGTGCCGCGGCCGCTGCGAGCCGTGCTCGACGAAGCCGCCGCGGTCCACGGCAGCGAGACGCCCCCGACCGCCGGCGTCGTCAACCCCCGCGGACGCTTCGACGACGCCGTCGTGTCCGGCATCGCGGCGACCACCGACCGACTTCGCGGTCTCACCGACGCGCTGAGCACCGACGAGCGCACCGGGCTCACGGGACCGCAGTACACGGCGCCGCTGCGCGAGGACATGCTGCGGGCCTTGAGTCAGTCGGTGCCGCCCGACGCCCGCAACGGGCTGGCCCAGCAGCGGCTGACGACCGTCGGCTCGACCGTGGAGGATCTGTTCAAGGCCGTCACGATCGTCAACCCCGGCGGTTCCTACACGCTGGCCACCGAACGCAGCCCGCTGCCGCTCGCTTTGCGCAACGATCTACCCGTCCCGATTCGGGTGCGGCTGCAGATCGACGCCCCGCCCGGCATGACAGTGACCGATCCCGGCGAGATCGTGCTGCCGCCCGGCTTCCTGCCGCTGAAGGTGCCCATCGAGGTCCACTTCACGCAGCGCGTCGCGGTGGACGTGTCGCTGCGCACCGTCGACGGGCTGACCCTCGGGGAGCCCGTGCGACTGTCGGTGCACTCCAACGCTTACGGAAAGGTGCTGTTCTTCATCACGTTGACCGGCGGCGCCGTGCTGGTGCTGCTCGTCGGGCGCCGCCTGTGGCACCGGTTCCGCGGCCAGCCCGACCGCGCCGATCTCGAAGCGGACCCGCACCGCCCTGATCCGATCGAGGTGGCGCTGGCGTACTCCGACGACGACGGGAGGCGACGATGAGCACGGCGCAACCGCGGCGGGCCGAGCTGTCCGACGCCGCCGTGGTGTCACGCTCGTGGGGTATGGCGCTCGCGACGCTGGTCAGCCGGCTCACCGGGTTCGCACGCATCGTCCTGCTCGCTGCGATCCTCGGCGCGGCGCTCTCGAGCGCGTTCACGGTGGCCAACCAGCTGCCCAACATGATCGCCGCGCTCGTCCTGGAGGCGACGTTCACCGCGATCTTCGTACCGGTACTCGCCCGCGCCGAACGTGACGATCCCGACGGCGGAACCGCATTCATCCGCAGGCTCCTGACCCTGGCCACCACCCTGCTGCTGGTGGTCACGGTCATCTCGACGGTCGGTGCCCCGCTTCTCGTCGACCTCATGCTGGGTTCGGAGCCGTTGGTGGATCGGCCGCTGACGACGGCGTTCGCCTACCTGCTGCTGCCGCAGATCATCTTCTACGGATTGTCCTCGGTGTTCATGGCGATCCTGAACACCCGCAACATCTTCGGGCCACCCGCATGGGCGCCGGTGGTCAACAACGTCGTCGCGATCGCGACCCTGGGTCTGTATCTCCTTGTGCCGGGCGAACTCTCGCTGAACCCGGTGACGATGGGCGATGCCAAGCTGCTGGTGCTCGGCATCGGCACCACGCTGGGTGTCGTCGCGCAGGCCGCGGTGCTGTTCGTGGCGATCCGCCGAGAACGGATCAGCCTGAGGCCGCTGTGGGGCATCGACGCGCGGCTGAAGAAGTTCGGGATGATGGCGCTGGCGATGGTGCTCTACGTGCTCATCAGCCAGGTCGGGTTCATCGTCGGCAATCAGGTCGCCAGCGGTGCGGCGGCCTCAGGTCCCGCGATCTACAACTACACCTGGCTCATCCTGCAGCTCCCGTTCGGGATCGTCGGCGTGACGGTGCTGACGGTCGTGATGCCACGCCTGTCGCGCAACGCCGCAGCGAACGACGGCCCGGCCGTGCTCGACGATCTGTCGCTCGCGACGCGGTTGACGATGGTGACTTTGATTCCCGTCGTCGCGCTGATGACCGTCGGTGGTCCGGCGATCGGCAGCGCGCTGTTCTCCTACGGCAACTTCGGCGCCGTCGATGCGGGATATCTCGGCATGGCGATCACGCTGTCGGCGTTCACGCTGATCCCCTACGCGCTGGTACTCCTGCAGCTGCGGGTGTTCTACGCCCGCGAGGAGCCGTGGACGCCGATCCTGCTGGTCGTGCTGATCACTGCCGTGAAGGTCGCGGGGTCGCTGGCAGCGCCGCACCTGACCACCGATCCCGAACTGGTCGCCGGCTACCTCGGTCTGGCCAATGGACTGGGCTTCCTGGCGGGCGCCACGCTCGGCTACCTGCTGCTTCGCAGCCGGCTCGACCCGCCCGGCGGGCGCCTGTTTCCCGCCGACGTGGTGCGCACCGTGCTGGTGACCATCACCGCGGCGCTGGCGGCGGGGCTGACCGCGCACGTTCTCGACCGGTTGGCCGGACTGGCGTCGCTGACCGAACACTTCGGTGCGGCCGGGTCGCTGCTCCGGTTGGCCGTCCTGGGCCTGGTCATGGGGCCGATCATCGCCGGTGTCCTGCTCGGCGCGAAGGTCCCGGAGGCGATTGCGGCGACGGCCGCAGTGCGGTCGCGCCTCGGTCGCCGGCGTGTGCCGGCCGACGCGTCCGTCCAGACCCGGTCGAGCGGCGGGCTCACGTACCCTGATCTCACCTCGACGCGACGGACGCGTCAGTTTCCCGGCGCGATGCAGCGGGGACACGAGGGCGTGGTTGGCGAACGCCGGACCGGGAAAGGAGCTGCCGTGAGCGACACCCCCGCCGGTGGTTCCCCGACACCGCCGCAGACCTTCGACCCGTCGACGGCACGGCCGTTGGCCGACGACTTCCAGCCCGATGTGCCGGATGTCTCCCCCGAACCCGAACGCGAACCGGCCGCGGTCGAACCCGAGCGCCCGACGGAAGCCATCCCCGCCGCCGGCCCGCCGCGCCCTCGTGCCGACTACAGCAACGACCCCACCCGCGAATCGCTGGCGTTCGACCCGCCCCGCGAACCGCCGCTCGAGGCTGCGACCGCCGCCGAGGACCTGCACCTCATCCCCGGCGCCACCGTCGGCAAGGGGCGCTACCGCTTGCTCGTCTTCCACGGGGGACCACCCCCCCTGCAGTTCTGGCAGGCCCTCGACACCGCGCTGGACCGGCAGGTGGCGCTGACGTTCGTCGACCCTGACGGCACCCTGCCCGCCAGCGAGGTCCAGGCCATCCTGGACCGCACGCAGCGGCTCGGACGCATCGACATGCCTGGGGTGGCACGGGTGCTCGACGTGATGACCACCGGCTCCGGCGGGCTCGTCGTCTCCGAGTGGATCCGCGGCGGTTCCCTCGCCGAAGTCGCGGACACCTCCCCCTCCCCCATTGGGGGTGCCCGCGCGATCCAGTCACTGGCCGCGGCGGCCGAGGCAGCGCACCGCAACGGTGTCGCGTTGTCCGTCGATCACCCGGCCCGTATCCGGGTCAGCATCGAAGGCGATGTGGCGCTTGCCTTCCCGGCCACACTGTCCTCGGCGACGCCGGATGACGACATCCGCGGCATCGGCGCGGCGCTGTATGCGCTGCTGATCAACCGCTGGCCACTACCGGAGAGCGGCGAGCCCAGCGGGCTGGCCGCCGCCGAGCTGGATCCGGCGGGGCAACCACTCGAACCGCGTGCCGTCGACCGCGACATCCCATTCCAGATCTCCGCGGCCGCCGCCCGCGCGGCCCAGGAGAACGGCGGTATCCGCAGCGCGTCGACGATGCTGAATCTGCTGCAGCAGGCGACGGCGATCGCCGACCGCACCGACCATCTCGCCCCCGTGAACGAATCGGCGACCGAAGCACCGTCGGCACCCGACGCGGCGGTCGATCCCGACGAGGCAGCTCGCCGACGCAAGCGCCTGATCATCGGAGCCAGTGTGGCCGCTGCCGCGGTGGTGCTCGTGGTGATCCTGCTGGCCACCATGCTCAGCCGCATCTTCGGTGACGTCGGCAACGGGCTCAGCGGTGACGAGCTCGGCCTCAACGCGCCGACCTCGTCGGAGCCGGGTAGCAGCACTCCCGATGCCGGTGCGGTCGTGAAACCCGTTCGCGCAACTGTGTTTTCGCCCGAGGGCGAGGCCGACGCACCTGACCTGGCGGGGTTGGCGATCGACGGTGATCCATCGACGGTGTGGCCGACCGACACCTACAGCGACGCGGCTCCCTTCCCGGGGTTCAAGAACGGTGTCGGTCTGATGCTGCAGCTGGCGCAGCCGACCACGATCGGCTCGGTGGGCATCAGTGTCAACAGCACCGGTACCGCGGTCCAGATCCGTTCGGCGACGTCGGCGTCGCCGTCCTCACTGGACGACACGACCGCACTGACCCAACCGACGACGCTCAAGCCCGGAACCAACACCATCCCGGTCGAGAACGCCGCACCCACGTCCTACGTCCTGGTGTGGATCTCCACACTCGGACAGGTCAACGGCCAGAGCCGCAGCGACGTCGCGGAGATCACGCTCAAAGCCGCCGGCTGAGCGAAAACTGGTGCGCTGAGCCCCCGCTCGGGCCGCCTAGGGTTCGGCTGTGGGGATTTTCGGAGCGCACAGCGGCGGCGAGCTTCGGCCGCGCACCGACGCCGAGCTGCTGGCCGCCCACGTCGCCGGAGACCGGTACGCGTTCGAGGAACTGTTCTACCGACACCACCGGCAGCTCTACCGGCTCGCCACGCTGACCACGGCCAACCCCGACGACGCCGCCGATGCGCTGCAGGACGCCCTGCTGGCAGCGCACCGCACCGCCGGCGCCTTCCGCAACGATTCGGCGGTCAGCAGCTGGCTACACCGCATCGTGGTCAACGCCTGCTTGGACCGTCTGCGCCGCAACAAGTTCCGCGATCATGCCGCGCTCGACGAACAGCTGACCTGCGGTACGGATCCGACCCGCCGCATCGACACCGCGATCGTGATCGAACGGGCTCTGATGGGCCTGCCGGTCGAGCAACGCGCCGCGGTGGTCGCTGTCGACATGCAAGGGTTCTCCATCGCCGAGACCGCGCGGATGCTCGGTGTGGCGGAAGGAACGGTCAAGAGCCGATGCGCCAGGGCGCGGGCCAAGCTCGCGGCGTCGCTGACGGTCTTCGCCGCCGAACACATCGACTGAACCCTGTCGGATAACCTCGGACGGTCAGCGGACAACGCAACCGGCGGGGGAACACGATGGGCAACGACCTCGAACCCGTCACACCGGAGCTGCTCGCCGACCTCCAGGCCGGGCTCCTCGACGACGACACCGCCGCGCAGGTTCGCCGGCGCGTGCGCGCCGATCCCGAGGCCGCCCGCGCGTTGGCGGCGCTCGACACCGTCCGTCGGGAACTGGGCCTTCTCGGTGCCGACACCGCCTCAGCGCCCGAGGTGCCCGCCGACGTCACCGCCCGCATGGGGGCAGCGCTGCGCGACGCCCAACCGCCCCCGAAACGCCACTGACCCGCCCGAGCGGCCAACGGGAACACCCCGGCCTACCCTGGTGTTCAAGGATTGCAGGCAGAAAGGCACTCATGACCTCCTCGTCCACCGTCCACGACGTCATCATCGTCGGTTCCGGTCCCGCCGGGTACACCGCCGCTGTGTACAGCGCGCGGGCCCAGCTGAAGCCCCTCGTCTTCGAAGGCAGCCAGTTCGGCGGTGCCTTGATGACCACGACCGAGGTGGAGAACTACCCCGGCTTCAAGGACGGCATCACCGGGCCCGAACTGATGGATCAGATGCGCGAGCAGGCGCTGCGCTTCGGCGCGGACCTGCGCATGGAAGACGTCGATGCCGTCGACCTCACCGGACCGGTGAAGAAGGTCACCGTCGGCGACGAGACCTACCAGGCGCGCGCGGTCATCCTCGCGATGGGTGCGGCGGCCCGCCACCTCGGCGTCCCCGGTGAGGACGCGCTACTCGGCATGGGTGTGAGCACCTGCGCCACCTGTGACGGCTTCTTCTTCCGCGATCAGGACATCGCCGTGGTGGGCGGCGGCGACTCGGCGATGGAGGAGGCGACCTTCCTCACCCGCTTCGCGCGCAGTGTGACGCTGATCCACCGTCGCGACGAGTTCCGCGCTTCGAAGATCATGCTGGAGCGCGCCGAACAGAACGAGAAGATCACCATCCTGACCAACACCGCGGTGGAGGCCGTCGAAGGGGATCCGAAGGTCACCGGCATCAAGCTCCGCAACACCATCACCGGCGAGGAATCCTCACTCGCGGTGACCGGTGTGTTCGTGGCGATCGGGCACGATCCGCGATCGGATCTGGTGCGTGGGCAGGTCGACCTCGACGACGAGGGATACGTCCAGGTCGTCGGCCGCACCACCTACACGTCGGTCGACGGTGTCTTCGCCGCAGGCGATCTGGTGGACCACACCTATCGGCAGGCGATCACCGCCGCCGGAAGTGGTTGCGCCGCAGCCATCGATGCGGAGCGGTGGCTGGCCGATCACGCCGAGCCGGGCGAAAGAACTTCCACCACAACCGAAGACAGCGACCTGATTGGAGCACAGCAATGAGCGAGACCACCTCGGCGACCGTAGCTGTCACCGACGATTCCTTCTCTCAGGACGTTCTGGCCAGCGGCACCCCGGTGCTGGTGGATTTCTGGGCGACGTGGTGTGGGCCGTGCAAGATGGTCGCTCCCGTGCTCGAAGAGATCGCATCCGAGAAGGCCGGGGCGCTGACCGTGGCCAAACTGGACGTCGACGAGAACCCGGCGACGGCGCGTGACTTCTCGGTGGTGTCCATCCCGACCATGATCCTGTTCAAGGACGGCCAGCCGGTGAAGCGGATCGTGGGCGCAAAAGGCAAGGCTGCGCTGCTGCGCGAGCTCGCTGACGTCCTCTAGCGAACCGCATCGGACCCCCGGACACTTCCCTGGGGTTTTCCGAAATCCTCTCCCCTTCTGAGAGAATGCTGCCTATGTCGAGTCTGCGTCGCGGTGACCGTTCTGCAGCGGTCACCGAGATCCGGACCGCGTTGGCCGCCCTGGGGATGCTGCACGATCCGGACGACGACCTGGTCACCGGGCGCAGAGTCGCCCCTGACGTGTTCGACGGTGAGCTGGACCACGCAGTGCGCGCCTTTCAGCAAAACCGCGGCCTCCTCGTCGACGGAGTCGTCGGGGAGGCGACCTACCGGGCGATCAAGGAGGCCTCGTACCGCCTCGGCGCGCGGACCCTCAACCACCAGTTCGGTGCCCCGATGTACGGCGACGACGTCGCCACCCTGCAGGCGCGCCTGCAGGATCTCGGGTTCTACACCGGATTGGTCGACGGACACTTCGGCTTGCAGACCCACAACGCCTTGATGTCGTACCAGCGCGAGTACGGGCTTTTTCCGGACGGCATCTGCGGTCCGGAAACGCTGCGCTCGCTGTACAACCTCGGGTCCCGGGTGACCGGTGGTTCGCCGCACGCGATCCGCGAGGAGGAGCTGGTGCGCAGCTCCGGGCCGTGGCTTTCCGGCAAGAGGATCATCATCGATCCGGGTCGCGGCGGGGGCGACCACGGTCTGATCACCCAGGGTCCGTCGGGGCCTATCAGCGAGGCAGACATCCTGTGGGACTTGGCCAGTCGGCTCGAAGGCCGGATGACGGCCATCGGCATGGAGACGTTCCTGTCCCGTTCCGCGACCGCCTCCCCCACTGACGCCGAACGTGCCGCGACTGCGAACTCCGTCGGTGCCGACCTGATGATCAGCCTGCGATGTGAGAACCAGAAGAGCATGGCGGCCAACGGTGTCGCCTCGTTCCACTTCGGCAACTCGCACGGCTCGGTGTCCACCATCGGACGCAATCTCGCCGACTTCATCCAGCGGGAAGTCGTCGCGCGCACCGGGTTACGTGATTGCCGCGTGCACGGCCGGACGTGGGATCTGCTGCGCCTGACCCGCATGCCCACCGTTCAGGTGGACGTCGGCTACATCACCAATCCCGGCGATCGGGCCACGCTGGTCTCCCCGTCGGCCCGTGATTCCCTTGCCGAAGGCATTCTCGCAGCGGTGAAGCGGCTCTACTTGCTCGGCAAGAACGACCGCCCCACGGGCACGTTCACGTTCGCCGAGTTGCTCGCCCACGAATTGGCCGTCGAACAGTCCCGCAACAGCTAGCAGCCGCTTCAGCAGTTGGATGCCGCGCCGGCGCCGACCGGCTGCTGCAACTCCGCGCTCTCCAGCAGACGTTCCAGCGCGGCTTCGACGCCGGCTTTCCACCCGAGACCCTGCTCCAGCTCGAGCCGCAGTCGAGGGAAGTAGGTGTGGTGCGACACCACCTCGAAGCCGGCGTCGAGTAACAGATCGCTCGGAATCACGCAGGTGCCCAGTGCACAGTCGCCGAGGGTGTCGAGTACCGGTGCCACATCGGTCGGCACCTGGGCGACGTCGGCGAGCTCGTCCGCTGCGGCAGACCGCCCGAAGGCTTCCAGTGCTCGCACTCCTCGTCGTACGAGATCTCCGACCACGGCGGTGATCAGTGCGCGGGACAGGTCGTCGTGCCCGGGCCCTGTCTCGACACCCAACGACGTCAGAAGCACGGCATCCGGACTGACCGGGCCGGTCGGGAATTGTGCCGCGCGTGGCACGCTGCGTGGCGGCGCATAGAACGCGTAGCCGAGGCACGGTTCGTCGCCCGTCTCATCCTCCGGCAGCGGGGTTCGCGATTCGACAGCCAGCTGTCCGCACGACCCCCACTCCAGCATGACCATCGACAGCCAGGCTTCTTTCTCGAACTCAGGGTCCGAGAGGTGCTGGTCGTCGCCGACGATGCTCGGATCGACCTCCCAGTACACGCATCGTCGCGCATGCTTCGGCAATTGCTCGAACGCTTCGAGCCGCAGAGGGGTGATTCGTGCGGTCACTACGCTCCCGGGTGTCTCCGCCGCGAGGGGATGCGCGGCTGCTGCCCCTCAAGGATAGAAGGCACGGGTCCATTGGGCTCGATCCGGAGCAGTCCGACAGGCCGCCACGGCGTCGAGCTCGAAAACCACTGCCGCTCAGCGGCTTTCCCCGGCGTTCCGGAATCGGCGTCGGACCACTGTGCCCTAGTGTCACAGTGACGTATCGGCCGCGTGTGGTTGGTCACCGGGTTGTCGAGTTCATGAGGTCCACTATCCGCTGCAAATCGTCCACGGAACCGAACTCGACGACGATCTTGCCTTTCCGCTTGCCGAGGCTGACCGTCACGCGTGTGTCGAACGCGGACGACAGCTGCTCCGCGACATCCTGCAGCCCGGGCATCTGGATCGGCTTCCGGCGCGGCGCCGGCGGGGCGCCCGCACCTTCGCGGTTGGCCAGCGTGACGGCTTCTTCCGTCGCCCGGACAGACAGGCCCTCCGCGACGATCCGGGCAGCGAGTTCCTCTTGCTTGTCCGGTCCGCCCTCGAGGGCGAGCAACGCCCGGGCATGGCCCGCGGAGAGCACTCCCGCCGCTACTCGGCGCTGCACCGCGATCGGCAGACGCAGCAGACGGATCATGTTGGTGATCACGGGACGGGATCGCCCGATCCGCGCCGCGAGTTCATCGTGGGTGACGGCGAACTCGTCGAGCAACTGCTGATAGGCCGCCGCCTCTTCCAACGGGTTCAGCTGAGCGCGATGGATGTTCTCCAGCAGCGCGTCCCGCAGCATGCTGTCATCGGCGGTCTCGCGGACGATCGCGGGGATCGAGGCGACACCCGCTTTCTGCGCGGCCCGCCACCGGCGCTCCCCCATCACCAGCTGGTAGCGCGTCGGCGCATCCCCACTGTCCGGTATCGCACGCACCACGATCGGCTGCATCAATCCGAACTCGCGGATCGAATGCACGAGTTCGTTCAGCGCTTCTTCGTCGAATACCTGGCGCGGCTGACGCGGGTTCGGGTCGATCAGCGACGGGGCGATTTCCCGGTACACCGCGCCGACGTCACCCGCCGGTGGCGTGACGTCCGGCGGTCCGCCGAAGACAGCATCGGCGGCGGCGGCACCCATCCGGGGCCCGGTGGTGGCCGGCTCGTCGCCTTCGGCAGGGCCGGTCGGGATCAGCGACGCCAGGCCGCGTCCGAGGCCACTGCGCTTACGTGCCGGGTTGTTCATCCAAGTCCTTCGTTCGTCACACCGCTGCCGGATCGGGAGGTCGTCACTGTCGCGCCTCGGGGGCTCCGCGCTGGGCGAGCTCACGGCTGGCGTCGAGATAACTCATCGCACCCCGTGAGCCTGGGTCGTAGTCGATGATCGTCATCCCGTATCCGGGTGCTTCGGACACCTTCACGCTGCGCGGAATCACGGTTCGCAGGACCTTGTCACCGAAGTGCGCACGTACGTCGACGGCGACCTGGTCGGCCAGTTTGGTCCGACCGTCGTACATCGTCAGCACCACGGTCGTCACGTCCAGCTCGGGGTTCAGATGCGACTTCACCATCTCGATGTTCCGGAGCAGCTGGCCTACGCCCTCGAGAGCGTAGTACTCGCACTGGATCGGAATGAGGACCTCTGGGGCGGCGACAAGTGCGTTGATCGTGAGCAGACCGAGAGAGGGCGGGCAGTCGATGAAGACGTAGTCGAAGTCGTGATGCTTCAACTCGGCGAGTGCGGTGCGCAGTCGCCCTTCTCGAGCGACCATGCTCACGAGCTCGATCTCGGCGCCGGCCAGGTCGATTGTCGCCGGAACGCAGAACAACAGCTCGTTGTGCGGGCTCTGCTGGAGCGCCGACTCGACGGAGATCTCACCGATGAGCACCTCGTACGACGACGGTGTCCCGGGACGGTGCTCGATGCCGAGCGCGGTGCTCGCGTTGCCCTGCGGATCGAGATCGATGACGAGCGTACGTGCGCCCTGCAGGGCCAGGGCTGCCGCGATGTTCACTGCCGTCGTGGTCTTGCCGACGCCGCCCTTCTGGTTCGCGACCGTGAAGATCCGCTGGCGAGCTGGCTTGGGCAGCAGGCCCTCGGACGCGGCATGCATCAGTCGGACGGCGCGTTCGGCCTCGGCTCCGATCGGGGTGTCGACGTCATGGGTACCCCACGTTTCACGTGAAACATCCGGGGTGGGCTCCTCGGCCGTTGACGTCACCGTTGTCTCCTTCCCGCCGGAGTCCGACGACGTCGCTCCTCTTCCAGAAACCCTACGACCACTGTCGCGGGCGGGTCCACGAATTGCGCGCCACACGTCCTCACCTCAACCTCGGTCAGTCCGAGCGCGGCCAACGACTGGCGATGCTCGTGCACCTCATCGGCAGCGCGCTCGCCTTTCATCGCGAGCATCCGACCACCGACCCGCAGTAGTGGCACGCTCCATTTCGCGATCTTGTCCAGAGACGCCACCGCACGGGACACCACTGCATCCTGCTCCCCCACGACCTCGCGAACGGATCGATCCTCAGCCCTGCCTCGTACGACCACAGACCCCAGGCCGAGCTCGGTGACCACCTCGCGGAGGAAGTCGCTGCGCCGAAGCAAGGGTTCGATCAGAGTCACGGAGACGTCGGGCCGGGCCAGCGCCAACGGTATCCCGGGAAGGCCCGCACCGCTGCCGATGTCGGCGACAGCCTCTCCGCGGTCGACCACATCGGCAATCGCGGCGCTGTTCAGAATGTGGCGATCCCACAGCCGCTCGACTTCACGCGGACCCAGCAGTCCGCGTTCGACACCGTCACCGGCCAAGATCTCTGCGTAACGGAGCGCAGCATCGGCAGCGTCACCGAAGACTGCCGTCACCGCCGCAGGCGGCGCTGGCACCTCCGCATGTTTCACGTGAAACATCCCCTGCCTCGAGTCCGACACTGGTCCGCCCACCGAACTACATCGGTGTAACTCCAGGAGTCTCAGTCGACGAGGACGACCACGCGACGCGACGGCTCCACGCCCTCGCTCTCGCTGTGCACCCCGTCCACCTCTGCCACGGCGTCGTGCACGATCTTGCGCTCGAACGGCGTCATGGGGGACAGCTCTTCGCGCTCACCGGTCTCGAGAACGCGATGGGCCACCTTGCTACCCAGAGTCGCCAGCTCGTCGCGACGGCGCTTACGCCACTGCGCGATGTCGAGCATCAACCGACTCCGCTCCCCCGTCTTCTGGTGGACAGCCAACCGAGTCAGCTCCTGGAGGGCGTCGAGCACCTCACCCTTACGGCCGACCAACTTCGTCAGGTCGCCACCGCCGTCGATGCTCACGACCGCGCGGTCGCCCTCGACGTCGAGATCGATGTCACCGTCGAAGTCCAACAGATCCAGTAGCTCCTCGAGATAGTCGCCGGCGATCTCGCCCTCGGCGACGAGCCGGTCCTCGAGATCGCCCGTGCCCGACGGAACATCGCTCGTCGACTCCTCGACGACGACGTCCGAGCTCGTCTCGTGGATCTCTTCCAGGGACGTCGTCTCTGAATTCGTCATGGATATACCTCTCCCTCGTTCGCGGTCACCCGCGCGTCAACGTTTCCGCTTCTTGGGGCGCGCGCCGGGTTTCGGGGTTCGGCTCACCGCCCCGTTGCGTGTCGCAGCATTCCCAGCGCTCTCGCTCGAGCCCGACGACCCCTGTTCCGTTCCACTGGACTCGACGATCTCCAGGTCATCGGCAGCTGTGGCATCCGCAGATTCACCATCGAGGCGCGCGGCCTTCTTCCGGCTCGGCTTCGCTCCCGGCGCGGGTGCGTTCGCCGCGCGGCGCTCCAGCGCCTCCTGCTTCTTGGCTTCCTCTTCCTTCTCGATCTTGCCGAACACGTAGTGCTGCTGACCGAAGGTCCAGATGTTGTTGGCGAACCAGTACAACAAGATGGCCAACGGAAGGAACGGGCCGCCGACAACCACGCCCAGCGGGAAGACGTAGAGCGCGAGCTTGTTCATCATCGCGGTCTGCGGGTTGGCGGCCGCTTCCGGACTCTGACGAGCCACCGACGCGCGGCTGTTGAAGTACGTGGCGACACCGGCGGCGATCATGATGGGGACGCCCACGGCGATCACGGCCGGGCGGTGGAACTCGGTGAATGCCTCGAGGCCGTGCTTCTGGATCATCGTCGCGCCGAGCGGAGCCCCGAACAGGTTGGCGTCCAGGAAGTGCCCGACGTCGGTGGCGCTGAAGAAGTAGTTGCCGAGGCTCTTGTTCTCCTCGACCGAGAGGCCAAGTCGACCGATGCCCGTCTGTGTCCGGTTGAAGGACATCAGCACGTGATACAGACCCAGGAACACCGGAATCTGCGCCAGCATCGGCAAGCAGCCGAGGATCGGGTTGAACCCGTGCTCCTTCTGCAGCTTCTGCATCTCCAGCGCCATGCGCTGCCGATCCTTGCCGTACTTCTTCTGCAGAGCCTTGATCTGCGGCTGCAGCTCCTGCATCTGGCGCGTGGTGCGGATCTGCCGAACGAACGGCTTGTAGAGGATCGCTCGCAGCGTGAACACGAGGAACATCACCGACAGCGCCCAGGCGAAGAAGTTCGAGGGGCCCAGCAGGAACGCGAACGCCTTGTACCAGACCCACATGATCGCCGACACCGGGTAATAGATGATGTCGAGGCTGAAGAAGTTAAACACGCGGCAGACTCTTCCCTTGCTGATCCGGTTGGTCTTCTAGGTCTACGGGGTTCTCGCGGGGACCACCGACTGTCACAGCGGTGGCGTCACTGTGACGATCACACTCCGGGCGTACGTGACCGGGAGAACGATCGGGAATCGGGTCCCACCCTCCGTTATGCCATGGTCCGCATTTGAGCAGACGAACCAGAGCCAGCCAGCTCCCCCGCACCAAGCCGAACTCGGTGAGAGCCTCGACGGCGTACTGGCTGCAGGTGGGTGTGAATCGGCACGTCGGGAGACGCAGCGGAGAGACGGTGGTGCGGTAGAGCTGAATCGTCCACACGAGAGCGCGGACCGCGCGGGAACTCACGGCGCGGGAACTCACAGCGTGGGAAGTCACGAGGAGGCCTCCGCACGACTCCTGATGCGGCGCAACGCGGTACGCACCTGCTGCTCGAGACGAAGGGATACTGCGTGTCGGCTACCCGGGAGCGCGCGGATGACCACTCGATCGGTGGAGTTCAGATCAGGCAGGAGGGTACGGGCGACATGACGAAGACGCCTCGACACCTGATGCCGCTGGACGGCATTGCCGACCGCTTTGGAGACGACCAAGCCAATCCGTGGTCCGGCTTCCTCGGTCTGATCAGAACGCAGGCAGTAGACGACGAGATCAGGCTGAGCCGCCCGCGTCCCTCGACTGACTGTGGCACCGAACTCGGTCGACCTGGTCATCCGGTTCTGTGCCGGAAGCACCGCGTCAGACCTGGCGTCGTGTCACGCAGTCAGTGACTGGCGGCCTTTGCGGCGCCGACCGGACACGATGGCGCGCCCCGCACGGGTGCGCATCCGCAGCCGGAACCCGTGCACGCGTGCGCGGCGCCGGTTGTTGGGCTGGAAGGTCCGCTTGCCCTTGGCCACGGCAGTCACTCCTTGTTGGTCTGGCCCCCACGCTCTGTCCGTGTCTCACGACGGGCATCGCGCTGTCGGCCGTTGGTAAGTTCGGCGGTCTTACTTTGCCGGCGCGGCCTCCGACGTAAGCCGGATCGCAGCCGTATCACCACGTGCGGGCGACTGTTCGAGGGTACTGACGAGAATTCGCCGGGTCAAACCTGCGTCGAACCACCTCCGGTGGTGACGAGCACCGGCAGAGTCGCACGTCAGGAGCATCACATTCACCTCAGCCGTCACGCGGATCTGGAACGATTGCGCCAGGCGGACTTACGCTTCCCCGCAATGTTGCAGAACTGTTGGCACTCGGAGAGAAAACTGTTAGCTTCTGGCAAGGCCGATTCCATGCCGGGACGGCGCAAGACAACGAAGCGAGGATCGTCCACTCGATCGAGAGCCCACCACGTGTCATCGCGTGGTGATGAGTTCCGAGGATTGGCAGCCTCGCTGGTAGACAGCGAACAACGACGGATCCCTGTATTTCCACAACCTGTGGATAACTTTGTGGACAGTTCGTCGTTGTGGTGTAGCCGTCCTCGCGGCGGCCGGTAGGGGGTGGGTGTTCTTGTCAGCCGACCCCGACCCTCCGTTCGTCTCGATCTGGAACAACGTCGTCACCGAACTCAACGGTGATCGCGGTTCCTCCAGCGGCACCCTCACCCCGCAGCAGCGGGCGTGGCTCAAGCTCGTCCAACCCCTCGTCATCACCGAGGGGTTCGCTCTGTTGTCGGTACCCACCCCGTTCGTCCAGAACGAGATCGAACGTCATCTGCGGGAGCCGATCATCGCCGCGCTGAGCCGCCAGCTCGGCCAGCGCGTGGAGTTGGGGGTTCGTATTGCCGACCCCGAACCCGACGACTCCCCCGTCTTCACCCCGGTCTCTGTTCCTGATACCGACGACGACCTCGTCGACGACGATCTGGCCGCCCGCGCCAGCGCCGAGGAGAACTGGCCGAGCTTCTTCGCCAATCGTGGGCAGAACACCGCTCCCGACGACGCGACAGCGATCAACCTCAATCGCCGCTACACCTTCGACACTTTCGTGATCGGGGCCTCCAACCGTTTCGCCCATGCCGCGTCACTCGCGATCGCCGAGGCGCCGGCGCGCGCCTACAACCCGTTGTTCATCTGGGGCGAATCGGGTTTGGGCAAAACACATCTGCTCCACGCGGCGGGCAACTACGCCCAGCGGTTGTTTCCCGGCATGCGGGTCAAGTACGTGTCGACCGAGGAATTCACCAACGACTTCATCAACTCCCTGCGCGATGATCGCCGCGCGTCGTTCAAGCGCACCTACCGCGACATCGACGTGCTGCTGGTCGACGACATCCAGTTCATCGAGGGCAAAGACGGTATCCAGGAAGAGTTCTTCCACACCTTCAACACCCTGCACAACGCGAACAAGCAGATCGTCATCTCCTCCGATCGCCCGCCCAAACAGCTCGCGACCCTGGAGGACAGGCTTCGGACCCGCTTCGAGTGGGGCCTGATCACCGATGTCCAGCCGCCCGAGCTCGAGACCCGGATCGCGATCCTGCGCAAGAAGGCGCAGATGGACCGTCTCGACGTGCCCGATGACGTGCTCGAACTGATCGCCAGCCGCATCGAACGCAACATCCGCGAACTCGAGGGCGCCCTGATCCGGGTGACCGCGTTCGCCTCGCTGAACAAGACATCGATCGACAAGTCGCTGGCCGAAATCGTGCTGCGTGACCTGATTTCCGATTCGTCGACGATGCAAATCAGCACCGCGGCGATCATGGCCGCCACCGCCGAGTACTTCGAGACCAGCATCGACGAACTACGCGGCCCCGGCAAGACCCGCGCGTTGGCACAGTCGCGGCAGATCGCGATGTACCTGTGTCGCGAACTCACCGATCTCTCCCTGCCCAAGATCGGTCAGGCATTCGGCCGCGACCACACCACAGTCATGTACGCGGAGAAGAAGATTCGCGGCGAGATGGCTGAGCGACGTGAGGTCTTCGATCACGTCAAAGAACTCACCACGCGGATCCGTCAGCGCGCCAAGCGCTGACCGCCGACCCCCGTTTCTCCCCCTGCGCCGCCGACACGCGGCCCTGTGTCGTACTCACGACACGCCGGGTACTGCCCTCTCCCCCGGCCGTCCGCCCGAAAAACTTCTCTCTCGTTCGCACCACGAGTCACAGCCGCGGCCTGGGGAGCACCTGTGTACAACCTGTCGTCAACCCGCGTGCGCAGTGGGGTGTTCTTCCCCAGATCGCTGTTCATCCCCAACCGGCCGATGTCATCCCACCGCCGATGCACAGATGCCCCACAGCCGTTCACCGCGCTGGCCTGCGCGAAACCCCTCATATCCCCAGATTGCACAACACCTAGTACTACTGCTCATTTCTCTCTATCAATATCTCTTGGAAGAAGACCCCTGGGGAAAGCACACGGTGGACGGCCCCACGGGGACCTCTCGGCGTGGGCCTGTCGGCCCGATCGTTTAGCTTTCAAGTTGGAGCGGAAAGCTCTACGGTGGTTCATCGACAGCCGTTCCGGTCGTCGCAGCGTGTCGTAGCGGCGCGGTGTGCCCGTCGGAGAAATCGCTGATCAAGGCTTCATCGGGGTGTACATCGAAGGGACGCAATAAACGTGGCGACGTCAACGGTAGGTCTCACGGACTTGAAGTTCCGGCTGAGCCGCGAAGAGTTCGCCGACGCAGTCGCCTGGGTGGCCCGTAATCTGCCGTCACGGCCGACGGTGCCCGTCCTGGCCGGCGTCCTGCTGACCGGATCCGACGAGGGTCTCACGATCTCCGGATTCGACTACGAAGTCTCCGCCGAAGTCCAGATCGCCGCCGAAATAGCCTCTCCGGGAAGTGTTTTGGTGTCCGGTCGGTTGTTGTCCGACATCGTCCGGGCCTTGCCCGCCAAACCTGTCGATGTCAGCGTCGAAGGCACCCGCGTCGCGTTGACCTGCGGAAGTGCCCGCTTCTCACTGCCGACCATGGCAGTCGAGGACTACCCGACGCTGCCCACCCTGCCCGACGAGACCGGTGTCGTCGCCACAGATGTCTTCGCCGAGGCCATCGGCCAGGTCGCCGTCGCCGCCGGCCGCGATGACACGCTGCCGATGCTGACCGGGATCCGCGTCGAGATTTCCGGTGAGAAGGTGGTTTTGGCGGCCACCGACCGGTTCCGCCTCGCCGTTCGCGAACTGACATGGTCGACGGCCACCCCCGGCGTGGAAGCTGCAGTCCTGGTGCCCGCGAAGACTTTGTCGGAGGCCGCCAAAGCGGGCAGCGACGGCAACGAAGTGCATCTCGCGCTCGGATCCGGCCCCACCGTCGGCAAAGAAGGCCTGCTGGGTATTCGCAGCAAGGGCAAGCGCAGCACCACTCGCCTGCTCGACGCCGAATTCCCGAAGTTCCGCCAGCTCCTGCCGACCGAACACACCGCGGTGGCCACCATCGGGGTCGCCGAGTTGACCGAGGCGATCAAGCGTGTCGCCCTGGTGGCCGATCGTGGTGCCCAGGTGCGGATGGAATTCTCCGATGACGTGCTGCGGCTCTCGGCCGGCGCCGACGACGTCGGTCGCGCCGAGGAGGATCTGCCGGTCGAGTTCTCCGGTGAACCACTGACCATCGCGTTCAACCCGACGTATTTGACCGACGGGCTGGGCTCGCTGCATGCCGACCGGGTCACTTTCGGTTTCACGACGCCCAGCCGGCCTGCGGTGCTCCGCCCCGCGGGCCAGGATGATGTGAGTAGCGACGGTGCGGGACCGTATCCGGCGGCACAGACGGATTACGTCTATCTGCTGATGCCGGTGCGCCTCCCCGGCTGATCGCACTCACCGACTACAGGAGGGCGCTGACATGCAGCTCGGTCTCATCGGCCTGGGCAAGATGGGCTTCAACATGCGGGCTCGCCTGCGTGATGGCGGACACGAGGTCATCGGGTACGACCCGCGGCCCGAGGTGTCCGACGTGGCCACGCTGGCCGACCTCGCGGCAGCATTGCAGGCTCCTCGGGTGGTCTGGGTGATGGTGCCATCCGGATCCATCACCGATCAGACCATCACCGAGCTGGCCGGCGTGCTCTCGCAGGGTGACCTCGTCATCGACGGCGGCAACTCCCGCTACACCGAAGACAAGCCGCACGCAGAACTGTTGGCGCAGAAGGGCATTGCCTTCATCGATGCGGGTGTATCCGGCGGTATCTGGGGTTTGACGGAGGGCTACGGCCTGATGGTGGGAGGCAGTGACGACGATGTCGCGCGGGCAATGCCCATCTTCGACACGCTGCGTCCACCGGGACCGGTGGAAGACGGCTTCGTCCATGTCGGTCCCGTCGGTGCCGGGCACTTCGCCAAAATGGTGCACAACGGCGTGGAGTACGCCCTCATGACGGCATACGCCGAGGGTTACGAGATGTTGGCTGCCGAGGATTTGGTGAAGGATCCGCAGGCCGTTTACCAGGCGTGGACCAACGGCACCGTGGTCCGCTCGTGGCTGCAGCAGCTCCTCGCCAAGGCGCTGAAGGAAGATCCGAACCTCAACGAGATCAGCGGTTACACAGAGGATTCCGGTGAAGGGCGGTGGACGGTCGAAGAAGCCATCCGGCTGCGGGTACCGGTTCCGAGCATCGCCGCGTCGCTGTTTGCGCGGTTCCTGTCCCGCCAGGATGACTCGCCGACGATGAAGGCCGTCGCGGCACTGCGGAACCAATTCGGTGGGCATGCGGTGAAGAGGGTGAGCGAGTCCGGGTGAGCGAGGCGAACCGGTGTACGTACGTCGCCTCGCGCTGACGGATTTCCGGTCGTGGCCGCGGGTGGAGTTGGATCTCGACCCGGGACGCACCGTCTTCGTCGGATCCAACGGCTTTGGTAAGACGAATCTCATTGAGGCACTGTGGTATTCGTCAACCCTCGGCTCGCACCGTGTGGCCACTGACGCCCCGCTGATCCGGGAGGGCGCCGACCGCGCGGTGATCTCCACCATCGTCGTCAGTGACGGGCGTGAGCTCGCCATCGACCTCGACATCACCTCGGGGCGCGCCAACAAGGCACGCCTGAACCGCTCCCCCGTCCGATCGGCCCGCGAGATTCTCGGTGTGTTGCGCGCTGTGCTGTTCGCACCCGAAGATCTGGCGCTGGTCCGGGGTGACCCGGGGGAGCGCCGGCGCTATCTCGACGAGCTGGCCACCATCCGTCGTCCTCGTATCGCGGGCGTCCGCGCAGATTACGACAAAGTCGTGCGGCAGCGCACCGCGCTGCTGAAAACCGCGTCAGCAGCCCGCTTTCGGGGAGATCGTGGGGCGTTGGAGACTCTCGACGTATGGGATGGCCACCTCGCGTCGCACGGGGCGCAGCTGATCGCGGCGCGGGTCGACCTCGTCAATGAATTGGCGCCCGAAGTAGAGAAGGCCTACCAGTTGTTGGCCCCTGCGTCGCGGCCAGCGGCGGCTCGGTACCGCAGCGGCGTGGAGGTCGTGGAAGCTGAAGCGGCTGTGGGGAACACCGATGTGGGGGTGTTCGAAGCCGCGTTGCTCGATGCGCTGAGTCGGCGCCGCGACGCCGAATTGGAGCGCGGCGTCTGTCTTGTCGGACCCCACCGGGATGATCTGGACCTGAGGTTGGGTGAACAGCCTGCGAAGGGTTTCGCCAGTCATGGCGAGAGCTGGTCGATGGCGTTGGCGTTGCGGCTGGCCGCCTACGAGCTGCTCCGGACAGAGGGGGGAGATCCCGTGCTGCTGCTCGACGATGTGTTCGCCGAACTCGATACCGCACGCCGTGACGCGCTCGCTCGTGTCGCGGCGACCGCGGAACAGGTTCTGGTGACAGCGGCGGTGCCGGAGGACATTCCGCGAGAGTGGGACGCGCGGCGTATTGAGATCACGATGGGCGACGGCGATCAGGGGCGGGTATCGGAGGTGGTGTCATGACCGACGCAGAGGATCAGCCTGTCGAACCGCCCGCACATCTGGCCCATGTCAAAGGGATGGATCTCGTACGGCGGGCACTGGAAGAGGCCCGGGGCGCCGCTCGGGAACAAGGAAAGAACGTGGGTCGCGGCCGCACCTCCTCTGCGCCGCGGCGCACCGGGGCCTCCAGCCGTCGTCGATGGTCAGGTCCCGGACCTGATGAGCGGGATCCTCAGCCGCTGGGGGCGGCGACCAGTGCTGTGGCGCGCAACCGCGGATGGACGGGCCGGGTTGCCGAGGGTGCGGTGTTCGGTCGGTGGCGTGAGGTGGTCGGGGCCCAGATCGCCGACCATGCGGTACCGGCGTCACTCACCGAGGGTGTGCTGACGGTGACGGCGGAATCGACAGCATGGGCGACACAGTTGCGGATGGTCCAGGCACAGCTGTTGGCCAAGATCGCCGCGGCCGTCGGAGACGGCGTGGTCACCTCGGTGAAGATCGTCGGCCCGGTCGGCCCGTCATGGCGGAAAGGCCCGTATCGGGTACCGGGTCGGGGGCCTCGCGACACCTATGGCTGAGAGCCGCGAGAACGCCATCGGCGGCTCTGCGAAGCGTCTCGACCTATCTTCTGTCGGAAAAATCGGCGCACGGCGCGATTAGGTGTGTCAAAACGTGGTTCCAGTATCAGTCCTGATGCCATGTTTCGGTAGACTGATCAGAGTGATTCACGAGGGGGTCGTCAGATTCCCCGTGCAGGCCCCTGCCTGCCCAAGACCAAGGAGACCCGCTCAACGTGGCTGCCCAGAAGAAGAATGCTCCCAGTGAGTACGGCGCCGAGTCGATCAAAGTTCTCGAAGGTCTGGAAGCGGTTCGCAAGCGCCCGGGTATGTACATCGGTTCCACCGGTGAACGCGGCCTGCACCATCTGATCTGGGAAGTCGTCGACAATGCAGTGGACGAGGCGATGGCCGGCTTCGCCACCAAGGTCGACGTGCGCATTCTCGAAGATGGCGGAGTGCAGGTCACAGACGACGGCCGCGGTATCCCGGTGGCCATGCACTCCACCGGCATCCCCACCATCGATGTCGTCATGACAGTCCTGCATGCCGGTGGCAAATTCGAAGAGGGCGCCTATCAGGTCTCCGGCGGTCTGCACGGCGTGGGCGTCTCCGTCGTCAACGCGCTCTCCACCCGGCTCGAGGCCGACGTGCACAAGGACGGTTTCGAATGGCATCAGACCTACGACAGGTCGGTGCCCGGGACCCTGCGCAAGGGCGAGCCGTCGTCCAAGACCGGCAGCACCATCCGATTCTGGGCGGACCCGGACATCTTCGAAACCACCACCTATGACTTCGAGACCATTGCCCGTCGTCTGCAGGAAATGGCGTTCCTCAACAAGGGGCTGACCATCGAGCTCACCGATGAGCGGGTCGCACCCGAAGAGGTCGTCGACGACGTGGTCAGTGATCACGCGGAAGCGCCCAAGTCGGCAGAAGAGAAGGCCGCCGAGAAGGCCGCCCCGCAGAAGGTCAAGCATCGGGTGTTCCACTACCCCGGCGGACTGGTGGATTTCGTCAAGCACATCAACCGGACCAAGACGGCGATCCAGCCCAGCGTCATCGACTTCGACGGCAAGGGTCCGGGTCACGAGGTCGAGATCGCGATGCAGTGGAACGCCGGTTACTCCGAGTCGGTCCACACGTTCGCGAACACGATCAACACGCACGAGGGCGGCACCCACGAGGAGGGCTTCCGCGCCGCACTGACCACGGTGGTGAACAAGTACGCCAAAGACAAGAAGCTCCTCAAGGACAAGGATCCGAACCTCACCGGCGACGACATCCGTGAGGGGCTGGCCGCGGTCATCTCGGTGAAGGTGTCGCAGCCTCAGTTCGAGGGTCAGACGAAAACCAAGCTCGGCAACACCGAGGTGAAGTCGTTCGTGCAGAAGATCTGCAACGAGCAGCTCACCCATTGGTTTGAGGCAAATCCAGCCGAAGCGAAAACCGTTGTGAACAAAGCGGTGTCGTCGGCACAGGCCCGTATGGCCGCGCGTAAAGCGCGCGAGCTGGTGCGCCGTAAGAGTGCGACCGACATCGGTGGCCTGCCTGGCAAGCTCGCTGACTGCCGCTCGACGGATCCGACCAAGTCGGAACTGTATGTGGTGGAGGGTGATTCGGCCGGGGGCTCGGCCAAGAGTGGTCGGGATTCGATGTTCCAGGCGATCCTGCCGCTGCGCGGCAAGATCATCAACGTCGAGAAGGCCCGTATCGACCGCGTGCTGAAGAACACCGAAGTGCAGGCGATCATCACCGCGCTGGGTACCGGTATCCACGACGAGTTCGACCTGAGCAAGCTGCGCTATCACAAGATCGTGTTGATGGCCGACGCCGACGTCGACGGTCAGCACATCTCGACGCTGCTGCTGACGCTGCTGTTCCGATTCATGAAGCCGCTGGTGGAAAACGGGCACATTTTCTTGGCCCAGCCGCCGCTGTACAAGCTGAAGTGGCAGCGCTCCGAGCCGGAGTTCGCCTACTCCGACCGGGAGCGCGACGGTCTGCTCGAGGCCGGCCGCGCGGCGGGCAAGCGCATCAATGTCGACGACGGTATCCAGCGCTACAAGGGTCTGGGTGAGATGGACGCCAAGGAGCTGTGGGAGACCACGATGGATCCGTCGGTGCGGGTGTTGCGCCAGGTCACCCTCGATGACGCCGCCGCCGCCGACGAGCTGTTCTCCATCCTGATGGGCGAGGACGTCGAAGCGCGACGCAGCTTCATCACCCGCAACGCCAAAGACGTTCGCTTCCTTGACGTTTAATCACAGAGGCTGAGGAAACTCCATGACTGACACCACCCTGCCGCCCGGCGACGAAGCCGGCGACCGGATCGAACCGGTCGACATCCAGCAGGAGATGCAGCGCAGCTACATCGACTACGCGATGAGCGTGATCGTCGGCCGCGCACTGCCCGAGGTCCGCGACGGCCTCAAGCCGGTGCATCGCCGCGTGCTGTACGCGATGTTCGATTCCGGGTTCCGGCCCGACCGCGGCCACGCCAAGTCCGCGCGCTCGGTGGCCGAGACGATGGGTAACTATCACCCGCACGGTGACTCGTCGATCTACGACACCCTCGTGCGCATGGCGCAGCCGTGGTCGCTGCGCTACCCACTGGTCGACGGACAGGGCAACTTCGGCTCCCCGGGCAACGATCCGCCGGCCGCGATGAGGTACACCGAGGCGCGTTTGACTCCGCTCGCGATGGAGATGTTGCGTGAAATCGACGAGGAGACAGTCGATTTCATTCCGAACTATGACGGCCGGGTACAGGAGCCGACGGTTCTGCCGAGCCGGTTCCCGAACCTGCTCGCCAATGGTTCGGGCGGTATCGCCGTCGGCATGGCCACCAACATGCCACCGCACAACCTGCGCGAGCTCGCCGACGCGGTGTACTGGTGCCTGGAGAACCACGAAGCCGACGAGGAAGCGACCCTCGCCGCGGTGTGTGAACACGTCAAGGGTCCGGATTTCCCGACCCACGGCTTGATCGTTGGCTCGCAAGGGATTTCGGATACCTACCGCACCGGCCGCGGCTCGATCCGCATGCGTGGCGTCGTGGAGATCGAAGAGGATTCGCGCGGGCGGACCTCGCTGGTGATCACCGAACTCCCCTACCAGGTCAACCACGACAACTTCATCACCTCGATCGCCGAGCAGGTGCGCGACGGCAGGCTCACCGGGATCTCCAACATCGAGGACCAGTCCAGCGATCGCGTGGGTCTGCGAATTGTCGTGGAGGTCA
This sequence comes from Mycobacterium sp. IDUB_5, assembly GCF_055419565.1. Classification (NCBI taxonomy): domain Bacteria; kingdom Bacillati; phylum Actinomycetota; class Actinomycetes; order Mycobacteriales; family Mycobacteriaceae; genus Mycobacterium; species Mycobacterium sp. IDUB_5. The sequence continues at coordinate 122,183 of NZ_JBVAXX010000001.1, forward strand.
AGCGCGATGCGGTCGCGAAGGTGGTGCTGAACAACCTCTACAAGCACACCCAGCTGCAGACCAGCTTCGGCGCCAACATGCTGTCGATCGTCGACGGGGTGCCGCGTACGCTACGCCTCGACCAGCTGATCCGGCACTACGTCAACCACCAGTTGGACGTCATCGTCCGGCGCACGCGCTACCGGCTGCGGAAAGCCAACGAGCGGGCCCACATCCTGCGTGGCCTGGTCAAAGCCCTCGACGCCCTCGACGAGGTGATCGCGTTGATCCGTGCGTCGGCCAACGTCGACGTCGCGCGTCAGGGCCTGATCGAGTTGCTCGACGTCGACGAAATCCAGGCTCAGGCGATCCTGGACATGCAGCTGCGGCGCCTGGCCGCCCTGGAACGTCAGCGCATCGTCGACGACCTGGCCAAGATCGAGGCCGAGATCGCCGACCTCGAGGACATCCTGGCCAAGCCGGAGCGGCAGCGCGCCATCGTGCGCGACGAGCTCAAGGAGATCGTCGACAAGTACGGCGACGACCGCCGCACCCGCATCATCGCCGCCGACGGTGAAGTTGCCGACGAGGATCTGATCGCCCGCGAAGACGTCGTCGTCACGATCACCGAGACCGGCTACGCCAAGCGGACCAAGACCGACCTCTACCGCAGCCAGAAGCGCGGCGGCAAGGGCGTGCAGGGCGCGGGGCTCAAGCAGGACGACATCGTCAACCACTTCTTCGTCTGCTCCACCCACGACTGGATCCTGTTCTTCACCACACAGGGCCGGGTGTACCGCGCGAAGGCGTACGACCTGCCCGAGGCGTCGCGCACGGCCCGCGGTCAGCACGTCGCCAACCTGCTGGCGTTCCAGCCGGAGGAGCGCATTGCCCAGGTAATCCAGATCAAGGGCTACGAGGACGCGCCCTACCTGGTGCTGGCGACCCGCAACGGCCTGGTGAAGAAGTCGCGTCTGGTCGACTTCGACTCGAACCGGTCCGGCGGCATCGTCGCGGTCAACTTGCGTGACGGCGACGAGCTCGTCGGCGCGGTGCTGTGCTCCAGCGAGGACGATCTGCTGCTGGTGTCGGCCAACGGCCAGTCGATCCGGTTCTCGGCCACCGACGAGGCGCTGCGGCCGATGGGTCGCGCGACCTCCGGCGTGCAGGGCATGCGGTTCAACGCCGATGACGCACTGTTGTCGCTCAACGTGGTCCAACCGGACACGTACCTGCTGGTGGCGACATCGGGCGGCTACGCCAAGCGCACCGCCATCGACGAGTACCCCGTCCAGGGCCGCGGCGGCAAGGGGGTGCTGACCATCATGTTCGACAAGCGTCGTGGCACTCTTGTGGGCGCGTTGATCGTCGACGACGAGACCGAGCTGTACGCCATCACCTCAGGTGGCGGCGTCATCCGGACCGCCGCGCGACAGGTTCGCAAGGCCGGCCGCCAGACCAAGGGCGTCCGGTTGATGAATCTCGGTGACGGCGACACCCTGATCGCGATCGCGCGCAACGCCGAAGAGGGCGACGGTACCGACGAGGTCGACACCGACATCGGCGACGAGCCGACGACGCAGGAGTGAGGAGCGGTCAGTGAGCTCACCGAACGAGCCGGGGCACCCGCGTACGGGTGAGGCCTCCGGCGGGGCCGGCAACGGATCGGCGGCGGGGACACCGGCGCCGAGCCACAGCGGTCCGCCGCCCCAGGCGCCGGCTCGCGGGGCCGAGCACAGCGATGTGCCGCCGTGGCAGCGGGGCCCGCAGACGCGGGCGCGTCAGCAGCAGGCACCTGACGCTCCGGGCGGGCTCGATGCGCGGCTCAACCGCTTCATCGCGGGCGGCCCCGAGACGGAGCAGGCGCCGCGGGGTGACCGGCCCGAGGCGCAGCGTCCCGACTCGCGTCCCGACGGCAACCGTCCGGAACCTCGTCCTGAGTCGCGTCCCGAAGCTCGGCCGGAGGGCAACCGTCCCGAGGCTGCGCGCACCGATGTGCACCGCCCCGAACCCCCGACCCGCGTCGACGGCCCCGGGGGCGCCGCGTATGCCAGCGAGCTCCCCGATCTCTCGGGTCCTCTCCCCCGGTCGGCGCAGCAGCGCAAACCTGCGGAGCGACCGTCTGAGTCGACGGCGAAGCCGCCGCAGAAAACCTCGACCAACCGGGGCGTACAGGTGGGTCCGCGTCAGCACACCGGGCCGGTGCGGGCGAGCATGCAGATCCGCCGCGTGGATCCGTGGAGCGCGCTGAAGGTGTCGCTGGTGCTGTCGGTGGCGCTGTTCTTCGTGTGGATGATCGCGGTGGCGTTCCTGTACCTGGTGCTGGGCGGCATGGGCGTGTGGAGCAAGCTGAACAGCAACGTCGGTGACTTGCTCACCAGTGCCAGCGGCAGCTCCGGTGGCGAGCTGGTGTCGGCCAGCACGATCTTCGGTGGTGCGGCGCTGATCGGCCTGATCAACATCGTGCTGCTGGCCGCGGCGGCGACGATCGGGGCGTTCATCTACAACCTGACCACCGACCTCGTGGGCGGTGTCGAGGTCACGCTGGCCGACCGCGACTGAGCTGGTTTGGGAGTCGGGTTGTCGGTGAGGTAATCTCGCTGCTCGGCCGTGCGATTGATGGCGGCGGAACGGGGCTATAGCTCAGGCGGTTAGAGCGCTTCGCTGATAACGAAGAGGTCGGAGGTTCGAGTCCTCCTAGCCCCACGGAAAGGTTCACATCGATGAAGGTGATGCTGCTTCTCGTGGCCGGCATTGCCGCGGCCGCCGCGCTGATGGTGTGGCGAACCCAGCACAGTCCCGAAATTTGGCACACCATCGCCGATGCACCTTCCTGACGAGGGGCCTTAGCTCAGTTGGTAGAGCGCTGCCTTTGCAAGGCAGATGTCAGGAGTTCGAATCTCCTAGGCTCCACTCCTATCGCGCGGCGGTCTGAAGCCGCTCTCCTCCAATAAGTGCAGTACTCCTCTACTGACGACATCGGCTGATTCAAGAGCGCACTCTGCTGTTGTCGAGGGAGATCTGCCATGACGACAACGACCTGTGCGGCCGTCACCTACGGAAAGCACCTCAGTCTGGCCGGGGCCCTCGCGGTCACTGTCGGCATCGGGATCGCCGTCGCCGATCAGTGGACGGCATCGGCCGCACCCGCCGATTCAGCGGCTTCGTCGGCATCGGAGACGCCGCACTCTGCAACCCGCCTCACCAGACGCAGCGAACGCGCCTCCGATGGCCGGCCGACCGCACGGCGACACACCGACCGACCGGACGCCCGACCGGGGCGCCGATCGCTGCAGAACTCCGAGATGATATCGAAAGACACTGCTACGACCAGACTTTCACCACGCACGCTGACCCGACGCGCGCCCGAGCGCAGGTCGAGCAGCGACGCGCCTGGCCTCCCCGCGGACGGTCCCACCGCGCTGACGTTCCTCGCCCTCGCCCGACGCGACACCGAGGAGTCCGTCTCGACCGATCCTGTGGTGAGGGAGCCGGCGCGAACGGTCGTTGCCGAGGTTGTCGTCGCCGAAGCACCCGCGCTGGATGCACCGGTGTTCACCGGAAGGCCGTCTTTGTTGTCGAAGGCCCTGTCCGCAACCTTCGGCGTGGTCGGAAAGATCGGCTCACTGATCCACGTGGACCTCACGCTCCCGGCCACGGGGCTGCTGCAGAGCGATCATCCGCCACGGGGATCGTTGAGGGGGCTGACCGCCGAGCAGACCGAATTCGAGGGCATGCCGGTGTGGACACTGCAGTCCCGCCGGCTGACCTCGGACAAGGCCGTCGTGGCCGTTCACGGCGGCGCTCTGGTCCTGCAGCCGACGCTGTTCAACTGGCTCTTCTACAGCGCGATGGCGCGCAAGACCGGGGCGACGGTGATCGTGCCGTTGTACCCGTTGGTGCCCGAGGGGACGGCGCGAGAGGTCGTGCCGACGGTGGCCGACCTCATCGCCGCTCAGATCGACCAGCGAAGCGCAGCGAACGTGAGCGTGTTCGGCGACTCTTCCGGCGGCAACATCGCACTCGCGGCGGTGCAACTGCTCGTGAAGGACGGGCGTACGGTCCCTTCGTTCATGGTGCTGAGCGCGCCCGGGGTGGACAGCACGCTGAGCAATCCGGCCATCGCACTCGTCGACGACCCGGTGTTCACGCCGGAAGTACTCGCAGACCTGCAGAAGAATGTCGGTCAGTGGGCCGACGGACTGGACCTGAAAGACCCGCTGCTGAGTCCGCTGTACGGATCGCTGGAAGGGCTTCCGCCCACGGCCATCTACGTCGGCAGTCGCGACGTCGTCGCACCCGATCTGCTGGTGCTGAGGGAAAAGGCCGCGGGGACACCCGGCGCCGACTTCACCTTCGTGCTGCGCGCAGGCGAACCCCACGACTGGGCGATCTTCACGATTCTTCGGGAGACCAGGGCGATTCTCCCCGACATCTACCGCCAGCTCGGCCTCGTCTAGTTCCCGGCTACGGCTTGGGGTCGACCTCGACACTGGGCGGCAGCGGCGAGGGCTCCGGCTGCGTCGAGCGGCGGGCGATCGAGAACGCCGCCGCTCCCCCGGCCAGCACGGCCACGCCGACAGCCACCACGAGTAGGCGTGGCCGGCGGCGCCGCTTCGGCGCGCGCAGGTTCTCCAGCGTGTCGGGCAGATTCACCACGACCTCCTGGGCCGCGGCGAGCTCGTCCTTGAGCTGCTGAGCCACGTCACTGCTGCGGTACTTCTGGCCGATCCACGACGCCGACGACCGCACCGAGTTCACCCCGATACCCACGGCGCCCCGGGTGACGTCCACGGGCCCGACCGTCGAGTACTTCAGGCCGCGGCTGAGCCGTTGGCTCGGGGTCAGTCGGACTCGGGTCTTGGAGCTCATGGCCCACCTTTCTCGGCACCGGATGACAACGAGCTTCAGCCTGCCATCTCCGCCAACCGCACGGTGCCCGGTTGGGCTTCAGAGGCGCGTGGCACACTGACTTTCCGTGACGAGCCCCATTCAGACAGCGACCGCGACCCTGCACACAAACCGCGGTGACATCAAGATCGCCCTGTTCGGAAACCACGCCCCCAAGACCGTGGCCAACTTCGTCGGCCTGTCCCAGGGCACCAAGGACTACAGCACCGAGAACGCCTCGGGCGGCTCGTCGGGGCCGTTCTACGACGGCGCCGTCTTCCATCGCGTCATCGACGGATTCATGATCCAGGGCGGCGACCCGACCGGCACCGGTCGGGGCGGCCCGGGCTACCAGTTCGCCGACGAATTCCATCCCGAGCTGCAGTTCGACAAGCCCTACCTGCTGGCAATGGCCAACGCCGGGCCGGGTACCAATGGCTCGCAGTTCTTCATCACCGTCGGCAAGACCCCGCACCTGAACCGCCGCCACACCATCTTCGGCGAGGTCGTCGATCCGGAGTCGCAGAAGGTGGTCGACGCGATCGCCACCACGGCGACCGACCGCAGCGATCGCCCCACCGATCCCGTGGTCATCGAGTCGGTCACGATCTCCTAGCCATCACCGACCGGCGCCGCGCGCGAAGCCGGCGTCGGTCAGAACATCGAGCACGCGCACCGGGTCCGTGCCCACATCCCACCGGCTCAGCACCAGGAGCCGGCCATCGATCGTGTCGATCTCGAGTAGTCGTACTTTTCGCCCGATGCGGCGGAACTCCGTGATGCGGACCAGGCTGATGTCGGCCCGGGTGAGCCGTCGCGTGCCGATCCAGCCGCGGTAGATCAGGGTGTCGCCGTCGATTGCCAGTTTCGGACGAGCGCGCCACGACAGGATGGCGAACACGAGCAAACCCACAGCCGCGGTACCGATCAAAATACGCCCCGGCACGTCTGTGACCAGCGTCACAACGCCGACAGCCAGCAGAATGCCCATTCCGGCGGCACCGATGATGCCTGCCGTCGGCGGACCCCATGTTGTTTGCTGGGAGGACAATTCACACCCTCCTACCGGGACTTACCCCGTTATCCACAAGTGCTATCCACAGTGGGGATGAATAACATCGATGTGATCCGGTTACGAGCAGGTTGCATGTGATCGAACGGCGGACGACCGCCAGGACACGCGGACAGGGTCGGCGCCCGTCACCGCCAGCGCATCGTGAGCAGCAAACCGGTGATCATGAAGCCGAACGCAATGGCGTAGTTCCACACATTGAGGTTGCTCATCCACTGCAGGAAGCTCGGCACGTCCGGGCCGCTGCCGGCCAGCTGGAACACGATCAACCACGCCAGCCCGATCAGCATCAGGCCGCAGAACAGCACCACGAACCACACGCTCGACGGGCCGGCCTTCACCTTGACCGGCGTACGGCTCACCGGGTTGATGGTGAAGTCGTTCTTCTTGCGGACCTTGGACTTGGGCATGGGTACCTTCGGACGATTCGGTGCGACGATATTGGGGCGACAGTGTTGGGCCGACGATGTTGAGCCAAAGCCTAACGCAGCCGCGATCAACACCGACTCCCGGAGAGATGCAACCGATGGACGCCCGTGACCGAACCGTTCGCTCCCGCTCGGCTTGGCGCTGGGGTGTTCCCGTGGTTTGCGCGGCGGCCGGCCTGCTGCTCGGTGCCACCTACAGCGTCTCCGGCGGAGACGAGATCCGCCGCAGCGACGCCCCGCGCCTGGTCGACCTGGTCCGTGAGACCCAGCAGTCGGTGGACCGTCTGACCGCCGAGCGCGACGCGCTGACCCCGCAGATCGAGAACCACCACGGCGGCTCCCCCAGTGCCGCAGCCGCGCTGACGGCCATCTCCGGTCGCGCCGACGCGCTGGCCCCCGACGCCGGGCTGACCCCGATGCGGGGCCCCGGCCTGGTCGTCACCCTCAACGACGCCCAGCGCGACGCCCAGGGCCGCTTCCCCCGCGACGCGTCGCCCGACGATCTCGTCGTCCACCAGCAGGACATCCAGGCTGTCCTCAACGCCCTGTGGAGCGCCGGCGCGGAAGGCATCCAGATGCAGGATCAACGCCTGATCGCGACCTCGGCGCCGCGATGCGTCGGTAACACCCTGCTGCTCAACGGACGCACCTACAGCCCGCCCTATGTCGTCACCGCGATCGGCGACGCCGCGGCCATGCAGCGCGCGCTGTCCGAGGCGCCGCTGGTGACGCTGTACAAGCAGTACGCGGTCCGGTTCGGCCTCGGCTATTCAGAGAACGTCCGCGACGTGGAGCTCGTCGGCTACACCGCGCCGGTCACGATGAAGTACGCCCAACCGATGGGACCCCTGGGGTACTGACGTGCGGCGGTAGCCTGAGCGCATGCAGGTTCTCGTCGTCGACAACTACGACAGCTTCGTGTTCAACCTCGTCCAGTACCTGGGCCAGCTCGGGGTGGACGCGCAGGTCTGGCGTAACGACGACGAACGGCTGTCCTCCGAGGCGGCTGTCGCCGCGGTGGCCGATGAATTCGACGGGGTGCTGCTGAGTCCGGGCCCCGGTACCCCCGAGCGCGCCGGGGCATCCATTCCCCTGGTCCACGCCTGCGCAACGGCCGCCACTCCCCTGCTCGGTGTGTGCCTGGGCCACCAGGCGATCGGCGTGGCGTTCGGCGGCACCGTGGATCGGGCGCCGGAGCTGCTGCACGGCAAGACCAGCACGGTCTTTCACGCCGACCGCGGGGTGCTGCACGGCCTGCCGGATCCGTTCGTCGCCACGCGCTACCACTCGCTGACGATCCTGCCTGAGACGATGCCCGCCGACCTCGAGGTCATCGCGCGCACCGAAGGCGGCGTCGTGATGGGCGTACGCCACGTGGAGTTGCCCATCCACGGCGTGCAGTTCCACCCGGAATCGATCCTCACCCAAGGCGGCCACCGCATGCTGGCCAACTGGCTCGCCGACTGCGGCACCGCGCCGGATGAGGCGGTGGTGGCCCGTCTCGAAAACGAGGTCGCGACGGCCGTAGCGGCGGCTACGACGCGAAGTTCAGCGTGATCCTGGCGGTGTAGTTCACCGCAGATCCCGCGGGAGGGGTCTGGGACACGACCGCGTTGGTCCGCTGCCCGCTGTTCTGCACGTCGGCACCCTTGTCGAGAACGCCCGTCCAGCCCAGCGCGCGCAACCGCGGTTCGGCGTCGGTCCAGAACTGGCCCGTGAGGTCCGGCATGACGAACTGGTTGCCGCGCGACACCTGGATCTGGATCACCGTGTCCTGCGGAATGGTCTGGCCGGCGGCCGGGTCGCTGCCGATGATCTGCCCGGCGGCGGTGGTGCTGTCTACCTGGACCGGCACCGTCTTGGCGAACCCGGAGGCCGTCATGATCTGCTGGCACACCTCGATGGTCTGCCCCACGCAGTCAGGCACGATGGCCGTCGCCGGGCCCTTCCCGACCACGATCGTGATTTCATTCGTGATCGCCGACGTCTGGTTGGCCGGCGGCACCGTGGACAGCACCCGGTCCCTCTGCTCCGGGAGGGACGCCGACGTGGTCTGCCGGAACCGGCTGAACCCGGCATCGGTCAGCTTGCGCACCGCATCGGCGTAGCTCAGACCCGAGACGTCGGGCACCTCGGCCTGTTGCGGGCCGTACGACAGCTTCAGGGTGATCTCGGAGCCTGCGGGAACGGAGCTATCCGCAGCCGGATCCGTGTCGATCACATGGTCCGGCGGTACCTCGGAGCTGGAGTCCTGCTCGGTGTTGATCGTGAATCCGCGGTTCTGCAGCGTCGCGATGGCATCGGCGGACGCCTGACCACGAACGTCGGGCACCTGGACGTCGCGAGTCTCCCCGCCGAAGGAGTTGATCGCGATCGTGACGAGGACGGTGAGCACGGCGAGCACCGCTACCGCCACCACCCACTTGCCGACCGACCCGGAACGTTCCTTCGGCTGATAACGCGGCTGGTGGGACACGGGGCCGCCGCGTGACGGCGCGGCTGACAGCAGCGAGGTGCGCTCGGCGTCGGTGAAGATCTTCGGGGCGTCGGGCCTCTCCCCGCTGTGCACCTTGACCAGATCTGCACGCATCTCCGCGGCCGTCTGGTATCGGTTGTCGGGGTTCTTCGACAGCGCCTTGAGGACCACGGCGTCGAGATCGGGGGAGATGTCGGCGTGGCGCGCCGACGGTGGCACCGGGTCCTCACGGACGTGCTGGTAAGCCACGGCGACAGGCGAATCACCGACGAAAGGTGGCTCGCCCGTGAGCATTTCGTAGAGCACGCAGCCCAGCGAGTACACATCCGAGCGGGCATCGACCTTCACGCCGCGCGCCTGCTCGGGAGACAGGTACTGAGCGGTGCCGATCACCGCGGCCGTCTGCGTGACGGGGTTGCCGGCGTCGGCGATGGCCCGGGCGATACCGAAGTCCATCACCTTCACGGCGCCGGTCTTGCTGATCATGATGTTGGCCGGCTTGACGTCGCGGTGGATGATGCCGTGCTGGTGGCTGAAGTTCAGCGCCTGGCACGCGTCGGCGATCACCTCGATCGCCCGCTTGGCCGGCATCGGTCCCTCGGTGTGCACGATGTCGCGCAGCGTGACGCCGTCGACGTACTCCATGACGATGTAGGGCAGCGGGCCCGTCGGGGTCTCCGCCTCACCGGTGTCGTAGACGGCGACGATCGCCGGGTGGTTCAGCGCCGCCGCGTTCTGCGCTTCGCGGCGGAAGCGCAGGTAGAAGCTCGGGTCGCGGGCGAGGTCGGCGCGCAGCACCTTGATCGCGACATCGCGGTGCAGGCGCATGTCGCGGGCCAGGTGGACTTCGGACATGCCGCCGAAGCCGAGGATCTCGCCGACTTCGTAGCGGTCGGACAGGTGCTGGGGCGTCGTCATGACAGTTCTCGGTGGGGCGGCGCTGCTGGAGGCGGCGCGGGTTGAACGGCACGGGCTACCCACATGCGCACGACGCCGTCGTCATCGACAGTCAGGGCCGGTGCGGCAGCGGGTGTCTCGGTGGTCGCGGACGGTGTTTCGGTCACCGTGGCCGGCGCGGGAGCGCGGTCTTTGCGGTCCTGTGCGTTGAGGACGATCAGGATCGCGATGACGATCGCGAGCGCCCCGAGCACGCCGGCGGCCCAGAGCAGGGCCCGCTGGCCGGAGGAGAAGGTGCGTCGCGCGGGTGGGGCCGAGCGGTGATGGCTGCCGGTGGTGCGGGTGCGGGGCGCTGCGGCGGGGGCGCGTCCGGTCGGCTGGACGGGGCTGGGCGCGATGGTCGGCTTGACCGCGGCCGGGGCGGCGCGCCCGATCGCGGGAGCCGCGTTGGGCCGGGGTGGACGGCGACCGGCACGCACGGCGGCGACGGCGTCGGCGAACGGGCCGCCGGACTTGTAGCGCATGCCGGGGTTCTTCACGAGTGTGATCTCGATCAGTTCCCGCACGTTCGGCGGCAGGTCGGCGGGCAGCGGGGGAGGAGTCTCCTTGATGTGCTTCATCGCCACCGTCAGGGCACCGTCGCCGGTGAACGGCCGTTTGCCCGAAACTGCTTCGTAGCCAACGACTCCCAGGGAGTAGACGTCGCTGGCAGCCGTGGCGTCGTGACCCAGGGCCTGCTCTGGCGCGATGTACTGCGCGGTGCCCATGACCATGCCGGTCTGCGTGACCGGGGCCGCGTCGACGGCCTTGGCGATGCCGAAGTCGGTCAGCTTGACCTGGCCGGTCGGGGTGATCAGGATGTTGCCCGGTTTGACGTCGCGGTGCACCAGGCCCGCGGTGTGAGCGACCTGCAAGGCCCGTCCGGTCTGCTCGAGCATGTCGAGGGCGTGCCTCAGTGAGAGCCGACCGGTGCGCTTGAGCACCGAGTTCAGCGGCTCGCCGTTGACGAGCTCCATGACCAGGTAGGCGGTGCGGCCCTCCCCGTCCATGTCGGTCTCGCCGTAGTCGTACACCCCGGCAATGCCCGGATGGTTCAGCATGGCGACCGTGCGGGCTTCGGCGCGGAATCGTTCAACGAACTCCGCATCGGTCGAATACTCGGCCTTGAGCACCTTGATCGCGACGCGGCGGCCCAGTCGGGAGTCCACGCCTTCCCACACCTGGCCCATGCCGCCGGTGGCGATCAGCCTCTGCAGCCGATACCGCCCCGACAGCGTGACACCGACGCGGGGGCTCATCTCTCGCCTCGCTTCGCTCGGCTTCGGCGGCTCATCTCTCGCCTCGCTTCGCTCGGCTTCGGGGGCTCACGACGCCTGCCTCAGGGCTGCTGCGATCGTCGCGCGGCCGATCGGGGCCGCCACCGCACCGCCAGTGGCGTCCAGGCGGTCACCGCCGTTCTCGACCAGTACCGCCACCGCCACTTTGGGTGCCTGAGCAGGCGCAAAGGCGATGTACCAGGCATGCGGGGGCGTGTTGCGCGGGTCAGTGCCGTGTTCCGCAGTGCCGGTTTTTGATGCGATCTGCACGCCGGCGATGGCTCCCTTCTGCTGAGTCACCTGCTCGGCGGCGACCATCAAGTTCGTAAGTGTATCTGCGACCGGTTCGGGGATGGCTCGCCGCACTTCGCTGGGCGCCGTGGTGGCGATGTTCGACAGGTCTGGGCCCTTGAGGCTGTCGACCAGGAACGGCTGCATCGTGACCCCCTTGTTGGCCACGGTCGCGGCCACCATCGCGTTCTGCAGCGGCGTCAGCGCAACGTCCTTCTGGCCGATGCTGGACATCCCCAGCGCCGCGGCGTCCGGTACCGGCCCCAACGTCGACTCAGCGACCTGCAGCGGAATCGGCGCAGGCGCGGTGTCCACCCCGAAGCTCTGCGCGGTGTCACGCAGCGCATCGACGCCGGTGTCGATGCCGAGCTGGACGAACGCGGTGTTGCACGAGTGCGCGAAGGCGTACTGCAGCGACGTCGTCGGCGCGCCTCCGCACGAGGAGCCGCCGAAGTTCTCCAACGTCGCGGTGCTGTCGGGCAACGCGATCTGCGGCGCCGCGGTCACCTGGGTGTCGGGGGTGGCGCGGTTCTGCAGCGCCGCAGCGGTGGTGATGACCTTGAACGTCGACCCCGGCGGGTAGGTCTCCGAGATCGCGCGGTTCAGCAGCGGCGAGTTCGGGTCGTCACGGAGGCGCTGCCAGGCCTGCTCCTGCTCGTTCACGTCATGGGTGGCCAGCAGGTTCGGGTCGTAGGACGGCGCCGAGACCATCGCCAGGATCTTGCCCGTCGACGGCTCCAGCGCGACGACGGCGCCCTTGCACGGCCCGTTGCAGCCCTTGTCCATCGCGTCCCACGCTGCCTGCTGCACCTCGGGGCGGATCGTCGTCGCGACGGTGCCGCCGCGGGGATCGCGGCCGGTGAAGAAGTCGGCCAGGCGGCGTCCGAACAGGCGCTGGTCCGACCCGTTGAGCACCGTGTCCTCGGCGCGCTCCAGGCCGGTGCTCGAGTAGCTCAGCGAGTAGAACCCGGTCACCGGCGCATAGGTCTGCGGGTTGGGGTACACGCGCAGGAACCGGAACCGGCCCTCGGTGGACACCGAGTAGGCCAGCAGCTGTCCGCCGGCAGAGATCTGGCCGCGCTGGCGGGAGTACTCGTCGAGCAACACCCGCTGGTTGCGCGGATCCGAACGCAGGCCGTCGGCGGTGAAGACCTGGGTGAGGGTCACGTTGGCGAGCAGCAGCACGACCAGACCCATGATCATGACCGAGATACGGCGCAGTGAGGTGTTCATACTTTCTCGATCACCTCGGTGCTCGCCGCGGCGATCGGGCCCGGAGGAGTGCCGCGGCCGTCCAGCGGGCGGCGCGCGTTGTGCGAGATGCGGACCAGAATCGCGAGCAGCAGGTAGTTCGCCACCAGGGACGAGCCGCCGTAGGACATCCACGGCGTGGTGAGGCCGGTCAACGGGATGAGTTTGGTGACGCCGCCGACGACGATGAACAGCTGGATGCCCAGGGTGGCGGCCAGGCCGGCGGCGAGGAGCTTGCCGAAGCTGTCACGCACCGCGATCGCGGTGCGCATGCCGCGGATCACCACGATCGTGTAGAGCATCAGTACAGCGGCCAGGCCGACGAGGCCCAGCTCTTCGCCGACGGCGGCGATGATGAAGTCGGTCGAGGCGGCAGGCACGGTCCCGGGCTGGCCGTTGCCCAGGCCCGTCCCGAAGATCCCCCCCGTCGCGAAACTGAACAGCGACTGCACCATCTGATAGCCGGCGCCGTCGGGATCGGCGAAGGGGTCCTGCCATGTCTGCACGCGGACGCGGACGTGATCGAAGACGTAGTAGGCGATCACGCTTCCGGCGGCGAACAGGCTCAGCCCGAGCACCACCCAGCTGAAGCGCTCGGTGGCGATGTAGACCAGCACGAGGAACGAGGCGTAGAGCAGAAGCGACGTGCCGAGGTCTTTTTCGAAGACCATCACGCCGATCGAGGCGATCCACGCCGCCAGCAGCGGGGCCAGATCGCGCGGCCGCGGCAGATCCATGCCGAGGACGTGTTTGCCTGCGCTGGTGAACAAATTGCGCTTCGACACCAGCACCGAGGCGAAGAAGATCAGCAGCAGGATCTTGGAGAACTCGGCGGGCTGAATTGAGAAGCCGGGCAACCGAATCCAGATCTTGGCGCCGTTCTGTTCGGACATCGAACTGGGCAGCAGCGCGGGGATGACGAGCAGGACGAGTCCGACCAACCCGCACACGTAGCCGTACCGCGAGAGCAGCCGGTGGTCACTGAGGAAGATCACCACGAGCGAGAACCCGATGACGCCCACGAGGGTCCACAGCATCTGCTGGTTGGCGGTACCGCCCAGTCCGCGTGCGGTGGGCTCACCGGCGGCCAGGTCGAGACGGTGGATCATGACCAACCCGAGGCCATTCAGCAGCGCGACCACAGGCAACAGCAGGGGATCGGCGTAGGGGGCGAAGCGTCGTACCGCGAGGTGCGCGCCGGCGAACAGTGCCAGGTACGCGACGGCGTACTGCGCGAGATCCCACCGCAGACCCTGTTCCTGATTCGCCTCGACGAGCAGCAGCGCCACCGTGGTGATGAACGCGGCGAAGCCGAGCAGGAAGACTTCGGCGTTGCGGCGGTTCGGCAGGGCCGGTGTCACCGCAACCGGGGACTGCGGTTGGGTCGTCATGCCACTTCCCGGCAGTTCGTTCCCGGTTGAGGCGGCGGGGGAGGCAGCGCTGTCACGGTGGGCGACGGCGAGGGCGACGGACTAGGAGCCTGCGCCGATGTCGGTGATGACGTCACGGTGCGCGGTGTCTCCGGCGCGGGTGTCGCCGTCGTCGACGTCGGATCCGCGCTTGGCGCAGGGCTTCCCGGGGCAGGGGTGGTCTGGGTCGTCGACGGCCGGGGGGAGGGCGGCGGCGTGGGACGGCTGGACGTCGCGGGTGCCGGCGGCGCGCACACAGGGAGCACCGAACTGCGCGACAGTTCCTCGATCTGACCGATGGCGTCGTCGAGGGTGCCCGACGGCAACCCGGCGACCACCTGGGCGCGCTCGGACGGCCGCATATCCCCGACGGCCAGCAGTCGGCAGCCCAGATTGTCCCGAGGCTGATCGGCACTGATGAGAGACAACTCGTTGCGGGCGTTCAAGCAGCCCAGCAGATACGGCTCCTGGAGAGCGATCCCGAGAAAGGAGCCTTGAACACCGCGCATGATCGAGACGACGCCGTCGTGTTCACTGACGTAGTAGTTGTTGCGGACGATTTCCCGTGCGACCGCCAAACCGGCGAGCACCGCCAAGACCAATACAGCCACCGCAAGGTAGATGCGGCGTCGTGAACGGGCTCGCGGCGGAGGCTCTTCAGGTTGCTGCACAACAGGTTTGACGGCATTGCGTTTCGGGTTGAACGCCGATGCGCGGCCGGCCGCGGTGTTGGGCGGCGCGGTCTGGTCGTCCGCGCCGGAGACGGCGCCCGCGAGAATCGGTTGGGTCTGCCCGAAGTCGTGGTTGGTGACGTCGACGACGTCGGCCACCACCACGGTGACGTTGTCCGGTCCGCCGCCGCGCAGCGCCAATTCGATGAGTCGGTCGGCGCTTTCGGCGACATCGGGGATCTGCAGTGCCTCGGCGATGGTGTCGTGGCTGACGGGATCGGACAGCCCGTCAGAGCACAGCAGGTAGCGGTCGCCCGCCCGCGCCTCGCGCATGATCAGCGTCGGCTCGACCTCATGACCGGTGAGCGCGCGCATGATCAGCGAGCGTTGCGGGTGGCTGTGGGCCTCTTCGGCGGTGATGCGACCTTCGTCGACAAGGGTCTGGACGAACGTGTCGTCCTTGGTGATCTGGGTGAGTTCGCCGTCGCGCATCATGTAACCGCGGGAGTCACCGATGTGGACCATGCCAAGCCGGTTGCCGGCGAACAGGATTGCGGTGAGCGTCGTGCCCATGCCGTCGAGCTCGGGATCGGCCTCGACGTGCGCAGCGATCGCCGAGTTGCCTTCGCGCACCGCGGCATCGAGCTTGCTGAGCAGGTCGCCACCGGGCTCGTCATCGTCGAGGTGTGCGAGTGCGGCGATCACCAGTTGTGAGGCGACCTCGCCGGCCGCGTGGCCGCCCATTCCGTCGGCGAGTGCCAGCAGTCGGGCGCCCGCGTAGACGGAGTCCTCGTTGTTGGCGCGCACCAAGCCGCGGTCGCTGCGGGCGGCGTATCGAAGCACGAGGGTCACGGGCGCAGCTCGATCACTGTCTTGCCGATTCGCACCGGTGTGCCCATCGGAACGCGTACTGCCGTTGTCACCTTCGCCCTGTCGAGGTATGTGCCGTTGGTCGATCCTAGGTCCTCGACGTACCATTCCGGACCTCGAGGCGAGAGTCTGGCGTGGCGCGTCGACGCGTAATCGTCGGTCAGCACCAGTGTGGAGTCATCGGCGCGGCCGATCAGCACCGGTTGGGTGCCCAGCGGAATCCTGGTGCCGACCAGTGCGCCCTCGGTGACGACCAGTTGTCGCGGAACACTGCGGTCTTTGGTCGGTAACAGCGTGCCGCGCAGTGCGAGGCCACGGCGCATCATCACCGCGCCGGTCGGCGCATAGATGTCAGTGCGCAAGATGCGGAGCACCGACCAGATGAACAGCCAGAGCAGCAACAGGAAACCGACGCGCGTCAGCTGCAGCATCAGCCCCTGCATCTGACGTCCTCTCCGTCCGGGTCATGCTCCTCGCGCGAGCGCTCGTCGGTGCCCTTTCGGCCCCGCCACCATACGCAGACGGCGGTCGACGTGATCGCCACGTCACCGCCGTCCCCGCGCAGCGATCCTCAGTGAACGCGAACGATGATCTCAGAGTGGCCCAGCCGGATCACGTCGCCGTCAGCCAGCTGCCACTCCTGAACGGGCGCGTTGTTCACCGTGGTGCCGTTGGTGGAGTTGAGGTCTGACAATAGCGCCACTTGGCCGTCCCAGCGGATCTCGAGATGACGACGTGACACACCCGTGTCGGGAAGCCGGAACTGGGCGTCCTGACCGCGGCCGATGACGTTGGCGCCTTCGCGCAACTGGTAGGTGCGCCCGCTGCCGTCGTCGAGCTGCAAGGTGACGGTAGAGCCGGCGGACGGGTACTCGCCCTGGCTGGCGCCGTAGCCGCCGCCGTAACCAGCGGCGCCGTAGCCACCCTGGTCGCCGCCGTAGCCGCCCTGCTCGCCGTAGCCCTGGTCGGCGTAGCCGGCCGGTGCCTCGCCGTAGCGTCCGTAGTCGGGCTGCCCGTACTCCTGGCGGCCGTAGCCACCGCCGTAGCCGCCCTGGTCCGGATAGCCGCCCTGGTCGGGGTACGACGGACGACGCCCGTAGTCGTAGTCACCGGCGGGAGCCCCGCCCTGGGGTCCGTAACCCTGCTGACCACCCTGCGGCGGGCCGTAGCCGCCGGGACCGGGCCGGTAGCCCTGGTCGGGGTATCCGCCCGGGGGAGGGCCGTAGCCGGCCGGAGGGCGCTGGTCGTATTGCGGAGCCGGGTAACCGCCCTGCTCGGGGTAGCCGCCCTGGTCCGGGTAGCCGCCGCGTTGGGGGTAGCCCTGCTCGCCGGGTGGCGGGTAGCCACCCTGATCTGCCGGCGGGTAGCCACCGGGCTCAGCCGGCGGATAGCCACCCTGGTCGGCCGGCGGGTAGCCGCCGCGATCGTCCTGGCGGGGGTAGCGGTCATCGTCGGGACGGGGGTAGTAGTCATCCCCGGGCCGCCCCGGCCCCTGGCCGCCGCGATAGGTCGGATTGTCGCTCATCGGTCGTACTCCTGGTTCTGCGTGGGACGAGTGATCTCGAGGTGGTGGGGCTGGTGGATCCGAGGTCGAGTCGGGATTGACCGCACCGCGCGCGCGAAACTGTCCGGTGTGCAGGCTGGGCGATTGTTCGAATCGGACAACCACATCACCATACGTTTGCCATCCCTGCTCATGGATGAAGCCCTCCAGGTGCTTGGCGAACGTGGTCGGGGTGATGTCCGGGTCGGCACTCACCTTCTGATAGTCAGGCACACTGAGGGTAATGACGTAGTCGTTCGGCGCCAAAACGTAGCCGCCGTGCACTTCACGTGCCCCGGTCTCGGCTTCACGCCGCAGAAGCGATTCGACTTCAGCGGGCACAATCGAGCCGCCGAAGACCCGGGCGAAGGCATTGCCGACCGAATCCTCGAGCTTGCGCTCGAATCGATCGACCAGACCCATGTTCCGGCTCGCCTCCCTCGATGGTGAAAAGCCGCCAGCGTGTCGGCTGGCAGCGATGCTTGCAAGCATGCTATCGGCCACCTGTACCCCGTCGTGACTCTCAGAACTCTGAGAATTGCATCGCTCCTGGTCACAGGATTGTGAGCAGCGGTTTTGGTGTTCAGGGGCCTGCCGACGTACGGTTGGAGCCCGGGGTTGCCTGCGTGATAGGCTCCCCCGGTTGTTTTCGGGCGAGTGGCGGAATGGCAGACGCGCTGGCTTCAGGTGCCAGTGTCCTTCGGGACGTGGGGGTTCAAGTCCCCCTTCGCCCACACTGAGCGGTTCTACGAACCGCAACCGCAAAGGTCACGAATCAGAAATGGTTCGTGGCCTTTGTCGTTGGCGGGCCTTTCAGGCTCGGGCGCTGCGGAAACCAGCAGTGGAGAGATGTCGATCCGCAGACCTCAGGTGGCGGGGTGCACTGCCATCAGAACGATGCGGAGGCGGGTCTGATCGCGGGCGACCAGATACGTCATGCCCAGGGTGGCGATCTCACCGCCGTCCGCTGCGCGCCGGACCAGTCGGGTGTGCAGGATCGCTGACGTCGCATTGAGCACTGTCGCTTCGAAGGCGAGCACGTCAGTGGTGCCGTAGCCCTGTGCGTGTAGCGCATCCACCTGCTGCTGAATCGCGGAGGCTACCTGTTCGCCGCTGGTCACCGTCATCACTTCTTCGTCGGTGGTGATGGTCAGCGGCACCGTGTAGTGGTCCAAGAGTGTCGCGATGGGTCCGTCTCGGCGGGAGCTCGCGGCAAACGCCATCAAGTAGCCGTCGAACCACTGACGAAGGACATCCGGAGTCACAGGCGCATTCAACCCCACCCGATCGAGCGGCTCATCACTTGACGACGACTCGAGCTCCCCGTCCTGAGAACGGATCTGGGTCGCCTTCATCCTCGAACGGGGCCTCTTCAGACAAGCGACCGGCCTTGGAGTAGGAGTTCGAGTGCGATCTGGTCGACAGCGATGGCTGTGTTGGCCAAGACGAGTACGGCCGATGCATTGTCGCGATCAAGGGCCAGCATGCTGGCGAAGCCCCCTGTAGCTCCGTTGTGCCAGTTGATGGTCGCATCGCCGATCTGGTTGGTGAACCACGCGTAGCCAACACGCGCGCCGCCGTCTGCCTGCCACCGTGGAGTGAGCGCGTCCATCCCTGGGGCATCGGAGTCGAGAAGAGCGCGCGCATACCTGGCCAAGTCGGCGGGTGTCGAACGAACTCCGCCGGCAGGCGCGTAAGCGCCCATGGTCCATGCCTGTTCGCGGTGGCCGCGGGCGTTGAAACCTGTCGTCACATCGGTGAGTAGTTCGCTAGCGGTGAGAGGTGTCGTGGACCCGGTCATGCCATGACGGTCGAGCATCTGGTCCCGCAGCAGTTGCGGGTAGGTTGTACCGACGTGCGCGGCGACTGCCTGCCCGAGCAAGGCAAAGCCGAGGTTGGAATACGAAAACCGGCCTCTTCCGGACACTTTCGAGGCACGCGCCTGCTGTAGCAGTGTCTTGAGATCGGCGGTGTACGGGTTCCGGTGACGCAGGACCGCGAGGCCGGCTGCAATGCGATCCGTCAGTCGAGGTGCGATGCGGGGCAGTCCTGATCGGTGGCCGGCCAGCTCTTCGAGAGTGATGTCGCTCGCCGGGCTGCCGCCGAGATCGAGGACGCTTCCGAGGGTGGTGTCGGCGTGGAGCTGACCGCATTCCACGGCATGAGCAAAAAGCTGCGCGGTCATGGTCTTGGTGATCGAGCCGATTTCGTAGACCGTGTCGGGCTGCGCACCGTAGTGCGCCTCCAGGCGCGCTCCGCCCACCAGAGCAACGACACTCACCCTGTCGGTGAGCCCACGAGAGCGAAGCAGCGGTGCCACCCGGGCAATCAGATCCGCGTCACCTGTCGCGGTTCTCGGCTCGCGCGGCGACAAGGAACCCACGCATCAATACTCCACCCAGGGGCCCCACACCCCGCACAAGCTTCTGCCGTTCACCACGTCGATTGACCGTGCGACGTCTCACGCGGACGATGCGGCGGCGGTCGGGACGGCGGCACGCGTGGTCACGATGAGTCGGTCCAGACGGTCGCGCGTGGCTGCGAGCCTGCGTACTTCGGTGTCGATGCGCGCGCGTTCCTGCGCCAGGAGTTCCACCATTGCTGGTGTCGCTGTACCTGTGTGAATGCAGGGCAGCAATTGCACGACGGCATCGCTGCCGACTCCCGCGGCGAAGAGTTCTCGGATCAGTGCGACCCGCTCGACCGCGTCCTGATCGTAGATCCGCTGGCCGCCGGCAGTGCGGCGCGACAACAGCAGCTGCCGCTCCTCGTAGTAGCGCAGTGACCGCACGCTGGCGCCGGTGATCCGGGCGAGCTCTCCGATCTTCATGTCGACTCCCGGTGAGACGTGTGGGCTACGTCACGGCATGTGGACCTTGAACCTGACATCGATGTGAGATTCTAGGCTCGGGAAATGGACCTGAACAACTCGACAGCCCTGGTCACCGGTGCCAACCGCGGAATAGGCGCGGAGTTCGTGCGCCAGTTGCTCGCGCGAGGTGCCGCCAAGGTGTACGCCGCCGCGCGGCGGCCAAAAACACTGCCCGACAACGACTCCCGCATCATTCCGGTCCGATTGGACATCACGGACGACACCATGGTGGCTGAGGTGGCCGACGCAGCTGCCGACGTCGACGTGCTGATCAACAATGCCGGGGTCGCGACGCTGCAGAACTTGGTGAGCGGAGACCTGGACGCCATTCGGCTGGAAATGGCCACCCACTTCTGGGGCACGTTGTCGATGACTCGTGCCTTCGCCCCGGTCTTGGCGCGCAATGGCGGCGGCGCGCTTCTCAACGTGATGTCGGTCGGTTCTTTCCAGGTGTACCCCGGCAACGGTGCATACGCCGCGGCCAAGGCTGCCGAATGGCAACTGACCAACAGCACTCGGCTCGAGCTGGCAGCGCAGGGCACCCAGGTGCTCGGATTGCACTTATCGGCCACCGATACCGATATGGTCGCCGGCTTCGAGATCGAGAAGAACGACCCAGCCGACGTGGTACGCCTCGCGCTGGACGGGATCGAGTCAGGTGCCGATGAGGTGTTGGCGGACCACGACACCAGGACGGCGAAAGAACTTCTGTCTCAACCGCCTTCAGCGATGTACGACGGCATCAGCCTGTGAGCCGCCTGCCGGCAGTCCGTTGTCATGTGATCGCTACCAGTGCCACGCGTGGCCTCCGACGTTGGTGATCGTCCGCTGCAGCACCTCGATGGTGGTCGCGTAGTCACTGTCGGATATCCCCTGGCGCCGCTCATCATTCAGCTGCCGCTGAACTTCGGCGGCCGCATGGAATAGCCGCCGGCCGGCATTCGTCAGGCGAACACGGTCGCCCGAGCGAGCGATCCACCCTTTGCCGACGCCGGCGACGATCGCCTGCACGATGCTCTCGTCAGACTCGTTCGGTCCGACGATGGAGACGATCTCGCTTTCCGTCATACCCGTCGGGTGCATCGCGAGCTGGTGCAGCACCCACCACTCTGGCTGGGTCACCCCCAGTTCTGACAGTCGTCCGCGGGTGCGTGCACGGATGGCTTCTCCAGCTCGTATAGTCCAGAATCCCAACGGTTGTAGCTCGGGGGGCTGCATCTCGGATGTCATGCCCACACGCTAGGAACTCAAGCGCTATTGAGGTCAAGACATCGGTTCCGGCAGTCCGATGGGAGATAGTCACAGACGCTCTGCCGGTGGTCGCCATCGGCTGACAGATCCTGCCAATGCACCGAATACAGGGTCTGGGGTGAGGGCCAGCGCTCCGTTGCGCACCCTTTCGGCCGCCGGAGCCTTCGGAGTCGCGAAGTAGGAGCCGGCTTTCGATGCCGCATAGAGCAATTGGAGGCGAAGCCTGCGCCGCACGAGCGACGCTACACCGCCCCGGACCAGCGTGATGGCGTCCTCCATCGCCAGCGCAGCCCCCTGGCCAAAAGTGGGGCGCATGGCGTGGGCGGCGTCGCCGATCACCACGACCCTTCCGCGGACCAAAGACCGAGGAGGTCGGGCCTCGAAGATCTCCGGGGTGGATACGGCGCAGGAGCGCCCATCGTCGATGAGGTCAGGAAGGGGATCCGGCCATGAGCAGTAGTCAGTGAGCAGCGCTTGCGAGAGTGATGTTCCACCGTAGATGTAGGTCCGCCCATCGTGAAGCGGAAGAATGCCGAAATCAGTTGTGCAGCCCCAGATTGTGCCGTAGCCGGTAGACAGCTCTCGGTCGACGATCCAGGACCATCCGTTGATGCCGGTGGATCGCACGGGTGATGCATCCGGCCACAGCTGTTGTCGGCAGATTCCGCGGGCTCCGTCGGCTGCAATGACCAGGTCGAACCGGTGTTCTGCGCCGCCCACCGTCAGCACTCCGTCGGCGCCGACGTGGGTCACGGCAGCGGAGTAGTGCAGGCAACCGGAGGGAATCTGATCGGTCAGCCAGCTCAGCAGCAGTCGCCGAGGCACCGCTGAATACTCGGTGCCACCCGTCAGTTGGGCCAACGTCCTGCG
Organism: Mycobacterium sp. IDUB_5; assembly: GCF_055419565.1. Taxonomy (NCBI): domain Bacteria; kingdom Bacillati; phylum Actinomycetota; class Actinomycetes; order Mycobacteriales; family Mycobacteriaceae; genus Mycobacterium; species Mycobacterium sp. IDUB_5. Next base: position 144,269 of record NZ_JBVAXX010000001.1, read on the forward strand.
GACCAGTATCCGCCCCGTCGGCGTCCGTATGGTGGCCGGCAGGTGTGACCACGGATTGGTGACCACGCGTTCCCGGATGCCGAGAATGGACAGGCATGCGAGCGCGTTCGTCGACAGGGAGATTGCGCCGCCCGCCTTGGTGGGGCCGGGCGCCTTCTCGAAGACCTTGACCTCGTGTCCTTCTCGGGATAGCAGGACTGCCGCGGCCAATCCGGCAAATCCACCTCCGACGATCCCCACCCGCATACCTCGACTCTACGACGATGTGTAGTAGACGTCTAGGGTCGCCCCGAAATCTCTGCGGCCAGAGTGCGCTCGTCACCCCGGTGGCAACACCGGCCTCGGCGGGAGCGGCGATGAGTAGACCACGTTGGTGGTGACACTGCCGAGGGTCCCGATCCTGCCGCTGATCTGTTCGAGGTGTTTCATGCTCGTGGCGACGACTTTCATGATGAAGCAGTCATCCCCGGTGACGTGGTGGGCTTCGGTGACCTCCGGGAGGTTCGCGAGCAGCCGGTGCAGCGGCTCGTAGGTGCTGCTGGGGTAGCGCAGTCGGAGATAGGCCAGGATCGTGAAGCCGAGTCGTTCGGGATTGACATGCGCGCCGTAGCCGCTGATCACACCGGAGTCCTCGAGGCGCCGCACACGCTCGGCGGCCGCGCTGTGGCTCATGTTGATGTGCCGCGCTAGCTCCGCGATGCTCTGTCTTCCGTTGGCCTGCAACGCTTTCAGAATGGCAGTGTCAACCTTGTCGGGTTCGAAGGGGATATTCGCGGCCACGTTGCGAGATTGCCATAAAAATGCGGCTGAAGCGGCCGAGATGCAGTGAAATTGCCCTGTCGCTCCGGACGGGTCGTCACTACCGTTTTCCGTATGACGACCACGGCCGCCTCGATGGACCTCCGCATCGCCCATTTCGCCGGCAAGCTGGCTTTCGAAACGGACGCTTCTGACGTGTACGCCGACCAGGAACGCGGCGTCAGTTTCGTATTGATCGACTCCCGCGGTGACGGCGCATGGCTCCAGGGCCGGGCCTTCGGGGCGGTCCACATCCCGACTGACCAGATCGCTGCCCGAGCGACCAGCGAGATCTCACGGGAGACGCCGGTCGTGACGTACTGCTGGGGGCCGGGTTGCAACGGCGCGACGCGTGCTGCGCTGGAATTCGCCAGGCTGGGGTACGAGGTCAGAGAAATGATCGGTGGGTTCGAGTACTGGGCCCGCGAAGGCTATCCCGTCGAGAACGACCACGGCCCCGTCGTTCGCGCCACAGACCCACTCACCGCACCCGTGGACGCGATCACCTGCGAATGCTGAAGCCCTTGCGCGGACGTGAATTTGTGCCGAGGGCGAAAGACGACACAGAGAGCTGCTGCCCGTTCCTAATCTGAGTTCATGAGTGCCACGCACGATGTCGCGTATGTCGTCGACGGGATGACGATGGTCGGCTACCTGGTGCGGCCCGATGGCGAGGGGCCGTGGCCCGCGGTGCTGATCGGTCACGACGGGGTCGGCCTAGACTCCTATCAGCGCACGCGTGCCGACATTCTCGCCGAGCACGGGTACGTCGCCTTCGCCATGGACTATCACGGCGGACGTACGTACTTCGGGCACCCGGAGGCCATGCTGGCCCGCGTCATGCCGTTGTTGGACGACACGGCGCGCATGCTCGCCATCGGACAGGCTGCCCTCGACGTCCTTCTGGCGGAACCCGGCGTCGATCAGCGCCGTCTTTCTGCACTCGGATACGGCGCAGGCGGCCGGATCGTGCTCGAACTCGCCCGCACCGGAACACCTTTCGCTGCACTTGCCGTCGTTCACCCCGGTCTACCGCGCGAGGCCCGCCCCGAGGACTGGACGAGCGTCGGGGGAGCGGTGTTGTTGTGTACTGGCTCCGAGGATCCCCTGTGCACACCCGCGCAGCTCCTCACCTTCGGGGCCGCTTTGCAGGGCGCCGGTGTGGATTGGCGCGTCACCGTCCTCGGCGGTGCCCAGCACGCCTTCTGGGCCGTCGAGGCGTCACCCGGGGCCGATACGGGCGCCGAGCCGATGGCCACCGTTCCCGGGGTGGGTTACCACGCCGTCCAGTCCCGACGAGCGTGGCAGGCAGTGCTCGAAATGCTCGATGACGAGATGCCGGCGTAGAGACCTCAGTCCGGGACGCTTGCGTACGCGCGGACGGGAAACGTACCGAAGCCTTCGACACGTGGAGGGACCGCGGTGAAACATGCACCGTGGTCGGGCAGGGCGGCCAGATTCGTCAGATGTTCCACCACGTGGATGCCATGCCCCAGCAGTGTGGTGTGAATGGGCCGTCGCCCCGCGGCGGCAGCGCTGGTGTCGTCGATGTTGACCGAGTCGATGCCGACGAGCGCAACGCCGCATTCGACCAGCCGCTCGGCGGCAGCCACACTGACAAACGGGGCGTCGGTGCCGTAGGCAGGGGTGCCGAAGTGCCGGTCCCACCCGGTGTCGATCAACACGGCGCTGCCGCGCGCGATCGTGTCGGGAAGTTCGTCGGCGTCGACCGATCTCGCTGACGTGGTGCGGTGGCGTACGACCACGGTCGGGAGATCGACCAACGTGGCCAGGTCGAGACCGGCAAGGTCAGCACCGTCAGCGAAGCGGTGAAACGGTGAGTCGATGTACGTACCGGTGTTACCGATCATGGTGATGGTGTCCATCGCGAATTCGGTTCCCGCGGCGTACACCTCGCGCGAGGCTTCGCGGGTGAGGTGCGGCTGGATCGACGGGGCCGGCAACCCCGGATACGTCACCAATCCCGCCCGTATCGTGTGCGACAGGTCAACGAGCACGTGCGCCTCCTTCTGCCGGCCAGGTGGCGGCCCTCTGCAGGCTGAACAGTAAACGACGACAAGAGGATGCGGCTTTTCACCCTCAGGGGTAGGCGTGGTGTGTATGAACTCGTGACGCCCTGTGCCACGCTGCTCCTATGGTGGAGGTCGTGATCGCCGAGCCCGGGCAGCTCAGCGAGGCGGAATTGGATTCCGCGGAAGAGTTGGTGCGCTCGGCGTTCGGCTCTGGGTTCCGTTCTCACGACTGGCTTCATGCCGTGAACGGCGTACACATCGTGATCAAGGATGCTGATCAGGCTTTGGTCGGGTTCACTGCCGTCGTACCGAGGACGCTGTGCCACAACGGTAGTGCTTTCAACACCGGCTATGTCGAAGCGGTCGCGGTTCGCAGCGACCACCAGGGACGCGGACTGGGCCGGATCGTGATGGACAACGCTGAACACATCATCACGTCGCGCCATCAACTCGGCGCGCTCAATGCTGTCGAGGCAGCAGCGCCCTTCTATGAGGCACGTGGCTGGCGCCCGTGGACTGGGCCCACTCGAGCCGCCGGTCCAGCCGGCATCGTCGACACATATGACGTCACTGACAAGATCTACCTTTTCAGAGGAGATCTCGACGACGCTGCTCCTCTCGTCTGTGACTGGCGACCAGGCCATCTCTGGTAAACGCGTGGCAGGCTGTCATGCGTGAGCAGTGAGACCGCCGAGGAGCGACATCTCGCCGACCTGAGGTTGCTCCGACGCGTTCGCGACAGGATGGACCGCGATTACGCGCAGCCACTCGATGTCGAGACCCTCGCACGGGGAGTGAACATGTCGGCCGGTCATCTCAGCCGCCGCTTCAAGGCCGCCTTCGGCGAGTCGCCCTATGCGTACCTGATGACGCGGCGCATCGAGCGCGCGATGGCGTTGCTGCGGCGCGGCGACCTCAGCGTGACAGAAGTGTGCTTCGCTGTCGGGTGTTCGTCGCTCGGGACGTTCAGCACGCGTTTCACCGAGCTGGTCGGGGTGCCACCCAGTACGTACCGCGATCGCACGGCGGGCGCGACCGACGGGTTGCCCTCCTGCATGGAGAAGCACGTGAGCAGACCGATCAGGAATCGAGAAGCACCCGCCGCTGCACTCGATTTAGCGTGACACTCATGGACTTGACTATTCACACCACGTTCCTGCCCCACGAGGACCCGGAGGCATCGCTGGCGTTCTACCGCGACGTCCTGGGTTTCGAGGTCCGTCTCGACGTCGGGGGAGGCGCGATGCGCTGGATCACGGTCGGCCCGCCGAACCAGCCCGAGACGTCCATCGTTCTTCACCCGCCGGCGGCTGATCCCGGCGTCACCGACGACGAGCGCCGCCTCATCGCCGAGATGATGGCAAAGGGCACCTACTCGATCATCGTGCTGGCTACAAAAGATCTGGACGGAACGTTCGAACGCCTCCAGGCCAGCGATGCCGATATCGTCCAGGAACCGATCGAGCAACCCTACGGCGTACGCGATTGTGCACTGCGCGATCCCGCGGGCACGATGATCCGCATCCAGGAGGTTCGGTGAGCACGGAACAATCCCCGTCCGAGAAGATCGACGCGAGGATCGCGGAGCTCGGCGATTGGCGCGGCGACACGCTTGCGCTCGTCCGCGCGCTGATCAAGAAGGCCGAACCCGACGTCACCGAAGAGTGGAAATGGCGAGGTGTGCCTACGTGGTATCACGACGGAATGCTCTGCACCGGTGAGACTTACAAGGACAAGGTCAAGCTGACGTTCGCAAAGGGCGCATCGCTGGACGACCCGACGGGGCTCTTCAACTCCAGCCTTGGCGGCAACACCCGACGGGCGATCGACATCGGCGAGAACGACGTGCTCGACGAGGATGCCTTCGTGGCGTTGATCCGCGCGGCGGTGGCGCTCAACGCGCGGTGACACCGCACGCCCGAGATCTGGTCAGATAGGTCCATGGACATCATCTGGCGGGAGCAGCACGTGCAGCGTTTACGACCAGTGGTCGTCGGCTGGGACGGCACCGAGGTGGGGGCGCCGTGCTTCCCTCCGGACTGGGACACACACCCCGACGACGTGCACCTGCTGCGTATCGCCACTTCCTACGGCACCTGCCCGGCGGGCGGGTATCCCTACCGGCGTCCTCCCGAAGACGTCGAATTCTCCCCGTATGTGCAGGGATTGGCTGAAGAGAACCATTTCGAGTTCACCGATTGGCACCGCACGTTGTTGACGGCGATGAGCTGGGAACTGACCGATCCCTACGACGTCGAGGACATCCCCGGTGCCGATCCCAAACGCCCGTACGGGGACTTCACCTTTTATCAGCTGGAGATGGCGCTACATCTTGGCCTGATCCCCGCGCAGAAGCCCGCCGACTACGACCCGATGACCCCGGAGATCATCGACGCGATGACGCAATTGCACGCACAGATGCAGCCGGCATTGCAGGTGTTCCTCGAGAACTTCGACATGGCCACCGGCCGGGTGTTCGTCGGCGAGGACTGGGGTGGTTGGACGGAGGCCGTTTCGTGACCGGGGGCCGTCACCGAGATGTGTTGCTGTGGGACCAACACACCTGCCTGCCCCTGCAGGTCGGCACGAGCGTCGAACCGCTGACCCGCTTCCAGCGCCCCGGCGGAGCTTTCCTGTCGGTCAACGTGGGATATTCGCCGCAATCCTTCTCCGACTCGGTGGCGCTGCTGAGGCACTTCCGCTCCGCCGTCGAAGGCCATCCTGATCTCGAACTGGCCTCTGGCATAAACGATGTCGACCACATCACTTCCACCGGGCGGATCGCGGTGGTGTTCGACCTCGAAGACTCCGGCCCGCTCGACGACGATCTCGACAACGTGGCGCGGCTGGTCGGGCTCGGGGTGCGGACCCTGCTCCCGACCTACAACCACGCCAACCGCGCGGGCAGCGGATGCCTGGACGCACACGACGAAGGCCTGACGGCGTGGGGTGAGCAGATCGTCGCCGAGATGAATGCGGCGGGAATGGTCGCCGACGGATCGCACTGCAGTCGCAAGACCGGCCTGGACCTGTGCCGTGTCTCGATCATGCCTGTGGTGTACAGCCATTCGTGTATGGCGGCGGTTTGGGACCACCCCCGCAACATCACCGATGACCAGGCCCGCGCCTGTGCGGACACCGGCGGTGTCGTCGGCATCACCGGGGTCGGCATCTTTCTCGGCCCGAACACCCCGACGTTGGAGGCCATGCAGCGTCACCTGGACCACGCCATCGACGTGGTCGGTATCGACCACGTCGGGATCAGCAGCGACTTCTCCTTCGATCACGCCGACTTCAACGACGAGATGGCGCGCAACCCAGACTGTTTCGACGACAGCTACACCCGATGGGGGCCCATCCAGTGGATGTCCCCCGAGACGTTCATCACGCTGGGAGATCACCTGCGCGGGCAGGGCTGGAGGGACCCCGACATCCGCGCCGTCCTCGGCGGCAACTTCCACCGAGTCGCCACTCAGGCGTGGTCCGGATGATCGGCGGGCTCGAGGCGGTCAGATCACGCTGCCGTGATGACGGCACTGGTTGCCGCCGTCGTTCTTGGCGTCGTACATGGCCTTGTCCGCCGCGGTGATGAGCTGGTCCATGGTCAGGTCGAACGATTCCTCGCTCAACAGGCTGACGTCCAGGAATGCGGTCCCGATGCTGCCGGTGAGCTCACAGGGCAGCTGGGCAATCGCCGCGCGCACGTCCTCGTAACGCAGGACAGCGTCCTCGGAGGCCACGACGTCGGCGAAGAGGAACTCCTCTCCGCCGCTGCGTGCAATGACGGTGGTGGGGGTGGCTGTCGCACGCAGTGCGTCGGCGACCGCAACCAGAGCCCGGTCGCCGGCTGCGTGGCCGCGAGTGTCGTTCACCACCTTGAACCGGTCCAGGTCCAGCAGCGCGGTCAACAGATAGCCCTCTTGGACGCCATGATGGAAGAGGTTGGCCCGCAACATATTTCGGAACGCACGCCGGTTGAGCAACCCGGTCAGCGGGTCGAGGTCGGCGATCGCGAGATCGCCACGCAACGTTCGCACCAGCGTGTAGAACACGAGGCCCACTCCGACGCTGCACTGCAGTATCAGGAACAGATCGACCAGGGCCATCGCCGGGCGCCCCTGGGCCGCGACCGCCACGGTCTGACTGACGGCGACCACGGTGATCACAGAGAGGACGCCGAGCACCACCCGCGGTGAATGAAAGAAGGCGGCGTAGCTGACGATCGTGGTGAAAGCGATGCAGCCCAGCAGCGCCGCCAGCGGATCCGGGTAGGCCAGACAGGCCAGCGTGATCGACAGGGTGGTCGCGACCACGAAGGCCAGCGACCAATGCCGCGACGGCCAGCGCCACACGAAGAGCATGGTCCCGAAGACACCGCCGGCCACTGCCGCCCACATCATCGTTCGACCGAGCGTGCTGTTCGGGTGACCGGTGCCGAACAACAGAGCGAGAACACCGCCCGCCATTGCGGCTGTGGTGGCCGCCAGCCACCATCGTGCCCGATTCTTCAGGCCGCGCGAGTCGAGGAAATCGGTGATCCAGTCGAAGTGCTCGACGGATCGTAGGAGCCGTTCCACGCTCCTGCCTACCGCTGGTTCGGCGGGGCGTTGCCCCCGGCCGGCGGCCATGAGGGAGGCGTGGCTTGCTGCGGCCACGGGCCCGGCGGCGGCTGCTGGGGTGGCCAGTAGCCGGGCGGCGATGGCGGAGGCCAGTATCCGGGCGGCGGGGGTTGCTGTGGCCACTGACCGGGCGGGCCCTGCTGGTAGTACGCACCGGGGTAGGGCTGCTGGGGCGGTATCGGGCGTTTGGGCGCTCGTGACTGACGAACAGCCCACACGACGAGCCAGATCAGGCCGCCGACCACGGCTACCTGCGCCACCATGTAACCCACCCAGCGCCACGGATGTGCCGCTGCGGCGAGTTCGAGCGCCAGGTAACTGGTCGACACAGACAATTCCCCCTTGTCGGCCCACACGGCAGCGCACAGGCGTGCCGCCCAGCATATGGCCGAAGTTCGACGCGGCGGACAGCAATTCGTCTTCTGTGGAAATCCGTTGCCGGTCGGACCGGCACAGGCTTGACTGGCGGGCGTGAGCGATGTGCTGAGTGACTTGACGCGTAAGCCCGACCGGCGAGGCGATCGGCCTGTGCTCGATGCCGTGTTCGACGAGTGCGTGGTTGCCACCGTGTCGACGGTCATCGATGGTCAGCCGTGGGTCATCCCGGTGCTGGTGGTCCGCGACGGCGACCGGCTGCTGATCCACGGCTCGACAGGAGCGGGCGCGCTCCGGCACGCCGCTGCCGGTGCGCCGGTGGCGATCAGCGCGTTCGTCCTCGACGGCATCGTCGTCGCCGAGCGACAGTTCGACCACTCCGCGAACTACCGTTCGGCGGTGGTGCGCGGCACCTGTCGCGTGGTCGACACGGCCGACCGCGCCGCGACACTCGACGTGTTCACCGACGCCCTGCTGCCGGGCCGCCCCGCCGAGTGTCCGCCGCACACGGCGAGTGAAGTGGCCGCCACGGTGGTGTTGGAACTGCCGATCGCCGAGGACAACTGGGTGGCCAAGCAGCGCAGTGGGCCGCCCGCCCGCCCTGAGGGTGAGGTGTGGACGGGCGTGATCCCCGTCAGGCAGACCTACTCCGCACCAGAGTCGACGTCGGGCCGTGCCGTTCCTGCGTCGGTGGCGGCCGTTGTCGCCCGACACGGATTACCCTGACGCCATGACGGTCGGCGAGATCCTCGGTGGGGTGGTGCACGAGCTGCCGGACGATCTGAAAGCCGCGCTTGAGAACAACCCCGCCGCGCTGACCGCGTGGAACGACATCACCGAGCTGGCGCGCAACGAATTCATCTGCTGGGTCACCGATGCCAAGCAGGCGACGACGCGCGAACGGCGCATCCGGCGAACACAGGAAGAGCTCGAGGAAGGTAAACGTCGGCCGTGCTGCTGGCCTGGGTGCAAGCACCGTGAGCGCACCGGCAAGCCCTAGCTGTCGCGTCGGCTCTCCCGCCGGTTCGCCTTCTTGATCTCCTCGACCAATTCGGCCTTGGTCATCCTGGAGCGGCCGGTGATGTCGAGTCGGCGCGCAAGATCCACGAGGTGCTTCTTGGTGGCGTTGGCGTCGACACCCTCGGCGGTCTCACCGGACGCGTTCGGCCCGCCACTTTCCGCGCGTTCATCGGACGGACCGCGGTGTTCCTTCTCTTCCCAGTGGTCGCCGACCTTCTCGAAGCTGTGCTTCAGCGCGCTGTAGGCGGTCCGGTAGGCACGCTCGCCCTCGCCGTACTCCTCGGCGGCCGCGTCATGCGTCTTGGCGAACGTGCGCTGAGCTTTGTCGTCCGACTTCTGCAGCGTGCTGGGCAGCTCGCTCTGCTTGGGCTCACCCGACTTGGTGACCTTCGGCATCGTGTCCGACCTCCCCTCAAACCGGTGTGATCTGCCGGCCCGAGTACCCGAGTGGGAGCGATCGACACGCGCCGGTGGGCGTTCAGCGCGTGGGTTGGCTCGCGGGGTGGTCGGCGATCTTGCTGGCCGCGAAGTCGGCCGCCTGGTCGACGAGTCCGTCGGAGATGTAGCGGGCGTGGGCGCCGATGTCGTTGCCGGCCGAACAGACGAAGTCCTCAGGCACGCACAGCTCGACGGTCTTCGGCTGGTACAGCGATCCGATCGTGATCGCGGGCTGGTTGATGACGCCCATGAACCGCTCTGACGGCGTCCCGAGCAGTGCGACGGCGGCGACGTGGTCGGCGACGGCGGGCGGCATGACCTGCGGAACATTGGGGTCTGTTACGCCGTCAGGGATCACGTCGGAGGTCACGAAGCCCATGACCGCGGCACCTTGTGAATATCCGCCGAGCACCATCGAGGTCTTCGGGCACGCGTTCGCGGTGTTCTGGATCTGGGTGCTGGCGTCGACGACACCCTGCAGTGCGGTCGGGAAGTCGGGGCTCGCCGGGTAGTTGACGGGGTAGACGGCGACAGACTTGGGCGCCACGCGAGTCTTCAGGTCTTCGACGAATGCATCGCCCACCGCGCCGAGGCCCGGCGGTTCCGTGGTTCCGCGGGCGAAGAGCACCTGCACGTCCGGACATCCCGGTGGCGGCGCGGGCGCCGGCGGCGCGTCGGGTTGGGCTCCCGCAGACGGGGCGGGACCCAGCATCAGACAGGCGGCGATCGTTACGGCAACGCGGAGCGTGTGAACGGAGATCACCTAATAATCGTGGCACGGATGGCAGCGCTTCGCCCACCGCTGCGGCCCCGGTATGAAGGAATGATGGGGATCACGCAGCCACCCGACCTGATCGCCGGAGTCCGTGCGGTGCGCGACACGGCAACGGCGGCGGTCGGTTTCGCGGGGGACGTCTTCGGTGCCGACGGTGAGTACTTCACGGCGATATTGACGATCGACGAGGCCGTGGCGGTGCCGGCCGCCGAGGTCCTGCACCCGGGAGCGACCTACAACGCGATAGTGCAAGCCGGGCCCGACGATCGTGGGCAGGCAGCCAGAAAACTGTGCATCACCCTGCCGGATGTGTACGGGCGGGGCCGCAGCCAAGACTTCCTGCTCGCGTCGTCTGCGGACGGCGCACCGTTGCACCACGCGGTGTTGCCGAGTGATCCGGTGGCACCGCTCTACTCGTCGCTGTGGCTGTATCTGGCCGGACTACAACCTGTCCTGTTCGGTGCGCGCCCGCGCACCACGGGCAGGGATCTGCGATTCGCGCCGGGGAGCGAACTCAGCTTCATGATCAGTGCGCCCGTCGGACAGTTCCGCCGCATCGGCACCCTGACGCTGACCGGGCCGCACCACGGAACCGTCCGGTTCGCGGGCAGACACAGCGGCGGGGGACTACGCGCGCTGCCGCCCGTGACCTTCTACTGAGCCGTCCTCACGCGCCGCGGCTGGTCTGCTGCTGTAACTGATCGATCATCTCCGACGCTTGCGCTTTCGTGGCGTCCTCGGGAATCTCGGTGTCTGCTTCCTGGGCCAACGTGTGCAGATAGCTACGTTGTGCGCCTGTCATCGGCTCGTCGCCGGTCACCCACTGCGACGGATCCTTTTCGGCATTCTCATGTGGCGCTTGGTTATCGGTCATGCACGCGGGATGCCCGTCGCACAGATGTTCGAAACCTGAGATTCCAGACGGCCCCGCGGGCTGTTTGCTTAACCCGCGGGGCCTTGGGACTACGGCCGCCCCGTAGCTACCCCATTGGTCGCGTACCTCCACAGCTCATGTTCAAACGACCCAACCGTTGTCTAAGTGGGCGACCTGGAAGTATGCGAGTCGTGGGCAAGAACGAACGCGCGAAAATCGTGATGACCGACGACGAGATCACCGAGTTCATCGACCGACACCGCACAGCCACGCTGGCGACCGTGCTGCCGAACGGGCGGCCGCACCTGGTGGCGATGTGGTACGCCGTGATCGACGGTGAGATCTGGTTCGAGACCAAAGCCAAGTCGCAGAAGGCAGTCAATATCCGCCGTGATCCGACCGTCACCGTGATGATCGAGGACGGGCTGACCTACGACACCCTGCGGGGCGTGTCCATCGACGGCACCGCCGAGATCCACGACGATCCGGAGACCAATCTGCGGGTCGGGATCAGTGTGTGGGAGCGCTACACCGGGCCCTACACCAAGGACATGCGCCCGTTCGTCGATCAGATGATGAACAACCGCATCAGTGTGCGCGTGGTCCCGTCGCGGACCCGCAGCTGGGACCACCGCAAGCTCGGCATGGGCGCCATGCCGGTCTCCGGGAGCACCGCGCAGTACCTCTGAGGTTCAGCGGCGCGACAGCACGCGCTTCACGTCGGTGGTGATCGGATCGACGATGTCGTTGAACTCCGGGTGCTTGTCGATGAAGCCGGCGACCATGGAGCAGACCGGCACGATCCGCAGCCCCGCCTCGCGGGTGGACTCCAACGCCTCGCCGACGAGGATCGTCGCCAGGCCGCGCCCCGAGAACTCCTCGTCGACGACGGTGTGCGGGAAGATGCGCTGACCGTCGTGGTCGATGAACTCGGTGAAGCCGGCGGTGCGGCCGTCGACGGAAATGGTGAAGCGGTCCTGCTCGGCGCTCACCTCGGTGGGTGCGCCCGTCTTGTCGGTGGTCACGAAGCCTCTCCTGTCATGTCCGCGAACTCGGGGTTCTTCTCGATGAATTCGGCGACCATCCAGCACTGCGGTACCACGCGCAGACCCGCGGCGCGGGTGGCCGTGAGCGCTTCACGGACGAGGATGGTCGCCAGCCCGCGGCCTTGATAGCGCGGATCGACCTCGGTGTGGGGGAAGACCCGGGCGCCGTCGCGGTCGTAGAAGTCGGCAAGGCCCACCTGCCGGCCGTCGACGTTGATCGTGAAGCGGTCCTGCTCGGCCACCACCTCGGTGGGTGCGCCGGTTCTGTCCTCGGTCATGGCCCCTCTATACCCCAGGTTGGGGCCGTGGCTTCAAGGTGGCGTGCGGCAGTGGCGGCGCCGGCAGCCGGGTGCCCGCACCCTCGTAGCCCGTCACCGCACCGAATCGGGCGTCGTGGTTCTGCCATTGCTCCCGGTAGGCGACGATCTCGTCATGGCTGCGGCCGACGAAGTTCCACCACATCACGAGTTCCTCCCGGAACGGCACGCCGCCGAGCAACACGACGCGGGCCGGGCCGTCGCCGCGGTTGATCAGCTGCAGGCTGTCGTGCCCGGTGCCCTGGAACCCGAGATCCGCGGTGGCGAGCTCGGCACCACAGGCATCGACCCGACCCTGGTCGACGAGGACGCCGTGCTCGAAGCCCGCATCGACATCGAGCACCACCTGCGCCCCGCGGTCCAGATCGAGCTGGGCGCCGACCAACGCGGTGAACGTGTGCACCGGAGACCGATCGCCCTCGAGTTCGCCGAGGAAGACCCGTGTGGTGAGCCCGCCTCGGGTCCGGGAGCGGGGCACGTAGTGGGCGAAATCGCGTGCGGAGTGCCGGTCGGAGTCGGGGAGCGCCACCCAGAGCTGCACCCCGTGCAGAATCGGACTGCTGGGCACCGACACCTCGGAGTGACAGATGCCTGCCCCGGCCGTCATCAGGTTCAGCTCGCCCGGGCGCACCATCGCATGCACACCGTTGCTGTCCCGGTGTTCGATCAGTCCGCTGAACAGCCAGCTCACGGTCTGCAGTCCGGTGTGGGGGTGTGGCGGCACGTCCATGCCGGGCCCGCCCCGCAGGTCGTGCGGACCGTAATGGTCGGCGAAGCACCACGCCCCGATCAGCGACCGTTCCCGCTGTGGAAGCGTCCGTCGCACCTGGATCGCGCGCGGCCCGCCCAGCGGGACCTGCCGTGGATGCAGCACGCCTCCGAAGCCGGCACCGAATGCCGAAGGGCCGCAATCCAGTTCGGCAGGCGCCGCATCGGTGTTGCTCACCCGTTCACCGTAGCCTCCTCCCGGTCGGGCTGAACCATCGTCGACCGGATGATCTCCAGGTCGTGGTCGTCGATCCGGAACACCCCGAAGCGGAACTTGTACCCCCACCGGGATTTGTCCTCGATGAAGTCGAGATCCTCGATCAGGGGCCGGATGGGAACTTCTCGGCACGCGAGGAAATCGACGTTGCGCCGCCAGGGCGTGACACCCTCCGACTGCTCCAGCTGGTACGGCTCGTCGTCGGCGACCTGACCGATGGCCGTGAACGCCTGCAGCGGCGGTCCGTCGGGATAGACCGTCCTGGGGGAGTAGAAGACCAGCCAGTCTCCCCGGGCCATCTTGCGCAGCATGTGCGGTTTGCCGTGGTTGGCCTGCGTGAAGCGCCCGCGCACTCCACGCTCGACATGGTCGCGGCTGACCGTGTTGATCCAGTTCGTCATGAGGCCAACGTAGGGACACCCACCGACGGTCGAGGCGTTTTGTGCACAGGCCCTGTGGATAACTCGCTAGAGTCGGACGCCATGGGCGAGCATGTGCTGACGGCCGACGAACTGCGCAACGTCACCTTCGACAAACCGCCCTGGGGCAAGCGCGGTTACGACGAGAAAGCAGTGCACGACCTCGTCGCACTGGCCGCACGCCGCCTCGACGGCCGCGGGCATCTGTCGGCCGACGATGTGCGCGCGGTGCGCTTCAACAAGCCGAAGCTCGGTAAGCGCGGCTACGACGAGAACCAGGTCGATGCGCTGCTCGACGAGATCGCCTCGGCCATCAGTCTTCTCGATGGCTGATCACGGCGAACTGCGTCCCGACCTGGCCGAGCTGTTACGTCGGGGAGCGCTGACCGAGGACGCTGCGCGGCCTGATGCCGTCGCGCGTCGGCACGCCCGCGGGGGACGCACCGCACGAGAGAACGTCGCCGATCTCGTCGACCCGGAATCGTTCGTCGAATACGGGCGGTTCGCGATCGCGCCGCAGAGAATGCGGCGCGATCTCGACGATCTGATCGCCCGCACCCCGGCCGACGGCCTGATCGGTGGGACCGCGCGCGTCGGGGGCAGCCCGTGCGCCGTGCTCTCCTACGACTACACCGTGCTCGCGGGAACGCAAGGGGCACTGGGTCACCGGAAGAAAGACCGGTTGTTCGAACTGATCGAGCGGATGCGGCTGCCGACGGTGCTGTTCGCCGAGGGCGGAGGCGGCAGGCCGGGGGACACCGACTACCCGGTCGTCTCCGCGCTCGACACGCGGGCGTTCGCGCTGTGGGCACGACTCTCGGGCGTCGTTCCGCGGATCGCCGTGGTGAAGGGCCGCTGCTTCGCCGGCAACGCCGTGCTGGCCGGCGCGTCCGACCTGATCGTGGCGACGCGTGACGCGTCGTTGGGGATGGGCGGGCCTGCGATGATCGCCGGCGGTGGCCTCGGCGATGTGGCACCGGACGACGTCGGCCCGATGAGTGTCCAGGAACCCAACGGCAACGTCGATGTCGTCGTCGATGACGAAGCGGCCGCAGTCGCGGTGACCAAGCAGCTGCTCACCTACTTCCGGCCTGGCCGCAGAGAGTGGACCGCCCCGGATCAGACCGCGCTGCGCACCGCCGTGCCCGAGCGGGAACGTCGCGCCTACGACGTCGCGCCGATCATCGAGACGCTCGCCGACACCGAGTCGGTGACACTTCTTCGCCCGAGATTCGCGCGCGAGATGGTCACCGCATTGGCCCGTATCGAGGGTCGTTCGGTCGGGATTCTGGCCAACGACACTCGGTTCATGGCCGGCGCCATCACCGCCGCCGCTTCCGACAAGGCCGCCCGCTTCCTGCAGCTGTGCAACGGATTCGGGCTTCCGGTCATCTCGCTCGTCGACTGTCCGGGATACATGGTGGGGCCGGCAGCCGAGGCGGATTCGCTGGTGCGGCGGGCGTCGCGCATGCTCGTCGCGGGGGCAGCGCTGCAGGTGCCGATGATCGCGGTGGTGCTGCGGAGGGGATACGGCCTGGGTGCCCAGGCGATGGCGGGCGGGAGCCTGCACGAACCGGTGCTCACCGTCGCATGGCCCGGGGCGCATCTGGGCCCGATGGGTCTGGAAGGCGCCGTGCGGCTGGGGTTGCGCAAAGAGCTCGAGGCGATTGCCGACGAGACAGAACGCGAGGACCGAGTCCGGGCGGCGACCGCCGCGGCTCAGGACAACGCGAAAGCGCTCAACGCAGCGATGCTGTTCGAGATCGACGACGTCATCGATCCGGCCGAGACGCGATCGGTGATCGCCTCGACGCTCACCGCGGCCGACACCCCGCACCGCATCAGCGGGCGGTTCGTCGACACGTGGTGAGCGTCGGGCTTTCGGTGGGCGGTACCGTCATGGCGCCTCTCGGCGAGTGGTCGCTCGAAGCGACGGAAGTGGTTGGAGCCCGGGGCATGTCCGGCACCGCCGAACTCCTCAACGGGCCGGGCGGCGGTGCTATTCCCCCGGCAGACGCTCAGGCGATGTCGGCGTAGTACACGCGACGCTCGCCGACAGGATGGCCGTTCAGTTCGGCCAGCGACTTGAGTTGGCGCAGCGCGAAGGTGCGGCCGCGGCCCGCCTCGGGCACGTAGATCCCTGCCCACAGCCCCTCGGCCCGCGGGGACTCGCACGCCTCCTTGGCGCACAGCCACCGCCGTGGGCAGGACCGGCAGATCGCCTTCGCTTCGTCGTCAGCGGTGGTGGTCCAACGCTCGGGATCCCGGGTGCATTCGCCGATCGGGGTGTCATCCCATGGGGTTGCGGTCATCGGGTAGCTCCTTGTGCCTGGGCGGCGCATCCGCCGCGATGGAAGGAAAGCTAACCGAGAAACCGTAGCGTTGCAACAGTTTGAGCTTCAAAACTGTCGCGGCGCCCCCCTCGCCAGTCGTGGATGGCCACGAATACGCATGTCAGGGCCAATTCGACGGGTGCTGCGGCGTCACAAAAATTGCATCGCGATGATGCGGTTTCTCCGCCCCGGACGGTGTAGCTTTACTGGGAAACCGTTGCAGTGCGAGCTCGAGCCGTAGCGCCGCGCCCACGCGACACCGCCGCCCACTGACATCGAGGACTGCTGATACATGACCAACGCGGAGTCGGTCGGCGCGTATGCCGATGCTGCCGACCCCGGGATGGTCAGGGCCGGCGCGGCGGCGGCTGCGCGTCGGCGTGAGCTCGACATCAGCCAGCGCCGCCTGGCGGCCGAGGGCATCATCAACGCCGGCGCGCTCATCGCCTTCGAGAAGGGGCGCAGCTGGCCGCGTGAGCGGACCCGAGCCAAGCTCGAAGAGGTACTGCAGTGGCCGCCGGGCACGATCGAGCGGCTACGCAGCGGTGCCCCCGAACGCCGTCGGGAATCCCTCACTCCCCCCAGCGGTGACGAGACCTCGTTGATCGCCCAGGCGGTTCTCACAGCGGTGGGGACGCTGTCGGGCACCGTGTCGTCGCTCCCGCTCGACGACGACCCAGCGTTTCCCGCCCGGATCTCTGCCATGCTCGCCGACCTGCGCCAGCTCGAGGCCGTCGCCGCCAGGGCAGCGCGCATCGGCCGGGTCACCCCGCCGCTGATCAAAGCACTGGGCACGGTACGCAGCCTCTACGACGAGCTGATGGTGCGTGCAGCCCGCGCGCCCGCCGCCGGTCTGGGTCCGCGCCTGTACACCGCGCGCCGCGGGGCCAACCTCACGGTTGCGGAAACAGCGCAGGCCGCCGGTGTCGCCGAGCAGGTGGTGTCCCAGGCAGAGGCCGGTGAGCCGATAGCGCCCACCGAGGCCGAGGCTCTGGAAGCGCTGATCGCGCAGATCGTCTGACGGCGGCGCCGGAAGACATCTCCGGGTTTCGTCCGCGCCAGGATGGGCACGATGCGGACCGGGACGGAGGGCGGATGGCACCAGGGACAGGCGAACTCTGCACGGACGACTGCCCGAAGCACATGCAGTACGGCCCGTGCGGCGGTGTTCGCCCTGATGGCCAGTGCGAAATGCGCTCAGGTCCATGCGCATTCCCCGACGTCGTAGTGTGGGACGGCGCGGTGACGCCCTCCCGTGCGGCGACGGCGCCGCTGATACTCACCGACTTCAGCTGCACGCCCTTCGATCCCGACGATCTGTCGGCGACGGCGTCGCTACTCGCGGGATCCTGCGATGCGGTTCTGGTGGGGGAGCATCAGAACCGCCCGGATTTCCCGCCGACGGTGATGGCCGCGCTTCTCCTCGAAGCCGGGGTGTCTCCCTGGATCACGCTGTCGTGTCGCGACCGGAACCGGGTGGTCCTCGAGCAGGAGCTGCGCGGTCTCTCCCTGCTGGAGGTGCAGACAGTGCTCTGCGTGACGGGCGACGGGCGCGCCTACGACGTCCGTCCGGATGTCACCCAGACCTTCGATCTCGATGGCCCGCGCCTGGTCTCGCTGGCCGCATCACTGGGGATCACTGCTGCCGTACCCGAAACCGTGACCGCACCACCGGTTTCCAGGCGGCCCGCGCGGCTGGTTGCCAAGCAGCACGCAGGAGCTGGCCTGGCGGTGCTCAATCATGTGTCGACCCCAGCCGTGGTCGACGAATTCGTGACGGCCGCGCGAGCGGCAGGCCTGACGATCCCGCTGCTGGGGGCGGTCGCGGTGGTCACCGACGATGTGTCGGCAGCTGTCCTGCAGGGGTTGCCCGGCCTCGAGTTGGACCCCGCCGTCGTCGAGGGGATCCTGACCGCGCCGGACCCCGTGCAGGCCGGCATCGATGCCGCGGTCGCCGAGGCACGCGCACTGTTGGCCATCGACGGCGTCGACGGCGTGAACATCTCGGGCTCGGCCTCCGCCTACGGCACCCGGGCGGGTGCCGAGATCAAGGCCGAGGTCGGTCGGCGCGTACGAGAGGAGGCTGGGCGTGGGCGATGACGCGATGTCGGCCGAATTCGACACCGTCGCCGAGTGGACGGCGGAGGTGGCCACCGATCTGGGGCCGGCCTATCACGTCCCCGCCGGATGCCGCGGTAGTGGCAATCCGGCCGCGCTCGACTGGCTGGTCGAGCACCTCGGGCTGCGTGCGGGGGAGACTCTGCTGGACTGTGGCGCGGGCGTGGGTGGGCCCGCTGCATACGCGCGGGAGCGACGGTCGGTGCGGCCGATCCTCGTGGAACCGGAGGGGGGTGCCTGCCGCGCTGCCGTGTCGCTGTTCGGCTACCCGACCGTGCAGGGCAGCGCCGACGCCCTGCCGCTGGCTGACGAATCCGTCGATGCGGCATGGTCTCTCGGCGTGCTGTGCACGATGCGGGCACACACAGCCGTCCTCGCCGAGTTGCGTCGCGTGGTTCGCGCCCCCGGCCGCATCGGGCTGCTGGTGTTCGTCGCAGAGAAGCAGGTGGGAGCCTCGGACCGGCCCGAGGGGAATCACTTCCCGACACCTGCCTCCCTGCGAGGCTCACTCACCGCGGCCGGGTTGGCCGTCGATGCGCGGGTGCAGACATCGGATCTTCCTGCGATTCCCGACGATTGGCAGACGCGGGTCGGCAGGGTCGACGACGAGCTCGTTCGCCGCCACGGCGGAGATCCTGCGTGGACGACGTCGGAGCGCCAGTCCGCTCGGATGGGCGAGCTACTCGCCGCGGGCCGCATCACCGGCGAGGTGTTGAGCCTGCGACGTGCCGGGGCTCAGCGCGGCGGGAAGTGAGTGGCGAGTGCGGCGCAGATCTCGATGAACTTGACGCGTGCGGCGTCGGACATGTCAGTGGTGCCGTCGATGATGCCGCCGGGTCGGAGGTTGCCGTCGAAGGGGACCTCCACAACCAGCTGGCCGTGTCCTGAGAACTGTTGTGCGAGAATGCTTCTCGTGCGCTTGCTGGCGTGGCCGTCGGAGTCGTTGAGCACCACGACGGTGCGCTGGAGCAGGCTGTTCATCCCTCGTGCGGCCAACCAGTCCAGCGTCTGACCCGCCGCGGCGGCGCCGTCGACCCAGGGTGAGGACACCACCACGAGCGCATCCAGGTCGCGCAATGCCTCCTGGGTCACCGGCGCATCCATCGTCGAACTGCAGTCGACGACGGCGATCGTGAAGTACCGATCGAGCCGCGCCACCGCCTCGCGGTATAGGGGTGGGTCGAGCACACGGCGCCGGGCCGGAGTCGCCTCGCCGGCGAGCACGAACAACCCCGCGGCATTGCTCCCGACGCGATTGCGGACGTCGGCGAAGGTCTCGAGATGCCGATCGGTGGCCAGCTCCCAGAAAGAGCCCTGCACGCGTGGGTCTACACGGCTGCCCAGCTTGCCGAACGCGGTGTCGGCGTCCACGGCGACCACGCGGTCGTCCTGGCGGAGTTCGGCGAACACCGAGCCGATGCAGGCCGAGACGGTGGTCTTCCCGACCCCGCCCTTGCCGAGGACCCCGACCTTGAAGTGGCCCCGCATCGGCGCCCGGATCGCCGCTTCGAGCGCGGCGATCCGTCGCTCTGCCGGGGACGGGCCCACGTTGACCGTTCCGAAGGTGATCTTGTAGAGCGCCCGCCGCCAACCCCGCGCCGGCACGCTCTTGCGCGTCGGCACCAGGTCTGCCGGCCGGATGCGCTCGGCGTAGGAACTCGGCTGCGCGTGCAGCACGGTGGTATCGGGGTCGGGAGGACCGGCGGGCCACGGAGCAGGCGGCGCTCCCTGCGGCGGCCTCACGGGCATGTGGAGTCGCGGCACCGGTCCGGTCGAGCCGTCGACCGGCGGTTGCGACCCGAACACGGGTGGTTGCGGCGCCGGCGGTGTGTCGTCGGGCCGGCTGGGTTCTCTGCGCACGATGTCATCGCGGTCGGTCACAGCGGGTCTCCTCCTCGATGCGGTCCGCGGCAGCTTCTCAGGGTACGGGGCGGCCGCACGAGCAAAGAAGTCTGTGAGCGCCGGCCGTTGCTGGTCCGGAGGGGGCCGGTCACCGGGTGTGGCCCTGCCTTCCGCGGTCCAGGATGTCTGCGGTGTCGGAGCGGAGCGGCCTGTTGTGCCAGGTCCGCAGGCTGCAGCCGGGTTGTGGCAGCGCTGTCGGCGGGGAAAAATAGTGTCCGAGGAGGGGGTTGAGCGCTGGTAGGCTGCCCGTGGGAAGGGGTGGTCGAGCATGGATGTGTCCAATGCTGCCGGTGCGCTCGGCAAAGTCGCCGATGGCGGCTGGGAGGCCGTCGGCTCCGACATCCTCGGTGCTGGGCAACGCCTGATCGCCGGGATGCGGTCGACGACGGGACAGGGCCGGCCCGATTCCGGTGAGACCTTCGCGCAGGGCGCCACCAGCTTCCTCGGCGCGGTCCAGACCCTGCACTGGGCCTACCCGCGCGACCACTGGGAGGGCGCCGGGGCCCGGTCGTACACCGGGGCCACCCGCCGCGTGGTCGGCGCTGCAGAAGCGCTGGCGGTGCTCGATCGTGACGTCCACATGGTGATCGACCGGGAGGCCACCCAGATCGTCCGCCGCCGCGAGGCGCTCGACGACCAGGCTGATCACCTGTCCTCGCTGCGCCGAGTGACGGGGTCGCTCGCGGCGATTCCCGGCGTCGGGCCCGCAATGACGTCGTCCATCGAGCTGGCCGCCGTCACCGCAGCGGTGAGCGTGTGCAGTACCGAGCTGCACGATCTCGCGACCGAGACGGCGGACAACGCGAGCAGGCTGCGACGCATCGCCGGCGACTACGAAGCACTCGTCGACGAGGCGGCAGATGCGGCTGCGCCGACCGACGAGGCCGAGCCTGCCGAACCCGTCACTGAGCCGGCACCCACCGACGAGGCCGCGGCACCGGACGACCTCCCCGAGCCGACCGCAGGCATGCCGGCGCCGGTCCCGTCGCCGGTTCTTTCCCCGCCGGTGTGCCCGGCCTCCACTCCGGCCAGCGCCGCCGAGCAGTCACCGATGCAGGGAGACTTGATGTCGGGGCTGACCTCGGCGTTCGGCGCGGTGGGCGGGATGATCGGTACCGCGGTGGCCCCACTGGCCGCGGCGTTGGGTGGAGTGGTCAGCGCCGCCGGGCAGCTCCCGTCGCTGGCTTCGCAGGCGGCCGCGCCGCAGACACCTCAGGTCGACGTGTCGACAGACACGAAAAACGAGGACGACACGGCCGACAGCACCGAGAAGGCCGACGATCGTCCCGCCGCGGCCGCCACCGACCTCGCAGACTCCGCGGGCGCCGCGCCGCCTGAGACATCGGCTCCGCCGGAACGGGAGCCGAGTCCGCCACCGTCGCCTCCGGCGCCGGCCGCCACCCGCCCACCGCAGTGACTACAGCAGGAGACGAATCGGTCATGTCCCACGTCGAGCTCGGAGTGACCCCGGCGCACCTGCGCGAACTCGCAGCCGTGCAGCAGCGGATCGTCGCGGAGGTGATCTCTGCCGGTGCTCGGGTGCTCGACGCCGACGTCCGGGTGCTGGCGTCCCACGGCCCGATCGCGTCGCTCACCGCCGGTGCGTTGCAGACCGTGCAGCATGCCCGTGCGCTCGCCGCGTCGGCCGTCGCTGAACGGGCGGGATCGCTGGGCGAGCACCTGGTCGGTGCGGCGCACCGCTACGAGGCCACCGACGACGCATCGGCTCGACGGCTGCAGTGATGGCGAGCCCGCTGTTCGGCGACGCCGAACCCACCCACTTCGACGACGTGGTCGGCGTCGAAGTGACCATCGACGGCATGCTCGTCATCGCGGATCTGCTGCACCTGGTGGACTTCCCGCTGGCCCTCGGTATCCGCCCCAACATTCCCTACGAGGATCAGCGCCGCATCGTCGCCGAGCAGGTCACCCGCGACCTCACCGCGCAGGGAATCCTCACCGCATTCGGCGATCCGCACCCCGAGGTGGCGGCCATGGTCGACGCACTGAGCCGGCCCGACCGCACGCTCGACTGCCGGTGGTGGCGCCGGGACGTCGGCGGAAAGATGGTCCGTTTCGTCGTCTGCCGCAAGGGCGACCGCCACGTGGTCGCCGCGCGCGACGAAGAGATGCTGGTTCTCCAGCGGGTCGCCCCGCAGATCGGCCTGGCCGGCATGGTGAATGTCGTGATCGGGGCGGCGGAGCCGGCCGCCGTCGAACCGCTCACCGGCATCGCGAAGCGGCTCGCCGAGGTGCGCACGGCGGATCAGCTGGCGAGCTACGGCCAACCCCCGCTGTCGGCGAAGATCTACGCCGAGGCGCTCGCGCATCCGTCGAGCTGGGTCGAGATCACCGCCAACGAGCGGCACCCGGGCGGAACGTACTCTCAAGCCGGGGTCGGAGCAGGGGTCCTCGACTCGTCGCACGGTCGCATCGTGTCGATCCCGCGCCGCGTCAACGGTGAGCTGTACGGGAGCTTCTTGCCGGGCAGCCCGGAGAACCTGCAGCGCGCGCTCGACGGGCTGATGGAGTTCCTGCCGTCGGCGGCATGGTTCGAACGTAACGACTCCGCAGGCGCGCACGCCGCGTATCCGGACTGAGAAAGGCAACCGTAGGTGACACACTCCCCGCACGGTCCCTCCGACGGCGAGGACCACGATGACTTGGCGGCGCTGGACTTCAGCGCCGCCGATTCCGATGCGGGTGAGACGGATCTGTCCGCGTTGCTTGCCGACTACCCGACCGAGGAACCTGGCGCCGACGACAGCGTCGAGTTCGAGATCGACGCCGAGCCCGACGCCGCGGCGTCCATGCCGTTGTTCACGGTCACCAACCCGCCGGGAACGGTGACGGTGACGACCTACATGGACGGTCGCGTCCACCGGGTCGACCTCTCGCCCGGCGCTGCGGCGCTGGCCGAGGCCGTGCTGGGCGAGGAGATCGTCGTCATCGCCGGGCTGGCCACTCAGGACGCCCGGTCTGCGCAGTACTCGATCATGCTCGAGGAGATGCGCGAGCAGGGCCACGACAACGCCACCACCCGGGACTTCCTGACCCGCGACCTGGACCTACCCACCCCCGAACAGGCGCAGGCCGCACGGGCCGAGCTGTTCACGACCCGGTATGCGAGCGAGCATGACTGACCATCTGGCAAGCGTTTTCGGCACCGCGGTGGGCATGCTGCCCACCTCTCCGGCGCGGTCGCTGGAGATGTTCACCGAGATCACCGACTA
Organism: Mycobacterium sp. IDUB_5; assembly: GCF_055419565.1. Lineage (NCBI taxonomy): Bacteria > Bacillati > Actinomycetota > Actinomycetes > Mycobacteriales > Mycobacteriaceae > Mycobacterium > Mycobacterium sp. IDUB_5. The sequence goes on from NZ_JBVAXX010000001.1 coordinate 167,554, forward strand.
CGACGAGACCGCCTGCGACGCCTGGGTGGGCCGCATCCGATGCGGCGACACCGACCGGGTGACCATGTTCCGCGCCTGGTACTCGCGTACCAATTTCGGACAGCTCGCGGGTGCCGCCGAGCTGTCGATGAACAGCCTCGGGGCCCGGGTGCCGATCGGGGGGATGTTCGGCCAGATCACCTATCCGGTGAACTCGCCGCTGGCCATCACGATGGGCTTCGCGGTCACCGAGGCCGGGGTGGGCAACTACGCCGACGCGATGGAGGCGCTCGACGACGTGCCGTCCGCCGGCGCCGAACACCTGGTGTCCTGGGTGAAAGCCGTCGTCTATGGTGCCGCGCAGCGGTGGACCGACGTCATCGACGAGGTGCGCAGCGCCGCCAACACCTGGCCCGACAAGTTCCTGGCCGCCGCCGCCGGAGTGGCCCACGGAGTGGCGGCAGCCAACCTGGGACTGTTCACCGAAGCGGAAAGTCGCCTGGTGGAGGCCAATTCGTCGCCGGCGGGGGAAGCGTGCAACCGCGCGATCGCGTGGTATCTGGCCATGTCGTATCGCGGCCTGGGCAACGAAGAAGCCGCGGTGCGGTTGCTCGAGTGGCTGCAGGCGTCCTACCCGTCGCCGGACGTGGCTGCCGCGCTGCGAGATCCGGCATACCGACTACAGACCACGACCGCCGAGAAGATCGCCTCCCGCCGGGATCCGTGGGATCCCGCCAGCGTCGAGGCCGACACGTCCGGGCGGGAGGCGCTGCTCGCCGAGGCGCAGGCCGAACTGGACCGCCAAATCGGCCTGACCCGCGTCAAAGAGCAGATCGAGCGCTACCGGGCCGCCACGCAGATGGCCAAAGTGCGCGCCGCCCGGGGCATGAAGGTCGCCCAGGCGTCCAAGCACATGATCTTCACCGGGCCGCCCGGCACCGGAAAGACGACGATCGCCCGCGTGGTGGCCAACATCCTGGCCGGGCTCGGGGTCATCGCGGAGCCCAAGCTCGTGGAGACCTCGCGCAAGGACTTCGTCGCCGAATACGAGGGGCAGTCGGCGGTCAAGACCGCCAGGACCATCGACCGGGCGATGGGCGGTGTGCTGTTCATCGACGAGGCGTACACGCTGGTGCAGGAACGCGACGGCCGGGCTGACCCGTTCGGCACCGAGGCGCTCGACACGCTGCTGGCCCGGATGGAGAACGACCGCGACCGCCTCGTCGTGATCATCGCGGGCTACCGCAACGACATCGACCGGTTGCTGGAGACCAACGACGGCCTGCGATCCCGCTTCTCGACCCGCATCGAGTTCGACTCCTACTCGCCGGAGGAGATCGTCGACATCGCCAAAGTCATTGCCGAAGCCAATGATTCGACACTCAGCGAGGCCGCAGCCAAACAGGTGCTCGACGCGGCCCTGCTGCTGAGCCAGAGCACCTCCGCCGGAAAGCCCGCACTCGACGTGGCCGGTAACGGTCGCTACGCCCGCCAGCTGGTCGAAGCCGGCGAGCAGAGCCGGGACATGCGGCTGGCCCGGTCAATGGATTTCGAGAGCCTCGGTGTCGAGGAGCTCAGCGAGATCAGCGGTGAGGACATGGCGGCGGCGATCGCGTCGGTGCACGGCCGAATGAACATCAGCGGGTAGACGATGGCAGGTTTCCGACTCACCACCAAGGTCCAGGTCAGCGGCTGGCGGTTCCTGCTGCGCCGCGTCGAGCACGCCATCGTGCGCCGCGACACCCGGATGTTCGACGATCCGCTGCAGTTCTACAGTCGCGCCGTCAGTGCCGGCATCATCATCGCTGTCCTGATCTGCCTGGGCGCCGCGTTGCTCGCCTACTTCAAACCGCTCGGAAAGCGCGGCGGGGACAGCCTTCTCGTCGATCGCACCACCAATCAGCTCTACGTCGTCCTGCCTGACAGCGGCCAACTCCGACCGGTGTACAACCTGACCTCGGCGCGGCTGATCCTGGGCAGCGTCGGCAACCCGTCGGCGGTGAAATCCCAAGAGCTCGACAACATGCCGAAGGGTCAGCCGCTCGGCATCCCCGGCGCGCCGTACGCCACACCCGTCGCTGCGGCGCCGGAGACGCAGTGGAGCCTGTGCGACACCGTCATCAAGCCCGACAGCGTCGCCCCGACCGTCGACACATCCGTGCTGATCACCCCGCTCTCCCTGGACGGATCCGTCGGAGCGATGCGTCCCGAGCAGGGAATGCTGGTGTCGTTCAAGGGGGCCGACTGGCTGGTCACCTCGACCGGACGCCACGCGATCGACCTGTCCGACCGCGCGGTGACCTCGGCAGTCGGCATTCCGGTCACGGCCAAGTCGACACCCATTTCCGAGGGGCTGTTCAACGCGCTGCCCAACGCAGGGCCGTGGCGGCTGCCCGATATCCCCGCGATCGGTGCGCCCAACACGGTCGGCCTGCCGCCGGAGCTGGTGATCGGGTCGGTGTTCATGACCGTCACCGACTCCGACGAACAGAACTACGTCGTGCTGCCCGACGGGGTGGCGAAGGTCAACGCCACCACGGCCGCCGCGCTGCGCGCCACCAACTCCTTCGGCATGATCACGCCTCCGCCGATGGAGGCCAGTGCGGTGTCCCGGATCCCGGAGCGGGTGTACACCTCGCCGCTCCCCGATGTGCCGATGACCATGCTTGGCCGGCAGGACACCCCGGCCCTGTGCTGGGCGTGGCAGCGCGAACCGGGTGACCAATCTCCGAAGACCACGGTGATCGCTGGTCGCCACCTGCCGCTGCCGCCGAGCGCGATGTCCACCGGGATCGACCAGATCAGTGGCGATGCCACGGTGCACATCACCGGCGGGCAGTACATCCGGCTGCAGTCACCCGATCCGCGCTACGGCGAGAGCCTCTACTACATCGACCCCCAGGGCGTGCGCTACGGCATCCCGGACGAGAAGACCGCCGGGACACTGGGTTTGAGCGCACCGACGACGGCTCCGTGGCAGGTGGTCAGCCTGCTGGTGGACGGCCCGGTGCTGTCGAAGGAGGCGGCGCTGGTCGAACACGACACCCTGCCCGCCGACGTGAACCCCCGCAAGATCAGCACCGAGGGTGCGGTGCCGGCGAGCAACGGAGGTGGCGGATGACGACACGCAAGTTCACGCCGATCATCAGGCGCGGACCCCGGTTGACGCCGGGCGAGATCAACGTCACCCCGCCCGACGACCTCGGCATCGACATACCGCCATCCGGCATGCAGAAGGCTCTGCCGTGGGTGCTCGGCGGGTGCATGCTCGGCATGATCGCGATCATGATCTTCAGTGGGGTGCGCCAACTTTCGCCCTACATGCTGATGATGCCGCTGATGATGGTGATGGGCGCGGTGGGCCTGGTCGCCGGCGGTGGCAGCGGCGGCAAGAAGGTCCCCGAGATCAATGCCGACCGCAAGGAGTACCTGCGCTACCTCGCCGGGCTGCGGACTCGGGTCACGTCGTCTGCGGCCGCGCAGGTGACGTTCTTCAACTATCACGCGCCGCACCCCGACGACCTACTGTCCATCATCGGCACCCATCGGCAGTGGTCACGCGCCGCCAACGCGGACTTCTACGCGGCCACGCGGATCGGTCTCGGCTCGGAACCTGCGGTCGACCGGCTGCTCAAACCGGCCGTCGGAGGTGAACTCGCCGGCCCCACCGGCGCGCCGCAAGCGCATCTGGAACCCGTCAGCCACATGTGGGTGACGAAGTTCCTGCGCACCCACGGGCTGATCCACGACTGCCCGAAACTGGTGCAGCTCAAGACGTTTCCGACGATCGCCGTCGGTGGGGACGAAAACGGATCCACCCGCCTGCTCGCGGCGATGGTCTGCCACCTGGCGGTGTTCCACCCGCCGGACATGCTGCAGATGCGGGTGCTCACCGACAACCCGGAAGACCCGGCATGGGCATGGCTGAAGTGGCTGCCGCACGTGCAGCACCAGTCGGACACCGATGCCGCGGGAACCACCCGGATGGTGTTCACCCGTCCCGACGGCCTCAGCGATCTGGCCGCCCGCGGACCGCACACCGCCGACGCGACGCCGAACGGCCCGTACGTCGTCGTCATCGACCTGACCGGCGGCCGCGCCGGCTTCCCCGCCGACGGCCGGGCCGGCGTGACGGTGCTGACGCTCGGCAACCACCGGTCGAGCTACCGCATCCGGGTCAGTGCCGACGGCACGGCGGACGACAGCCTGCCGAACGCGCCGTTCCGGTTGGTGGCCAGCGATGTCGACGGGCTCTCACCCGCCGGGGCCGAGCGGATCGCGCGCAAGCTGGCCGGCTGGTCGATCACCGGGACGATCATCGACAAGAGCACCCGCGTGCAGAAGAAGGTCGCCACCGAGTGGCACGAGATCGTCGGCGCGCAGACGGTCGAGGAAGTCACCCCGGCCCGCTGGCGGATGTTCACCGACACCGACCGGGACCGGCTGCGCATCCCGTTCGGGCACGAACTCAAGACCGGCGAGGTCATGTACCTCGACATCAAGGAGGGCGCCGAGTTCGGCGCCGGACCACACGGAATGCTGATCGGCACAACAGGTTCGGGCAAGTCGGAGTTCCTGCGCACGCTGATCCTGTCGCTGGCGGCCACCCACCACCCCGATCAGATCAACCTGCTGTTGACCGACTTCAAGGGCGGTTCGACCTTCCTGGGCATGGAGAAGCTGCCGCACACCGCGGCCGTGGTCACCAACATGGAAGAGGAAGCCGAGCTGGTCAGCCGCATGGGTGAGGTGCTCACCGGTGAGCTGGACCGTCGCCAGTCGATCCTGCGCCAGGCCGGCGTGCAGGTGGGGGCGGCGGGCGCGTTGTCCGGCGTGGCCGAGTACGAGAAGCACCGCGAGCGCGGCGCTGACCTGCCGCCGCTGCCGACGCTGTTCGTGGTCGTCGACGAGTTCGCCGAGCTGCTGCAGAACCACCCGGACTTCCTGCAGCTCTTCGACCGCATCTGCCGCGTGGGCCGATCATTGCGGGTGCACCTGCTGCTGGCGACGCAGTCGTTGAACACCGGCGGTACGCGCATCGACAAGCTGGAACCGAACCTGACCTATCGAATCGCGTTGCGCACCACCAGCTCGTCGGAGTCCAAGGCCGTCATCGGCACACCTGAGGCGCAGTACATCTCCAACAAGGAGAGCGGTGTCGGCTTCCTGCGCGTCGGAATGGAGGACCCGGTGAAGTTCCAGAGCGTCTACACCGGCACCCCCTATGTGCCGACGGTCGTCGGAGCGGGCGACGCCGACGCCGGCCCGCGCACCCAGGCCGACCGCAGCCTGCGGATCCACCGCTTCACCGCGGCGCCGATCATGGATGCGACGGTGAGCTCATGACGAGCAGCGAATCGCAGGTGCTGCGCGAGGTCGTCCTGGAGCAGCTCACGACTGGAGAGAACCACGCTTACCGGATGTGGTTGCCGCCCTTGGCCGATCCCACGCCGGTCAACGAACTCGTCGCGCGCGACTATGCGCGGCGGCCGCTGCGCATCGGCGTCGGCGTCATGGACGAGCCGCGCCGGCACCGCCAGGAAGTGTGGGGAATCGACATCGCCACCGCGGCCGGCAATGTCGCGATCGGCGGTGCGCCGCAGACCGGCAAGTCGACGTTCCTGCAGACGTTCATCCTGTCGGCCGCGGCATCGCACACACCGCGGCAGATACAGTTCTACTGCGTCGACATGGGTGGCGGCGGTCTCATGTACGTCGAAGACCTGCCACACGTCGGTGGTGTCGCGACCCGCGCCGAACCCGATCGGGTGAACCGCGTCGTCGCCGAGGTGAAAGCCGTTCTGCGGCAACGCGAGCAGACGTTCAAGCAGTACCGGGTCGGATCGATGGCCGACTACCGGCAGATGCGTGAGGATCCGAACAATCCCGCGTCGGCCGACCCTTTCGGTGACGTCTTCCTCGTCATCGACGGCTGGCCCGCGTTCGCTGCGGAGTTCACCGATCTCGAGCCGGTCGTGCAGGACATCGCGGGGCAGGGCCTCGCGTACGGCGTGCACACGATGATCTCCACGCCCCGCTGGACCGAGTTGCGCGCCCGTGTGCGCGACTACCTCGGCACCAAGGTCGAGTTCCGGCTCGGCGACGTCAACGAGACGCAGATCGACCGCATCACCCGCGAGATCCCGGCGAACCGGCCGGGCCGGGCCGTGTCGAGCGAGAAGCACCACCTGATGATCGGGGTGCCGCGACTCGACGGAGTGCACAGCGCCGAGGGACTGGTCCCGGCGATGGCCGAAGCCGTGCGCGAGATCGCGGCGCGGCACACCGACTCTGCGCCGCGTGTCCGCGTGCTCCCGAGCCGCGTCCATCTACAGCAGCTGGATCCGCAGCCGCCTAGCCCGGACGCCGATTACCGGACCCGGTGGACGGTTCCTGTCGGGGTGCGCGAGTCCGACCTCACGGTGGCGCACAACCACATGCACAACACCCCGCACCAGCTGATCTTCGGCGCCCCGAAGTCCGGCAAGACCACGATCGCCACCGCGATCGCGCAGGCGATCTGTGCCCGCAACAGCCCCCAACAGGTGCGGTTCATGATCGCCGACTACCGGTCGGCGCTGCTCGAGGCGGTGCCGGAGAGCCATTTGCTGCCGGCCGGCGGGATCAACCGCAACCACGACAGTCTGGTGGAGTCGGTGAAGGCGCTGGCGGCCAATCTGACGAAGCGGTTGCCGCCCGCCGACGTGACGCCGGCGCAGCTGCGTCAGCGGTCCTGGTGGACGGGCCCGGACGTGGTGTTGCTCGTCGACGACTGGCACATGATCGTCGCCGCCGGCGGGATGATGTCGCCGATGGTCCCGCTGGCACCGCTGCTGCCCGCCGCCGCGGACATCGGTCTGCACATCGTGGTCACCTGTCAGATGAGCCAGGCGCACCGGGCCACGATGGACAAGTTCGTCGGCACCGCGTACGGCGCCGGAACCCCCACGATGTTCCTTTCGGGAGAGAAGCAGGACTTCCCGTCCCGCGAGATCGTGGTCAAGAAGAGACCCCCTGGCCAGGCATTTTTCGTTACGCCGGATGCCAAGGAAGTCATCCAGGCCGCCTACGTCGATCCCCCCGCAGAAGAAGTGTTCGGAGCACCCCGCGAGGGCGGTTAACATGATTACTGCGGTCGTCCAGCAAACGCAGACCACGCGGGAGCGGCGACCGGGTCGGGGATTCAGCTCAGCGCAGAGCGGGTTATTCCCTGGACAACAGTAAAAAAACCCGTGTAGATGCGAGCAGGAGCGAGGAGCTAGCAAATGCAACCACTGAATCACGATCCAGGCGCCATCGGAGTCGGCGGCCAGGTCACCGCCAGCGGTGCACGTGGTCTGGCGACCGGAACCGCGGCCACCACCGAGGTCTCCGCGCTGGCTCCCGCCGGTGTCGACGAGGTGTCTGTGCACGCCATGGCGGCTTTCATGGCCGAGGGTGTGCAGACGCTCGGCATCAACGCTCTCGCGCAGGAGGAGATCGCTCGCGCCGGCGCCACGGTCATCGAACTGGCCGGCGTCTATGACGCGGTCGACGCCGCCAACGGCGCCACCCTGATCTGATCGACGAACCACGACGTCTGGTTGAGCAATGGCTGCGCCACCGATTCTCATTCCGCCTGTGTGGGGAGCGTTCCCCCCGGAGGTGAACACGGCTCGTCTGCAGGCCGGGGCCGGCCCCGCGCCGATGCTGCAGGCTGCCGCGGGGTGGGAAGCGTTGGCGATCTCGCTGGAGACCCAAGCCGACGAATTGGCGGCCAGCCTGGCTTCGCTGGCGCAGAACTGGCAGGGCACCGGCGCCGACCGGGCGATCAGCGCGGCGATGCCGATGGTGATCTGGTTGCGGATGCTGGCGCTGCAGGCCCAGAAGAGGGCCCTGCAGGCGTCGGCGCAAGCAAGCGCCTACACAACGGCCTTCGCCGCGACCCCACAGCTCACCGAGATCGAGTTGAACCACATCACGCACGGCGTGCTGGAGTCGACGAACTTCCTCGGCGTCAACACGGTGCCGATCGGGATGAACGAAGCCGACTACATCCGCATGTGGGATCTGGCGGCCACGGTGATGAGCACCTACCAGGCCGAGACCGTGACCAACGCGACGTTCGAGCCGATCACACCGCCGAAGCCGATCGTGGTGCCCGGTGGCGCCGAGGCGGCGCTGGCGACGGGCCTGACCGGTGCGGCGCCGGGGATGGCCAGCGCGGTAGCGCGTGACGCCACGATCGCGAAAGTCAGCGCGAGCGGCAAGATCGACGAGGCGGGCCAGAAGGCAGGACACTTCGAGGGTGCAGCCAATCAGGCCGCGCAGCAGGCGAAGTCGCCGGCCGAGCAGGGTCAGCTGATGCAGCAGGGCCCGCAGATGGCGATGCAGATGGCCTCCCAGGTGGGGTCGACGCTGGCGCAGGCGCCGCAGCAGCTGATGCAGGGCGTGACGCAGCCATTCCAACAGCTCACGCAGCCGTTGCAGCAGATGTCGTCGCTGTTCGGGCAGATGGGTATGGGCGGCGACAAAGGTGCCCAGGTCGGAATGCTGGGGGCCACACCGTTTTCCAATCATCCGGCGATCGGCGGCAACGGACCGGCGGCCGGGGCGGGTTTGGTTCGCGCCGCGTCACTGCCCGGCGCCGGCGGGACCTCGGCACGGACGCCGTTGATGTCGAACCTGGTCGGCAAGGAACTCCAGCCCAACCTGTCCGCGGTAGCAGTCGGCGCGGCGGCGGGAGGCGCCGCGGCCGGGCTGGCTCCGGTTGGTCAGGGCAGCGGTGCCGGTGGCGGCCCGATGGGAATGGCGGGCCACCGCGGCCAGGGGGGCGGGGGAGGCCACCGGTCTTCGCTGACCGCGCCCGCGCTTTTGGACTACGACCTCGACGAGGACGACACGGACGACTGGTAGGTCGTCCACCACCACAGACTTGCCGGCCACCAGGGTCGGGGAGCCCGCCGGAGCGGCGGGAACACAGTAAACCGGGAACGGTAAGAGAGGGAAGGTAGGGACATGGCACTTGAGGCAGATGTTGCTGCATTAAGTGCGGGAGCGGCTACGTTCGACCGGATCTCCGGCGAACTCCAGGCCGTCCGCGCTCATGTTGAGACGATCGCCGCGTCCGCGAAGGCAAACCTCGACAGCCCGCAGGCGGGCATCGCCCTGCAGGCAGCGTTGACGCGCTACCACGAGGCCGCCGACCAGCAGACTCGGTTGCTCTCCGATATCTCGCACAACATTCAGCAGAGCGGCTTGCAGTACGACAGCACCGACGCGGACAACTCGTCCAGCCTGACTCACGCGATGGGCAACGTGCTCGGCCACTGAGCGCCACCATCGGACGATCGAAACACTCAAGGAGACAACAATGAGCGGACCCATTTCCTACAACTTCGCCGGCATCGAGAATGATGCTGCGGATGTCCATGGCGCGGTCGGCCGCGTCAACGGGCTGCTGTCCGAGGGCCAGAGCGCGCTGAATTCGCTGCAGGCAGCGTGGGTCGGCACCGGTTCGGATTCGTACCAGGCCGTCCAGCAGCGCTGGAACCAGAATTCCGAGGAGCTCAATCAGGCTCTGCAGAACCTCGGTCATGCCGTGGCCAATGCCGGCCACGACATGGGTTCCACCGAAAAGGGTGTCGAAAGCACGTTTCACATCTGAACGAGGATGCCGGTGGGCGCCCGTCGCGCGTTTCGACCGCACGGACGCCCACCGCATACTCTCCACTCCCCAACCCCCTGAGAGGCACACATGTCCGCCGACTATGACCGGCTCTTCGGTTCACCGGATGCTGTACGGACGGTCGAGGACGAGCCCGATCGCGACACCCCGCCTGCGGGCCGGGATTCGGTGACCCCGCCGGCGATGCCGGCCGCCACCCCGCGGACGCAGGCCGCACCGCCGCCGCGGCAGGCTGAAGTCACCAGCCAGATGCCGCCGCTGCCGGTCACGGCACCCCAGCAGCTGCCGAGCAACGGCATGATGCGTGCCCCGCAGGCCCCGGCCGGCGCCCGCCACGAGCAGCCGCGGCACGCGTCAACGCCCGCACCCCGCCCGACCCCCGCGCCGGCACCCACACAACACTTCGCCGACGTCGAGGTCGACCGTCGACCCGTCGTGCAATCCGCGCCGACCTCGGCCGCCTCGATGGGTAACCATCGCGCCATCGACGCGCTCTCCCATGTCGGTGTCCGGTCCGCGGTCAAGATGCCGTCGCAGCGCGGCTGGCGGCACTGGATCTACCTGCTGACCCGCATCAACCTCGGGCTGTCCCCTGACGAGCTCTACGAGATGGATCTGCACAACCGGATCCGGCGCAACGCCCGCGACTCCTATCAGATCGGAATCTTCGGCCTCAAGGGCGGCGTCGGCAAGACCGCGGTGACGGTGGCGCTGGGTTCGTCCCTAAGCTCCATCCGTGGCGATCGCATCCTGGCGATCGACGCCGACCCCGACGGCGGAAATCTCGCCGACCGAGCCGGGCGCCAGTCTGCCGCAACAATCTCGGACTTGTTGAGCGACAAGGAACTTCACCGCTACAACGACATCCGCGCCTACACCAGCATGAACAGCGCGAACCTCGAAGTGTTGTCCTCCGAGGAGTACAGCGCCGCGCGCCGTGAGTTCAACGACGAGGACTGGCGCGCAGCCACCGAAGTGGTGTCGCGGTACTACAACCTCGTTCTCGCGGACTGCGGTGCCGGGCTGTTCCAGCCGGGAGCACGTGGCGTGCTCTCCACGGTGTCGGGTCTGGTCATCGTGGCGAGCGCGTCGATCGACGGTGCGCGGCAGGCCGCGATCACGATGGACTGGCTGCGCCAGAACGGTTATCAGGATCTGCTCGGTCGGTCCTGCGTGGTGATCAACCATGTCGTGCCCGGCAAGCCGAACATCGATGTCGACGATCTGGTGCAGCAGTTCGAGCGGCACGTGGCACCCGGCCGAGTCATCGTGCTGCCGTGGGACAAGCACATCGCGGCAGGCACTGAGATCCAGCTCGACTTGCTGGGCAAGGACTTCCGCCGCCGCGTGGTCGAACTGGCCGCAGCGCTCTCTGACGACTTCGACAGACTCGAGCGGCGTTGACCGCGACGGCCACACCTACGTCGTCGTCGAGTGTCGCCCCCGGGCGCCCGGCGACGACGCGCGTCACGATTCTGACGGGCCGTCGCATGACCGACCTGGTGCTGCCGTCGGCGGCGCCGATCGAGAGCTACGTCGACGAGACCGTGAACGTGCTCGCCGACATCCTGGAGGACACCCCGCCGGAATTATTGGCGGGCTTCGACTTCAAGGCGCAAGGGGTGTGGTCGTTCGCGCGTCCAGGCGCTCCGCCGATCAAGCTGAACGAGTCGCTCGACGATGCCGGTGTGGTCGACGGCTCGCTGCTGACGGTGGTGTCGGTCAGCCGCACCGAACGGTACCGGCCGCTCGTCGAGGACGTCATCGACGCGATAGCGGTGCTCGACGAGACGCCGGAGTTCAACCGGACCGCGCTGTACCGCTTCGTCGGGTTGATGCTTCCGCTCGCCGCACTGGTGATCACCGCAGTCTCGATCCTGTCGTGGACGTCCACGGGTCGGGACTGGTGGTGGCCGGTCTCGCTGGGTGTGCTCGGTGTGGCACTGATGGGTGGCAGCTGGCTCGCGCAAACCCGTTACGGCAGCCTCGATATGGCGGAGAGCCTGCTGGTGTCGTCACTGCTGACGCTCGGCGGGGGAGTGGCCCTGGCGGTTCCGTTGCCTCGTGGCGTCGAATCGTTGGGCTCACCACAGATCGCGGGTGCTGGTGCCCTGCTGTTGCTGATGGTGCTCGCCACCCGCGGAGGTCCGCGGCGACGGGCAGAGATCGCCGCGTTTCTGGCGGTGGTCGCGACGGCCGTGACGTTCGCCGCGGTTGCGTTCGGCTACGGGTGGCAGGACTGGGTCCCCGCGGGTGCGATCGCGTTCGGGCTCTTCGTCGTGACCAACGCCGCCAAACTGACTGTGGCCGTGGCTCGGATCGCGCTGCCGCCGATCCCGGCGCCCGGCGAGACTGTGGCCAACGACGAGCTGCTGGACCCGGTGACGACCGACGACACGTCGGAGGAGTCGGAGACATGGCAGGCGATCATCGCATCGGTGCCGGATTCCGCGGCGCGGCTCACCGAGCGCAGCCGGCTGGCCAAGCGACTGCTGATCGGTTTCCTCACTGCCGGCGCGTCGATCCTCGCGGTTGGCTCGATTGCCGTTGTGGTGCAAGGCCACTTCTTCTTGCACAGCCTGATCGTGGCGGCATTGGTGACGGTGCTATGTGGGTTCCGCTCCCGGCTGTACGCCGACCGGTGGTGCGCCTGGGCGCTGATGGCCGCCGCAGTGGTGATCCCGACGGGTGTGGCGGTGCGCCTGTGCCTCTGGTATCCCGAGCAGGCCTGGCTGGTGCTGGCGATCTACACCGCGGTGGCCGTCGTCGCGGTGATCACGATCGGCGCGACGGACGGCGTGCGGCGCGTATCGCCGGTGACCAAGCGCATCCTCGAGCTCGTCGACGGCGCGACGATCGCCGCGGTGATCCCGATGCTGCTCTGGATAGCTGGCGTGTATGACTTGCTGCGAAATCTGCGGTTCTAGGAGGTTCTGGTGACCAATCCCGCTCCGCTGACGGTCGATCCGGATGCGCTAGCAGCTGCTGGTGGCGCATTGTCGGCGGCCGCCAGCGAATTGCCGGCGGCGCCGGAGCCTTTCATGCCGGTGGGGACCGATCCGTTGTCAACGACGATCATCGGACAGATCCCTGCTGTCGAGGGGCCGATCTACGAGCAGTTGCCGGCGGTGAAAGCTCAAGCGACGCAGACCGCGAGCAGTGTCAAGAACGCTGCCAACGCCTACACGGCCGCCGATCAGCGGATCGGCGGTGCCATCGATGCCGAGATGCAGGACGTCGCGGGAACGGGTGCTGGCGCCGCTGGGTCGGCTGGTGGAGCCGCGGGTTCGGCGGCCGGAGCCGCAGGATCGGCGGGCTCGGCGGGCGGTGGCATGAGCCAGATGATGAGCATGCCGATGCAGATGGCGTCGCAGATGTCTCAGATGCCGATGCAGGTGATGAGCGCCGTGCAGCAGGCACCACAAGGCGTCATGCAGGGGGTCCAACAGGTGGGGCAGCAGGTGCAACAGATGGTCGGCCAGTTCGGTGGCGCCGGAGGACAAACCGGTAGCGCCGGCGGCGAATCGGGCAGTGCGTCGGGCCTGGACGTACCGCAGGCCGAGCCGGCGCAGGAGACGACGGACGGCGCAGCCGGGAGCGATCCGAGTGCCGAGCGAGCGCCGGAGACAGAACCAAAGGACAAGGCAGAGGAAGACGCGCCCGGACGGCACCGTGCAGCGGATGATCGGATCAACCTGTGACCGGCTCGCTGCAGGTCAATCCAGGCGAATTGCGCTCTGCGGGGTCGACGTTCACGGGAGTTGCCGACAAGCTCGCGGCGCTCGACCCGGGCACACCGTTGGCCGACGCTGCTGCGGCAGTGCCTGGCCTGAAGACTGCCGGCGCGTGCTTGACTGCGAAAGAGTCGGTGGCGCAGCAGATGATCACGATCACCAGCGCTGCTCGCACCTACGGCGAGAACCTCACGTCGGCTGCTGACAAGTACGAAGGAACCGATCAGGCGTCGGGCAACAAGATCGCCGGGGTTCCGATGCCGACACCCGGCGGCTGATCAGACGGTCGCGGTGGCGTTGACTGCGTCGCCGATCATCACCCCGAGGTGCTGCCAGTAGACCCAGTCCGCGATCGCGGTCCGCTGAGATTCTGCATCGGTGGCTGTGTGGGCTCGGTGCAATGCATGGACCTGAGCGTGCTCGGCATAGGTGATGAAGGCTTGGAGATGAGCCACGCCGCGTTGTGGGCTGGTGCTCATGAGCGGCTTGGCGACCTCGAACCACAGCTTGGCGGTCTCGTCGGCGGGAGGGTCTTGATCGGCCGGGGCGGGTGGCAGTAGTTCGTTGAGCCCGTTGTCGCTGACGGCGTTGAGTTGCTGTGCGGCGGCGGGTGCGATCACATCTAACCGGCTGCGGCCCTGCATCTTTCCGCTGTCGGGCATGTCGTCAGCGGTGAGGATGACTTTGGCGACGCCGGGATCGAAGGTGGCGAACTGCTCTTCGGTTGCGACCACGGCACGCAGCTTCTTGTCGTGGTGCTGCGCCCAGCGCTGAATGGCGAGGATGGGGTAGGTCGCCCAGGTGGCGCGCTCGGACAGGGGAATCGATTCGTCGGCCGACGCCATCTTCACGGTGTCGGGCAGGTGGACCCCGTCGGGGATGTATCCGAGGCCGTAGCTGTTGGCGACGACGATCGTGCCGTCCATCGTGACGCCGGTGACCCAGAAGAAGCCGAAGTCCATGACGCCGACGTTGAGCGCGGCCGCGATGTGGCGGGCTCGTTGCAACGGATCGTGCCCAGTTGCCTTGCGGCGCAATGCTCCTGCGGTGGTGGCTGCCGCGATGGCGTCGCGTTCGGCACGGCTTGCGGACACGGGGACGGGTGCTGGCGCCGCCGCGGCGTTGGCTGCGGTGGCCGCGGACATGGGAGCAACACCCGGGCCGCCGGTGGCAGCGGGAGCAGTGCCGGGCGCGGGAGGCGCCGGCGGTGCTGGCGTGGTGGGAGGGCCGAGCGGCACTGGCGGGGGCGATGCGGGCGCGCCGCTCGGGGCGGACGCCACCGGTGCGGCTCCGGCCGAGCCGCCGCCCATGGCACCACCGGATGCCCCGCCCGCCGAGCCGCCTGCGGGGGGTGCCGCAGATGCGGCTTGATTGACCGGGGCCTGAGTGGGTGCGGGAGACGCTGCGGGCGGGGGGGAGGAGAGCGGGGCAGGTGCCTGGCTTGCCAGCGGCTGGACGGGAGATGGTTTAGCGGCGTTTGCACTATTCGAGTTGGCGGTTCCACCAGCAGCTGTGTTTGTATTCGACGCGGCTGTGCCATTGGCGGCGCTGGGTTGGGCTGTTCCCGTGGGGCTGGATGCCGTGCCCGATTGGCTAAGTCCTGGTGAGCTACTTGACCCGGCTTGCGGTGAAACAGAGGATGGGCTCGTCCCGCCCCCCGTCCCCGACGAGCCAGCGCCACCAGCCAGCGCCGAACCGGGTGAAGCCGTTGCAGGGCTAGGTCCAGCTGCACCCGGGTCAGAGGGCGGCGATCCGGGAGCATTCGGTGTAGGCGCGGTTGCGGCTGCATTTGCGGGATTACGCTGTACGGTTTCTGAATTTCCTGAGTTGGGGGCTTGACCTCCGCGACTGTTCAGGAGGTTCCCTACATTTGGCTTTTGATTGCTCCCGCTGGGCATGGAATAGCCAGTACGTGTGATCGGCGGGTTTGTGGATGGCGCCTCGCTCGGATTCCTGTTCATAGGATCGACCGGCTGTTTGAGGAGATTAGATAGCGAATCCGCCGGAGGTTTCCAATCCTTGAAGGCGACGATTTGCCCCTCACTGGAGCTGACGAGAGTTTTGCAGGCGTCATGGGCCTCTCGCACTACCGTGTCGATCGCCTGTTGTCTTTCTGACTCACTATCGAAAGGCATATCCCTAATGATTTGAATGGCTGCTTCAGCCGCAGCAACAATATCCACGATCTGTTCTTTCACCGCCGCGACGATCGCAGCCGCATAATTCTGCCAAGTTATCGCACCCACAAGCTGACCCTGAAGCACGGTCAGCTGGCTTATCGTTCGTGAAACGGCAGAACCAGCGGCGTTTGCGCCGCTCCCTGACCAGAGTGGGGTGCCGAAGATATGTCTTGATAGGTCCTGCCAACCAGTCAACGCGCGGGTCTCGTCTTGAAGAATGCGCGTCCACGTCGTGGCGCGTGTTCGAAGGGAGTCCTCGTCAATCTCTGGCCAAGCTGGGAACGCAGTGATGGCGGGTCCGTGTTCGCTCGTGGGCCGCGCGACGGTCATAGTCAGCCACCCACCGCGAGGCAGGCCTCATTGAGAGCACCCGCAACACCGGTGGCCACCTCATTAAGGTAGTTATCAGCTGGCACGTAGGTCGGTAACGCAGCTGCGAAAGTTCTCCGGTATTGAGCGGCGAGTAGAGAAAAGCTTTCGATAACCGCGTTACCGCTGCGCTTACCTATTTGCGCAATTCGGTCCGCAAAGGTGTTCATGACCGGAACTACTTCTTCGTTGACCGACCTCTGCTGTATATCCCACGTTGAGGCTGGGACATTTGGGTCTGTGGCTAGCCAGTCGACTGTCTGGGCAGATAGGTCAGCTATTAGCCCAGCGATATCGGGACAGACTGCGTTCGGCTGTGTCAAGAATCTGCTCGACGCATTGACTCCTGTGCCAGGAGCCTTTTCCTGCGTACCCGTCGGCGGTGGTTGAATTGACGCTCTAGAATCCGCTGAACCGAACGCTATAGCGTTGCAGATTGAGCTGATCGCCAGGGTGAGTCCCACGGTGACTCTAGCAAGATGGTCATCAATCGGTTCGTACAACGTGATTGCCTTTGCGTATGCACGCGCATAGGCAATGAATTGTTCGTAGAGCGTTTCAACAACTTTATTTGGAGTGTGGTTCGCGAGCGGCTCAGTCTGGTCCGCCGCAGCCTTCATCGCAGCGGCAACGGCGCGGTACTGAGCAAGCTGGTCTTCCCTCCACGCGCTTACAGGTACAGACGGATCGCGTTGCTTCCAGCCGTTATCCTCCGCTGCCGCGAGAGAGTTATTGATGGGATCCCAAGCGGCGCAGGTTGGCTCGGCCGTTATCAAGGAAATCTGTTGGCGTGACGGGTCGCCGCTGGCAGCGGTAGGACCGGAACCAACGGACACGCCCGGGGAATTCGATCGATCATCTGGGCCTTCCCGGGTCACCAGCAAGGTTGTTACTGCCGTGACGACTACGACTACTAGAATGGCAAGTCCGCCAAGAACCCACTTCGTTGTTTTGCCGCCCTTCGGTGATGGCGGGGGCAGCGGGCCCCACTGAGGAGGCGGCCCCTGCGGTGGCGGCGGCCATTGGCCGGACGGCGGCATCGTCATGCAGACCGCTCCGGTTCCTGCCGCAACATCCCAACCTCCCAGTCAACGCGTTTCAGCGACGGCTATCGCCAGGGTGTGACCAATCCAGCTTACGAGACACCCGAGGTGCCCCCTGGCACCGATTTCTCGACATCTCTCAGCGCAGACCTACTCCTGCGTCATCTCCGCGGTGATCTCCGCGACCACCGCATCGATGCGCTCTCGGTCCGCGTCGATCGACGCCGCCGCGTCCGCCGACGCCTTCTGCAGCGCCTCGTTGACCCGGCCCTCGACCGTCTCGGCTCCCAGCCGCAGCAGACCGTCCTGGATGTAGACGTCCTGCAACCAGTGATGGCCGTTCAGCGTCACCTCGACAGTCTCGGTCTCGTCCGCCGCGGTGAACGATTCGCTGGCCATCTTGTCGAGCTGTTCGTCCATCAACGATTGCAGCCGACGTGCTTGGCGCAGAACCGCTTCCACCTCAGGGTGCATGTCCTCGCTCACTAGGACTCCTTCCTCGTGCCATCAGAGCCCGGCCGCCGACGCGGCTGCAGCCCGATCACCGGTTCGGTGTGCGGGCGCTCCTCGGTGTAGATCTCCTCGTCCTGCGACAGCTGCGGGTTGCGCTTCTTCTCCCCGCTCCCGCCGGCCCCGTGGGCACCGTGCATCGGCGCCATGCCACCACCCATGCCGCCTCCGGCCGCCGCACCACCGGCGGCCGCACCTGCAGCACCGGCCGCTGGTCCCGCCGCCGCTGCGTAGGGCGTCGGCGCCACCGTCTCAGCACCCACCGCCGGCTGCAACGGGACGCCGGGAACGCCGCCACCTCCACCGCCGCTGCCCCCGCCCGCGCCGCCTCCGCCGCGCGCCGCGGCTGGCCGCAGCTTGGGATCATTGGGCGACGTCGGATCGCCCTTGCCGAGACCCGGCATGCCGCCGCCAGGTGCGCCGCCGCCCGGTTGGCCGCCACCCGGTTGTCCACCACCGGGCGACCCGCCACTCGGGGCGCCGCCACCCTGACCCGCTTGCTGACCTGCCTGCTGCGCCGCTTGCGCCGCCTGTGAGGCCGGATCCCCGGCCGACATCGGAGACACCGGCGCCTCCTGCGGCGCCCCACCACCCGATCCGCCGCCGGGTGCCTGCTGGCCGCCACCGCCGCCACCGCCCGTCTGCTCGCCCTCGCGATATGGCCGGGCCCGACGATGATCCTCGGCGGTGACCGGCATGCCCGACACCACCGGTGCCGGCGGTTCGTCGGCCTCGACCTGGTTGACCACAGCCTCGCGCGCGTAGGTGTTGCGCAGCTCCTCGGACTTCTTCTGCTCCTCGGCGATCTTGTTCATCGCATCGGCGAACCCTGGAGAGCCGATCGGGTTGGCCAGCACCTGCTGCGACAACTCGCGGTAGCGCTGCGCGATCGGCTCGTGATCGCTCTTGGCCTTGCTGTGCGCCTTTGCCGCCACGTCGGCCTCATCGGCCAGGCGCTTCCAGGCTCCCGACAGCGAGATCAGCCAGTCGCGGTAGGCGTTGAACTTCGCGTACGCCGCGTCCGCGGCCTGGCCTTCCCAGTCCATGGAGTTGACCTCGAACTCCTGCGCCGACGCGGCCAGCGAATCGGCGTTCGCCCGCCACATCGTCGCGGCAGCCCGCAGCGACGCGCCGTCGTCACCGGCGTCGAGGGCCGCCTGCGCCGACTGCGGATCCATGAAGCCCTGCTCGGATGCCAACTGCCCCTTCGGGATCGGCATCTTCGGCGGGCGGGGCGGCGCGGGGATGTCCGGAGTCTTCGGCATCACCGGACCGCCGGGTGCACCGCCGGGGACGTCGAACGTCGATCCGATACCTTCACCCGACTGCTGGTCGATCTGGGTGTAGGCAGCCGCCACGTTGTCGAGCGTCTGAGCGAGACGCTGTCCCTCGATACGGCCGTATTCCTGGTAGGCCCAGAGGTTTTCGGCGTTCTGCGCGATGTTGGTCACCGCGACGCTGGCGATGATCAGCGCATCGGCGGAGATCAACGGCGGTTGCGCCTGCGCCGATGCAAACGTCAGACCGCGGATCTGATTGGCCTTGGCCGTCAGATCCGACGGTTGGACCCGCACTTCGTCACTCATGCGCGTTCTCCCTCCAGCACCGTCTGGTACCGGCTCTCTTCCCGCGGGTTGATCAGCCGAATCGGCAGCTGCTTGTGCCGTGGTGTGGCGATGAACGTGCTGCGCAACATGACTCGGCCCACCCCCGGATGCGGTCCCAGATATGTCGTCGCAGTCGGCCATGCCACCTTGGCGACCTGCCCGATGCGTGCGTTGACATAGCCCGCGAACTCTTCGAACTGCGGGCTGAGCGTGACGACGGCCCCGGCCGCGGCCGACCGGACCACGAACTGCGTGAACAGCCGCGCGTCGCCGAGGTTGATGCTGACGTCGACGTCGTCGAACGGCATGTACACCGGATAGCGATCCGCGGTCTCGCCGACGAGGATGCCGGCCGATCCGATCGGCAGCTCGTAGTGCCGGTCGCTGACCGGGCTCTCCCCCAGCAGGGCTGCGCGCTGGCCGCCGAACAGACACGCAAAGCCGCGTGGAGTGGACGGATTCGCCAGCGTGGTCAGCAGCACCGTCGTCGTCGGCGCGACACCGGGGGCGATGCGCACCCGGGTCAGCGTGTGGTCGGCCCGGGCCGACCACCACACGTCGGGGCCACCCGGTGCGCTGTACGCGGCGGTGAACGTGCTGCGCCCCTTGATCATCGACCACGTTTCCCGCTCGAAGCTGATCTCGGTGGCGCGGTCGAAGTCGTCGAAGCTGCGGGCCGGGCGGGCGTCGACGCCCTTGCTGGCCAGATGATCGGCGATCCGCGTGGTGGACGCCATCAGGTACTGGGCCAGCCCGGCCACCCCGGTATCGCGCCGCAGCGCTGCCTTCCGCGTCTTCTCCGGATCGGCGCGCAACACGATCCACGTCCGGCGATTCGCCGGCGCCGGATAGGGCCCGACCACCTGGTCGTAGAGCGCGACGAGGGCGGCCGGCGCCGTCCGCCCGACCCGGTACCCGGCCGACACCACATCGGCCTCCAGATCGGGGCAGTAGGCCGCCAACAGCTCCTCGATCGTGCGGGTGTCGACCACGTCGTCGGTGAACGCCGCGCCGTTGACGATCACCGTCGGCGTGAACGGGCGGGGCACCAACTCGATGACCGAGACCACGTAGTCGCCCTGCCACCGCAGCGCGACATGGTCACCGGGGATGACGGTCGCTCCGACCGCCGGTTCCGACGGGGCCGGGGGAGGCTGGCGGTGCCGGCGCCGCCAGGCGAAAAGCGCTGCGATCCAACCGGTCACGCGGCGGCCGCGCAGGGTGAGTATCGCGCCGATGCCGATCAGCACCGACAGCGTGATGCCCAGCCACATCAGATGCATCTGGGCGAACAGCAGCAGGCAGGCGGGGATCAGCACCGCCGCCCACAGCGCGTGCCCGGTGGTGAACCGCACCCCGAACACGGACAACACCCTGCTCATCGGCGCCTCAACGCCCGCCGTGCCATCGCGCCGATACCCAGCGCCGCGGCCACGCTCGCAGCGACGATCACGACCCACGTGATCGGGCTCCGGTCGGGTGGGGGCACGTACACCGGAGGCGGAATGGCCTTGATCTGGTACGGGATCGTGGCCGGTCCGGGCGGCACGTCCCAAGTCAGCGCCGCGACCGGATCGACCACACCGGCGCCGACGACGTTGTCCGCCCCTCCGCCGGGATGGCGGGCCGTTGCGGTGATGCGGTTCATGACCTGGGCCGCGGTGAGCTCCGGGAAGCGTTGCCGCACAAGCGCTGCCAACCCCGACACATAGGCGGCCGAGAACGACGTGCCGGCGATCGGGATGGGTCCGTCCTCCCCCTGCAGAGCGTTGACCGGATTGCCGTCGTAGCCGAGCGCCACCAGATTCTCGCCGGGCGCCGCGGCCCCGACCCACGGCCCCTGCATGGAGAACCCGCTGGGCGCTCCGTTGGGGCCGATGCTGCCGACGGTCAGTACCAGCGGCGAGTACCACGCCGGGGACACGATCGTCTGCACGTTGGCCCAGCCGCGCGGATCGGCGGGCACCGCGGCATCCGGCGGCGGATTCTGGGTGCACTCAGAGCCCGTGTTGCCGGCGGCGACGACGATCACCGCGTTCTTGACGTTGACCGCGTAGTTCACCGCCGCGCCGACGACGCTCTCGTTGATCGGGCGGGTCACCTTGTAGCAGGCCGCCTCGCTGATGTTGATCACCTGCGCGCCCAGGTTGGCCGCATGCACGATCGCGCGGGCGAGGCTGCGCAACGACCCCGCGGTCTGGGTCGAATTGGGGTCGTTGGGATCGGTGCGCGTCCCCACCGGCTGGAAGCTGTCGGAGGTCTGGCGCAGCGACAGGATCCGGGCGTCGGGCGCGACGCCGACGAAGGCGTCGGTGGGGGCGGGCCGCCCCGCGATCACCGCGGCGGTCAGGGTGCCGTGCGCGTCACAGTCCGACATGCCGTTGCCGGCCTGGTCGACGAAGTCCCCGCCCGGTTCGGCGGGGACGCGCGGCGACCCGTTGACCCCCGTGTCGATCACAGCAACAGTTATGCCGGCCCCCGTGGCGAACCGTTGCGCGTCGGCCAACCGCAGATAGTCATTGGCCCAGGGTCGGTCAGCGAAGTTGGAGTTCGGGAACACCGTCGGGGCGGCACACACCCGACGCTGCTCCATCGGCTGATCCGGACCGGTCTCATCAGGCGGGATTGCAGCCGGATCGATGACCGGTGGCTCGATCGCGCTCGCTGTCGGCGGTGCCAGCAGAACGACGAGCATCAGAGCAGCAAACAGGGAAGCCAGTCGCCGCACTACTGGACTCCCCCCGCTCGACGTTGACCGACGGGCACCGCCCGCACCGACGTCAGCAAACATAGCGCCGCCTCGATCGCGGCGCAAAAGGTCACGTCAGACGTCTTCGGTGCGGGCACATGGGCAAGCCTAAGGGCCCGCGGAGGGAGGTCGTTCCGCTTTCTTCGGGTGCCCTAGGCGTCGAGATCCTTCTGCACCAGCTCGGCGATCGTGTTCACCGCGG
Source organism: Mycobacterium sp. IDUB_5 (assembly GCF_055419565.1). Lineage (NCBI taxonomy): Bacteria > Bacillati > Actinomycetota > Actinomycetes > Mycobacteriales > Mycobacteriaceae > Mycobacterium > Mycobacterium sp. IDUB_5. Next base: position 189,594 of record NZ_JBVAXX010000001.1, read on the forward strand.
CTTCGTCGTCGGAGGCCACGGTGACCTGCGCACCGTTGCCCGCGCCCAGCGTCATGATCATCAGCGCCGAGCCGGCATCCACCGGCTCACCGCCGTCGACCGAGAGCGTGACGGGTACACCGGCGTTGACCACGGCCTCGGCGATGATCGCGGCGGGCCGGGCGTGCAGTCCGATGGACGAGCCGACGATGACGGTCTTGGTGGGCATGAACTCTCCTCTTTCGATGGGTGGTGACGGGATCGGTCAGGGATCAGGCGGCCACGAGCTCGCGCTCGGCCTTCTTGGCGCCGGGCTTGATGAACTGCTTGGCGGCGACCACGGCCACCGCGGCAGCGACGGTACCGGCGAGCAGGGCGATCACGAAGCCCAGCTTGTTGTCGATCGCGAACAGCACGAAGATGCCGCCGTGCGGGGCCCGCGACGTCGCGCCGAAGGCCATCGACAGCGCGCCGGTGATCGCACCGCCGAACATCATTGAGGGGATGACGCGCAGCGGGTCGGCCGCGGCGAACGGGATCGCGCCTTCGGAGATGAACGAGGCGCCGAGAAGCCATGCGGCACGGCCGTTCTCACGCTCGGGCTCGCTGAACAGGCCGGGGCGCACCGTGGTGGCCAGCGCCATCGCCAGCGGCGGAACCATACCGGCGGCCATCACAGCGGCCATGATCTGGATCGACGCGGTGGTCGAGGCGGCCAGTCCGGCGGTGGCGAATGCGTAGGCAGCCTTGTTGACGGGTCCGCCCAGGTCGAAGCACATCATCAGGCCGAGGATCACGCCGAGCAGGATGGCCGAGGTGCCGGACAGGCTGCTCAGCCAGTTGGTCAGGCCGGTGTTGATCAGCGCCAGCGGACGACCGACCAGGAAGAACATGATGAGGCCGACCACCAGGGAGGCGCCCAGCGGTGTGATGACCACCGGCATGAGCCCGCGGAACCATTGCGGCACTTTGAGATTGCTGATCCACAGCGCGGCGAAACCGGCGATGACGCCGCCGACGATACCGCCGATGAATCCGCCGCCGACGAAGACGGCGAGCGCGCCGGCGGTGAAGCCGGGTGCGATGCCGGGTCGGTCGGCGATGGCGAAGGAGATGTAGCCGGCCAGTGCGGGGACCAGGAAGCTGAACGCCAGGCCGCCGAGGCTGAACAGGATGGCGCCCAGATACTGGGTGAAGCCGCCGCTGGGCAGGTTGGTCAGCGAGTTGTTGAGGGCGATGATGTTGCCCAGCGACTGCGTCGCCCCCTCGGGCTTGTTCGCGATCTCGTAGCCCGCGAACAGGAAGCCGAGCGCGATCAGCAGACCGCCCGCGGCGACGAACGGGATCATGTAGCTCACACCGGTCAGCAGGATCTGCCGGGTGCGGGTGCCCCATCCGACGTTTCCGCTGGGTGCGGAGCTCGCGCCTGCGCCCGCCGTACCCTCGACGCGCGGTGCGTTCGGATTGTCGGCTGCGGCAACGGCTTCGGCGACCATCTTGGCAGGCTCGTTGATCGCGCGCTTCACACCCGAGGCGATCACCGGCTTGCCGGCGAAGCGGCCGCGGTCCTTGACGCCCACGTCGGTGGCGAAGATGACGGCGTCAGCCTTGGCGATGGTCTCGGCGGGTACCGGGGTGCTGCCGGAGGAGCCCTGCGTCTCGACGACCATGGTGACCCCGGCCTCTTTGGCCGCGGCGGCCAGCGCGTCGGCGGCCATGTAGGTGTGGGCGATGCCGGTGGGGCAGGCGGTGATCGCGATCAGCGTCTTGGTGGCCGGCTTCTCGGCGGGAGCTGCGGCGGGGGCCGGGGTGGCCGGAGCGGCGGCGGCAGGGGCCGGGTTGACCACCCCGTCGACCAGGGCGACGACCTCGTCGGCCGACGACGCGCTGCGCAGCGACTCGACGAAGTCCTTGCGCACCAGCGCCCGCGCCAGGCTGGACAGCAGCTTCATGTGCTCCTGGCCGCCGGAGTCAGGTGCGGCGATCAGGAACGCCAGATCCGCCGGGCCGTCGGGGGCACCGAAATCGACTGCGGGACTGAGCCGGGCGAACCCGATGGTGGGGGTGTCGACGTAGGGGGAGCGGCAGTGCGGGATCGCGATGCCGCCCGGCAGGCCGGTGGCGGACTGCTGTTCGCGGGCCATGGCGGCGCCGACGAGCCCGTCGGCGTCGTCGGTGCGGCCGGCCGCGGCCAGTGCCCCCACCATGCGGGTGATGACGGCCTGCTTGTCACCGTCGACGGCGGTGTCGAGGAGGACCATCTCGGTGGTGATGATCGGCGGTGATGAAGTGGTCGAGCTTGTCATGAGAGCTACTTTCGTCTTCGGCTGTTACTGGGTGGCGGGAATCGGGGAGATCGGCGCGACGTGTACGGCTGCCAGGTCGATCTCGGCGGGCGAGGGCAGGGTGGTTCCGGGAAGGGCGGCGGCGGCACTGCCGTAGGCGACGGCCATCTGGAGGCGCTGCGGGGAGACCGCGCCACCGACCTCGGCGCGGACGTATCCGGCCAGCGACGAGTCGCCGGCGCCGACGGTGCTGCGCGGCACGATCGGCGGCGGGGTCGCCATCCAGGCGCCGTTCCCGTCGACGAGCACGGCACCTTCGGCGCCCAGGGTGGCGAGCACCGCGCCGACGCCGCGGTCGACGAGCTGGTGCGCGGCGGCCACGACGGGCTCGGGATCTCCTTGTGCGACAGCCTCTTCGAGAGCTTCGGGGGACAGGCCCAGGACGCTGGCCAGTTCCTCGGCGTTGGGCTTGATCAGATCCGGCGCGCCTCGGTCGAGCGATGCGACGAGGGCGGCCAGCGGCGCGTCGGAGGTGTCGACGGCGACCCGGCACCGGCGCGTGGCGAGCATCGCCACCACGTCGCCGTACCAGGACGTCGGCATCCCCGGCGGCAGCGAGCCGGACAGCACGACCCAGTCGGCGTCGTCGGCGGCAGCCAGCACCGCGTCGGTCAGTGCGGTCACCGTCGCCGCGTCGAGCGTCGCACCCGGCTCGTTGATCTTGGTGGTGGTGCCGTCGGGCTCGGTGATCGTCAGATTGGTCCGGGCGGGCTCGGCCGTGGTCACCACGCGGTAGGACACCGCGGCGGCCTGCAGCGCGGTGATGAGCGGATCGTTCGCGCTGGCCGGGAGTACGGCGAGCGCGTCGAGGCCGGCCAGCGTCAGGGCCCGGGCGACGTTGACGCCCTTGCCGCCGGCCTGATCGGTCACGGACGTGACGCGGTGCACCGCGCCCCGGGTCAGGGGCGAGGGCAGCGACGCCGTGCGGTCGATGCTGGGGTTGGGGGTCACGGTGACGATCACGGTTGGTCTCCTGCGCAGACGATTTCGATGCCTTGCTCGGTCAGCGCGCTCCGGTCGGCGGCGCTGATCTCCGGGTCGGTGATGAGGGTGTCGACGCTGGTGATGGGCGCGAAACTGACGAAGTCCTCCCGGCCCACCTTCGACGAATCCGCAGCGACGACAACGTAATTGGCGGACTGCACCATGGCGCGCTTGACGGCGGCCTCCTCGCCGTCCGGGGTGGACAAACCGTGGCGCACGCTGATGGCGTTGGAGCCGATGAACGCGATGTCCACCCGCAGGGTGTCGAGCACACGCAGCGTCTGCTCGCCGACGGCGGCCTGGGTGACGCCGCGGACCCGTCCGCCCAGCAGCTGCAGCGACACCGTCGGCATCGTGGCCAGGCGCGCGGCGATCGGCACGGAGTTGGTGACGACGACGAGTTCACGGTCGGTCGGCAGGTGCGCGGCGATGCGCATGGTGGTGGTGCCTGCGTCGAGGAGCACGGTAGCGCCGCTGAGCGGGAAGAACTCGGCGGCTGCCGCGGCGATCGCATCCTTGTGCTCGGACCGGGTGACGTCCCGCTCGCCGACGCCGGGCTCGACGAGGTGCAGTGCGCGCACCGGCACCGCGCCGCCGTGCACCCGCCGCACGACGCCCGCCTTGTCGAGAACCGCGAGATCGCGACGTACCGTCTCGGTCGTCACGTCGTAGGCCGCGGCCAGCTCGGTCACCGAGGCGCGGCCCTTGGCCATGACCAGCGAGGCGATGGCCTGCTGCCGCTCTTCGGGGTACATAGAGCTCCGTTTGTGTGGGGATATGTGCGATTGGTTGTTGATATGGTTGGTTTTACTCTTGAACGTGTTGACTTGTCAACGGTTTTCTGTAACCTGGTTCACATGACTGCGATGTCCCTGTCTAGCTCACAGGCCTCCGAATCGGCCGCATCCAGCGCCGTCCTGCACGGCGTCCCCGTCGTGACCGGGGTGGCCTATGCGCCCGTGATCCGTCCGGGCACGCTGCCCGAGGTCGACGTGTCCGTTCTCCCCGAGATCGCGGACGCAGACCGGCCCGCCGAGAAGGAACGTTTCGGTGCGGCCGCGGCCACCGTGGCCACCCGACTGCGGGATCGCGCCGCCCACGCGACCGGCGCCGCCTCGGAGGTTCTCGCCGCGACGGCCACCCTCGCGCAGGACCGCGGCTGGCTCGGTGCAGCCGAGAAGCGCATCAACGACGGCGCGCCCGCCGTCCGCGCGGTCACGGCGGCGATCGACCAGTTCGTCGACATGTTCACCAAGCTCGGCGGCTTGATGGCCGAGCGCGTCACCGACCTGCGCGACATCCGCGACCGTGTGATCGCCGAGCTCAACGGCCTGCCCGAGCCTGGTGTGCCGCTGCCCGACAAGCCGTCGGTCCTGTGCGCCGAAGACCTCGCCCCCGCCGACACCGCCGGCCTGGACCCCGCGCTGATCGTCGCGCTGGCCACCACGCTGGGTGGGCCCACCAGCCACACCGCGATCATCGCGCGGCAGTTGGGGATTCCGTGCGTGGTCGCCGTCACCGGGCTGGACGACGTGCCCGCCGGCACGACCGTGCTGGTCGACGGGACCCGCGGCACCGTGACCGTGAATCCCGACGCCGACGAGGCCCGCACCGCCGTCGACGATGCCGCGCGAGTGGCCGCCGCAGCCGCCGGGTGGGCCGGTCCGGGTGCGACGGCCGACGGTCACCAGGTCGCTGTCCTGGCCAACGTCCAGGACGGAGCCGCAGCGCGGTCCGCGCGGGAGACCCCGGCCGAGGGCGTCGGATTGTTCCGCACCGAACTGTGCTTCCTCAACACCGACGCCGAGCCCACCGTCGACGAGCAGGCTGAGATCTACGGCGAGGTGCTCGACGCGTTCGCCGGGCACAAGGTCGTCATCCGCACGCTGGATGCCGGATCCGACAAACCGCTCAAGTTCGCCGGCCACCCGGACGAAGCCAACCCGGCGCTCGGGGTGCGCGGCATCCGGATCGCGGAGAACAACCCCGGGCTGCTGGCTCACCAGCTCGACGCGATCGCCGCTGCCGCTGAGCGCACCGGCCAGAAGCCGTGGGTGATGGCGCCGATGATCGCGACTGCCCAGGAGGCGCAGAACTTCGCCGAGCAGGTGCGCAGCCGCGGCCTCACCCCCGGCGTCATGATCGAGGTGCCGGCCGCCGCGTTGCTGGCCGACCGCATCCTCGAGCACGTCGACTTCCTGTCGATCGGCACCAACGACCTCGCGCAGTACACGATGGCCGCCGACCGGATGTCCGCCGACCTGGCCACCCTCACCGACCCCTGGCAACCCGCCGTCCTCGCATTGGTGGCGATGACCGTCCGCGCCGGCATCGTCGCGGGCAAGCCCGTCGGGGTGTGCGGCGAGGCCGCGGCCGACCCGCTGCTGGCGTGCGTGCTGACCGGTCTCGGCGTGACGTCGCTGTCGGCGGCAGCCGCCGCGGTACAGGGTGTCGGCGCGAAGCTCGCCACAGTGACGTTGGAGCAGTGCCGCGAAGCGGCCGACGCCGTGCTGGCGACGGCCAGCGCCGCTGACGCCCGCGCCGCGGCGCTCGAGGTGCTGGGCTGACGGCCCGGTCGGAATGAATCGGACCGCGGTCCGGTTAATCAGGGCATGCCCGCAATCACCGCAGACACCCTGACCCTGCCCCGGCTGTCCGCACCGTCGCCGGTCGACACCGAACGCCCCGTGCGCTCGGTGACCACCGGGCCCCGCGGCTACGAAGGGGAGGGCTTTCCCGTCGTTCGCGCCTTCGCCGGAGTCAACGCCCGCGACCTCGATCCGTTCGTCCACATGGACCAGATGGGCGAGGTGGAGTACCAGCCCGGCGAGCCGCGCGGCACCGACTGGCACCCGCACCGCGGCTTCGAAACCGTGACCTACATGATCGACGGCCGCTTCGCCCACCAGGACTCACACGGGGGCGGCGGCATGATCACCGACGGCGCCACACAGTGGATGACCGCAGGCTCCGGCATCCTGCACATCGAGACACCGCCGGCCGAACTGGTCGAGAGCGGCGGCTTGTTCCACGGCATCCAGCTCTGGGTGAACCTGCCCCGCAGCGACAAGTTCGCCGCGCCCAAGTACCAGTCCATCGAGGGTCCCCAGGTCGGTCTGGTCGCCTCCGAGGACGGCGGTGCCCTGGTCCGCGTGATCGCAGGCGCCATCGGCGGCCACGCCGGCCCGGGGGCCACCCACACCCCGATCACGCTGGCGCACGCCACGATTCAGCCCGGCGCACGAGTCGACGTGCCGTGGGACCGCGACTTCAACGCACTGGTCTACGTGCTGTCCGGTCGTGGCTCGGTCGGCCCCGTCGGCCACCCCATCGAACAGGGTCAGCTGGCGGTCCTCGGCCCCGGAGACCGCATCAGCGTCGCCGCCGCACCCACCCAGGACGCCCATCGCCCCGCGATGGAAGTGCTGCTGCTCGGCGGCCGGCCTCTGCGCGAACCGGTCTTCCAGTACGGCCCTTTCGTGATGAACTCGAAGTCCGAACTCATCGCAGCGGTCGAGGATTTCAACGCCGGCCGGTTCGGCACCATCCCGCCGAACGCGCTGAGGCCGCACCAGTCAACCCGCTGACGCCGGATAGATCAGCTCCAGCTCGCCCAGCAGGGCGGCGACGGTGAGCAGCGGCAGAGCCGCCGAGATGCCGAGATCGTTCTCAGGAGCCGTCTCGCGCATCTCGGCGCGCATCTCTTTCCTGAGCGCCCGCACGAAGTCGTCGCTGATCGGTGTCAGCGACGGCGCTGCGTCGGCACTGCCGGCCACCCGCTCGCGGATCGCCTTCGCGTGCGATTCGACGACCGCGCGCACGCCCGGGTACGCCGACAGCGGCGGAGGTGTCGGGATGTCGGCGATCAGATCGGCTGCCATTCGCAGCCGGATCGCCCGGTTGAACGAGCGGACCACCGGCGCCCGGAAGTCAGAGTCGCCGCCGCTTTCCGAAAGATATTGGCGCACAGCATCATCGATCACCCGGGAGGCCGCCAGAGCCTGATGGCTCAGCGTCGTCACCTCGTCGTTGCGCTCCTCGTAGGCGCCGCGGGTGATGCGCAGCACCGCCGCCCACAGATAGCCGGCGAAGATCGCCCGCGCCGAGTCGATCGCCCGGGTCACCGAGGCCGTCGCACCCCGCGGCCACAGCAGCACCGACACCACCACACCGACCAACGCGCCGACGATCACGTCCTCGACCCGGATCAAACCCACCTGCCAGCCCGTCGGCACGATCAGGTTGAAGAAGATCAGCACCATCATCGTGAACGCGGCCTGCGCCGCGGTGAACGAGGCGATCTCGGGAACGTAGGCCGAGCCGAACACCGCGAACGGCATCAGCACCCACAGCACGGTCGGTTCCACCCCGACCAGACCGATGAGCAGGGCGCCCAGTAGAAATCCGATCGCTGTGCCGGTCACCGCGCGCCGCACCCGCGTCCCGGTGGACAACGCGCTGCTGCGCAGCACCGACAACGCGCCCAGCACCACCCAGAAGCCGTGCTCGACCGGGAAGATGTGGGTCACCGCGACCGCTATGGCCAACCCCAGGCCCGTGCGCACGCTGTTGCGTACCGCCACCGCACGATTCGCGAGGAAGCCCGACGTGATCTGCGCGGCCGCGGCGGCCTCGGGCAGCAACCGGTCCGATGCCCCTGTCGGCGGCAGACGCAGCCCCAGGGCGCGCGCCCACACCGGGCGGGCGTCGGCGGCTGCCGCGGCAGCGATGATCCGACCCGTCGCGCCGATAGTCGCGGCGATCGTGCGGCGCTGCAGCAGCGCACGACCCAACGCGACGGCCCGGTCGTCGTCGGGGGCGCTGAGGATCTCGTCGAGGTCCTCCCGCCAGCGACCCCGCGCGGTGGTGCGCAACACGTCGAGCGCCGCGTCCAGATCCATGCGCGCCACATCCCTGTCGGCCCGCCCAGAGATCCGCAGCACGGCAGCGGCGGATCGCAGCACATGCACCACCGCTTTCTTGTCGCGCAGCGTGACCCCGAGATCCTGCCCGACCCGATCGGCCACCCACTCGAGGTCGTCAACCACTCGGACCAGCGCCCTGCTGCCCGCGGTCAATCCGACCGGACGGAAGTCAGCCTCCAGGAACGTCTTTCGCAACTGGTCCATCGCGCGTCGCACGTCGTCCGCAGTGGCCGTGCCGTCGATGCGGTCGGCCAGCGTGCGGCACGCCCGGGCCGCGCGGCGGCGCAACTGTCCGTGATGCCGGGGCGGCAGCACGAACAGCGCGGCGGGCACGCACACCGCGAGCGCGATCGCCCAGCCCGTCAGTCGCTCACTGATAGGGCCGGGTGGCGTACACGCCGGCAAGACGAACAACAGCAACGTGGCCCGCTGCCCGGCCGCGACGGTCTCGCTCAACACACCCGAGAACGTCACCGCCACACCGAGGGCGAACATGATCGCCACCGCCGGCCACGGATAGGGGGCGATCAGCGTGCCCGCCGTGATCAGCACGAAGCCGTTGAGGCCCAGACCGGCATAGGCCACCGCGCGGTTCTGCCGATTGCCCGGGAAATCGGAGAACACCAGCAGGGCGACCGACCCGAACAGGGTGAACAGCGCGGTCTGCGGATTGCCGCCGCCGATCAGAAAACTCGTCCCCGCGGAGATCGGAACCACCGTCGCCGCCCGCACGGCACGCCGTAGTGCGTCGTTGTCGGGGTCGCGCTGATGCATCCGCCGGACGATGCGAGCACGTACGTCGAGTGTCGGCGCAGTCGTCAATGCGCGAGCACCTTCACGGCGATGACGAGCAGGCCCACCACGACCAGCGTTGCCACGGTGAGCGTTTGCTGCCACCACGGTAGCCGGGTGCGGCGCACGGCCAGCAACGCGATCAGGCCGAGCTCGCCGACGAGGATCCACTTCGCGACCCACATCGCGGTGTCGGTGTCGAGCAGCCCGAACCCGGCCGTCGCCAGCGCCGCCAGCGGCAGCACAGCGGCCTGCAGGATCTGCCCTGAGGCCTGCATGATCCGCCAGCGCTCCGCCCCGTGCGGCGCCTCCTCGTGCACGGCCAGGTGGGCGACCCAATCGGCCAGCAGGCTGGCCGCCCACAGCCCGCCCATGGTCACCGCGACGTCGAGCATCCGGGCCCAGCCGCTGGTGTCGTCTTCGGTGTAGCGCGTCAGGACCACCAGCGTGGCCAGACACGAGATGGCCCCGTACAGACGCTCCCGCAGCATCGCCACGACATGCTCGACGGGCGCTGCCTCGGCCTGGCCGCCGACGGGGTCAGTCACTGTCTGGCACCGACGCGAACCGCCCGGCGTCCAGACTCTCGAGCATTTGGGTCACCAGCCACTCCAATCCGTCCGGGTTGCGTGGCAACAGCGCCTGCTCGTATCCGACGAGCAGGTAGATCGACCACGACGCGAACATCTCAGCCTGCCGTCTGTTTCCCAATACTTGCAACGCGGCGTCGAACACTGCGTCGAAACGGTGACGATCGACCGCCGCCTGCGCGTCGTGCACGTGCTGGTCGATCGAACCCCAGACGCGGATCGCTGCCTCGGCACCGTGCGGCAGCGTCAGCCCGCCTTTGATCATCCGGTCCAGCCGTCGCCTCGGGTCGGGATCTTCGCCGACTTCTTCCACGCGGACCGTCATCCGGACCTGCCAGTCCGTGACGAGCTGGCGCGTGTAGTCCGACCAGCTCGCGAAGTGGTGATAGAACGATCCGCTCGTGACACCGAGCTTGCCGCACACCGAGGCGAGCTTCAGCCCGCCGTAGCCGGATTCGGCCAGCACATCGAACCCCGCCTGAAAGAACAACTCCCGTGACCCCGACGCCCCCATGTTCAAACTCTAAGTCGGCGGTTGGATGTTTGCTCGAATCCGCAGGTCGGTGTCAGAAACGACAGGCTGCGGGCACCCCCGGTGACGTGTGGCACAATTTCGAGGTGCCTTACACGGCGAGTAGAGGCCCAGGTCGACCCCCCGCGGCGAAGGCTGCCGAGACGCGGGAGCGCATTTTGCTTGCTGCGCGCGAGGTGTTCAGCGAGTTGGGGTACGACGCCGCGACGTTCCAGGCGATCGCCGTCCGGGCCGATCTGACCCGACCAGCGATCAATCACTACTTTGCCAGCAAGCGTGTGCTGTGGGGCGAAGTCGTCGAGCAGACGAACGCGACGATCGTCAGCACCGGAGTGTCACGCGCGCGGGAACGCACCGGCCTGGTCGACCGGCTGGCGGCGTTTTTGGCGGCGACCACGCAGGTGGACACCGAGGATCGCTCCGCCGCGGCGTTCCTGGTCACGTCGGTCCTGGAGACCCAACGGCATCCCGAACTGGTCAGCGACGACCACGATCCGCTGAAGAACTCCCGCTCCTTCGTCGCGTGGGCGGTCAACGACGCGATCGCTCGCGGTGAGCTCAGCTCGGACACCGACGTCGACCATCTGGTCGAGATGCTGGTCGCGGTGCTGTGGGGGATGGGCTTCTATGCCGGGTTCGTCGGGGATCGCGCCGCGCTGGGCACCGTGGTCCACAAACTCGAGCTGCTTCTTGCCAACAAGCTGTGGCATCTCGGTTCCTAGATTCACCCGGCCGTCGCGATAGTTAGACTCCCGAAGTATGAGCAGTTCGCGCACGGACAACGACACCTGGGACATCACCTCCAGCGTCGGCGCCACGGCCGTCATGGTCGCCGCCGCGCGCGCCGCTGAGACGCGGCGCCCCGACGCACTGATTCGCGACCCGTACGCCGAGATCCTGATCGCCGAGGCCGGCGACGGTGTCTGGGGGTTGCTGCTCGACGACGACTTCATCGCCCGGGTCACGACCTCCGACCCGGAGGTCGCCGCGATGTTCGAGAACATGAAGAGCTACCAGGCGGTGCGCACGCGGTTCTTCGACACCTTCTTCGACGAGGCGCTGACCGCGGGCGTCCGGCAGATCGTGATCCTCGCGTCGGGGCTGGACTCGCGCGCGTTCCGGCTGTCCTGGCCGGCAGGCACCACCGTCTTCGAGATCGACCAGCCCAAGGTGCTGGAGTACAAGGCCGCGACGCTGGCCGAGCACGGTGTCGATCCCACCGCCGACCGGCGCGCCGTGGCGATCGACCTGCGCCAGGACTGGCCCGCCGCGTTGACGGCCGCCGGGTTCGATACTGCACAGCCGACGGCGTGGCTGGCCGAAGGGCTGCTCATGTACCTCCCCGCCGACGCCCAGGACCGACTGTTCACGCAGGTCACCGAGCTGAGTGCGCCGGGAAGCCGCATCGCCGCGGAGTCGATGCGCCCGCATGCCGAGGACCGCCGCGAACGCATGCGGGAGCGGTTCGCCCGCATCACCGCGCAGTTCGATGTCCAGCCGATGGACATCAGCGAGCTCACCTACGACGACCCCGACCGCGCCGAGGTCGCCGAATGGCTCGACGCCCACGGTTGGCACGCCACTGCGGTGCCCTCGCTCGACGAGATGCGCCGCCTCGACCGCTACATCGAGGTCGAGGACGCAGACAGCGGATCGTTCTCCACCTTCACCACCGCGGTCCGCGACTGACGCGCGCCTGTTCACCAACTGGGTGGTTGGCTACGATTCGGGGTACTCGCCGGTCAGACCAAGGAGACCCTTCATGACCACCGATTCCGCCGTGCCCGTCGCACTAGACACCGACACCCCTGACATCGCAGCTACCGTCCGCAGGCTCCGGGAGACCTTCGCGACCGGCCGCACCCGCAGTGTGGAGTGGCGAAAGCAGCAGCTGAACGCCCTTGAACGGCTGATGACCGAGAACGAGGCGGCGATCGCCGCCGCGCTGGAGAAGGATCTCGGCCGCACCCCGTTCGAAGCGTGGCTCGCCGACGTCGCCAGCACCGCGGGGGAGGCCAAGAGCGCCGCCAAGAGCGTCAGCCGGTGGATGAAGCGCAGCTACAAGATGCTCGAGATGTCGCAGCTGCCCGGGCGTGGCTGGGTCGAGTACGAGCCCTACGGCACCGTGCTCATCATCGGCGCGTGGAACTTCCCGTTCGCGCTGACGCTGGGCCCCGCCGTCGGCGCGATCGCCGCGGGAAACACGGTCGTGCTCAAACCGTCCGAAGTGTCGCCGGCATCCTCGGCGCTGATGGCCGAGCTGGTCCCGCGCTACCTCGACAACGACGCCATCGCCGTGATCGAGGGCGACGGCATGGTCAGCCAGGACCTCATCGACCAGGGATTCGACTATCTGCTCTTCACCGGAGGCACCGAGGTCGGGCGCAAGGTGTACGAGCGGGCCGCCGCGCACCTGACGCCGGTCACCCTCGAGCTCGGTGGCAAGAGCCCGGTCATCGTGTCGGCCGACGCTGACATCGACGTCGCCGCCAAGCGCATCGCCTGGACGAAGCTGATCAACTCCGGGCAGATCTGCATCGCTCCCGACTACGTGTTGGCCGAGGCGTCCATCCGCGACGAGCTCGTCGACAAGCTGCGCGACGCTGTCGCCGGCTTCGAGGCGAACAACCCCAGCGGTAAGCAGATCGTCAACGAGCGGCACTTCGCCCGGCTCACCGATGCCCTGGCCGCCACCAAGGGCACCGTCGCCGTTGGCGGGGACTCCGACGCGGCCACCATCAAGATCCAGCCGACCGTCGTCGTCGACCCGGACCCGGCCGAACCGTTGATGACCGACGAGATCTTCGGCCCGATCCTGCCCGTGGTCACCGTCCAGAACATCGACGAGGCAATCGATTTCGTGAACGCGCGGCCCAAGCCGCTCGCCGCGTACCTGTTCACCAAGACCAAAGCGGTGCGCGAGCGCGTCGTCAAGAACGTCTCTGCCGGCGGCATGGTGATCAACCACCTGCTGTTCCACTTCGCCACGCACAAGCTGCCTTTCGGCGGGGTGGGCCCGTCCGGCATGGGCGCCTACCACGGCAAGTTCGGGTTCGAGACGTTCAGCCACAAGAAGACCGTGATGACCAAGACGACTCGACCCGATGTCGGCGCCTTCATCTATCCCCCGTATACAGAGAAGGCGTGGAAGCTCGCCCGTCGGTTGTTCTGAAAGGGGATAGTCAATGCCAGGAGTGCAGGATCGAGTCGTCGTCGTCACCGGTGCCGGAGGCGGTCTCGGGCGCGAATACGCGCTGACGCTCGCCCGTGAAGGTGCCAGCGTGGTGGTCAACGACCTCGGCGGGGCACGCGACGGCACCGGCGCCGGCCACAACATGGCCGACGAGGTCGTCCAGGAGATCAAGGATGCCGGTGGCCGCGCGGTCGCCAACTACGACTCCGTCGCCGAGCCCGAGGGCGCTGCCAACATCATCAAGACCGCCGTCGACGAGTTCGGCAAGATCGACGGTGTGGTCAGCAACGCGGGCATCCTGCGCGACGGCACGTTCCACAAGATGGAGTTCTCGAACTGGGACGCCGTGCTGAAGGTGCACCTGTACGGCGGCTACAACGTGATCCGCGCAGCCTGGCCGCACTTCCGCGAGAACGGTTTCGGCCGCGTCGTCGTCGCGACCTCGACCAGTGGACTGTTCGGCAACTTCGGCCAGGCCAACTACGGCGCCGCCAAACTCGGTCTCGTCGGCATGATCAACACGCTGGCCCAGGAAGGCGCGAAGTACAACATCAAGACCAACGCGGTCGCCCCGATCGCGGCGACCCGCATGACGCAGGACATCCTGCCGCCGGAGGTCTTCGAGAAGCTCACACCCGAGTACGTGGCACCCGTGGTGGCCTACCTGTGCACCGAAGAGGTGCCCGAGACCGCATCGGTGTTCATCGTCGGTGGTGGCAAGGTCCAGAGGGTGGCGCTCTTCCAGAACAAGGGTGTGACGTTCACCGAGGTGCCGTCGGTCGACGACGTCGCGGGCAAGTGGGGCGAGATCACCGATCTGTCGGCCGCCGAGCGCGCGTCGTTCAACCTCGGCTGACCGCTGCATGAAAGCGCTTGTTGCGCAGGAGTTGTCCGGACCCGCGGGGTTGTCCTACACGGACATGCCAGACCCCGCGGGTGACGGGCAGGTGGTGATCGACGTCCGAGCCGCCGGGGTGTGCTTCCCGGACCTGCTTCTACTCCGCGGTGAGTACCAGTTGCGGCTGGACCCGCCGTTCATCCCTGGCATGGAAGCGGCGGGCACGGTACGATCCGCGCCCGCTGGTTCGGCATTCACGGTGGGTCAACGAGTTTCGGCATTCACGATGCTCGGCGGGTATGCCGAGCAGGTGGCCGTCGATCCCGGGAGCGTGGTTCCGACGCCGCCCGACGTCGACGACGCCTCTGCCGCAGCTCTGCTGGGCAACTACTACACGATGTACTTCGCACTTCAACGCCGTGCGGCGCTGCAGGCCGGGGAGACGGTACTGGTGCTCGGCTCGGGCGGTGGCGTCGGAACGGCGGCGGTACAGATCGCCAAGGGGCTGGGCGCCCGCGTGATCGCGATGGTGCACCGTCCCTCGGCGGTCGAATTCGTCGAGTCCCTGGGTGCTGACGTGGTTCTGCCGTTGACCGACGGCTGGCTGGACGCGGTCAAACAGTACACAGACGGCCGTGGGGTCGATGTCGTGGTGGACCCGATCGGCGGGTCGGCCTTCGACGACGCCGTACGAGCGCTGGCCACCGAGGGCCGGCTGTTGGTCATCGGCTTCGCCGCAGGCGGTATCCCGACGGTCAAGGTGAACCGGTTGCTGCTGCGCAACGTCAGCGTGGTCGGGGTCGGCTGGGGTGAGTTCGTCAACCGCACGCCCGGCGCGCAGGCCGAGGTCGGAGCCGGGTTGGCGGAGCTGGTGGCGCAGGGCCTGAAACCGCCCGCGCCGGTGCGCTTTCCGCTGTCGGGCGGGGCCGAGGCGTTGCAGAAGCTCGCCGACGGGGAGATCCACGGGAAGCTGGTCCTGGAGCCGTGATTCGAGCGCTGGCGTTCGACGTGTTCGGCACCGTCGTCGACTGGCGTTCCAGCGTGGCCCGCGAGCTCGCGGCCTTCGGCGCACGACATGGCGTCGAGGACGACTGGTCGGCGTTCGCCGACGACTGGCGGGCCGGTTACGCGCCCGCGATGGACCGAGTGCGGCGCGGCGAGCTGCCGTGGACGCGGATCGACGACCTGCATCGCGAACGGCTCGTGGAATTGCTCACCGACCACGGCATCGACGTCGACGACGCGGAGATCGACGACCTGAACCGGGCGTGGCATCGGCTCGACCCGTGGCCGGACGCGGTGGCCGGACTGACCCGGCTCAAGCAGCGCTTCGTCATCACCACGCTGTCGAACGGCAATGTGTCCCTGCTGACGAACATGGCCAAATACGCTGGACTGCCGTGGGATTGCGTGCTCTCAGCCGAGGTCTTCCGGCATTACAAACCCGATCCCGAGACGTACCTCGGCTGCGCCGAGATCCTCGACGTGGCGCCGAGCGAACTGATGATGGTGGCCGCGCATCCGTCCGACTTGCGAGCGGCACGAGACGCCGGCCTGCGAACCGGTTTCGTGTTCCGGCCCACCGAGTACGGGCCGCAGCGCTCACTGCGCAAACCTGCTGAGGACGAATTCGACGTCGTGGCAGACGATTTCGGCGATCTCGCCGATCGACTCGGAGCTTGAAAGGATCGTTACCATGACCGCCACCCTGCCTGATGATCTCATCGACCTGCTGCGCAAGCCGAGCCCCTGCTTCGTGGCGACGCTGATGGCGGATGGCTCACCGCAGCTCACCGAGACGTGGGTGGCCACCGACGGCACCAACGTCGTCCTCAACATCGTCGGCGGTATGCAGAAGGAGCGGAACCTGCGCCGCGATCCCCGCATCGCGGTCAACGTGGCCGACCCCGACAACGTCGCGCGGTTCTACGAGGTGCGCGGTCGCGTGACGTCGATGACCAGCGAGGGCGGCAAAGCGCACATCGACGAGTTGTCGCAGAAGTACCTGCGCATCCCGTACCCGTACTTCAGCGGAAATCCCGACGAGACCCGGCTCATCGTCACGATCGAGGCCGACAAGGTCAATACCCCGATGGCGGGCTGACCCGGAGTGAGTGCTGCCGGCATCATCCTGGTCGGGCTGGTGATCGCCGTGGGCCTGGCGGGCATCCTGGTGCCGATCCTGCCCGGCGGACTCCTGGTGATCGCGGCGATCGGGGTGTGGGCGTTCGTCGAAGGGGGCGCGACCGCGTGGGTGACGTTCGGCGTCGCAGCGGCGTTCTTCGCGGCGGCGGCGATCATCAAGTACGTGTGGCCGGCGCGGCGGATGCGCGACGCTCAGGTGCGGACGTCGGTTCTGGCAGTGGGAGCGCTGGCCGGCATCGTGGGGTTCTTCGTGATTCCCGTCGTCGGGCTGGTGGTCGGTTTCGTCGCCGGTGTGTTCGGTGCCGAATTGGCGTCGCGGGGAAACCTGACGCGGGCCTGGGCCTCGACTGTGCACGCGGTCAAAGGTGTTGCGCTGTCGGTGGGTGTGGAGTTGACGGGGGCGCTGTTGGCGACGGTTGCGTGGGCGGTCGGGGTGTATCTGACGGTCTGAGGGCGTATGTGCCGGCAGCCCACTGTGAGCGACTGTGTCGGTGTCTGGTTAGTGGGTCTGTGTATCCGCCGAAAGTGTCGCTGAGGGTGGGCGGTCGAGCAGCATGGGTCCGCGGGCGACCGTCGCGCGGCTGCCGCAGATGTCGGTGCGACGTGCAAGCCTTCGACCATGTCCGACCTGTACGTGATCCGCGGAATCGGCCTGCGCTCGGTGATCACCGACCACCTGTTCCGCGTCGGCCCACAGACCATCCCCGATCTTCTCGACGCGCTCGAGTATCAAGGTTTCAGCGTCACCGGCCGGCCCGCCAAGACAGTCTCCGATGCCCTGCGCTGGGAGCGGGATCGCGGCCGGGTCCGCCGACTCCGCCGCGGCAAATACGGTCCCGGAGAAATGCCCCGAACAAGGGAACAGCGAATTCACCGCCGCGCCATGGAACTTCGCGCCCACGCCGGAATCGCTGCCGGTCGTGACGACGAACACTTCTGGGACCGAGTCGCACTCTACCTCGACTAGCCCTGAAGCTGGGTGCGCAACCGGTCCAGATCCGCCGCGCCGAGCCCGCTGGCCTCCAGATAGCCTGCCAGAGAACCGAATTCGTCATCCACCGTGCGCAGCGCCGCGGCCAAGTACTCCTCGCGCACCCCCAGCACCGAATCGGTCAGCCGAGCCTCGGCGAGGTCCAGGATCTCCGGCGCCTCCGCCGCCCGCTGACGCAGGTTCGCCAAAATGCTCTCCCGCAACTGCGGCACCGCGTCATTGCTGCGGAGGTAATCAGCCATCACGGCGTCGCGGTCCACCCCCGCAGCCTGCAGCACCACCGCGGTCGTGAAACCCGTGCGGTCCTTGCCCGCGAAGCAATGCGCCAACACCCGTCGTCCCGAACCGAGCAGCGTGACCACCTCGCGAACAGCCCGCTGCGCCAATGGCGCACTCGCGATCCGTCCGTACTCCTCGGTCATGTACCGCGCCGCAGCATCGGCGATCGACTCACCGTCCGGCTTGTCGGTCATCATCCGCTTGAACGCGTGCTCGTGCGGCGCCTCGTCATCGGAGACCGTCGTCTCGACGAACGGCAGATGGTGGATGTCCACGCCCGCGGGCACCAGCCCCGGGCCGTGCCGCTCCACCTCGCGCAGCGTGCGCAGATCAGCCACATCCGTCACGCCGAACCCCCGCAGCGCCGAGCGCCCGGCGTCGTCGAGCTTGGACAGCTCACTTGCCCGGAAGAGCCGGCCGGGGACGATCCCGGTCTGCTCGGCGACATCGCGGAAGTTCCAGGCGCCCGACAGCTCGTTGCCGGCCGAACCCACTAGCTGGTCACCGCCGCCGCCAAAGCTGACTTCTCCCTGCCCAATTCGGCGCGGGCGATGGTGCGCATGTGGACCTCGTCGGGGCCGTCGAACAGCCGCATCGCCCGGTGCCAGCCGTACATCCGCGCCAGCGGGAAGTCGTCCGCGATGCCCGCTCCGCCGTGCACCTGGATCGCGCGATCGATGACGTCGCACGCCATCTTCGGTGCCACCGCCTTGATCTGCGCCACCAGCACCTGGGCGTCCTTGTGCTTGTTGCCGTGCTGATCGATGGTCCACGCCGCCTTGTGGCACAGCATCCTCGTCTGGTCGATAGCGTTGCGGGACAACGCAATCGACTCCCGCACCACACCCTGCTCCGCGAGTGGCTTGCCGAACGCCACGCGCTTCTGCACCCGGTCGATCATCAGTGCCAGCGCCCGCTCGGCCACGCCGATCGCCCGCATGCAGTGGTGGATGCGGCCCGGGCCCAAGCGCGCCTGGGCGATCGCGAACCCGCTGCCCTCCTGGTCGAGCAGGTTCGACGACGGCACCCGGACGTTGTCGAAAACGACCTCGCAGTGGCCGTGCTGATCCTGCCAACCGAACACCGGAAGCGACCGCTCGATCGAGACCCCGGGTGTGTCCGTGGGCACCAGGATCATCGATTGCTGCTGATGGCTGGCCGCATCGGGATTGGTACGGCCCATGACGATGAGGATCTTGCACCGCGGATCGGCGGCGCCGGAGATCCACCACTTGCGACCGTTGATCACGTAATCGTCGCCGTCGCGCAGCATCGTGGTCTCGATGTTGCGGGCGTCGCTGGATGCGACCGCGGGCTCGGTCATCGCGAACGCGCTACGGATCTCGCCGGCCAACAGCGGCTCGAGCCACTGCTTGCGCTGCTCCGGGGTCGCGAACAGATGCAGCGTCTCCATGTTGCCGGTGTCGGGGGCCGCGCAGTTGGTGACCTCCGGGCCGATCTCCATGCTCCAGCCGGTCAGCTCGGCCAGAGGTGCGTACTCGAGATTGCTCAGCCCCGACTCGTCGGGAAGGAAGAGGTTCCACAGCCCACGGCTCTTTGCTTCGGCCTTCAACTCCTCGATCACCGGCGGCACCGTGTGATCGTCCGGGCCGGCCTCACGCCGATAGCGCTCGTAGGACTCCTCGGCAGGAATGACGTTCTCGACCATGAAATCGGTCAGCCGTTGGTGGTAGTCGGCTGCCTTGGCTGACATCGCGAAGTCCATGCCCGTCACGATATGACACGTGTAAACGCCGTCGGCGTCGAGGCGGTCAGGACCAGCGCATCACTGCGCGCCGCGGCCTTCGCGGCTGTTGCGGTAGGCGGATGTGCGCAGCGACGTCAACCAATGCGGCAGCAACACCACCTCGGACCCGCTGCGTTGCGTCGGGTCGAACGGCTGGTCGCACTCGGGCTCGTCGCCGCACAGCGCCCGATCGAACCGCAACGTCGCCAACGGCGCGAACGACCCGCCGCCGCGGGCCTGCTCGACGTCGAAGTCGACCGGCCCCGAGGCCAACCGGTCGCGCACCGAGGCCACCGACAAACCGTCGTCATCGAGTGGTGTCACCATCTGAGCCCGAAGCCAGTACACGCCGCCGCGGTAGCCCAGCGGCATCAGCGTGGAGTACTGCGCGGCCGGCCACGACCGTGTCGGCCGCAGCACGATGCGCGCCGTCGACGACACCATCAGCACGTCCCACGGCACCTGCGCGTCCGCGTCCCGCTGCATGCGCCACGCCAGACCGGCGAAGTCGGGCAGCGAACCCGGCGTGCCCGCACCCTTGGAGATCCGGCCCACTACGTCACCGGACACCAATGGCAGGCCGTCACCGTCGGGGGCCACCCGCGTCACGGTCCCGGCACACAGCACCCCGGTGGGATGGAAGACGCGCCGGTCACGCAGCGCGGAACCGACCCGCAGGGGCAGCGTGGTCAGGTCGGAGATGCTCACCCCGAATATCTGCCCCGATCCGCGCCGCCCAAACGCGAGCGTCGTTTGACCGGAAATGCCGCGGGTACACGGCGCGCCATGCCTTCACTGTGGACGGACGGCCGTCTGGAAGCCCCCACCTCGGCCAGCGTGATCGACGACATCACCACCGCGGACATCGTCGTGGTCGGCGCCGGCATCACCGGCCTGACCACCGCGGCGCTGCTCGCACGGGCCGGCAAGTCGGTCGTCGTGGTCGAAGCCCGGCACGTGGGCGCGGCGGCCACCGGCAACACCACCGGCAAGGTGAGCGTGCTCCAAGGCAGCAAGCTGGCCAGCATCGCCGGCAAGCACGGTAGCGACACGCTGCGCGCTTACGTCACCGGCAACACCGAGGGCCGGGACTGGCTGGTGCGGCACTGCGAGGAGCACGGGCTGAGCTTCCAGCGCGAAGACGACCACGCGTATGCGCAGAACGCCCAGGGTCTCAGCACAGCGCGCGACGTCATGTCCGCCTGCCGCGAGGCCGGACTCGATGCACAGTGGGTCGACGAGGCCGACGTGCCGTTCCCGTTCGCCGGCGGAGTGCGGCTCCGCAACCAGGCCCAGATCGACCCGATCCCCTACCTGTCCAGCCTGGTCGCCGAACTCGAACGCCACGGCGGCACCCTGCTACAGGGGGTTCGCGCCACCAAGGTCTCCGGCACCGGGCCGCTGCGGGTCGACCTGCGCCGCACCACCGACGAGCAGGACACTCGCGCCGCCGAGCACACCATCACCGCGCAGCGCGTGGTGCTGGCCACCGGCATCCCCGTACTCGACCGAGGCTTCTTCTTCGCCCGGATGGAGCCAAAACGGTCCTACTGCATGGCTTTTGACGTGCCCGGTGACATCACCCGATCGATGTACCTCTCGGTCGACTCGCCGAGCCGCTCGGTGCGGTACGCGCCCACCGACGCCGGGGACAAACTCATCGTCGGCGGCGCAGGCCACACTGTCGGGCGCTCCTCGCACCCGAAGGATGCGGTGTCCGAGCTGGCGCGATGGGCGGCCCTGCACTTTCCCGGCGCCGTGCAGACCCACTACTGGTCGGCGCAGGACTACCACCCCATCGACGAGCTGCCCTACGTCGGACCTCTGCTGCCGAAGATGGAAAACCTGCTCGTGGCAACGGGATTCGACAAGTGGGGGATGACGAACGGGGTGGCCGCGGCGCTGGCGCTGTCCTCCCGCATCCTGGGCGGGCGCATGGATTGGGCTGCCGCATTCGCCAGCTGGAGCCCGCACGAACTCACCGGCATCCCCACCGCGATGCAGCTCAACATGCAGGTCGGACTGAACCTGGCGAAGGGGTGGATCACCCCGATCACCGCCTCGTCGGAAACACCCGAAGAGGGTCAGGGCGTGGTCAGCGGCGCGCCGTGGCGGATGACGGCCACCAGCGTCGTCGACGGCGTGACCCGCACCGTCTCCCCGGTGTGCCCGCACCTCGGCGGCATCGTCAACTGGAACGACTCCGACCTGGCGTGGGAGTGTCCGCTGCACGGCTCCCGGTTCGCGCCCGACGGCGCGCTCCTCGAAGGGCCCGCCACCCGCGGCCTGACCGCGTCCGAATAGGCCCGTCACCTGCGGGTGGCTGTGGAATGCTGATCGCCATGGTGGACCGCGTCAGCGTGGTGGTCGGCGACGACCACCCCATGTTCCGTGACGGCGTGGTCAGGGCGTTGCAGTCCAGCGGCTCCATCGACGTGGTGGCCGAGGCCGACGACGGGACGGCCGCGCTGGCCGCGATACGCGAACACCGGCCCCAGGTAGCGCTGCTCGACTACCGGATGCCCGGGATGGACGGCGCCGCCGTCGCCGCCGCGGTGGTCCGTGACGCGCTGCCCACCCGGGTGCTGCTGATCTCCGCGCACGACGAGTCCGCGATCGTGTACCGGGCGCTGCAGGACGGCGCGGCCGGATTCCTGCCCAAGGAGTCGACCCGCAGCGAGCTGGTCAACGCGGTGCTGGACTGCGCGAAGGGCCGCGACGTGGTCGCGCCGAGCCTCGCCGCCGGGCTGGCCGGTGAGATCCGCCGGCGCGCCGAACCCGACGCTCCGGTGCTGAGCCCCCGCGAACGTGAGGTGCTGGTCCTCATCGCCGGCGGCGCCAGCATTCCGGCGATGGCCAAAGAGCTGTTCCTGGCCCCGTCGACGGTGAAGACGCATGTGCAGCGGCTCTACGAGAAGCTCGGCGTGAGCGACCGGGCCGCCGCGGTGGCCGAGGCGATGCGCCGCAAGCTGCTGGACTGACATGCAGCGAGTGCGCGACTGGCGGGACTTCCTGGCCGCCGAACCGGTGCGTGTGTCGGCGCTGCTGCGGCTGCCCCTCATCGCTCTGATCGGCGTCCTGGTCTGGATCTGGGACGTCGACCACTGGCTGCCGCAGCTCTACGCCGCGATCCTGGGCTGCTACGCGATCGCCGCCGTGGTGTGGCTCATCGCCGTGGTGCGCGGACCGGTGCCGCGCTGGGCGGACTGGACGTCGATCGTCATCGACCTGACGGTCATCATCGCGCTGTGCCTGGTGTCCGGCGGCGCGACGGCCGCGCTGCTGCCGGTGTTCTTCCTGCTCCCGATCTCGGTGGCGTTCCAGGACCGGCCCGGGCTGTCAGCGCTCATCGGCGCGGTGACCGCCGTCGGCTACCTCGCGGTGTGGATCTTCTACTCCAAGCGTGACGACTCTGTCGGACTGCCCAACATGGTCTACACGCACTTCGGCTTCATGGTGTGGATGGCAGTGGCGACCACCGCACTGAGCTTCGTGCTGGCCCGTCGCGCCGCCCGGCTGACCGCATTGCAGGAGGTACGCCGGCAGCTCGTGTCCGAGGCCATGCGGTCCGACGAACAGCACAACCGCGAGGTCGCCGAGCACCTTCACGACGGGCCGCTGCAGACGCTGCTCGCCGCCCGGCTGGAACTCGACGACGCGCGCGAGCGTCACCCCGATCCCGCGCTGGACCTCGTCTACACCGCTCTGCAGGAGACGGCCGTGGGGCTGCGCTCGACGGTGTCCGAGCTGCACCCGCAGGTGCTCGCGCAGCTGGGACTCACCGCTGGCGTGCGAGAGCTGTTGCGGCAGTTCCAGACTCGCCACGACGTCGACGTCATCGCCGACCTCGAAGAGGTCGGCCACCCGGCGTCGCAGTCGCTGCTGTACCGAGCGGCCCGCGAGCTTCTCACCAACGTCGGCAAGCACGCGGCCGCCACGACCGTGCACGTCGACCTCGTGCGCCGCGGGGACCGCGTCATCCTGACCGTCACCGACGACGGCTGCGGATTCGACCCCGGCGTCGTCGGCCGATCGCTGGCGGCCGGGCACATCGGGCTCGGCTCGCTGCAGGCCCGGTTCGACGCGATGGGCGGATCCATCCACATCGAGTCGGCCGACGGGCACGGCAGCCGGATCGTCGCGACGTCCCCGCGAGAAACCGGGCTGACGATTCAGACGGTGCCCTGATCGTCTGACTCCTCAACGCGGCTCGTCCCTCGCCGCTTGATCGTCGTCAGACGGTGCCCTGATCGTCTGACTCCTCAACGCGGCTCGTCCCTCGCCGCTTGATCGTCGTCAGACGGTCTGAGTCGCTCCCAGCGCTGCGTTGATCGCGTCGACCCGGTCCTTGGCGTCGCCGAAGAGCATCTGCGTGTTCTCGCGGAAGAACAGCGGGTTCTGCACGCCGGCGTAGCCCGAGGCCATGGACCGCTTGAACACGATGACATTGTCGGCGTTCCACACCGTGAGCACCGGCATGCCGGCGATCGGTGAGCCCGGGTCCTCCGACGCGGCCGGGTTGACGGTGTCGTTGGCGCCGATCACGAGGACGACGGACGTGCCGTCGAAGTCGTCGTTGATCTCGTCCATCTCGAGCACGATGTCGTAGGGCACCTTCGCCTCGGCCAGCAGCACGTTCATGTGGCCGGGGAGGCGGCCGGCGACGGGGTGGATGCCGAAGCGGACCTCGATGCCGCGCTCGCGCAGCTTGCGGGTCAGCTCGGCCACCCCGTACTGCGCCTGCGCGACGGCCATGCCGTAGCCGGGCGTGATGATCACGCTGCTGGCGCCTGCCAGCAGTTCCGCGGCGCCGTCGGCGGAGATCTCGCGGTGCTCGCCGTAGTCCTTGTCCTCGGCCGGGCCGGCCTCGATACCGAAGCCGCCCGCGATGACCGAGATGAACGAGCGGTTCATCGCCTTGCACATGATGTAGGACAGGTAGGCACCCGAGGAGCCGACCAGCGCGCCGGTGATGATCAGCAGGTCGTTGCCCAGCAGGAAGCCCGACGCGGCCGCGGCCCAGCCCGAGTAGCTGTTGAGCATCGACACCACGACGGGCATGTCGCCGCCGCCGATCGAGGCGACCAGGTGCCAGCCCAGCAGCAGCGCGAGCGCGGTGACCACGACGAGCAGCCACAGCTGCGGATCGATGACGAACCACACCGTCAGCGCCGCGAACAGCACCAGCGCACCCACGTTGAGGGCGTTCTTGCCCGGCAGCATCATCGGCGCCGACTTGATCTTCGCCGACAGCTTCAGGTTGGCCACGATCGAGCCGGTGAACGTCACCGCCCCGATGAACACGCCGATCACGACCTCGGCGGAGTGGATGCCGAGCATGCCCTCGCTGCCGAGCTGCACCGCCTCGGCGCCCGCGAGGTCACGTTCGACGTGCAGGTAGCCGTTCCACCCGACCAGCACGGCGGCCAGGCCGACGAAGCTGTGCAGCAGCGCGATGAGCTCCGGCATGCCCGTCATCTCCACGACCTTGGCGCGCCACAGACCGATCGCGGCGCCGATGGCCATCGCGACCACGAGCAGGCCCAGGCCGAGCGGCTCGATGTGGCGGGCCAGCGCCAGCGCGATCGTCGCGATCAGCGCGATGGCCATACCGGCGATGCCGAACGAGTTGCCCGCCCGCGAGGTCTCGTGCTTGGACAGGCCGGCCAGCGCGAGGATGAACAGCAGCGCGGCGACGACGTAGGCGGCGGTCGCCGCGGTTTCGAGAGTCAACATGGGCTTCTAGCTCCTCGAGAACATGGCCAGCATGCGGCGGGTCACCGCGAAGCCGCCGAAGACGTTGATGCTGGCGAGCAGGATCGCGGCGAAGGCCACCGCGGTGATGACGGGGTTGCCGTGCCCGATCTGCAGGAGGGCGCCGACGACGATGATGCCGGAGATCGCGTTGGTGACCGACATGAGCGGGGTGTGCAGTGCGTGGTGCACGTTGCCGATCACGTAGTAGCCGATCACGATCGCCAGCGCGAACACCGTCAGGTGGACCTGCAGTGCGGCGGGTGAGAGGGCGATCAACGCGAACAGCACCGCTGCGGCGGTGAACGTGAGGCCCAGCCGCCGCCCCATCGACATCGGTTGCTTCGCCGGTTTCTGCGCGACCGGCTCGGCAGCCTTCGCGGCGGGAGCGGCCGAGACCTGCACCGGGGGCGGCGGCCAGGTGAGCTCGCCGTCCTTCACGACGGTGACGGACCGTTGGACGACGTCGTCGAAGTCGAGGGTGAGCTGGCCGTCCTTCTCCGGGGTGACCAGCTTGAGCAGGTTGACCAGGTTGGTGCCGTAGAGCTGCGACGCGGTGGCGGGCAGCCGGCCGGCGAGGTCGGTGTAGCCGATGATCGTGACGCCGTTGTCGGTGACGACGGCCTGGTCCTTGACCGTGCCCTCGACGTTGCCGCCGTTGGCTGCGGCCATGTCGACGATGACGCTGCCCGGCCGCATCGAGGCCACCATGTCGGCGGTGATGATGCGCGGCGCGGGCCGGCCGGGGATCAATGCCGTGGTGATGATGATGTCGACGTCCTTGGCCTGCTCGGCGTAGAGCTGGGCCTCGCGCGCCTTGTAGTCGTCGCCCATCTCCTTGGCGTAGCCGGTCGCCGACACCTCGGCCGCGGCTGGATCGACGGCCAGGTACTCACCACCGAGGGACTTGACCTGGTCGGCGACCTCGGGACGCGGGTCGGTCGCGCGCACGATCGCGCCCAGGCTGCCCGCCGCACCGATCGCGGCGAGCCCGGCCACGCCTGCGCCGACGACGAGGACCTTGGCCGGAGGCACCTTGCCCGCGGCGGTGACCTGACCGGTGAAGAACCGACCGAAGCGGTGCGCGGCCTCCACGACGGCGCGGTAGCCGGCGATGTTGGCCATCGAGGACAGCACGTCGAGTGACTGCGCACGCGAGATGCGGGGCACCGCGTCCATCGCCAGCACCGTGATCGGCCGCGCGGACAACTTCTCCACCAGCTCGGGCTTCAGCGCGGGGGAGATGAGGCTGACCAGGGTGGCGCCGTCGCGCAGCAGGGCGATCTCGTAGTCGTTCGGGGCGTTGACCTTGAGGACGATGTCGGCGGCCCACGGGTCACCGACGGTGGCGCCGGCCTCGGTGTAGGCCTCGTCAGAGAAGCTCGCGGCGGACCCTGAGCCGGACTCGACCGTTACCTCATAGCCGAGCTTGAGCAGTTGCGCGACTGTCTGCGGAGTCGCGGCGACGCGCGTCTCCCCGGGCAGGGACTCTCTCGGTATCCCGATGATCATCGATGTCGATCCGATCTTGGCTTCGCGCACCGTGCCGCATGAAGGCACGTCGCTGGACGTGGAGGATGCCAGTGTAAAGAGACTCCCCGCGCTGCTCACAACCCGATGCGGGGTATCCCCCGGTCGGGGGAGGGGCGGGGGATACCCTCGCCCGGTGATGCGTCCCGGCTCCGTTCCCACTGTTCGACGGCCGATGCGCTGATGCCGACGGCCACCGCGGCACTGTCTTACGACCCGGCCGATCCCTTCGTCCTGACCGAGGTCCGAGTCGACGAACCGCGCGGCGACGAGATCTTGGTGCGGATCGAGGCGTCGGGCATCTGTCACACCGATCTGGTCAATCGGGCTGTCGGAGCGGCAGATCGGCCGGTCCTGCTCGGCCACGAGGGTGCCGGCGTCGTCGAGGCGGTGGGTGATGCGGTCGACGGGGTACGGCCCGGTGACCGGGTGGTGTTGACGTTCCGGTCCTGCGGCCGCTGCCGCAACTGCCTGACAGACAGGCCCGCCTACTGTCGTGATGCATTGCGTCTCAATGGTTTCGGGCAGCGCGCCGACGGATCGGCACGCGTGATGTTGGGTGACACCCGGGTGCTCGACGGCTTCTTCGGCCAGTCCAGCCTCGCGGGGTACGCACTGAGCACGCCCGACAACACCGTCGTGGTGGGCGCCGACGTCGATCCCGCGGTGGCGGCGCCGCTCGGGTGCGGCTTCCAGACCGGTGCCGGCGCGGTGCTCAACCTGATGAAACCCCACCCTGGCAGCTCTGTCGCCGTATTCGGCGGCGGCGCAGTCGGTCTCGCAGGGGTGCTCGCCGCACTGGCCACCGAGGCGCAGACCGTGGTGGTGATCGAACCGTCCCCGCAGCGCCGCGCACTCGCCGAGAGCCTCGGAGCGCACGCGAGTCTGGCGCCCGGCGACGACGTCGTGGCGGCGGTGCGCGATCTCACCGGCGGCGGCGCCGACCACGCGCTGGACACCACAGGCCGGCCCGACGTGCTCGCCGATGCGGTGGCCGCGCTGGCGGTCGGGGGGTCGGCGGTGGCAGTGGGACTGGGCGCCGGGGTGCCGGAGATCGATCTACGGGACCTCGTGCTGCGCGGCAAGACGGTGCACGGCTGTCTCGAAGGCGATTCGGTGCCCGCCACGTTCATCCCGCAGCTGCTCGAGCTCCATGGTCAGGGTCGGCTGCCGATCGACCGCCTGGTCACCTCGTTCCCGCACACGGACGTGAACGAGGCGCTGGCAGCACAGCACCGCGGCGACGTCGTCAAACCCGTCCTCACCTGGTGACCGGCACTTAAATTCGCGCTGAGCACAGCACTTACGCAGCCCTGACGGTTCCGTCAGCATCTCCCGGTGTCTGTTTTCGTCGACATCACGCCCGAGGACGCCGCCACCGCGGCGCCCGTCGCTGACGCGCGCTCGCGAGGAGGTCGGTGGCGGGGCCGGCTGACACGGGCGGCGTTGCCGCTGCTGTCGGTCGTCGTTTTCGGGGTGGTGTGGCAGATCGCGGCCGCCAGCGGCATCTGGAACCAGACGTTCGTGCCCTACCCCGCCACGGTGTGGCGGGCGTTCCTCGACGTCTCGACCACCCACGACGGCACCCGCGGTTACGCCGGTTTCCTGCTGTGGGAGCACCTATACATGACGCTGCGCCGGGTGCTCGCCGGCGTCGTCATCGGCGTGGCGCTCGGTGTCGCACTGGGGTTGCTGATGGGCTCGGTGAGCTGGCTGCGTTCGGTGCTGGAGCCGTGGTTGACGTTCCTGCGCGCGCTGCCGCCACTCGCGTACTTTTTCCTGCTGATCATCTGGCTCGGTATCGACGAGGCGCCCAAGATCACGCTGCTGGCGCTGGCCGCGCTGCCGCCCGCCGCGGTCGCCACCACCGCCGCGGTCGTGGCCGCGCCCGTCGCCCTGCAGGAGGCCGCACGCGCGCTCGGCGCGACGCGGCGCCAGGTGATCCGCGACGTCGTCGTCCCGTCTGCACTGCCCGAGACGTTCACCGGGATCCGGCTGGCCGTCGGCATGGCGTACTCGTCGGTGGTCGCCGCCGAGCTGTTCAACGGCATCCCCGGCATCGGCGGCCTGGTCAAGGATGCGAGCAACTACAACAACACCCCCGTCGTGCTGGTCGGCATCTTCGCGATCGGCTTCTCGGGCCTGGTCATCGACGGACTGCTCCGCGCGCTGGAACGGCGCGCTGTCCCCTGGAGAGGAAAAGTATGAAGCTGAAATGGGTTCTCCCCGTGCTGGTCTCGGCCCTGGTGTCGGTGCTGGCGCTGAGCGGCTGCTCCGTCGGCAACACCGGGCAGGACGCGAGCAAGGAGACCATCCGCATCGGATACCAGGCCTTTCCCAGCGGTGACCTGATCGTCAAGAACAAGCGCTGGCTCGAAGACGCGCTGCCCGACTACAACATCAAGTGGACGAAGTTCGACTCCGGCGCCGACGTGAACACCGCGTTCATCGCCAAGGAACTCGACTTCGGCGCGCTGGGCTCGAGCCCGGTGGCGCGCGGCCTGTCGGCTCCGCTGAACATCCCCTACAAGGTGGCGTTCGTGCTCGACGTGGCCGGCGACAACGAGGCGTTGGTCGCCCGCAACGGTAGCGGCGTCGACACCATCGCGCAGCTGAGGGGCAAGCGCATCGGCACGCCGTTCGCGTCGACCGCGCACTACAGCCTGCTCGCGGCACTGAACCAGAACGGCCTGTCGCCCAACGACGTTCAGCTCGTCGACCTGCAGCCGCAGGCCATCCTCGCGGCGTGGGAGCGCGGTGACATCGACGCGGCGTACACGTGGCTGCCGACGCTGGACCAGCTGCGCACCACGGGCAAGGATCTGATCACCAGCCGCCAGCTGGCCAAGGACGGGAAGCCGACCCTGGACCTCGGGGCCGTCTCCGACGATTTCGCCGCCAAGCATCCTGACGTCGTCGACGTCTGGCGTCAGCAGGAGGCTCGCGCGCTGTCGCTGATCCAGAGCGATCCGCAGGCGGCCGCCACGGCGATCGCCGCCGAGATCGGGCTGACCCCCGATGCGGTCGCCGGACAGCTCAAGCAGGGCGTGTACCTGACGCCCCAGCAGGTCGCGTCGCCGGAATGGCTTGGCGCAGAAGGCAAGCCGGGCAACATCGCGGTGAACCTGCAGAGCGCGTCGCAGTTCCTCGCCGAGCAGAAGCAGATCCCTTCGGCGGCAAACCTGCAGACGTTCCAGGACGCGATTTACACCAAGGGTCTGCCGGATGTTCTCGCGCCATGACCGCGACCACTGACACGGCGATCCGCGTCAACGCCGTGTCGCATCGGTACGGCAGCGGCGCGCACGCGGTGACCGCGGTCGGTCCGGTGGATCTGACCATCGAACCGGGCTCCTTCGTGGTGCTCGTCGGCGCGTCCGGATGCGGCAAGTCCACGCTGCTGCGGCTGCTCGCCGGGTTCGAGACCCCGACCCAGGGTTCGGTCGAGATCGGCGGTGCGCCACCGACTCCCGGCGTCAGCGCAGGCGTGGTGTTCCAGCAGCCGCGTCTCTTTCCGTGGCGGACGGTAGGCGGCAACGTGGACCTGGCGCTCACCTACGCCAAGGTGCCTCGGGAGCAGCGGTCGCTGCGGCGCGAGCAACTGCTCGAGCGGGTGGGGCTGTCGGGCATGGCGCATCGCCGCATCTGGGAGATCAGCGGCGGCCAGCAGCAGCGCGTCGCGATCGCCCGGGCGCTCGCGGCGGAGACGCCGCTGTTCCTGCTCGACGAGCCGTTCGCCGCGCTCGACGCGCTGACGCGGGAGCGGCTGCAGGAGGACGTGCGGGCGGTCAGCGCCGAATCCGGGCGCACCACCGTGTTCGTCACGCACAGCGCCGACGAAGCGGCGTTCCTGGGTTCGCGGATCATTGTGCTCAGCCGTCGGCCGGGGCAGGTCGCTCTCGACATCCCGGTCGACCTGCCGCGTTCGGGTGTCGATCCCGACGAGTTGCGTCGCTCGCCGGAGTACGGCCGGCTGCGCGCCGAGGTCGGCCGGGCGGTCAAAGCCGCCGCCGCCTGACTTTAGGGTCGGTCTCGAAACGGCACCGATCTCGCATCGACTCCGACCGGACCGGTGCGTTAGCTGGGCTGTGAGCCGCACGATAACCGCGTGAGCATGGTGGTTGAGCGTGGCCTGGCGAGGTGTCCGCGGTGCGTGTCGATGGCCGATTACGTCTTCATCGAGTCCGTTCCGCATGGCATGCGGTACGAGGTGCGGTGCCGAAAGTGCGGCGAACGCTACTCCGAGGACATGTGGCCGGCGCCCGGTGCAGAACTCGTGCGAGTGGAGCCTCCGTTGATGTGGCCACCCGACCGCGAGCCGGTGCCGCCGAGGGATTGGGCCGCCGAGATTCGCGGCCATGTCTCAGCCGCGGCGGTATGGAGCCGGGCTGAACTCGACGAAATGGTGCGACGCGCTCGCACGGTCATGCCCAAACTGGCGCCTCACGGGCGGTTTGGGCGAATGGTGGCGGCGGCGGATTAGACCGGCGGGTACGAGGGTGGCGGGTACACCCCGCGCAGGATCCAGGCGAACCAGTTGATGCCGTACTCGAGTTCGTCGCTCGCGTCGTAATCGGGATTCGGGTCCACCGCAATACCTCCGTCAGGCCGGGCGTGCACGCTGCAGCCGAGTCTAGACCGGACGAGACCGCGGTCACAGGGCAACCACCTAGACTGAACCAACCAGTTAGTGGAGCGCGGACCGCTGGGTCCCTTCTAGAGTGAGTCACCATGTCTGAGACCGCTGTCCCTTCCGGGACGGGCAACGGGATGTCCCGTCGCGAAGAGTTGTTGGCCGTCGCGACGAGGCTGTTCGCCGCGCGCGGTTACCACGGCACCCGGATGGACGATGTCGCCGACGCCGTCGGGCTGAACAAGGCGACCGTCTACCACTACTACGCGAGCAAGGCGCTGATCCTCTACGACATCTACAAAGGGGCCGCGGACTTCACGGTCGACGCACTGCACGACGACCCGTCGGCGTCGGCACGCGAGACGATCTACCACTTCACCCGGCGGCTGCTGGTCGGCATCGCCGGCAACATCGAACGCGCCGCGGTGTACTTCCAGGAAGCCCCGTACATCACCGAGTGGTTCACCGAGGAGCAGGTGGCCTACATCCGGGAGAAGGAGAGCCAGGTCTACGAGCACGTCCGCGACGTCATCGACCGCGGGATCGCCAGCGGCGAGTTCTACGACTGTGACTCCCACGTCTTGGCGCTCGGCTACATCGGGATGACCCTGGGCTCCTACCGATGGCTGCGCCCGCACGGTCGTCGCACCGCCCAGGAGATTGCCGTCGAGTTCAGCACGGCGCTGCTCCGCGGCCTGATCAAGGACGAGGCCGTGCGCGAGACCACTCCGCTCGGCGTCGACCAGGCCCAAGCCCGCTCGGGCGCGTAGTCGGCCTAGTCGGCCGGGCCCGATGATCTCCGAGCAGTGCTGATCGTCAGACAGCGGGGTACCCGAGCCCCTGTGACGATCCGCATCGGCACCTCGGGGTGGTCCTACAACCACTGGATCGGAGTGCTGTACGAACGAGGCCTGCCGGCCGCGCAGCGATTGGCGCGGTATTCCGCGGAGTTCGACACCGTCGAACTCAACGGCAGCTTCTACCGGTGGCCGCCGGACGCCTGGTTCGCCCGCTGGCGCGACCAGGTGCCCCCCGGGTTCTCGATGGCGGTGAAAGCGCCGCGGGGTCTGACGCACGCGCGCCGGCTGCGGTCCCCGGAGGTGTGGGTCGAGCGGTTGCACCGCGGGTGGGGCGAGCTCGGGGACCACGCGGGACCGTTGCTGGTGCAGCTGCCCCCGACGATGGAACGCGACGCGGTCGCCCTCGATCGGCTCGACGCCTTCCTGGACGTACTGCCCGCAGCGATTCCCGTCGCGGTGGAGTTACGACACCCGTCGTGGCTCGATCCGACCGCGTTCGACGTGCTGGAACGCCACGGTGCGGCGTATGTGGTGATGAGCGGTGCGGGGTTGCCGTGCGTCCTGCGTGCGACGGCCACGTTCGTCTACGTGCGATTGCACGGCCCCGACCCCGGTGCGCTCTACGGCGGCTCCTACAGCGACGATGACCTGCGCTGGTGGGCCGACCGGGTGCGGGAATGGGACGGCCAGGGCCGCGACGTGCTCGTGTACTTCAACAACGACCTCGGTGGCAACGCGGTCCGTAACGCGCGGGACCTCAAGACCGCGCTGAGTTTGGGGGCATCGGCACCGGGGTAGACCCCACCGCCATGAAGGCCCCACGGATCCTCACCCGAGTGCGCGCCTTCGTGCGCACGGGTTACCCGCCCGCAGCTCCGCGGCACGGCTACGTCTGTGCACTCGCGCTGCTTCCCCCGTCGACGGGGAGCGCCGGGCGCTGATCGACACGATCGTCCGGTGGCTGATGACCACCGGGCTCCACATCGCGCTCGTGGTGGTGTTCGCCATGCTGGCCACCCGGGCGATCAGGGCACTCGCGCGTCGGCTCAGCCGGCGGCTCGCCGCCCATGACGATGCGTCGCGCTCCGAGCGGGTCAAATACCGGCAGACACTGGCGTCGGTGCTCGCCTCGGTACTGATCACGCTCCTCTATATCGGGGTGGCGCTCGACATCGCCGCGCGACTGGGCTTTCCGATCGGCTCGCTCGTCGCCCCCGCAGCCGTCCTCGGCGGAGCGCTCGGGTTCGGCGCGCAGCGCATCGTCGGCGATCTGCTGAGTGGGTTGTTCGTGATCACCGAGCGGCAGTACGGGTTCGGCGATCTGATCGAGCTCACCATCACCGGCGGCGGCACCGCCCGCGGCACCGTCGAGGCCGTCACGCTGCGGGTGACCCGGCTGCGGACCGGTGACGGTGAGGTCTACACGATCCCCAACGGCACGATCGTCAAGGCGCTCAACCTGTCGAAGGACTGGGCGCGTGCCGTGATCGACATCCCGGTGCCCGCCACCGCCGACATCGTCGCCGTCAACGACGTGCTGCGCGACGTATCCGCTCAGGCGTTGCGGACCGACCGCCTCTCCCACCTGCTGCTCGACGAGCCCCAGGTGATGGGGGTCGAGAGCATCAAGGTGGACACCATCAACGTGCAGATGGTGGCGCGCACGCTGCCGGGTAAGCAGTTCGAGGTCGGTCGCGAGTTGAGGGCGCTGGTCGTGCCCGCGCTGCGCCGGGAGGGCATCGCCACGTCGGCATGAGGCGCGGTGCGCACTCGCTATGCTCAGCCGATGCCGCTGGTGAGTAAGACCGTGGAGGTCGCTGCCCCCGCCGAGTCGATCATGGCGATCGTCGCCGACTTCGAGGCCTACCCGCAGTGGAACGAGGAGATCAAGGGCTGCTGGATCCTCGCCCGCTACCCCGACGGCCGGCCGAGCCAGCTGCGGCTCGATGTGGTGGTGCAGGGCCAGGCGGGCACGTTCATCACCGCGGTCTACTACCCGGGGGAGAACCAGATCTTCACGATGCTGCAGCAGGGCGATCACTTCGAGAAGCAGGAACAGAAGTTCTCCGTGGTGGCCATGGGGCCGACGTCGCTGCTGACCGTCGACCTCGACGTCGAGACCACGCTGCCGCTGCCCAAGCCGATGGTGAAGAAGGCGATCAGCGACACCCTGGACTACCTCGCCGACAACCTGAAGGCACGCGCCGAACAGCTGGCTGCGACCTAGGGGACAGGTCCCCACAGGCCGGTCCGGTCGAGATAGCCCAGAAGGCGGGCCAGCCCGTCGGCGAACTGGCCTTCGGTCAGGCGCACCACGGCGTCGACGTCGCGGCGGCGCAGCGCCTCGATCATCACCTCGTGGCCGGCCACCGCGTCGGCGCCCCATGTGCGGTCGGAGGCGAACACCTGCGGCGGGAGGTAGCGGCTGGCGTGCAGCAGGAACCAGGCCAGCTTGATCCGTCCGGAGGCCCGGTTGACCGCGCGGTGGAAGGCGAACTCGGCGCGCGCGATGCCGTCGTCGTCCTCCCGGTGCACGGCGTCGGCCATTGCGGCGTTGAGCTCCACGAGCTCGTCGATCTGAGCGTCGGTGATGCGCCGGGTCGTGGTGGCGGCCAGTTCCTGCGCGATCGTCGACTGCATCCAGAAGATGTCTTCGATGTCGGTGCGCGACAGCGGCATCACGCGGTGGCCACGGTGGCGCTCGAGCTCGACCATGCCTTCGCCCCGCAGCGTCCGCAGGGCTTCTCGCACCGGGGTGATGCTCACGCCGAGGCGAGCGGCGGTCTCGTCGAGGCGGATGAACGCGTCCGGCCGCAGCGCACCGGTCATGATCTCCGTGCGCAGTTGAGTGGCCACCTCGTCGGACAGTTGTTCCCGCCGAACGGCGCCGGACCGCGTCGTCCTGGCCGGAGCTGTCATGGCGACGACGCCCTTTCCCCGGGGGCTGTGCGACGGGTTGTCCCGGCGCCGCCTGAGCCATAGTGTGACCGAGGCAACACAATGTTTGATCAAATATCATCACCGCGCAACTCACGAATTCTGGGAACGACGGAGCGAACCTGGTGACAACCCATCTGGAGCAGCCGTACCTGGCCCGGCGGCAGAACTGGGCCAATCAGGTCTCCCGGCATGCGCTGATGCAGCCGCACGCCACGGCGCTGCGGTTCCTGGGCGCCACCACCACGTGGGCCGACCTCGAGCGTCGCGTCAGCGCGCTGGCCGGGGCGCTGCACCAGCGCGGCGTCGGCTCCGGTGATCGCGTGCTGATCCTGATGCTCAACCGGCCCGAGTTCATCGAGGTGACGATCGCGGTCAACAAGCTCGGCGCGATCGCGGTTCCGGTGAACTTCCGGATGACGCCGCCGGAGATCGCGTTCCTGGTCTCCGACTGCAGCGCGTCGATCGTCGTCACCGAACCCGTGCTCGCCGGGGTGGCCAAAGCAGTGCGAGACCTGGACGCCACGCTGCAGACGGTCATCGTCGCCGGCGAAGAGACCGATTCTGGAGTGCTCGGCTACGAGGAGCTGCTCGCCGAGAACGCGCCGTGTCCCACCGTCGACGTGCCCGACGATTCGCCCGCACTGATCATGTACACCTCCGGCACCACGGGGCGGCCCAAGGGTGCGGTGCTGACGCACAACAACCTGGCCGGTCAGGCGATGACCCACCTGTTCACCAACGGTGTCGACCTCAACCACGACGTCGGGTTCATCGGCGTGCCGCTGTTTCACATCGCGGGTGTCGGCAGCACGATCGTCGGACTGTTGCTCGGTCGTCCGACGGTGGTCTATCCGCTCGGCGCCTTCGATCCGGACCAGCTGCTCGACGTGCTCGCCGCGGAGAAGGTGACGGGCATCTTCCTGGTGCCGGCCCAGTGGCAGGCAGTGTGCGCGGCGCAGCGCGCCAACCCCCGCGACCTCGCGCTGCGGGTGCTGTCCTGGGGTGCCGCACCCGCCTCCGACACGCTGCTGCGCGAGATGGCCGACACGTTCCCGGGCGCGGCGATCCTCGCGGCGTTCGGGCAGACGGAGATGTCGCCGGTGACCTGCATGCTGTTGGGCGAGGATGCGCTGCGCAAGCTCGGTTCGGTGGGCAGGGTGATCCCGACGGTGTCGGCGCGTGTCGTCGACGACGAGATGAACGACGTCCCCGTGGGTCAGGTCGGCGAGATCGTCTACCGTGCCCCGACGCTGATGGCCGGCTACTGGAACAACCCGGAGGCCACCGCGGAAGCGTTCGCCGGGGGCTGGTTCCACTCCGGGGACCTGGTCCGTCAGGACGACGAGGGCTATGTGTGGGTCGTCGACCGCAAGAAGGACATGATCATCTCGGGCGGGGAGAACATCTACTGTGCCGAGGTGGAGAACGCGCTCGCCGCGCACCCGGACATCGCGGAGGCCGCTGTGATCGGCCGCCCGGATCCGAAGTGGGGAGAGGTACCGGTTGCTGTGGTCGCGCTGCGAGCTTCGCTGACGGCGGCGGGGGGTGCAGAGTTGTCGCTCGCCGATCTGGACGAGTTCCTCACCGAGCGGCTGGCGCGCTACAAGCACCCCCGAGTCCTCGAAATCGTCGCGGCACTGCCCCGCAACCCGGCGGGCAAAGTGCTCAAGACGGAGCTGCGGACCCGCTTCGGATCCACGCCAGCCGGAGGGCCCGGGATTGACGCCCACGAAAGTTCCACGCGGACAACGGTTTCGACGGGACAACGATGAAAGCGGCCGGAGGGGGAGCCAGTGCTAACGGTTGAGTGCGCAATCCCGCCGATGCGGTACGAAGCGTCCCCACCATCGGGTACAGTCCGGTGGTCCGTCTTACTACTGACCGGTAGTAGGACGTGTCTCACACGTTTTGGGTCGGGGCGGGAAGGGAGCGTGCGACAGGTGCTGCCGGTGCGCTACATCTCCGACGGTCGCGTCGCGGAGACTTCGCGGTGACGACCAATTCCAACCTGACGGGCTACGTGCGCGATCAGGTCAGGCCCGCGCTGACTGCGGTCGGCGGCTTCGTGCGTATGTGCGTGCTGGTCGGCAAAGCCCTGCTGCGGCCGCCGTTTCAGTGGCGCGAGTTCATCCTGCAGAGCTGGTTCCTGCTGCGGGTCGCGTTCCTGCCCACGGTCGCGGTGTCCATCCCGCTGACCGTGCTCCTCATCTTCACGCTGAACATCCTGCTCACCGAGTTCGGCGCGGCCGACATCTCCGGTGCCGGTGCGGCACTCGGCGCGGTCACTCAGCTCGGCCCGCTGGTGACGGTGCTGGTGGTCGCCGGCGCCGGATCGACCGCGATCTGCGCCGACCTGGGTGCACGCACCATCCGCGAGGAGATCGACGCCCTCGAGGTGCTGGGCATCGATCCCATCCACCGCCTGGTGGTGCCCCGCGTGATCGCTTCCACGTTCGTCGCGATGCTGCTCAACGGCGCGGTCATCACGATCGGTCTGGTCGGCGGATTCATCTTCGGTGTGTACCTGCAGAACGTCTCCGCGGGCGCCTATGTGTCGACGCTGACCCTGGTCACCGGGTTGCCCGAGGTGCTCATCTCGCTGATCAAGGCCCTGACGTTCGGCCTGATCGCCGGCTTGGTCGGTTGCTACCGCGGGCTGACGTGCGCCGGCGGCGCCAAGGGCGTCGGAACCGCGGTGAACGAGACCCTGGTGCTGTGCGTCATCGCGCTGTTCGCGGTGAACGTCGTGCTGACCACCATCGGCGTCAAATTCGGAACGGGGAGCTGACATGTCCACTGGCGCCGTCCTGCGCTCCAGGTTCCCCCGCGGGGTCGCGACCGCCCAGAAGGTGGCCGGCGCGCCCGCCCGCGGGTTGGACTCGATGGGTCACATCGCCTGGTTCGTGGTCACCGCTGTCGGCTCCATCGGGCACGCCATGCGCTACTACCGCAAAGAGATGCTGCGCCTGGTCGCGGAGATCGGCATGGGCACCGGCGCCATGGCCGTCATCGGCGGCACCGTCGCCATCGTCGGGTTCGTCACGCTGTCGGGGTCCTCGCTGGTGGCCATCCAGGGCTTCGCCTCGCTGGGCAACATCGGTGTCGAGGCGTTCACCGGCTTCTTCGCGGCGCTGATCAACGTGCGCATCGCCGCCCCGGTCGTCGCCGGCCAGGCGCTGGCGGCCACCGTCGGCGCCGGCGCCACCGCCGAGCTGGGCGCCATGCGCATCAGCGAGGAGATCGACGCCCTCGAGGTGATGGGCATCAAGTCCATCTCGTACCTGGTGTCCACGCGCATCGTGGCGGGTTTCGTGGTCATCATCCCGCTGTACGCGATGGCGATCATCATGAGCTTCCTGTCGGCACAGGTCACGACGACACTGATCTACGGGCAGTCGACCGGAACCTACGAGCACTACTTCCGCACGTTCCTGCGCCCCGATGACGTGTTCTGGTCGTTCGTGCAGGCCGTGATCATCTCCGTCATCGTCATGCTCAACCACTGCTACTACGGCTTCTACGCCAGCGGCGGCCCCGTCGGCGTCGGCGAGGCCGTCGGCCGCTCGATGCGCGCCTCGCTGATCGCGATCGTCTGCGTGGTCCTGTTCGCTTCGTTGGCGCTCTACGGCGTCGACCCGAACTTCAACCTGACGGTGTAGCCATGACCGCACCGGTGAACAACCCACGCACGCCGCCCTACAAGCTGGCGGGCCTGGTGCTGGCGCTCATCACGATCGTGGTGCTGGTGCTGGTGTTCCTGCAGTTCCGCGGTGACTTCCTGCCCCGGACCCAGCTGACCATGATGGCGGCGCGGTCCGGTCTGTCCATGGACCCGGGTTCCAAGGTCACCTACAACGGCGTGGAGATCGGTCGGGTCGGGGAGGTCGAGCAGGTCACGGTCGGTGACGAGCCCCGGGCCAAGATCATCCTCGACGTCGACCCCAAGTACATCGACCTGATCCCGCAGAACGTCAACGCCGACATCAGCGCCACCACGGTGTTCGGCAACAAGTACGTGTCGTTCTCGTCGCCCAAAGACCCGTCCCCGCAACGGATCACCAGCTCCGACGTCATCGACGTGACCAAGGTGACCACCGAGTTCAACACCCTCTTCGAGACGGTGGTGTCGGTCGCCGGTCAGGTCGACCCGATCAAGCTCAACCAGACGCTGACCGCGACGGCGCAGGCCCTCGACGGGCTCGGCGACCGATTCGGCCAGTCGATCGTCAACGGCAATCAGATCCTCGGTGAGATCAACCCGCAGATGCCGCAGTTGCGTCGCGACAATCAGTTGCTCGCCGACCTCGGCGAGGTGTACGCCGACGCCGCCCCCGATCTGTTCGACGGGTTGCAGAACGCGGTGACCACCGCGCGCACGCTCAACGAGCAGCAGGGCAATGTCGATCAGGCGCTGATGGCTGCGGTCGGATTCGGCAACACCGGCGGCGACATCTTCGAGCGCGGGGGTCCCTACCTGCAGCGTGGCCTGAAGGATCTGGTGCCCACCTCGGCGCTGCTGGATAAGTACAGCCCCGCGTTGTTCTGCACGATCCGCAACTACCACGACGTCGAGCCGAAGGTCGCCGCATCGCTGGGCGGCAACGGCTACTCGCTGCGCACCCACTCCGAGCTGATCGGGTTGGGCGCCGGAAACGCCTACGTCTACCCCGACAACCTGCCGCGCGTGAACGCCAAGGGCGGACCCGAGGGCCGCCCCGGCTGCTGGCAGCCCATCACCCGCGACCTGTGGCCGTCGCCGTACCTGGTGATGGACACCGGAGCTTCGCTCGCGCCGTACAACCACCTGGAACTGGGCCAGCCGCTGCTCACCGAGTACGTGTGGGGCCGCCAAGTCGGGGAGCACACGATCAACCCATGAAAATCACCGGAACCGCGATCAAGCTGGGGGCGTTCTCCCTGGTGCTGCTGCTGTTCACCGCGCTCATCATCGTGGTGTTCGGCCAGATGCGCTTCGACCGCACCAACAGCTACTCGGCGGTCTTCACCAACACCAGTGGCCTGCGCTCCGGGCAGTTCGTCCGTGCCTCGGGTGTCGAGGTCGGCAAGGTCAAAGACGTCAAGCTGATCGACGGCGGCACCAAGGCCCGGGTGGACTTCGATGTGGACCGCTCGCTGGACCTGTTCGACGAGACGACCGCCTCGGTCCGCTACCTGAACCTCATCGGCGACCGCTACCTGGAGCTCAAGCGGGGCGACAGCAACACCCGGCTGCAGCCCGGCGGCACGATCCCCGTCGAGCGCACGGAGCCGGCGCTCGACCTCGACGCGCTCATCGGCGGTTTCCGTCCGGTGTTCCAGTCGCTGGATCCGGACAAGGTCAACACCATCGCGCAGTCGATCGTGACGGTCTTCCAAGGGCAGGGCGGAACCATCAACGACATCCTGGACCAGACGGCCTCGCTGACGTCCGCGCTGGCCGATCGCGACCAGGCGATCGGCGAGGTGATCAACAACCTCAACACCGTGCTGGCCACCACCGTCAAGCACCAGCAGCAGTTCGACGACACGGTCAAGAACTTCGAGACCCTGATCACCGGGCTGAAAAATCGCGCAGACCCGATCGCCAAGTCCGTCGCCGACATCAGCGACGCCGCCGGGACGATCGCCGATCTGCTGGCCGACAACCGGCCGCTGCTGCAGCAGACCACCAGCAAGCTCGAGATCCTCCAGCAGCCGCTGGTCGATCAGAAGGACCAGCTCAACGACCTGCTGGTCCGGGTTCCGACCGCGCTGAAGATCATCGGCCGCGCCGGTGGCATCTACGGTGACTTCTTCAACTTCTACGCCTGCGACGTGACGCTCAAGCTCAACGGGCTCCAGCCCGGCGGGCCGGTGCGCACGGTCAAGGTGTGGAGCCAGCCCTCGGGTAGGTGCACACCGCAATGAGAGTCCTCGAGGGTTCCAATCGCGTCCGCAGCGGCTTGATGGGCGTCATCCTGCTGATCATCGTCATCGGCGTGGGGCAGAGCTTCACCAATGTGCCGATGCTGTTCGCGACACCCACGTACTACGCCGAGTTCTCCGATACCGGCGGCATCAACGCCGGCGACAAGGTCCGGATCGCCGGCGTCGACGTCGGCCTGGTGCGGTCCACGGAGATCTCCGGCGACAAGGTGGTGATCGGCTTCGGGTTGGGCGGCACCGAGATCGGCACCAAGAGTCGCGCCGCGATCCGCACCGACACGATCCTGGGCCGGCGCAACATCGAGATCGAGCCGCGCGGTGACGAGGCGTTGTCCGCCGACGGCACCTTGCCGCTGGGTCAGACCTCGACGCCGTACCAGATCTACGACGCGTTCTTCGACCTGAGCAACTCGGCGTCCGGGTGGGACACCAAGACCGTGCGTGACTCGCTCAACGTGCTGTCGCAGACCATCGATCAGACCTACCCGCACCTGAGCGCTGCGCTCGACGGGGTGGCCCGGTTCTCCGACACCATCGGCAAGCGCGACGACCAGATCAAGACGCTGCTGAGCAACGCCAACCGGGTCGCCGGGGTGCTGGGCAACCGCAGCGAGCAGATCAACGCGCTCTTCGTGAACGCCCAGACGCTGCTCGCCGCGGTCAACGAGCGCAACTACGCGGTCAGCCAGCTGCTGGAGCGTGTGGGCAAGTTCTCCGCCCAGGTGAAGGGCTTCATCGACGACAACCCGAACCTCAACCATGTGCTCGAGCAGCTGCGCACGATCAGCGACGTGCTCAACGAGCGCAAGTTCGACCTCGTCGACGTGCTGACTACGCTGTCGAAGTTCACCGCGTCACTGGGTGAGGCGATCGCGTCGGGTCCTTACTTCAAGGTGATGCTGGCCAACCTGGCGCCGTACTGGATTCTGCAGCCGTACGTCGACGCGGCGTTCAAGAAGCGCGGCATCGACCCCGAGCAGTTCTGGCGCAATGCCGGCCTCCCCGCGTTCCGGTTCCCGGATCCGAATGGCACCGGCTTCCCCAACGGCGCACCGCCGCCCGCCCCGACCCCGCTCGAAGGCACTCCGGACAATCCGGGACCTGCTGTCGTGCCCGGCTCGCCGTGCTCGTACACCCCGCCCGCCGACGGACTGCCCCGGCCGGGGAACCCGCTGCCGTGCGCCGGTCTGAGCGTCGGCCCCTACGGCGACAACCCGTACGGCCCGAACTACGAGGGCCAGGGCCCCAACGTCGCGACCTCGGCACCCAATCCGAACGGGCCGCAGCCCGGTCCGGGTGTGCCGGCCGCCGCGATCCCGGGCCAGCTGTCGCCGAACGTGCCCGGGGCGATGCCTCCGCTCCCGCCTGCTCCGCCTGGAGCCCGCACGGTCCCGTTGGCGCCGCAGCCGTCGCCGCCGGACTTCACGCCCGGTATCGCGCCGCTGCCGCCGGCCCTCAACGGTCCGCCGCCGCCACCTGGTCCGGGTCCGCAGCCGGCCCCGGCGGGCCAGCCGCTGCTGCCGGGTAATCCACCGTTCCTGCCGCCGGGCTCGCAAGGTTAAGGGGGTGCAGAGCTAGATGTCGACGATCTTCAACGTGCGAAACATGAAGGTGCCGGGCGTGTCCCGAACGGCACTGGTGATCGGCACCGTGGTGCTGATCGCCGCGATCGTGGCCGCATTCTTCGGTTTCAAGGCCTACCAGCGGTTGACGAAGAACACCGTGACCGCCTACTTCACCCAGACCCTCGCGCTGTACCCGGGCGACAAGGTGCAGATCATGGGTGTGCAGGTCGGCAAGATCGAGAAGATCGAGCCCGACGGCGACAAGATGAGGGTGACCTTCAACTACGACAAGAAGTTCAAGGTCCCTGCCAACGCCACCGCCTCGATCCTGAACCCGAGCCTGGTCGCCTCTCGCACCATCCAGCTCGCCCCGCCCTACACGGGTGGCCCCGTGATGGAGAACGGCGCCGTCATCAACGTGGACCGCACCCAGGTGCCGGTCGAGTACGACGATCTGCGCGACTCCCTGGACAAGCTGCTCACCGACCTCGGTCCCACTCCCGCACAGCCCAAGGGACCGTTCGGCGACATCATCGAGTCCGCGGCCGACGGCTTCGCCGGCAAGGGCGAGCAGCTGAACAAGACACTCAAGGGTCTGTCGGACGCGCTGTTCGCGCTCAACGAGGGCCGCGGCGATCTGTTCAGCGTCGTCAAGAGCCTCGCGCTGTTCGTCAACGCGCTGTACAAGAGCGACCAGCAGTTCGTGGCCCTCAACAACGATCTCGCCAAGTTCACCAACGCGTTCACCAACACCGACCGCGAGGTGGCTGACGCTCTGCAGGACCTCAACCAGTTGCTCACCACCACAAGGGATTTCATCGGCAAGAACGGCGAGGTGCTCGCCCACGATGTCGACAACCTCGCCGAGGTGACCAACGCGATCCTTCAGCCCGAGCCCCGTGACGGCCTGGAGACCGGCCTGCACGTGTTCCCGAACCTGGGCGCCAACGTCGTGAACATTTCGTCACCGAACTCGGGCGGTGTCATCGGTATGCCGGTGATCAACAACTTCGCCAACCCGATGCAGTTCATCTGCAGTGCCATCCAGGCCGGCAGCCGGT
This sequence comes from Mycobacterium sp. IDUB_5, assembly GCF_055419565.1. Classification (NCBI taxonomy): domain Bacteria; kingdom Bacillati; phylum Actinomycetota; class Actinomycetes; order Mycobacteriales; family Mycobacteriaceae; genus Mycobacterium; species Mycobacterium sp. IDUB_5. Next base: position 233,142 of record NZ_JBVAXX010000001.1, read on the forward strand.
TGGGTTACCAGGACTCCTCCGAGTTGTGCGCGCAGTACCTCGGGCCGATCCTGGACGCGATCAAGTTCAACTACCTGCCCTTCGGCGCGAACCAGCTGCAGGCGGCTGCGACGTTGCCCAAGCAGATCGCCTACTCCGAGCCGCGGTTGCAGCCGCCGCCGGGATACAAGGACACCACCGTGCCCGGCATCTTCTCCAGGGACACGCTGTTCTCCCACGGCAACCACGAGCCAGGCTGGGTCGTCGCACCCGGTATGCAGGGTGTCGAGGTGCAGCCGTTCACGCAGAACATGCTCACCCCGGAGTCGCTCGCCGAGCTCATGGGTGGCCCGGACATCGTGGCGCCGCCGGCCCCGCCGGCGTTCGGCGTGAACAACGGCCGCCTGCCCGGCCCGCCGAACGCGTACAACGAGAACAATCCGCTGCCGCCGCCGTGGTATCCGCAGCCGGGTCCCCCGCCGGCACCCGCACCGGGCGTCATCCCGGGCGATCCGCTGGGGGCGATCGCACCGGCTGGGCCGGCGGCACCGGCAGCGCCGGCGGCCGGTCCCGCGCCTGCCGCCCCGTCGGGTCCGTTGTTGCCGGCAGAGTCGGGAGGCTGACCGTGGGACGCTTGGCGACATTGAGCCGACGCGCGGTGGCGCTCGGCGCGGCAGCCGTGGTGCTGACCTCGTGCGGTTCGTGGAAGGGCATCGCGAACGTGCCGCTGCCCGGTGGGCCCGGTACCGGTCCCGACCACACCACGATCTACGTCCAGATGCCGGACACGTTGGCGCTCAACGTCAACAGCCGGGTGCGGGTGGCCGACGTGTACGTCGGACGCGTGCGGTCGATCGAGTTGAAGAACTGGGTCGCCACGTTGACCCTTGATCTGGACTCGACGGTGCAGTTGCCCAAGAACACGCTGGCCAAGATCGGCCAGACGAGCTTGCTGGGTTCGCAGCACGTCCAGCTCGATGCGCCGCCGGACCCGTCGCCGGAGAAGCTCAAGACCGGCGACACCATCCCGCTGAAGAACGCGTCGTCCTTCCCGACGACCGAGCGGGTCCTGGCGAGCATCGCGTCGATCCTGACCGGCGGCGGCGTGTCGAATCTGGAGACCATCCAGACCGAGATCTTCAACGTCCTCAACGGCCGGTCCGACCAGATCCGGGAGTTCCTGGGCAAGCTCGACACATTCACCGACGAGCTGAACCAGCAGCGCGACGACATCACCCGGGCCATCGATTCGACGAACCGGTTGCTCTCGATCGTCGAGCAGCGCAACGACACTCTCGACCAGGTGCTGACCGAGTTCCCGCCGCTGATCAAGCACTTCGCCGACACGCGTGATCTGTTCGCCGACGCGGTGCAGGCCCTGGGCCGGATCAGCAACGCGGCCGATGATGCGCTGTCGCCGGCCAGCGGTGACCTGAACACCAACCTGGCCAATCTGCAGCGTCCGCTGCGGGAGCTGGGCAAGGCCGGGCCGTACCTGCTCGGTGCGCTGAAGCTCATCTTCACCGCACCGTTCAGCATCGAGAACGTGCCGAAGGTGGTTCGCGGTGACTACATCAACGTCTCGATCCTGGTGGATCTGACGCTGTCGGCCATCGACAACGGGTTCCTGTCAGGTACCGGCGTCTCCGGGATGCTGCGGGCACTCGAGCAGTCGTGGGGCCGCGACCCGAAGACGATGATCCCGGATGTGCGGTTCACCCCGAACCCGCACGACGCGCCGGGTGGACCGCTGGTGGAAAGGGGTGAGTGAGCAGTGCTGACCCGTTTCATCAAGATCCAGTTGGTCATCTTCACGGTGCTGACCGTGGCGGCGGTTGCCGTGCTGGGGTTGTACTACCTGCGCCTGCCGAGCCTGGCCGGCGTGGGGCAGTACACGCTCTACGCCCAACTGCCGCGCTCGGGCGGGCTGTATGCCACCGGCAACGTGACCTACCGCGGCACCCAGATCGGCAAGGTCACCGAGGTCGAGCCCACCGAGAACGGTGCCCGTGCCACGCTGAGCATCGGCAACGACGTCAAGATCCCGGTGGACGTGACGGCCGAGGTGCATTCGGTGTCGGCGATCGGCGAGCAGTATCTCGACCTCGTGCCCGCTGCCGACTCCAAGCAGTACCTCAGCCCGGGGCAGACGATCACGAAGAGCACGGTTCCGGCGGAGGTGGGGCCCGCGCTGGACGCGGCCAATCGCGGCCTGGCCGTGCTGCCGAAGGAGAAGATCGATTCACTGCTGACCGAGACGTCGGCCGCGGTCGGCGGTCTCGGTCCCTCGCTGCAGCGTCTCGTCGAGTCGACGACGAACCTCGCCGAAGGCTTCCGCGACAACCTGCCGCAGGTCAACGACATCATCGCCAACTCGGCGCCGATCCTGAACAGCCAGGTGCAGTCGGGTGACGCGATTGCACAGTGGTCGCGCAACCTGAACATCATCGCGGGCCAGACCGCCGAGCAGGACGGTGCGCTGCGTAGCGGTCTGCAGCAGGCGGCGCCCACGCTGGATCAGGTGAACGCGTTGTTCTCCGACGTGCGGGACTCGCTGCCGCAGACGCTAGCCAACCTGTCGGTCGTCATCGACATGCTCAAGCGCTACAACAAGGGCCTCGAGCAGGCGCTGGTGGTCCTGCCCCAGGGTGCGTCGCTGACGCAGGCGGGCACGATCTTCGAGAACGAGGGTCTGCTGCACTTCGGTCTGTCGATCAACCTGCCGCCGCCGTGTATGACCGGCTTCCTGCCGGCTTCGGAATGGCGTTCGCCCGCCGACACGTCGATGGCGCCGCTGCCGTCCGGCACCTACTGCAAGATCCCGAAGGACTACCAGGGCAATGTGGTTCGCGGCGCTCGCAACTACCCGTGTGCCGATGTGCCGGGTAAGCGCGCCGCCTCGCCGAAGGAATGCCACAGCAACGAGCCGTACGTGCCGCTGGGCACCAACCCGTGGTACGGCGACCCGAATCAGGTGCTGTCCTGCCCCGCCCCTGGTGCGCGCTGCGACCAGGGCGTGGACCCGGGTCGGGTGATACCGGCGCCGTCGGTGAACAACGGCATGAACCCGTTGCCGGCCGACCGGCTGCCCCCGCCGATGAGCGCCTCACCGGTCAGTGATCCGATCAGCCCACCGGGCTCGGGTACCGTCAGCTGCAGCGGGCAACAGCCCAACCCGTGCATCTACACTCCCGCGCAGGGGCCGCCCGGCAGCACCGCCGCGTACAGCCCCCAGAGCGGCGAGGTGGTCGGGCCCGACGGGGTGCGATACAACGTGAAGAACTCGAGTAACCCAGGAGATGACGGATGGAAGGAGATGCTGGCTCCAGCCGGCTGAACCCCCCCATCGACACCCCCGAGGACGGCGCCGCCGACGAGGAAACGACGGCCGCCGAGGAGACGACGGTCGCCGAAGAGTCCGTCGACGCGTCCGTGCCCGACCAGGTCCCGCCGGAGGATCCGCGTCGGCCGTCGCGGCTCAGCACGCGCTGGGTCGCCGCCCTGACCGCGGCGCTCGTTGTCCTTGCCGGCGGAGCTGTGGCCGGTGGCTACTACGCGTTGAAGGCCAACCAGCGCGCCGCGTCGATCGCCCGCAGCGACGACGCCGCACTGGCCGCTGCCAAGGAGTGTGTGGCTGCCACCAACGCGCCGGATACCGCGGCGATGACCGTCGCGCAGTCCAAGATCCTCGAGTGCTCGACCGGTGACTTCGGCGTCCAGGCCGGCCTGTTCGGCAGCGTGATCGCCGAGGCGTACCAGGCGGCCAATGCGAAGGTCGCCGTCGACGACCTGCGCGCCGCGGTCGAGCGGCACAACCCGGACGGGTCGATCAATGTGCTCGTCGCGGTCCGGGTGAAGATCACCAACTCGCAGGCCGCGAATCAGCAGGTCGGCTACCGGTTGCGCGCCACGATGGCGTTCGACGAGGGCCGCTACCGCATCGCCAAGCTCGACCAGGTCACGTCGTGACGACCGTCCTGCCGATCACCGACTCGACGTCCGACAGCGAGGTGCCGGAGGTCGACCGGGCGTCGTGGTCGGCGCGCGCGGGTGCACTGCTCGTCGACGTCCTGCCGGGTGCGGCCGTGATCGCGACGATGGCGCTACTGGCTCTGGCGTCGCCCGCCGACGGCTGGGCGCGCTGGTCTTTCACCGGTGCGGCCGCGGTGGCGCTGTTCGCGACGGCGGTCAACCGTCTTGTCCTTCCCGTGGCGACCGGCTGGACGATGGGCCGCGCGCTGTGCGGGATCGCGGTACGCGGACGGGCCGAATCCGGTGACGGCGCCGTCGTGGGCATCGGCCGATTGGCCGTGCGCGAACTCGCCCACCTGCTCGACACGCTGGCGGTGTTCGTCGGCTGGCTGTGGCCGCTGTGGGATCGCCGGCGGCGGACCTTCGCCGACATGCTGGCCCGCACTGAGGTCGTCGTCGTCGAGCGGCCGGCGCGCAACATGCGGCGGCTCGTCGCGATGGTGTTGATCGTGGTGGCACTGGTGTGCGCGGCGGCAGCCGGCTTGGGCTATCTCACGGTGTACCGGCACGAGCGTGCCGTCGATGCGGCACGCGTCCAGATCGACGAGCAAGGCCCGCGCATCGTCGAGCAGATGCTCACCTACAGCGCCGACACCATGGCCGCTGACTTCGCCCGGGCGCAGTCGCTGACCACCGACACCTACCGCGAGCAGCTCACCGCGCAGCAGCAGGCCGCCCAGAAGGCGGGGATCAAGTCCAACGAGTACTGGGCGGTGAGCCATGCGGTGCTGACCGATCCGCCGGTCACGCCCGATACGGCGTCCATGCTGCTGGCTATGCAGGGCCAGCGCGGTGACGATCCGAAAAATCTGAAGTTCATCACGGCGACGGTGCGCGTCGACTTCGACCGCACCGACGGCCAGTGGCGGGTGGCGAACCTGACCGTGTTGAAGAAGCCCCAGATGAATCCGGCCGGCCAGTGAGCCCGCGGCGCAAGGTCGACGACACCGCGACCGACTACTTCGGCAGCGAGCCCCGCAAGCCGAAGCGCTGGGGGCTGCCGGTGGTGGGGGCGGTGGTGGCGCTGGTGGTCGCCGCGGCGATCACGGCAAGCACTCTGATGCTGATCCGGCACGAACACGATCGGTCCGAAGCCGTTCAGGAGGCGTCGGCGCTGGGGTACGCCCGCGAGTTCATGACGGAGTACATGACCCTGGACCCCTTCAACGCCAACGCCTACGCGGACCGGATCGCCGCGCAGGCGACCGGCGAGTTCGCCAAGGGTTTCAAAGAAAAGCAGAACGAGATCCTGCTGCAGGTGGCCCGCGGAGAACCGACCACCGGCACGGTGCTCGCCGCGGGGGTGCAGCGCTGGAACGACGACGGCAGCGCCGACGTGCTGATCGCGACGAAGGCGACGTCGACGACGCCCGACGGCAAGACGACGATCGAAAGTGGCAGCCGCTGGATCGCCACGACGATCAAGGAAGGACAGCAGTGGAAGATCAGCAACCTGATTCAGGTGATCTGACCACCGACGAGTCGGCGACTCCCAGCGATCCCGCGACCCCGCCGCGCCGCCGCCGGTTCTTCCGGCGGACCCGCGCGGCAGCGCCCGCCGCGGAGCAGCCCGAGGAGACGGTCGAGCGGCTGAAGCCCGACTCATCCGCGGTGGAGACACCGCTCGACCAGCCGACCGATCAGCCGAAGAAGCCCGTGGGTAAGGCAGCGCGCACCCCGAAGCCAGACGTGAGTGCCGACCCCGACACCGCCACCGACACCGTCACCGAGCCGGACGCTGAGGCCGGGGACGCACCCGAGGAGGCCGCAGAGGCAACCGGCGGGGACGCAACCGACGGGGCCGCACCCGCAGCCGAGATCCGGATGGTCGAGCACCGTCCCGCAGGGCGCGGACTGGTCGCGGCCGCGGTCGTCGCCTCGGTGCTGTTCGTCGGCGGAGGTGCCTTCGCGGGCGCGATGGTGCAGCCGTACCTCGCGCAGCGGGCTCTGAATACCACCAAGCTCGAGATCGCGCGCACCGCGACCGCAGCGATCACTGCGTTGTGGACCTACACCCCCGACGACATGCCTGCCCTGGCCGACCGCGCATCACGGTTCCTCGGCGGCGACTTCGCCGGCGACTACCGCAAGTACATCGACGCGATCGTCGAGCCGAACAAGCAGGCGCAGGTCACCAACACGACCGAGGTGGTCGGTGCGGCCGTGGAGAGTGTCTCGCCCGCGCTCACGCCGACGGACGCCACGGCGATCGTGTACACCAACTCGATCTCGACGAGCCCCGTCACCAAGAACATCCCGTCGCTGCGCTATCTGTCCTACCGCCTGACGATGAAGCGCGACGGCGGGGAGTGGCTGATCACCCGGATGTCGACGGTCACGTCGTTCGACCTCACCCCGCAGCTGTAGGGACGCGTTTCGCGTGTTCCACGTGAAACGTCACCCGAATGCTCCGCCGGGGTTCTTTCGCTGTGAAGCTGTTGGGCTGCAATGGCTTTCGGATGCCGACGGGGGTGTTCCCACCGCGAGGGTGGTCGCCGTGGACGAGCACTCGTTGACGCTGGAGCGCCTCGCGTCGGTGGCACCTGAGCGTGCGGCCGCGCGGACATTCGGCGCGCGGTTGGCACACACCCACGCCGCAGGCGCCGACGGCTTCGGGGCGTCACCGCCCGCATGGGCCGCGCCGTCAGGCTTCTTCGGTCCTCTTGACCAGCCGTTGCCGATGACCTACAGCCACGACAGTTCGTGGGGACGTTTCTACGCCGAACATCGACTCACGCCGATGCTCGAGCGGGCGCGGCCCAGCCAGGATGTCCGCCAGGCGGTCGAGGCAGTGGTGTCACGTTGTGTAGCAGGTGTTTTCGACGATCCTGATGAGCAGCCGTGCCGGTTGCACGGTGACCTGTGGAGCGGCAACGTGATGTGGACCGCCGACGGTGTTGTGCTGATCGACCCCGCGGCGCACGGCGGGCACCGGGAGACCGACCTCGCGATGCTGGCGCTCTTCGGCTGTCCGCACCCGGACGAGATCGTCGCGGGCTACCAGGAGGTCCGCCCGCTGACCGCGGGGTGGCGTGACAGGGTCGGGCTGCACCAGCTCTATCCGTTGCTCGCGCACGTCGTGCTGTTCGGTTCCGGCTACGAGCGGCAGACGTTGGCGGCCGCCCGCAGCGCACTGGCGGCTAGTTGAAGGCCAGCCACGCCGGCTGCGCCCGTTCGTGCGAATCGCACAGCACCGCCATCGTGTCGCAGGAGCCCTGTGGCGAACCCGCGCCGGCCCACATGCCGCCGGTGTCGCGGCGCAGCACGATGGCCGACGAGCCGCCACCGTCGAGCAGGACCGCGGTGTCGCTGCCGAGCCCTCGGAACAGGTCCTGGATCTGGTCAGGCGTGTAGTTGCCGCCGGAGAACACGTACATCTCGTCGCGGTCGCGCACGTAGGCGATCGCGGTGCGCGCCGCGCTCGGGCCGGGGTCGTTCATCTGGCCGGTGTCGCCGGGGGCGAGCAGGTGCATACCGGCGACCGCAACGAAACGGGTGCCCTTGTCAATCAGGCCGGCGATCACGGGGGAGGCCGCGTCGAAGTCGGTGTCGCTCGTCGGCGGTACCACGAACGGTGCACCCTGGACCGGCAGGATCATCGTCGAGAGCGCCATCCAGTTCTCGTTGCCGCCCGAGAGTCCCTGCTTGCCGGCGTAGGCCAGCGTGCCCGTCACTGCGGCGTTGGTCCGGCCGAGATTGCGGGTGTTGTCGACGTAGGCGCCCAGCGGCGAGCTGCAGCCCGTCGACTTCCACGAACCGCCCTGCTGGCCGCGCACGTCGAAGAAGTTCGCGTTGATCGCGATCGTCGGTTGGCCGAGTACCTGCCATGCCTGCAGCGGCGAGTAGGTCTCGGAGGCCTGCAGAAGACCCTCGGCGGTGCGGGCGCGGGGGTCACGCTCGCAGCGGGCCTGGAACCCCGTGTGGGAGTCGGCCAGCAGTCGCGGCGCCAACCTCGACGAGGCGCCCTTGATGATCATCAGCCGGCCGCCGTTCCCCATCTCGTACCAGCGGCCCGCGGCGTCGAGCATGGGCGCCGGCGCACCGGACCCGAAGTTGTACACCAGATACGAGCCCTTGGTAGTGGCGATCGCGGCGGCGAGCAGCTCGCGAGCGCTGGCTGCGGCGGCCCCCGGCGCGCTGACCCCGGCGGCCACCAGGGCGCACACCACCGCTGCGGCCGCGCCGCACAGTCGTCGCCGGATGTTTGCGGTAGGAGTCGACATCGACGGCTCCTTCGAGGGGTAGATCGACCTGGGCTGGTCAGCACGTCAACAATAATCCCAGCAGAAACGGTGTCAACTTTCGTCACAGCGGTATCACAGATTGATGCCGCGAAGATTGCTGCAACGGTTTGCTGCGTAGCTCCCAGCGGGTACCTGTGGACCATGCCGACCGTGACCCGTACCTTCACCGTGAGTCCGCCCCCGCCGGTCGTCGTCGACTACCTCAAGGATTTCGCCCACGCCGAACAGTGGGACCCGGGCACTCAACGCTGCGAGCGCATCGACAGCGGTCCGGTCGCCGAGGGCGCCTACTGGCACAACGTCTCGAAGATCCTGGGCAGGACCGCCGAGCTGACCTACACCCTCGACGAACTCACCGACCACAAGGTCGTCTTCGTCGGCGAGAACGGCTCGTCCACCTCGGTCGACACCATCACCGTCGAGCGCGACGGTGCGGGATCGGTGATCACCTACGAGGCGGAACTGCAGATGCACGGAACGGCCAAGCTGCTCAATCCGGTGATGAAACTGGCGTTCGAGAAGTTGGCCGGCGAGACCGAGAAGCGACTGGCGGCCGTGCTCAACAGCCTCGATCAGCGCGACGGCGCCAGCCGGTAGATCGCGTCTGCGGCGTCGTCGGTGATGTAGACGGCGCCATCCGGGCCCACCACGGCGGCGACCGGTCGGCCCCACCGTGATCCGTTCTCGCCCTGGAAACCGCCCACCAGCGTCTGCTGGTTCTCGAGACCGCCGTCACGCCACGGATAGAACGACACCTCGGGCTCGCGCGGCGGCTGGCGGTTCCACGAGCCGTGCACGCCGATCAGCGCGCCCTGCGCGTAGGGCGCGGGCAGAACGCCGTCGACGAAGCTCATGCCCAGCGGAGCCGAGTGCGCTCCCATGCTCTGCTCGACGGGTGGCAGCGCCGCGCAGTCCATCTCGGTGCCGTCCGGATTCGTCTGGACGTCTCGGATGAAGGGCAGATCGGCGGGTCCAGAAGCGGCTGGGCCGGGATTGCAATAGGGCCAACCCAATTCGCGGCCCGGCGTCAGTCGCGCGATCTGCTCGCGAGGGTTCTCGCCGACGTAGGCGGGATCGACCTGGCCGGTGCTCGGGTCGGCGACGTTGTCGCGGCCGTTGTTCGCCGTCCACACGGCGCCGTCGGGTGCGACGGCCAGGCCGGTGCCGTTGCGCACACCGGTCGCGAACGGCGTGGCGGGGCCGCCGCCGGGCGGGACCCGCATGATGGTCGCCCGCGGCGGGGTGGCGGTGCGGTCGTCGGCCGAGATGTTGCCGGTCGATCCGATCGAGAAGTACACCGCGCCGTCCGGTCCGACCGCCACGCTCTTGAGGGCGTGCGAGTACGCGCCGCGCAGATCCGGACTCTTGGCGTCCGGCAGCCCGCCCGCGATGACACGCGGGTTCGTCGCCCTGCCGGCCGCGTAGTCGTAGGCATCGATCTGATCGCTCTGCGCCACGTACAGCGTCGAGCCTGCGATCGCCAGGCCGTGCGGTTGGTCCAGTCCGTCGAGCAGCACCGTCTGCGTCGCACCGGCACCATCCGGGGTGAACCGCAGCACCGAGCCCGCGCTCGGAACCGACACCAGAAGCGTGCCATCGGGCGCCCAGGCCGCCAGCCGGGGCCGCGGGGTCCGCGCCCAGACCGACAGCTGCCACCCCGTCGGCACCCGGACTTGGCGCGGCTGGTCGAACGGTGCTTCGGCCATGCCGGGTGGGACGGTCACGTCGACGGTGCTCGTGCCTGTTGCGGGCGGCGCCGACGTCGCCGTCGGCCCGGATGACGCCGAGGGTGACGGTGCGGGTTCCGACGCGCTGCTGCATCCGGCGATGAGTGTGGCCGTGACGAGCAGCGTGCCGACGTGGCTAGGCCGCGGCGAGACCGGCATGCATCTCCCAGACGAGGATCTCGGCGGCATCGGTCGCGGTGACGCGCTGGCCACCGGAGGCGGTGAATCGCACGGCGTCGCCCTCGTGCAGCGGCCCCGCCCCCTCGAGCACCACCTCGCCGCGGGGCACGAACAGGTGCAGGTAGGGGGCGTCGGGCAGTTCCACGCTCTGCCCCGGCTGGAGCCGGGCGCCGTGTAGCGCGGCGTACCGGTTGGAGATCGTGATGGCCGCGGCGTCGCTGTGTTCGGGCATGCCCGACGCGATGGTCACGAGACCGCCACGCAGCAATTCGTCGTCGATCTCGAGTTGCTGGTAGCCCGGGGTGATGCCCGACTCGTCGGGGACGACCCACATCTGCACGAAATGCACTGGCTCACTGTGAGTTTGGTCGCCGGTCAGCGTCCATGAATCGTTCTTCTCGGAGTGCAGGATGCCTCGCCCCGCCGACATGCGCTGCGCCAGACCGGGGTAGATGACGCCCGAGTGGCCGGTGGAGTCCTGATGCACCAGCGAGCCTTGGAGCACCCAGGTGACGATCTCCATGTCGCGGTGCGGATGGGTGTCAAAACCGGTGCCGGGCTTGACGATGTCGTCGTTGTTGACCAGCAGCAACCCGTGGTGGGTGTTGTCGGGGTCGTAGTGGCCGCCGAACGAGAACGAGTGCTTGGAGTCCAGCCAGGCGATCTTCGTGGCGGCGCGGTCGGCGGCACGGCGGATGTCGACGCCGTCGGGGGTGGTGCTCATGGGAATCACTCCTTGAAGAGTCCTGGCCAGCCTAGGTGGCTGCTCTGCGTCCGACAACATGCATGACACATCATGTATTCCGTACAGTGGGGTGATGGAGTGGCTGACCCCTGAGCAGCAGCGCATCTGGCGCGACTATCTCGCGATGACCAGCCGCCTGCACACCGCGATGCACCGTCAGCTGCAGTCCGACTGCGAGCTCTCGCTGTCCGATTACGACGTGCTGGTCGCGCTGTCCGAACGCGGGCCGTTGCGCATCACCGAACTGGGGGAGCTGATCGGGTGGGAGCAGAGCCGGCTCTCCCACCAATTGCGCCGGATGCGCGGGCGCGGACTCGTCGAACGCCAGGGTGACGACGACGACCGCCGGGCGGCCACCGTCGAGATCACTGCCGAGGGCCGGTCGGCGCTGGAGGTTGCGGCGCCGGGACACGTCGACCTGGTGCGCACCGTCGTGTTCGACGGCCTCTCGCCTGCCCAGCAGCGTGCGTTCGGGGCCGCGATCGGCCGGGTGCTCGAGCGTCTTGCGCGCTGAACTACTCCTCGACCAATGCCCGCAGCCGGTCGATGCGCCGGTCCCACCGCTGCGACAGGGTGGCCAGAAGATCCTGCGCCGCGAGCAGTGATCTGGTGTCCACGGACCAGATGCGTTCCCGCCCGCGTTTCACGCTGCGCACCACGCCGGCTGACTCGAGCAACGTCAAGTGCTTCGTGGCGGCCTGCCGGGTCACCGGAACCGCCTGCGTGACCGTCGACGTCGACGACGGCCCGGTGTCGCAGAGCCAGATGATCATGCGCAGCCGGTGGGGATCGCCCAGCGCATCGAACAGCGGCGCCGCGCTGGTGAGGCTCACGCCCACTGCGGAGCCGCCAGGTACTGCCCGACGAGGCGCAGCTGCGTGGCCCAACCGCCACTGTTGTCGCTGAAAGCCGCGGCACGACGGGATTCGGGGAGGGCGTCGAAACCCGACTCCATGATCTCGAGCAGGACACCGTCCTCGGCCTCGGTGAGCGTGAACTCCACCAGCGTGGTCAGATCGGCGAACTCGGGCTCAGGCAACGGGTTCCAGCGGAACGCGAAATAGCGTGGCGGCGTGACCGTCACGACGTGCAGCGGAAACGTCATTCCGGCGAATTCCTTCTGCTGCGCGGCGACCTCGTCGTCGACTGCGGTCGGTGTCATCACCCCGGTCACTGTTTCTCCCGCGACGAACGGCCCGTCCACCGTCATGCCGAACCAGGTGCCGAACTCGCCGGAGTCGCTGATCGCTCGCCACACCCGGTCCAGGGGGGCTCGCAGCACGGCACTCTTCTCGATGCGATCGGTCATGATATGCAACCTCCTCGTTGCCTATCACGCTAGAGCGCCGTGGCGACATGCGCAACCTTTTGGTTGCTTTTTTCTACAGCTGTGGCGGCAGACCGAAACGCTCGAACAGCGATGTCTCCATGAACGCCACAACATGCGAGATCCCGGCGGTGCGCGCATCGAGCACGTGCAGCTGGAACGCCTCGTGCACACCGGTCTGCGGATTGCGCATGTACAGCGCCGCGACCGGTTGACCGTTGGCCGTGGTGCGCAGGAACCGCATGTCGCCCGGCCCCTCGGCGGGGCAGTGGAACTTCGACAGCGCGACGATGTCGGCCGGACCGTCGTACCAGCCGTCGAAGGGCGGCATCTCCCACACGGCATCGGCGGTGAACAACTCCACCAGCCGGTCGATGTCATAGGTCTCGAACGCCGAGATGTAGCGGTCGAGCAGGTCGGCCGTCTGCGGGGAGTCGGGCGGCAGCGCTGCGTCGTCCCGCGCGGGGGCGACCTCGTCGAGCTGTGCCCGGGCGCGCTGCAACAGGCTGTTGACCGCCGCGGTCGACACCCCGATCGCGTCGGCGACCTCGGCCGCCCGCCACTGCAGCACCTCGCGCAGCACCAGGACCGCGCGCTGCCGGGCCGGCAGGTGCTGCAGCGCCGCGATGAACGCCAGCCGCACGGATTCGCGGGATTCGACGATGACCGAGGGGTCCGACGGGTCGGCCCCCGGTGCGTCGGGCAGCGGCTCGAGCCAGGCGATCTCGTGGCGCTCGTGCAACTCGCCGAGCGGGTCGGACGCCGGCTGGCCCAGCCCGCTGGGCAGCGGCCGGCGGTTGCGGCCCTCCAGGGCGGTCAGGCAGGTGTTGGTCGCGATGCGGTACAGCCACGTGCGCACCGACGATTTGCCTTCGAAGTTCTTGTAGGCCTTCCACGCCCGCAGGTACGTCTCCTGGACCAGGTCCTCGGCGTCATGCAGCGAGCCGGTCATCCGGTAGCAGTGCGCGAGCAGCTCACGCCGGTACCGCTGGGCATCGGCGAGAAAGGCGTTCTCGGCGCTGCTGTCATCGACAGCCAACACGGTCACGGTGCCCGAGCTTAATGAGTGCCACCGACGAAGTCAGCCATGCTCGGCTGCCGGGGCAGCGGGCGCTCGCTAGTCTGCCGTGCATGCCCGTGACGAGAACCGAACGCAGCTTCGACGGAGTCGGTGGCGTGCGCATCGTCTACGACACGTGGACGCCAGACCGGACTCCCCGCGGTGTGGTGATCCTCGCCCACGGATACGCCGAACACGCCCGTCGCTACGACCACGTGGCGGCCCGGTTCGGCGAGGCCGGGCTGCTGACCTACGCGCTGGACCACCGCGGGCACGGCCGCTCCGGAGGCAAGCGGGTGCTGCTGCACGACATGTCCGAATACACCGCCGACTTCCACACGCTGGTCGGGATCGCCGGCACCGAACATCCCGGCCTGCCGCGCATCGTGCTGGGCCACAGCATGGGCGGTGGGATCGTGTTCAGCTACGGCGTCGAGCATCCTGACGACTACACCGCCATGGTGCTCTCCGGACCCGCCGTCGCCGCCCAGTCCGTACTGCCCGCGGCCAAGGTGGCGGCGGCCAAGCTGCTGGGCCGGCTCGCGCCCGGGCTGCCGGTGGAGAAGCTGCCCGCCGACGCGGTGTCGCGCGACCCCGACGTCGTCGCCGCCTACGAGGCCGACCCGCTGGTCCACCACGGCCGGCTGCCCGCGGGCATCGGCCGTGCGTTGATCCTCGTAGGGGAGACGATGCCCCGGCGGGCCGCCGCGATCACCGCGCCGCTTCTCGTGGTGCACGGCGACGCCGACCGCCTCATTCCGGTACAGGGCAGCAGGACGCTGGTCGAGTGTGTGGGCTCGGCCGACGTGCACCTCAAGGAGTACCCGGGGCTCTATCACGAGGTGTTCAACGAGCCGGAAAAGGCGCTGGTGCTCGACGACGTGACCACCTGGATCGAGTCGCAGCTGTGAGGCGGGTGGTTGCGCTGCTGCTGGGCGCGATGCTGCTGTGCGCCCCGGCGTGCTCGTCGAAGTCCGACGCTCCCGCGCCGGCGTGGGTCGACGAGGACGTGTCTTTCGACGCCGACGGGCTGACGATCTACGGCACCTACCGGCACCGCAGCGGTGAGGAGAAGGGACCCGCGGCGCTGCTGATATCGGAGAGCGGCAACACCGACCGCAACGGCGACAACCAGGTCGCCGGCCCCATCGGCAACATGCGGCAGCTGGCCGAGCTGCTCTCCGAGCGCGGCGTCGCGACGCTGCGCTACGACAAGGTGGGCACCGGCAGGACCGGGATCGGACCGTACAAGGACCATCCCGACGACGTCGTCAGCAGCGTCTACACGACCGGCGCCAAGGCGGCGCTGCGGTTCCTCGCCAGGCAGGCCGACGCCGATCCGGGCCGGCTGTCGGTGTACGGGCTGGGGGAGGGCAGCATCCACGCGCTGACGCTGGCCGGGGACACCGCACCCGACGCGCCGAAGGTGCACTCGCTGGGGTTGTTGCAGCCGCTGCCCGGGCGATATCTCGACATCATCACCACCCGCGTCACGGCGGGCGGTTCGCCCGAGACGGTCGCGGCGTGGAAGGCCGCGGTGGCGCAGATCCGCACGCAGGGCACGGTGCCCGCCACACTGCCGGACGGGCTGAACGCGATCGTGAACCCGGGCAACATCAAGGCGGTGATCGACGCCGACCGCATCGATCCGCTGGCGCTGGCCGCCGCAGTGCCTGCGGGCACACCGGTGCTGCTCACCTGCTCGGACTCCGACAACCAGGCCAACTGCACCAACGCCCGGCCGCTGATCGACGCGCTGAGCCGGACCGCGCTGACGGTCACCGAACTCAAGGGTGTCAACCACGTCCTGCGTGACGATCCGACCGACAATATCGCCAACTACGCGAAGAAGGATCCGCTCTCACCGCAGCTGGTGTCCGTACTCGACAGCTTCGCCACGCGCTAGCTGTGGATGAAAACGGTTGTGGGGATGGGCGATACTGGTCGGTGATGACTGTCAGCGGTCCGGCCTAGGTTTTCCAGACATGAGTACCGACGAGAAGATGCTGGCCCGGATCGCGGCACTGCTGCGCCAGGCCGAGGGCACCGACAACACCCACGAGGCGGAGGCGTTCATGGCCGCCGCGCAGCGGTTGGCCACCGCCACGTCGATCGATCTGGCGGTCGCGCGGTCGCACAGCGCCGAGCGGACCGCGGCGCAGACGCCGGTGCAGCGCACCATCACGATCGGAGAGCCCGGAGCCCGGGGGCTGCGCACCTATGTGCAGCTGTTCGTGCTGATCGCCGCCGCCAACGACGTCAAGTGCGACATCGCCTCGAACTCGACGTTCGTCTACGCCTACGGCTTCGCCGAGGACATCGACGCGACCCATGCGCTGTACACCAGCCTGGTGCTGCAGATGGTGCGCGCGTCGAAGGACTACATCGCCTCCGGCGCGCACCGCCCGACGCCGACCATCACCGCGCGCATCAACTTCCAGCTCGCGTTCGGGGCACGGGTGGGGCAGCGGCTGGCCGAGGCGCGCGAGCAGGCCCAGCAGGAGGCCACCCGCGGCCCGGAGAGCAATCCGGGGACCGCGATCGCGTTGCGCGACAAAGACCTCGAGCTCAAGGACTACTACCGGCAGTCGTCGCGGGCGCGCGGCACGTGGCGGGCCACCAGCGCGACGGCGGGCTACTCGTCGGCGGCGCGGCGCGCCGGTGACCGGGCGGGGCGTCGCGCCAGGCTGGGCGGGGAGACCGAGCTGGCAAGAGCGCGCACGGCGCTGGAGAGGTGAGCCGGGACACCCAGCGCGCGAAAGTCTATGCCGCAGAACAGTTCGTGCGGACGATGTTCGATCGGGCGGCCGAGCGCAACACCCGGGCGGTGGATTTCTTCGGCACGCAGTTGACGCTGCCGCCGGAAGCGCGGTTCGCGTCGGTGGAATCGGTGCAGGCCTACGTCGACGACGTACTGTCGCTGCCCGCGGTGCGAGCGGCGTGGCCGGGCGCGGGAGCGTTGCGGGTCCGCCCCCGCCGCGGGGCGACGGCGGCGCACTTCGAACGCGACGGAGCGATCATCGCGGTTCCTGTCCAGGACGACCAGGACCGGACCCGTTGGGCTCTGAGGGAATTGGTGGTGCTGCACGAGATCGCCCACCATCTGTGCGACGCCGAGCCCGCCCACGGCCCGGAGTTCGTCGCGACGCTGCGTGAGCTGGCCGCCGCGGTGATGGGTCCCGAGGTCGCCCACGTGCTGCGGGTCGTGGGTGCGAAAGAGGGTGTCCGGGGCTGAGGCGGTGGGGGCGGTAGGTTCGCAGGCGTGACCGATCCGGATTGGGTGTCTCTCGACGAACTGTTCACCGAGCTGCTGCACAGCGAGGACGGTGCGCTGCGGGCGGCTCGTCAGGCGGGGGTGGCGGCGGGCATGCCGGCGATCGAGGTGTCCCCGCAGCATGCGCGCCTGCTGTCGCTGTGGGTCCAGGTGGCCCAGGCAAGGCGGGTGCTGGAGATCGGCACGCTCGCGGGCTACAGCACGATCGCGCTGGCGCGGGCCGTCGGCGCGCAGGGCTCGGTCGTCAGCCTGGAGTTCGAGCCCGCGCACGCCGAAGTGGCGCGGGCCAACCTCGAGCATGCGGGGGTGGCAGACCGCGTGGAGGTGATCGTGGGCGCGGCGCTGGACACCCTGCCGACGCTGGCCGACCGGGCGCCGTTCGATCTCGTGTTCATCGACGCCGACAAGGAGAACAACGTCGCCTATGTCGAGTGGGCGATGCGGCTCAGCCGGCCCGGCACCGTGATCATCGTCGACAACATCGCCCGGTCTGGCCGCGTGCTGGACCCCCGACCCGAGGACCTGCAGGCCCGCGCCGTGCGGGACATGCTGACGATGATGGGCAAGCATCCGCAGCTCGACACCGCCGCGATCCAGACGGTCGGCACAAAAGGCTGGGACGGCTTCGCGGTCGCTGTGGTGCGTTAACCCCAGCTCGCCCGGTCCCGCACAGTGCCCCGGTGCATCACCCGGTCGCCGACGACGCCGTCGTGGTCGGCCTTGTGCATCACGCAGCGGTTGTCCCACATCACGACGTCGTGCGGCCGCCATGCATGCCGAAAGACGTTGTCCGGCTGGGTGGAATGCGTGAGCAACTCGTCGATCAGCGCGGCCGCGGCCTCCGGGGCGAGCCCGCTCACCGCGCGGCACCGGTCCCGCGTCGACAGGTACAGCGCCGTCCGGCCCGTCAACGGGTGACGCATCGCCAGCGGGTGTCGCGCCTCGGTCTCGACATCCCCGTCGAGCTCCAGACCCGTGACGACGTGGGTGACCACGCGGTTGCGGATCTGCGCCTGCAGCTGACGCGGCAGCGTGGCGTACGCGGTGTACTGGTTGGTGAACAGCGTCTGCCCGCCGCGCTCGGGGACGGTCACCGCGCGCAGCGCCGTGTACGCGGGCGGGGTGCGCAGGTAGCTGGTGTCGACGTGGAACGACGAGCGGGGCGCGCGGGTGCGCCCGACGTTCGTGATGACGTTGAGCAGCGGGGCGCCCGGCACCGGTGTCTCACCGGTCGTGAACGCCAGGGTGCCGAAGCTCTCGAGGAACTGCACGAATGCGTCGTCATCGACCTGCTGGTCGGGCAACACGAGCACGCCGTGCACCGCCAGCAGAGCACGCAGATGTGAGACGACGGTGGGGTTCAACGGTCCCACCTCCACCCCGCGCACCTGTGCGCCGACGGGGTCGCGCGTGCTCACCTCGAGACTCACGCCGCCGCGATCCTCGCCTCGCCGCACAGGGTGTCGAACAGCTCGAGAACCGAATAGCCCTGGGCCGCAGCCATCTTCGCGATCACGCTCGAGGGCGCGAAGGAACAGTACGGTCCCGCCTCCAGGAACCACGGCTGGCCGTCGGGGTCGATGCGGAAGTCGAAGAGCCCGTAGTGCCGGCAACCCAACGCCGCGAAGCACGTCCGCGCCGCGTCGAACACGGCCGCCTCGACCGGATCCCCGGGTGCCACGATCCACGCCCGGCCCCCGTCGCCCGCCGTCAGTCGCAGCTCACCGCCGTCGGAGCGGCCCAGCTTGTCCGCGGGCACCCGGATCGGGGCGTTGAGTGCGTACTCCTCCAGCGGCAGGCACACCAGGCGGCCGTCGATGTCGAGCACGCCGCACCGCACTTCGCGACCGAGCGGGATGAAGGTCTCGGCCAGCACGTCGGCGCTGTGCGCGGCGGCCCGGGCGACGGCGCCGGCGAGCTCGCCGCGTTCGGTCACCAGGGACACCCCGACCGAGTTGTCGGAGCGGGCGGGTTTGACGACGAGCGGCAGCGGCAGATCCACCCGGTCGGCTTCGGTCACGAGCCGCCCCTCGGGCACTGCCACGCCCCGGGCCGCGACAAGGGCGCGCGCGATCGCCTTGTCAGCGGTGTTGGCCATCACCTCGGCGGTGTTGCCCAGGAAGGGCAGGCCGAGCACGTCCAGCAGCGCCCGATAGGAGGTCATGCCGGGCAGACAGAACATCTGCGGTAGAACGACATCGGGCCGCATCTCGGCGAGCCGTGCGATGCCGGCTGTCGGTGGCAGCGGTTCCGCGGCTGCCAGACTGCCGGCATCGAGGGCGTCGGGGAACTGCCAGCTCCCGCTGGGGGCTACGTAGGCGAAGCGCACCTCGTGCGTGGGCGAGAGCGCCTCGGCGCTGGCGCGCGCATACAGCCGCGACAGTTCGGCGTTGAATTCGTCGACGGGAGAGCCCACCAGTTGAACGAGGCGCATCTCAATCCCCGCCGTTCTCGACGAGCTTGCCGATGTTGAAGTCGATGCGGCGCCACCCGCGGCGCTGACGCAGATTGCTGACCAGCAGCGCCGGGATCTGCAGGTGGTAGACGCCGAGATAGGGCAGCGGATCCCACGCCGCGAAGATCGCGTCACGGCCGCGGGCGATCACCCACAGGCGACGCAGCCGGTCGGGCCCGCGCAGCAGCCGCCACAGTTCGTGGTAGATCCAGTAGGTCGGTGTCGAGCCGGGCAGCGGGGTGATCGTCGGATGCCCGTCGGTGAGGTAGGCGTGCGCCACATCCGGATGATCGTGGAACATCGTGATCGCGCTGTGGGTTCGCGGATTGCATTCGATGGCGTAGGGCCGGCCGTCGGCGCCGGAGATGAAGTCGAACGAGATCTGCCCGCTGACACCGGTCGCCGCGGCGAAATGTTCCACCCAGGAACGGATTTCGGGTTTGTCCGCGAAGCCGTAGTTCAGCTGCACCGCCGAGGATTCGCAGCAGCCGTACACGGTGACGGTGCCGCCCCGCAACGTCGCATGCGTGCAGTACTCCTGGCCGTCGACGTACTCCTGCAACAGCCACGGATCGCTGGGTGAGATGCCGAGCGAGCGGGCGAACTCGGCGTTGCGCTCGGGCGTCTCACGCCGGAGCCGGGTCAGGTCGGTGCGGCCGACCGGGTTGTAGGCGAGCCGCTTGAGGACGTACGACCGGCCCGGTACGAAGTCGAACCGCTCGATGTCGGTCGCGTCGGTGATCAGCTGGCACTCCGGCACGGACAGGCCCAGCGAGGAACACAGCGTGCTGAAGTCCCGCTTGTCGTCCAGTGTCGCGATCAGCGCGGCCGAGCCGTGCAGCACCTCGCATCGATCGCCGACGAGGTCGTGCACGGCGGCCTCGGGCACGCTGGCCGCAGGGCTGGACACCGGCACGAAGACGTCGACACCTTCGCGAGCGATGATGTCCGCCAACGCCGTTGGATAGCGCGGGTCGGTCGCCTCAGGTGTGCAGTAGAACGCGTCGACCGCGCGGGAGAAGCGATGTCCGGTGAGGCGGTACTTGGCCGACTCGACGAGTACCACGCGGTGGCCGGCCAGATGGAACGCCCGCGCCACGTGCAGGGCCTTTGTCATCTTGCCGCCGCTGACGAGCACCGTGCGCCGAGTGCCGGCGGTGCGCACCGCCGGGCGGGGAGCGCGGCGAGCCAGCGCACCGGCGGTGATCGCCACGTCGACGGGCAGGGTGGCGGCCAGTCCGGCGAGGACGGAGAGGGTGCGGGCGGCGTCACGTGGTCGGGCGTGACGCCGCACCGCACCCGCCGGGGCGGCCCGGTCTGTGGGGTGCGCGGCCAGGGTCATCGCGGCACCATCATCGTCCTAGCGGCCGCATCAGCGTGAGCCCGTCGCGCACGGGGATCAGCACCTGCTCGACCCGGGGGTCGGCGGCGAGCGCCCGGGTGAATTCGGCAATGGCTGCGCCGTTCTCGGTGGTGACGGCAGTCCACGGTTGACCCTGCATCAGCGTGTTGTCGACGGCGATCACCGCATCGGGGGCCAGTAGCGTGGAGTCCAGCAACAGATCCACGTATGCCTGGTAGCCGCCTTTGTCGGCGTCGATGAACACGAAGTCGAACGCTTCCTCGCCGGCACCGGCCAGCCGGCGCAGCGTGTCGAGCGCCGGCCCGAGCTCGATGCGGATGCGATGTCCGACGTCGGATCGGCCGAACCCTGCTTGCGCGACTGCTGCTGCGTCGGCGTCGATCTCGCACGCCACCACCGTGCCGTCGTCGGGCAGAGCCTCGGCCATCGCCAACGCTGAATACCCCGTGAACATCCCGATTTCGAGGACCCTCACCGCCGAAGACATCCGGACCAGGAACTTCAGCAGCTGTCCCTCGACGTGCCCGGACAGCATCTCCTGCTCGAGGCCGTCGTGCCACGGCTGGGTGCTGGTGTCGCGGGCCAGTTCGGCGAGCGCCGGTGACTCCCCGGTGGTGGCCGCGGCCACATAGGGGTCCAACCCCGCCGCCAGATCGCGAGCCCGGGAAAGGCGTTCGAGGACAGTGTGATCCAGCGTGCCGCTCAACTCCTCACACAGCTCGGTGAGCTGCGCGGCGAGGATCGATGTCGGCGTGACGGGCCGGGGTGCGGCGACCGTGTCAGGCATCGACGGTGGCGTAAGTGAAGGCGTCGACGCCGTCTCCTCCGCGGTCGAGGCCCGAACACAGCTTCTTGTGCAGTGTGAGCGTGTCGACCAGTTCGTCGACGGTCACGTCGTTGAGGAAGCGGCAGCTGCCGATCGGGTCGGGCACCGCGGCCCGCAGGATGCCGTCGCGCGTGCGAAGAATCGCCGCTGTCGCGGTCTCGAGCAGCTCGGGCGTCAGGTACGGCGAGTCCAGCGATAGCCCGAGCGCGCTCATCGTCGTCAGCACCCGGTCCCGCTCACCCGCGGTGAGCAATCCGCGCCGCTCGGCGAGCGTCACCGACAGTGCCATGTCGATGTTGATCGCGTGGCCGTGGAAGAACGGGGTCGGCGGGGTCAGCTCCAGTGTGGGACTCCACGTGTGCCCGAACGCGATCACCCGGTCCAGGTCGATCTCGTGCAGGTTGGGTGCCTCGAGCTCGAGCATCGTGGCGATCGCCTCATAGGTCAGCCGGTGCGCGACGGCACGCAGCCGCTCGTCGCCGCCGAGGTGGCCGAAGCGGGTCGAGAGCAGCTCGGGACCGAACCGCTCCAGCATGTCGAAGATCTCGGCGTTGCCGACCACCGAGATCTTGATCAGCTCGGCCATGCCGTTGCGGATCTGGTCCTCGGGCAGTGTCTTGAGGAAGGAGAAATCGAGGAACACCTGGCGTGATGCGTGGTAAGCGCCGAGCCGGTTCTTGTGGTGCCCGTGGTTGACCGCGACCTTGATCGACACGCTCGCGTCGATGAGACCGATCAGCGTGGTCGGGATGCGCAGGTACGGGGTGTTGCGGCGGTAGCTCGCGCACGCGAAGCCGGCGACGTCGGTGGTCAACCCGCCGCCGACGACCAGCACGGGTTCGGTTCGCACCAAACCGAATTCGTCGAACGCGGTGACGATGCGCTCGAACGTCTCCAGTGACTTCGCGGTCTCGTGGATGTGCACCCCGATGACCGTCAGATCGATGCCGTAGTAGGCGAAGTAGGCGTCGATGCTGTCGCGGTAGAGGTCGTAGACCACCTCGTCGATCACCATCAGGGTGCGGCCGTAGGGCAGGTAGGCCTCGGCCAGGTCCCGGTTGGTCACGTCGAAGACGCCGTCGACATAGGTGAGGTCATACGAGATGCGCTCGTAGCCTTCGACGTGAAAGTTGCGCTCGGAGGCGGTGACTCGGGCGGTGAGGTCGCTCATGGGAGGTCTTCCGTTCGGGTGCTCAGGCGGCGGCCAGGGAGACGACGCGGTCGGCGTCGAGTTGGTCGGCGGTGTCGGTGGCGTCGTCGAACTCGGCGCCGGCGGTATTGGCGTTGGGGAAGGCGATGCAGCGCAGCCCGGCGGCGCGGGCCGCGCGTACACCGCCGATGTTGTCCTCGATCGCGACGGCATCGGCGGGGTCCAGACCGAGCCAGTCCAGCGCCAGGATGTAGGCCGCGGGTGCGGGTTTGGTCTCCTCGACGTGCTCGTCGTAGACGATCACGTCGAACGTGGACGCGTCGATCTGGGGATCCAGCGCGGCCAGCAGGGCGTCGACGTTGGCCTTCGAGGTCGTGGTGACGAACCCGAGCTTGTATCCCGCCGACTTGGCGTGCTCGATGGTCTCGCGTACCCCGGGCCGCAGGATCAGCGTGACGTCGGCGAGGAGCTGTTGGAACAGCTGCGACTTCGTGGCGTGCACGGCGGCGGCGTCGACGTCGTCACCGCGCTCGGCCGCGAAGTCGGCGATACGCTGCGCACCGCCGTTGCCGCCGAGCATGCTGCGGTACTCGTCCTGCGACCAATTCCAATCCATACCGTGCTGGGCGAATGCGTCGTTGAAGGCCTGACGCTGCAGTTCCGAGGTGTCGGCGAGCGTGCTGATCGATCCGAAAAGTATGGCGGGCATGGGAATTCCCTTCGCGCTGAGAGAGTTTCGAGCATGGCTCCCCGGGCGCCCGGTGCTGGACGCTGATCGGAGGAAAGACTGTCGATCGACCGTTTCTGGATCTACAGTTCATTAGTACACAGACCAGTCACTAATGAAAACCCTGTCCATCGATTCAGATTCTGACGCGTTGGTGACACACCCACGACGGAAGGTGCCACCGTGCCCAGCAGTACGGACATCCCAGACGAGGACGCGCGGGTGTCCCGGACACGCGCCGATGTCGGCCGTGCGGCCTTGGAGGTACTGCGATCCGACGGATTCGACGACCTGTCCCACGCCCGGGTGGCCGAGCGGGCCGGCTATTCCAAGACCACGCTCTACGCGCATTGGCCATCGCGGCTCGACCTGCTGCGACTCGCCCTCGACGCGCTCGGCCGGCTGCCCCACCACCAACCCACCGGAGATCTGCGGGCCGACCTGATCGCCGAACTGACGGCGTTCCGGGCGTCCTTGGCCGACGTGCGCCTGGACCGGGTGCTGTGCGGCCTGGCCGACGGGGCCGCGGGGGCGGAGGCGGCGCTGTTACGTGACCGGATCACCGTCGAGGCTCAGCGCGGCCTGCGGGCGCTCCTGGCGCAGCGCTTCGCCGGGGCACGGCTGCACGCGGCGCTGTCCATGCTCTCCGGCGCCGTCGCCTGCTCGTCGCTGATGGTCGGAGCGCCACCTGACGACGCCGCGTTGGCCGACGCGGTGGACATGCTGCTCGGAACGGGTGAAGACTCCGTGCGGTGACGGGCTATCTGGGCTACCGGGCGAACGACGCGGACACCGCGTGGGGTGAGTTCTTCGATCCGCGGATGAGTCCACTGCCCGGCCACGTCGTCGACGCGCTGCACCACGGCCCCCAGGCGGCCCCACTCCTGCTCGACTTCGACGGTGTGGCAGAGCTTCTCGACGAGGGGTACCACGCGACCGAGACCGGATACGGATGTTCGCCCACCGGCGGGTTGCGCGTCGCGGTCCGCACCGACATGCCCGGGGTGACCCCGGCGATGTGGGACTGGTGGTTCGGTTGGCACGGCAGCGACGGACGTCGGTACAAGCTGTGGCACCCGCGTGCGCACGTGTCTGCGCGCTGGGCCGACGGCGGCAGCGACGGCGGCTACGTCGGGCGGACCTCTCTGGTCGAGGAGTACCTCGGGTCGGCGTTCGCCCACGCGGCGATCCGCTTCGTCGCCCCCGAGAAGCTGGGCCTGTCCGCAGACCCGTCGACCGTGACGGTGTGCGCGCGGCTCGGTTCTGCCGATCTGCCCGTCGACATCGGCTGGCTGGTGCACCAGGTGCGGCCGGTCGGCGACGGTGCCGAGATGCGGTCGCGGTTCTGGCTGGGGGGCCCGCACGTCCAGGTGCGTCGAGCAAACAGGCTCGTGCACAACGCCGTTCGGCCCTTCGCACACCGGCAGCTGCCTGACCCGCGGGACCTGCTGGTGCACTGTGCGCAGGAGATGAACCACCTCGCCGGCTTCCTCCCCGTTCTGTACGAGCGGTTCGCCTGACGCCGCGCGGGTACTCCGTACCCCGTGTGGACAGTGAGCAGACGGATTCCCGCGCCCGCCGACACGGTGTGGCAACTCCTGGTCGACCTCGACGCCTGGCCGGTCTGGGGGCCGACCGTCGCCGGCGCCGAACTGGACCGCGGCGGCTTCGAAGTCGGCGCGACCGGCCGGGTCTGGACACCCGTCGGTGTTCCCCTGCCCTTCACCATCACCGAACTCGTCCCGGGCAGGACGTGGGCGTGGCGCGTGGCCGGAGTGCCGGCGACCCGCCACGGCGTCGAACCGGCGGGGGGCGGCTGCCGAGCATGGATGAGTGCACCCGTGTGGGCACCCGCCTATCTACCGGTGCTCGCTGTGGGTCTGCGTCGCATCGGCGAGATGGCGGTTGATTCTGGCGCGGACGGGTAACCGTGCGGCCGTCGGGACATTGCTAACAAGGAGCACATCGTGATCGGAACAATCATCGGCGCCATCGTCGTGGGTCTCATCGTCGGGGCGTTGGCCCGGCTCGTGATGCCCGGGAAGCAGAACATCGGCGTCCTCATGACGATCGTGCTCGGTGCGCTCGGCTCGTTCCTCGGGGCGTGGGTCTCCTACAAGCTCGGTTACTCCAACCAGAACGGTGGCTTCAAGATCATCCCGTTCCTGGTCGGCGTCATCTTCGCGATCGTGCTGATCGCGGCTTATCTCGGCATCACCGGCAAGCGCCGCACCGGACCCCGCGTCTAGATGGCCGTCACCGAAACGCGCGAGACCGTCATCGAAGCGTCTCCCGCGGAGATCATGGACGTGCTGTACGACCTCGAGTCGCTCACCGAGTGGTCCTCGTCGCATCAGTCGGTCGAGATCCTCGAACGTGACGAGGAGGGCCGGCCCAAACGATCTCGACAGGTGGTGAAGATCGTCGGGGTCAGCGACGAGCAGGTGCTCGACTACTCGGTGCACGACGACGGGGTCAGTTGGACGCTGGTCAGTTCCCAGCAGCAGCGGGCGCAAGAGGGCCGCTACACGCTGACCCCCGATGGGGACAGCACCCGCGTGAGGTTCGAACTGACCGTCGACCCCACCGTGCCCCTGCCCGGCTTCCTGATCAAACGGGGAGCGAAGGGTCTGATGGAGACGGCCACCGACGGTCTGCGGAAGAGGGTGCTCGCCGTCAAAGGTGGGTGAAGATTTTTCGGAGCGCCACAGCGCGCACTTCACGCGCCATCGACGGGATTGGCAGCTGCATTGCGCCACAATCTCCGCGTGAGCCGGTAGATCGTGATCGAGTCCCTGATCGCGACGACCGAACTGCTTGCGGGAGGGTAGGCGCGGCTTTAGCGTGAGCCGCACCGCATCCCCTCACCCCGACAAGGACCCGCGATGGACCGCAACGGTGGCGATGTCGTCGTCGAGACGTTGACGGCACTCGGTGTGTCCCACGTGTTCGGGATTCCCGGGCAGAACGCGCTGGGGTTGTTCGACGCCATCCGCAGGAGCGGCCTGACGTTCGTCAGCTCTCGGGTGGAGAACAACTCGGCGTTCGGCGCTGACGGGTACGCGCGCGCCACCGGCGACGTCGGGGTCCTGTTCCTCTCGACCGGACCGGGGGCGCTGACCGCGCTCGGAGCGCTCCAGGAGGCGTACGCGACCGGGGTGCCCGTGCTGGTGATCGCGAGCCAGGTGCCTCGGGCGTACATGGGGCTGCGCCGCGGCGCCCTGCACCAACTCGACGACCAGGCGCTCAGCGCGCGCAACGTCACCAAAAGCACTGCGGTGGCAATGAACTCGGCAGAGTTGCCGAGTCTCCTGGCCGACGCCTGGTCGCTGGCTCAGTCGGCGCCCGCCGGGCCGACGTGGGTCGAGGTTCCGCAGGACGTGCTGCTCGACGCCGCCGCCGTGCCGCCGGTGACCTCGGTGTCCACCTCGGTCAGCGCCCGCGCTCCCCGGGAGGATGTCGTCGCCGCGGCGGCGGCGCTGCTGGACTCGGCGCAGCGGCCCGTGATCCTCGCCGGGGGTGGCGTCCGCCGCTCACCGGGCGGCCCGCAGGCCCTGGTCGCTCTCGCCGAACTGCTCGACGCCCCGGTGGTGTCGACCGTCGGCGGAAAGGGGCGATCCGGTTCGACCATGCCCTCTCCGCCGCGTCGTGGATCGAGGACCGGTTCACCACCGAACTGCTCGCCGGGGCCGACGTACTGGTGGCGGTCGGGACCGCGATGGGCGAGGTGACCAGCAACTACTGGAGTCTGCAGCCGTCGGGCACGGTCATCCACGTCGATGCCGAGGAGCGCGTACTGGGGGCCAATCACCCGGCGTTGGCCGTGCATGCTGACGCCGCACGAGCCCTGACCGAGATCGCCGGGCGGGTGACACCGCGCCAGACGACGACGGGTTCCGACATCGCTGCCGCCCTGCGGGCGGCCGTCGAGGAGCGTCTCGCCGCGCAGGACGTCGCCGCCGAACTGGCGTTGATGCGTGCCCTGCGATCCGCCGCTCCCGCTGCGGCACAGACATTTTGGGACATGACCATCGCTGCGTACTGGGCGTGGTCGGCGTGGGATCCGCGCGACGGGCAGTTCCACTCCGCCCAGGGCGCCGGCGGGTTGGGCTTCGCCTTCCCGGCCGCGCTGGCGGCCGCAATCGGCACCGGGCACCGGACGCTGGCCGTGTCCGGCGACGGTGGGGCGATGTACTCGATCGCCGAACTGGCCACCGCCCGTCAGCACGATGCGGACGTCACGTGGTTGATCGTCGACGACGGCGGCTACGGCATCTTGCGTGAGTACATGACCGAGGAGTTCGGCCAGGCCACCGCCACCGAACTGGCTCGGCCCGACTTCGCGTCGCTCGCAACCAGTTTCGGTGTTCCGGCGCACACGGCCACGCTGGCCGACGTCGGTGACGTCGTGGCACGCACCTTCGAGACGCGCGGGCCTGCCGTCGTCGTACTCCGCGCAACGCTGCGGATGTTCTCAGTCACCTAGGAGGTCACCATGGGCAAGCCGCTCGACATCGCGATCATCGTCGTCTACCTCCTCGCCATGCTGGCCTTCGGCTTCTGGGGCAAGACCAGGACCAAGGACTCGGCCGACTTCCTCGTCGCCGGACGGCGCCTCGGTCCCACGCTCTACACGGGCACGATGGCGGCGGTGGTGCTCGGCGGCGCGTCCACCGTCGGTGGTGTCGGTCTCGGCTACAAGTGGGGTCTGTCGGGTATGTGGCTGGTCGTCGCGATCGCCGTCGGGCTGCTGGCGCTGAGCCTGCTGTTCGCCGGCCGCATCCAACGGCTCAAGGTGTACACCGTCGCGCAGATGCTGCGGTTGCGCTACGACGTCGACGCGACGTCGGCATCCGGCATCGTGATGGCGGCCTACACCTTGATGCTGTCGGTGACGTCGACGATCGCCTACGCGACGGTGTTCAACGTGTTGTTCGGAACCGACCGCACGGTCTCGGTCCTGATCGGTGGCCTCACCGTGATGCTGTACTCGTCGATCGGCGGGATGTGGTCGATCACGCTGACCGACATGGTGCAGTTCGTCCTCAAGACCATCGGCATCTTCGCCCTGCTGCTGCCGTTCACCCTCAGCAAGGCCGGCGGCTTCGCCGGGATCCGGGAGCGCGCGGGTGACGCTGCGTTCGACCTCGGCCACATCGGAATGCCCACGATCATCACGTTTTTCGTCGTGTACAGCTTCGGCATGCTCATCGGCCAGGACATCTGGCAGCGGGTGTTCACCGCCCGCTCGCCGCAGGTAGCGAAGTGGGGCGGCACCACCGCCGCGCTGTACTGCGTG
This sequence comes from Mycobacterium sp. IDUB_5, assembly GCF_055419565.1. Classification (NCBI taxonomy): domain Bacteria; kingdom Bacillati; phylum Actinomycetota; class Actinomycetes; order Mycobacteriales; family Mycobacteriaceae; genus Mycobacterium; species Mycobacterium sp. IDUB_5. The sequence continues at coordinate 261,530 of NZ_JBVAXX010000001.1, forward strand.
CTGTACGGGATCGCGGGTGCGCTGATCGGGACGGCGGCCTCGACCTTCCTACCCGACGTGGAAACCTCCGACGACGTCTACGCTCAGATCGCGGAAACCATTCTGCCCGTAGGCATCAGCGGCATCGTGCTGGCCGCGGCAGTGGCGGCGATGATGTCGACCGCCTCGGGTGCGCTGATCGCCACCGCCACCGTCGCCCGCACCGATGTGAAACCGCTGCTGGCACGGACGTTCGGGCGCACTGCGGAGACAGCTCCGGACGCCGAGCGGGATGTGCACTCCGACCGCCGCTACGTGGTGGCCCTGGGCATCGTGGTCATCGTGATCGCCGCGCTGCTCGACGACGTGGTGGCCGCGCTGACCATCGCCTACGACATCCTCGTCGGCGGACTGCTGGTCGCCATCCTCGGTGGCTTCCTGTGGCGGCGGGCGACCGGTACCGGCGCGCTGTGGTCCATGGCGGTCGGTACGGTCGTCACCCTGGGCACGATGGCGGTGGTCGGTGACGTGCTGGCCAACGAGCCGATCTATTACGGCCTTGCTGCCAGCCTCGTCGTGTACGTGGTTGCCAGCCTCGCCACCCCGAAGACGTCGCCGGAGGTGCTGGCCGAGTGGGATGCCCGGCTGGCGGGCCGCGAGCGGGCGGACGCGGCGAGAACCGGTTCGGAGTAATTTCGCGAAAGCGCATGCGCAAGCGCTTGCCTTCCACTTAGGCTCCCGTCCAACCGCGGCGCGTCGGGCGCCGCCCGGGACAAGGGAGTCCACATGGTCGGCACCGTTGGCAGGCGCAAGAGCGCGGCGTTCGCGATCGGATCGGTGGTGATGGCCGGTTCACTGGTGTTGGGGCTGAGCGGGTGTAGCGGCGGCTCCGGATCGGACAGCGTCAAGGTCGGCCTGATCACCAAGACCGACTCCAACCCGTACTTCGTGAAACTCCGCGAGGCCGCGCAGGCGCAGGCAGACAAGGACGGCGCCCAGCTGGTCGCCCTGGCGGGTGCGTTCGACGGCGACAACGAAGGCCAGGTCACCGCGATCGAGAACATGGTCGGCCAGGGCGTCAAAGGCATTCTGATCACGCCGAACTCGTCGACCGGCGTGCTCGACGCGATCAAGCGGGCCCGCGATGCGGGCGTCATCGTCATCGCGCTCGACACGGCGACCGATCCCGAGGACGCGGTCGACGCCACCTTCGCCACCGACAACAAAGCCGCGGGCGTCAGCCAGGGCAAGTGGGTGAAGGCGGCCCTCGGCAACGCCGCCCCGCAGGTCGTGATGCTCGACGGCACCCCCGGCGGCACCGTGGACACGTTCCGCCACGACGGCTTCCTCGAGGGCTTCGGCATCACGAACAACTCGCCCGAGATCGTCGGGCAGGAGAACACCAACGGCGATCAGACCAAGGCGCAGACCGCGATGGAGAACATCCTGCAGCGCGCGCCGCAGATCAACGCGCTGTACACGATCAACGAGCCGGCAGCCGCCGGCGCCTACCAGGCCATCCAGTCGGCCGGCCGGGCCGCGCAGATCACCATCGGCTCGATCGACGGCAGCTGCACCGGTGTGGCCGACGTCAAGGCCGGCAAGATCGGCGCGACGGTCATGCAGTTCCCGGCGAAGATGGCCGAGCTCGGCGTGCAGGCCGTCGTCAAGTTCGCCAAGGACGGCACCAAGCCCAGCGGCTTCAACGACACCGGTTCCGAACTCATCACCGACAAGCCCATGCCGGGCCTGCCGTCGAAGGACACCGCCTGGGGTGAGCAGAACTGCTGGGGTACCGCCGGGTCATGACGAGCGGCGTTGCACCACAAACGAAGCCGTCGTTGTCGAGTCGGCTGACGGTATCGAACCTCCTGCGTGAACCCCTGCTCGGCCCGCTGGTCGCGCTCGTCCTGGCGATCATCATCTTCAGCGTCATCTCGGACTCGTTCCTCGAGCCGCAGAACGTGTCGCTGATCCTGCAGCAGTCGGTGGTCGTGGGCATCCTGGCGGTCGGGCAGACGCTGATCATCCTGACCTCCGGCATCGACCTGTCGATCGGGGCGGTGGCCGTCTTCGGGACCATCGTGATGGCCCAGAGTGCCGGCGCGAACGGGCCGGTCGTCGCCCTGGGGTCCACCTTGGCTGTCTGCGTGGTGTTCGGCGCGCTCAACGGTGGGCTCGTCACCGCCTTGCGGTTGCCGCCGTTCATCGTCACCCTCGGGACGTTCACGGCGATCCAGGCCGCCACCCGGCTGCTCGCCGGCTCGGAGACCTACCGGGTCACGCCGGGACCGCTGACGTTCCTGGGCACGTCGTTCCGGATCGGGACGTTCTCGACGACGTTCGGTGTCGTCGCGATGCTGCTGGTCTACCTCGTGACGTGGTACGCGCTGTCCCAAACCGCGTGGGGCAAGCACGTGTACGCGGTCGGCGGTAACCCGCAGGCATCCGATCTGTCCGGCATCAAATCCGGCCGGGTGCTGCTGTCGGTGTACGTCACCACCGGCGTGATCGCCGCGATCGCGGCGTGGGCTGCGCTGGGCCGTATCCCCAATGCGGACCCGAACGCGTACCAGAACGCCAACCTCGAGACCATCACCGCGGTGGTCATCGGGGGGACGAGCCTGTTCGGCGGTCGCGGCGGCGTCGGCGGCACGCTGGTCGGCACGCTGATCGTCGGCGTGCTGCGCAACGGGCTCACACAGGCCGGCGTCGACAACCTCTACCAGAACATCGCCACCGGAGTCCTGGTGATCGTCGCGGTGGCTCTGGATCAGTTCACCCGCAGGAGATCACGATGACCACCACGACGAACCCAGCTCTGGAAGCGCACGGCCTCGTCAAGAAGTACGGAAACGTGACCGCGATCAACGGCGCCGATTTCGAGCTACGCGCCGGGGAGGTGCTCGCCGTCATCGGCGACAACGGTGCGGGTAAGAGCAGCCTGATCAAAGCTCTTGCCGGCGCGGTGATTCCGGACTCGGGTCAGATCCTGATGAACGGGCAACCGGTGTCGTTCAAGAACACCCGAGACGCACGTGCCGCCGGAATCGAGACGGTGTACCAGGATCTCGCGGTGGTGCCGGCCCTCGACATCGCCTCGAATCTGTACCTCGGCCGAGAGGTCCGGCGAAAAGGCATCGCGGGCAGCGTCTTCCGTCGCCTCGACATGCCGCGCATGCGTCAGGACGCCTCCCGCCACCTGTCTGATCTGAAGATCGGCATCAAGGCGGTCAGCCAGGCCGTCGAGACGCTGTCCGGTGGGCAACGTCAGGGTGTCGCGGTGGCTCGCGCGGCGGCGTTCGGCCGCGGGGTGATCATCATGGACGAGCCGACCGCCGCACTCGGTGTGCGGGAGTCGGGGCAGGTGATCGACCTGATCAAATCCATTCGGGACCGCGGTATTCCGGTGGTGCTCATCAGCCACGACATGCCGCATGTCTTCGAGGTGGCCGATCGCATCCACATCCACCGGCTGGGGCAGCGTGCCGGCGTCGTCGACCCGAAGCAGCGGTCGATGTCCGAGGTGGTGGCACTGATGACCGGCGCGGAGGAGCCGACCGATGAGGAACGCGCCGGCCTCTGAGCGGCGGGGGATCTTCGTCGGCCTGGCGACCCTCGACGTCATCCACCGCATCGCCGAGCCGCCCGCGGTGAACCAGAAGATCACCGCAGCTGCGCAATTCGTCGCAGCCGGCGGTCCGGCCGCGAACGCGGCGGTGACGTTCGCCGCGCTCGGCGGTGACGCGGTCCTGGTCACCGCACTGGGAACCGACCCAGTCGCCGACCTCGTCCGCAGCGACCTGGTGGCCTACGGCGTCGAGGTGATCGACGCCGCGGCGGGAACGGCTCGCCCGGTCCCGGTGTCCAGTGTGTCGGTCGTGGACGCGACCGGGGACCGCTCGGTGGTCTCCCTCGACGCGGTCGCCTCCGACGCTGCCGCGCCGGCGGCGCTCGACGACCTCGTCGCCGGCGCCGACGTCGTGCTGGTCGACGGGCACCACCCGGTCATCGGGGTCGCTGCGGCACGCGCGGCCGCCGCGGCGAAGGTGCCCTGCGTCGTCGACGCGGGCCGCTGGAAACCGGTGATGAGCGACCTCGTCGCGCATGCACCGGACATGGTGTGCTCCGGCGACTTTCGCACCCCCGGCGCCGAGAGCGCCGAGGCGACCGCCGCCGCGCTTCTCGGCGACGGTGTGCCCACTGTCGTCATCACCGGCGGCGCTGCGCCGGTCCGGTGGTGGTCGGACGGTGAGTCCGGCACCGTCGCGGTGCCGCAGGTGCAGGCCCGCGACACCCTGGGCGCCGGGGACGCGTTCCACGGCGCATACTGCTACTTCGGTGCGGCCGGTGCAGTCCGCCTGACCGAGCGCATCGAAGCCGCGGCGCGAGTCGCCGCGCTGCGGTGCTCGGTGATCGGACCGCGGGCCTGGCTGGCCGAACTCTCCCACGATCGAAGGCGGCAAGGGTGACCATCGAGCAGGACGTCGACACCGCCACCGTCGAGCAGCTGATCGCCTGGGCGCGGGCGCTGGTCACGCCCGGTACCCGGCGCATCCTCGGGCTGACCGGCGCGCCGGGGGCCGGAAAGTCCACCGTCGCAGAACAACTGGTCGACGCGCTCGGCCCCCGCGATGCGGTGCTGGTGCCGATGGACGGCTTCCACCTGGCCAACGAGGTGCTGCTCGACCTGGGCCGGCGCGATCGCAAGGGCGCGCACGACACGTTCGACGACGACGGGTATGCACGGTTGCTCGCCGCGCTGCGCACACAGCGAGACGGTGACGCCGTGATCTATGCCCCGCGGTTCCGGCGCGAGATCGAGGAACCGATCGGCTCGTCGATCCCGGTGCACGCGTCGATCCCGCTGGTGGTCACCGAAGGCAACTATCTGCTGCTGGACTCCGGTGCCTGGCCGGATGCCCGCGCCTGCGTCGACGAGGTGTGGTTCCTGGCCCCGGACACCGGGATTCGGCACGAGCGGCTGGTGCGCCGGCACGAGGCGTTCGGAAAGTCGCCGCAGGAGGCGGAGTTCTGGGCACTGGGATCCGACGAGCGCAACGCCCAGCTGATCGAGTCGACAGCCGGCCTGGCCGATCGCATTCTGCGGTTGCCATGACCACGATGGGCGACGTCGCGCGCTTGGCCGGAGTCTCCGCGTCCACGGTCTCGCACGTGATCAACGGGACCCGCCGGGTGGACACCCGCACGCGGCTGCGGGTCGAGGCGGCGATCGCCGAGACCGGCTACCGCCGCAACGGCGTGGCCCGCTCGCTGGCGGCCGGGCGCACCCACACGGTGGGGCTGTCGATCTCGGCGCTGACCAACCCGTACTTCGGCAACCTCGTGCACGCGGTCGAAACGGCGCTCTCGGAAGCGGGTTACGTGCTGATCGTCGGCGACTCGCACGACAACGCGGAATCAGAGAAGCGGGTCACCGACTCCCTGCTGGACCGGCAGGCCGACGGGATGATCGTCGCCCCTGCGGCCGGCTCGGAGCGGACGACGTTGCCGGCGATCGTGCGCACCGGCACGCCGCTGGTCCTCATCGACCGTGCCGTCGACATCGACTGCGATCAGGTGGGGGCCGAGAACGTCGAGTCGGCGCGCGCCCTCACCGAGCACCTGCTCGAGCACGGGCACCGACGGATCGCCGTGGTGCGCGGCATCGCCGGAATCTCCTCCACTGTCGAGCGATTCGACGGGTACGCCGCCGCCCTGGCCGCCCACGACATCCCCCTCGACCCCGCCCTGGTGATCGACGGTGAGTCGAGCACCGACGTCGCCGAACGTGAGGTGCGCGCCGCGATGGGCGTCGAGAACCGGCCCACCGCGCTGGTCTCGATGAACAACGCGATGACGATCGGCGCCCTCAAGGCGCTGCGCAGCCTCGACCTGGCGATCCCGTCCGACGTGGCGTTCGCCTGCTACGACGACTTCGAGTGGTCGGATCTGTTCGAGCCCAAGCTGACTGCGGCGGCGCAGGACATCGAGACCATCGGCGCCACCGCGGCTCAACTGCTGCTGCGGCGCGTGCGTGAACCCCACAGTGCGGCACAACGCATCCGGGTGCCGACGGCGTTCCATCGCCGCAACTCCTGCGGCTGCCGGGGCTAGCGGGAGGCGAGCGCCATCCGCGCGGCCAGCGCCACGTACGTCGCGGCGAACGTCTTGCGCAGCCCCCTCACGACGCGCGGGCGGCTGATCACGTGGCTGCGCACCGCCGCGGCGAACACGCCGTAGGCCGCGAACACCACCAGCGTCATCGCCATGAAAACCGCTGACAGCACGAGCATCTCGCCGACGACAGAACCGGCGGCGGGGTCGACGAACTGAGGCAGGAAGGCGAAGAAGAACAGCGTCAGCTTCGGATTGAGCGTGTTGACCGCGATCGCGGTGCCGATGATGCGCCACGATCCCGGCGGGGCGGCGGGTGCGTCGGCGGCGACCAGGTCGGAGTCGTCACGCCAGGTGACCCACGCCAGGTACAGCAGATAGGCCACCCCGAGGTACTTCACGGTCTGGAACGCGATGGCGCTGCTGTGCATGATCGCGGCGAGCCCGCTCACCGCGGCCAGCATGTGCGGCACGATGCCCAGCGTGCACCCGACCGCGGCCAGCAGCGACGCCCGCGTGCCGTGCGAGAGGCCGCTGGCCACGGTGTAGAGCGCGCCGGTGCCCGGCGTGATCACCACGATCAGGCTGGTCAGCAGGAACGCCACAGTCATCGCGAATTTAGCTGCAGACCGCGCCGACGGCCGCCGAGCCGACCAGCTTGGTGTACTTGGCCAGCACGCCGGTCTTGTACACCGGGGGCAGCGGAGTGAATCCGGCCTTGCGCGAATCGAATTCGGCCTCGTCCACCAGGATGTCCAACGTCCCGTTGGCCACGTCGAGGCGGATGCGGTCACCGTCGCGGACGAATGCGATCGGGCCGCCGTCCACGGCCTCCGGCGCGATGTGGCCCACGCACAGCCCCGTTGTGCCACCGGAGAACCGGCCGTCGGTCATCAGCAGCACGTCCTTGCCCAACCCCGCGCCCTTGATCGCGCCCGTGATCGCCAGCATCTCCCGCATGCCGGGTCCGCCCTTGGGGCCTTCGTAGCGGATCACCACGACGTCGCCGTGGGTGATCGTGCCGTCCTCCAGCGCATCGAGCGCGGCGCGCTCGCGCTCGAAAACCCGTGCGGTGCCCTCGAACACGTCGGAGTCGAAGCCGGCGGACTTCACCACCGCGCCCTCCGGTGCCAACGAGCCGTGCAGGATCGTGATACCGCCGGTGGGGTGGATCGGATTGTTCATCGCCCGCAGCACCTTGCCGTCCGGATCCGGCGGCTCGATGTGGGCCAGGTTCTCGGCCATGGTCTGACCGGTGACGGTGAGGCAATCCCCGTGCAGCAGACCGGCATCGAGTAGCGCCTTCATCACCACGGGCACGCCGCCGATCTCGTCGACGTGCTTCATCACGTGGCGGCCGAACGGCTTCACGTCGGCCAGGTGGGGCACCTTGTTCCCGATGCGGGTGAAATCGGCGAGCGTCAACTCGACCTGGGCCTCCCACGCGATGGCCAGCAGGTGCAGCACCGCGTTGGTGGACCCGCCGAACGCCATGACGACGGCGATCGCGTTCTCGAACGCCTCCTTGGTCAGGATGTCGCGTGCGGTGATGCCGCGGCGCAGCATCTCGACGACGGCGGCGCCGGACCTGCGCGCGTAGTCCTCGCGCCGGGTGTCGACGGCCAGCGGGGAGGCGCTGCCCGGCAGCGACAGGCCGAGCGCTTCGGCGGCAGACGCCATCGTGTTGGCGGTGTACATGCCGCCGCAGGCACCCTCGCCGGGACAGATGGCACGCTCGATGATGTCGACGTCCTCGCGGGACATCAACCCGCGGGCGCAGGCGCCGACGGCCTCGAAGGCGTCGATGATCGTGACTTCGCGCTCGGATCCGTCGGTCATCTTCGCGACGCCGGGCATGATCGAGCCGTTGTAGAGGAAGACGTTGGCGAGGTCCAGCCGCGCGGCCGCCATCAGCATGCCGGGGATGGACTTATCGCAGCCGGCCAGCAGCACGGTGCCGTCGAGGCGCTCGGCCTGCACGACGGTCTCGACGCTGTCGGCGATGACCTCGCGGGAGACGAGCGAGAAGTGCATGCCCTCGTGGCCCATCGAGATCCCGTCGGACACCGAGATGGTGCCGAATTCCAGCGGGTAGCCGCCCGCCTCGTGGACCCCGGCCTTGACCGCTTGCGCCAACCGCTGCAGCGACATGTTGCACGGGGTGATCTCGTTCCACGACGAGCCGACCCCGATCTGGGGCTTGGCCCAGTCGTCGTCGCCCATGCCCACGGCGCGCAGCATCCCGCGGGCGGCCGTCTTCTCCAGCCCGTCGGTGACGTCGCGGCTGCGGGGCTTGATGTCCGGGGTCGCCGGGGTGTGCGAGTTGGGCATGCGCACGATTATGCGCCTGGCATTTCCCCCGGCAAAACCAATATGGATACCCCCGAGGGGTACGGGTAGTGTGGCGGCATGTCGAAGGTCCGCCAAGCGCTCGCGGCAGTGGCTGCCGCTGCCGCGCTGACCGGTTGCGGTGGGCCCCCTGCGGCACCGGCGACGTCGTCGACGACGGACGCTCCCGTTATCGCCGGCGAGGCCGCCGGATACAACGCCGCCGACGTCACGTTCGCCGACGAGATGATTGACCGGCACCGGGCCGCGATCGCGCTCGCGGATGCAGTCCCGCGGCGCTCCACCAACGCCGACGTGATCGGTCAGGCCCAGCGCATCGGAACGCAGCAGCAGCTCCAGATCAATGCCCTCAACGTCTTCCTCGTCCAGTGGGACCAGCGGCCGAAGATGGCCGCCAGCCAGGCTCCGGCGGTGCTGGCGCAGCTGGAACCGCTGCAGGGCCCCGCCTTCGATCGGCTGTGGTTGCAGTCGATGATCGACCAGCACCGGGGATCGATCGCCGTGGCCGAGGCCGAGATCGCCGGTGGGCAGAACGTCGACGTGGTGTCGATGGCGAAGACGATGGTGTCGACGCAGACGGCCGAACTCAACCAGATGACCACGATGCTGGAGGGCAGCCCGTGAGCAATGACAGCCATGCCGAGGACACCGATTCGCACGGGTACTCGGCGCAGAAGGAGAACTACGCCAAGCGGCTGCGCCGCATCGAGGGCCAGGTCCGCGGCATCGCCAAGATGATCGACGAGGACAAGTACTGCATCGACGTCCTCACCCAGATCAGCGCCGTCAACAGCGCCCTGCAGTCGGTGGCGCTGGGCCTGCTCGACGAGCACCTCGGCCACTGCGTCTCGCACGCCGTCGCCGCGGGGGGTGAGGAGGCCGACGCGAAGCTCGCCGAAGCCTCCGCCGCGATCGCGCGGCTGGTGCGCTCCTAGCTGTACCCAGACGGCTGACCGGGCGGCTCGTAGGGCTGGTACCACCACCAATTCGCGCGTTCCCCGGTCGGACCGGGACATGGTGCGACATCCGGCGGTGGTTGGGTTGGCGGTCGTGCCAGCGACGCGGAGGTCAACGCTCGACCGACAGAGTCGGTGACGATGAGTTGGTCGGCGGGTCCGGTGATCGTGATCAGGCCGCGGTGATGGGCCCGGTGGTGATACGGGCAGACCAGGGCGAGGTTCCACAGCTCGGTGGGGCCGCCGTCCTCCCAGTGCACCAGGTGATGGGCGTGCAGTGCGCGGGTGGCCCCGCACCCGGGGACCACGCAGACACGGTCGCGATGCTCGAGCGCCCGGCGTAGGCGCCGGTTCACCGTCCGGGTTGAACGCCCGGCCCCGATCACCTGCCCGTCGCGGTGAAACCACACCTCGCAGGTGGCATCACAGGCCAGGTACCGGCGGTCGCCGTCGGGCAGAACGGGCCCCAAGTGCAGGCTCGCGACTCGGCTGGCTACATCGACGTGTACGACCACGGTGGTGCGTTGCCCGTGCGGACGCGCGATCGCTTCGGCGTCCCAGCTCGCGTCGACCAACCGCAGGAACGCCGCGGCGTTGCCGGGCATCGACGCCCGCCCATCAAGGTCGGTGGCCGTCCATTCGGAGATCAGCGCGTCACGGTGCGATGCCAGCGCCGCGTCGAAGGCGGCGTTCTCGACGTGTGGCAGCGCGATGTGCCAGTACGTGTACTGCTCATCGGAGGTCGTAGTGATCGAGACCTGCGGCCCCGGATCGACGACGGGCACGCCGTCCTCATCCTCTGCCTCGTCGTCGGGCCGCGGTTCCGGGATGGGTTTGGGTTGCATCTTCAACGCAGTGCGCAACTGGGTGACCGTCGCGGATTGCGCCATGGTGGCGAAGTGCTCGTCCGAGCCCGGCAGGCCATGCTCAGCGATCACCCCGACCTGATCAACGGAGAACCGGCCCTCCCGCAACCCCTCGATGCACTGCGGGAATTCGTCGTAGCGCGCCGCGATCGCCGCGATCGTCTGCCCCCCCGACGGCGACACCCCCGCCTTCCACGCCAGCCACCCCGCGGTCGAGCGGGCTCCGGCCGCGGCCCACAGCTCGTCGCGGTCGATCTCGGCAGCGATCGCCACGATCCGCGCATCGATCGCATTGCGCTGCCCCGTCAGCTCCGCCAATTCCTCATGCAGCACCGACAACCGCTCATCGATGGCCAAGGAACTGCTCGGAGACATGACCCCAATCTCCCAGCGGCCACTGACAATTCACCCCGAGCCTGGGGATGAAAACGGCTCTGGGGATGACTACGCCGGCGGCACGTCCTCCGGCCGCTCGACGGCGATGTCGGTGCCGCGCGTGCGTAGCCTGCGGTGCTCGGCGTAGAGCCAGCCCACGCCGGACACCAGCCCGGCCGCTGACACCGCCGCGGCCACCAGTGCCAATCCGCTTCTGCCGACGGCGAACCCGCAGAGCGAGAGCGCGAACGCGATCAAACCGACCGCGATCATCGTGTGGCCCGGCCAGTTGGCCGCGTCCTTGAGTGTTTCGCCGGCCACCGGACCCAACGGCGCGGCCCGGTCGGGCGATGCGTGCTTGTCGTGTGTGTCCATATCTGTGAGTCGCTGTGCGACAGGGGGTTCCGAACGTCGTTGTGCTGTGGTTTCGCTCACGCCCCAGCTCACTTGCGCGAAAGCCACTCGTGAAGACGCTGATAGATCTCCGGATGGTTGAGCAGATCGAAGTGGTGCAGACCGGTCAGCACCAGGCCGGCGTCGTCCTCGAAAGGCAGGCGGCGCTTGCGGCCGCGGCCCGATGCGCTGGCCGGACGCACCAGGTGATCGCCGACCACCATGCCGAGCGCGGTCGGTGCCGCCGAGGTCGCGACGAAGTGGTAGCGGGCCTGGGGGAGGAACGGCACCTCCCGGCACCGATCGCGCAGGAACTCGTCGGGGTCCGCCTCGGCCCAGTCGTCGTCGAGGACGGAGCCGAACCGCAGGTCCTTGATGCCGTCGCTGCGCAGATTGAGCAGCTCGGCGATCGCCCGTGTCTCACGCAGCCGGATCATCAGCCAGCTCGCGGCATTGACGCCTTTCTCCAGGTCAGCGCCGAGATGCGGAGAACCCAGGCACACCACCTGGCGGGTGGCCCGGCACCACCGGCGATTGCGCTCGTTGGCGTAGTGGCAGGCCGAGCGAGCCACCAGCCCGCCCATCGAATGGCCGATCAACGCGATGCGGCTGACCGGAACCGGCCACACCTCGAGGAGCCGGGTCAGCAGGTCGTCGAGAGAGCGCCCGTTGGTGGAGATGTGCAGACCGGTGTTGTAGCGGATCGCGATCGGCGTGTAGCCCAGATCCTCGTGCAGGCGTTCGCCATACCAGGTCGACGGCGCGCCGGTGGTCGGGCGCGGCGGACGGCGCCACGACGACTCCGTCTGGCAGAGCCCGTGGAGGAACACCGCGAGCTTGTCGGTGGGTTCGGGGAATGCGTCGTTGATCGCGCCGGGGGTCAACGCCACCGCGCGTCCGTCCACGCGGATCGCCATCGGAGCGGCGAACTCGTTGCCGCGCTCGGCCAGCTCGTCACCGTAGATGCCGTTGAGTGCGGCGATGGCCTCGGCGACACCCCTGCGCTCGTCGAGCGGCTGGTCGTCGTCGAAGGCGAGCCCCGCTGCGGCGAGCTCGGCGACTTTCTGAGGGACCCGCGCACCCGTCACGTCCAGTGCGTCGTAGACCGCGCCGGCGATCGCATCGTGAACGATCTCCACCGGCCGCGCCGCGGGACCGATGGAGCTGAACACGCGGCTTGCGATACCGGTGTGCACGCCGCGGACCAGTGTGTTCAGCACGCTCAGGCCCTCAGCCGCCACCTCGCCGAGGGACTGCATGTCCTTGGTGCGCATGCCGGAACCCCCTTCGGTGAACAGTTGTACTTACTCCAGGGTAAGGTTCTGACGCCGACGAGGCAACGTGCTCACTGACCGAGGGCGTCCTCGATGCGCGCCACCTTCGCGGTGAGCTGCCCGGTGTAACCCGGCCGGATATCGGCCTTGAGGACCAGGCTGACGCGCGGGGACACCGCGGCGACAGCATCGACGGCCTGTTTGACCACGGCCATCACCTCGTCCCACTCGCCCTCGATGTTGGTGAACATGGCGTTGGTCTCGTTGGGCAGACCCGAGGCGCGCACCACCCGCACCGCTTCGGCGACCGCGTCGCCCACTCCACCTTTCTGGTCCCCCGCCAGGGGGCTGATGCTGAATGCGACGATCATCCGTCGAGCCTACGGTCGCGCCCGCGTAACACTCGGCGCCGCGGCGACGATCATCAGTGCAGGTCAGGGCCACCACGATGGCGGCTGCCCGGGATACGTCAGCCCGCTGGCCAGGAGAATCGTTCCCGACGCTGTGCCACACTGGGTGCAGTCGCGGGACTTGGAGGTACTTGCATGCGGCAGGCAAACAGGAGTCGGTTGATCGCCGTGTTGTCGGTGATGACCGTGGTCGCCGGCATGGTGCTCAGCGCCCCGGCGGCACTCGCGCAGCCCGACGTGGCGCCGCCGCCGGCGCCTGCAGATCCGTTCGCGCCGCCGCCCAACCCGCTGGCGTTCCCGAACCCGTTCGCGCCGCCACCCGCGCCTGCCGTGACTCCCACCGCGGCCGACCCGTTCGCCGTGATCCCCGGTGACCCGATGCCGATCCCGGAGGGAACGCCCGCCGGGCAGAACCCGACGCCGTTCGTCGGTCAGCCGCCCTTCGTGCCGCCGTCGTTCAACCCCACCAACGGCTCGATCGTGGGTGCGGCCAAGCCGATCTACATCAACTTCCAGCGGCCCATCGCCAACCGGCAGATGGCCCAGGACGCCGTCCACATCTCCTCGGTACCGCCGGTGCCCGGCCGCTTCTACTGGACCAGTGACACGCAGCTGCGTTGGCGCCCCCAGGACTTCTGGCCGGCCGGCACCGTCGTGAACATCGACGCCGCAGGGACGAAGTCCAACTTCACGGTGCCCGAGCAACTGGTCGCGACCGTCGACGACACCACCCACACGATGACGGTCGTGCGCAACGGCGTCGTCGAGAAGACGTTCCCGGTGTCGATGGGCAAGACCGACGGCAAGCACGAGACCAAGAACGGCACCTATTACGTGCTGGAGAAGTTCGCCGACATCATCATGGATTCCTCGACCTACGGCGTGCCCGTCGACTCGGCCGAGGGTTACAAACTCAAGGTGCAGGACGCCGTGCGCATCGACAACAGCGGCATCTTCGTGCACAGCGCGCCGTGGTCGGTGGGCGACCAAGGGAAACGCAACGTCAGCCACGGCTGCATCAACCTCAGCCCCGCGAATGCCCAGTGGTTCTACGACAACTTCGGCAGCGGTGATCCCGTCGTCGTCAAGAACTCCAAGGGCGGGCTGTACAACCAGCCCGACGGTGGGTCCGATTGGCAGATGTTCTGACGAACTGAGCTGGACCGGCCGGCTAGCGGTCACCCCCGTGCCACGATGGTGTGAGGCGAAGGGTGGGCGCGGATGCCCGGTGACGGCAAGGCAGTGGTCCGCACCGTCGGCGTGCTCCTGCTGACGCTGTTCGCCATCGCCGCGCTGCGCGGAATTCTCCCCGGGGCACCGCCCCCGACGCCCGACGACGATCCCGACGGATCGGGCTCCCAGGTCGCCGTCGTGATCATGCTGGCTGTGTCGGTGACGGCGCTGGCTGTGTCGGTGCTCGCGCGGGCCCGAACACCGCGCCCCCACCACGCCGACAGCGAGCCGCCACGGCGCGATGCCGGCGCCGGCGGCGCCATCTCGTGGCGGATGCTGCTGATCGCCGGGGCCGTGCTGCTGGCCTGGCTGCTGATCGTCCTGCTGCTGATGCGGTGGGCGTCGACGATCGACCCGTCGGACCCCGGAGCGCCATCGCCTCCCACGGCCGCGCCCGACGCGCCGGCGGACGGTTCTGGGGCCGGCCCCGAGCGCGGGGCAGATGGCAGCATGTTCGACCTGCTGATGGGTGCGGCCGTCGTGCTGGTCGCGCTGTCCGTGCTGGCGACGCTGCTCGCGCGCCTGAGGCGGACCACCCCGGCGCCGATTGCCGGTGACGGGCCCACGACGGGCTCACCGCCACCGCCCGCCCCGGATCTGGCCCGCGCGGCCGAGCGGGGACTCGCCGAGGTCGGCGACCGCAGCCGCGATCCGCGGGAGGCGATCATCGCCTGCTACGTCGCGATGGAGCAGGAGCTGGAGAAATCGCCGGGCACCGTCCCGCAGGCCTCGGACACCCCGGCCGAGGTGCTCGCCCGCGCGGTCGCCCGCCGCGCCGTGCATGCGGTCAGCGCCGCGCAGCTGGTGGATCTGTTCGAGGAGGCGCGCTTCTCTCCCCACGTGATGAACGAGGGACACCGCGACGAGGCCGTGCGCGCGTTGCAGGTGGTGCAGCGAGAGTTGCAGGGCGCCTCGTGACCCGCGTCGTCGCGGCCGCCGTGGCGCTGGTCGTCGCGGTGGAGGTCTGTGCGTTCGCGCTCGCCGACCGCGATCTGGTGATCGCCGTGACCGGCGCTGCATTGGTGGCCGCGCTGGTGTGGATCCGCTGGCACCTCACCCGACGCACTGACACCGAGCTCGACGCTGCCGCCGATACCGCGACGATCTCGTTGCAGCGCTGGCATTCTCGCACCGAGACGCTGATCTCATGGGCCGACTCGTCGCGCGCCGACTGGGATCGGAGACTGCGGCCGATGCTGGCGCGCCAGTTCGAACTCGCGGCGGGCAACCGGAAACGCAAGGACGCCGACAGCATCGATGCGACCGGGCGGATGCTGTTCGGCGAGCGGCTCTGGCCGTGGGTGGACCCGAACAACATCTCGCGCACCGGCGCCACCGAGCCAGGGCCTGGGCGCGACGTCCTCGACGAGATCCTGAATCGGCTGGCCCGACTGTGAACGCGCCGTTGGCCACCACGACGGCGGCGTGCGAGGCCGTGCTCGACGAGATCGGCCGGGCCGTCGTCGGTAAACGGGAGGCGCTGACGCTGATCCTCATCACCGTGCTCGCCCGCGGCCACGTTCTCGTCGAGGATCTGCCCGGTCTGGGAAAGACGTTGATCGCCAAGTCTTTTGCCGCCGCCCTCGGGCTGCGGTTCACCCGCGTGCAGTTCACGCCGGACCTGCTGCCCGCGGATCTTCTGGGTTCGACGATCTACGACATGCAGTCGGGCCGGTTCGAGTTCCGGGGCGGCCCCGTCTTCACCAACCTGCTCCTCGGCGACGAGATCAACCGGACCCCACCCAAGACGCAGGCAGCGCTGCTGGAGGCGATGGCCGAACGCCAGGTCAGCATCGACGGGGTCACCCATCCGCTGCCCGAGCCGTTCCTGGTGCTGGCCACCGACAACCCGATCGAATACGAAGGCACCTACCCGCTACCCGAAGCCCAGCTGGATCGCTTCGCGCTGCGGCTGGAGCTGAAATACCTGTCGGCACAGGACGAGACGACGATGCTGCGGCGCCGGCTGGAGCGGGGCTCGGCGCCTCCCGAGGTGACCGAGGTGGTGACCGCGCAGGAACTCATCGCGATGCAGGAGTCGGTCGAGCTGGTCACCGTGCACGACGACGTCCTCGGCTACGTCGTCGCGCTGGCCACAGCGAGCCGGCACCACCCGCAGGTCGCCGTCGGTGCGAGCCCCCGCGCGGAGCTGGATCTGGTGCAGCTGGCCCGCGCCCGCGCGCTGCTCGCCGGCCGCGATTTCGTGATCCCGGAGGACGTCAAGGCGCTGGCCGTGCCGGTGATGGCGCACCGCATCAGCCTGCGGCCGGAGATGTGGGTGCGCAAGGTTGCCGGCGCCGACGTCGTCGACGACCTGTTGCGCCGCACGCCCGTTCCGCGCGCCAGGGGCACCTCGTGACAGTCGTCGAGTTGCGTTGGCGTGCTTCGGCGTTGACGCGATCGGCGACGACGTGTACGGCGCTTGCGTTCGGTGTCGCCGTGCTGACCGGCCGCTGGGATCTGATCGCCTTCGGCGCACCGCTGGTGGCGGTGCTCTGCTCTCTGGCATGGCAACGACCCGTGCCGACGGTGTCGGTGAGCGGAGAACCGGCTCAGCAGAGGTGTTTTGAAGGTGAGCAGGTGCTGGTCACGGTCGGCGCCCACGCCGACGACGGCAGTACCGTCGCCGTCACGGCCGTTGCCCCGCCCGGGATGACCGTCGACGGCTCGGGTGCGACGGTCACGGTGCAGGCGCCGCGGTGGGGGCGCTATCCCATCGAGGCGAGGGTGCGCGTCCTCGGCCGCGGCGGGCTGCTCGAAGGAGCCGGCTCCGCGCCCGCCGCACAGGTCTGCGTGTTCCCGGTGGCGCCGCCGCAGTCGACTGCGATCCCACGCACCGAACTGTTGGACCGCCTGGGCACCCACCTGACCCGGCACACCGGCCCCGGCGTCGAGTACGCCGACATCCGGCCCTACGTGCCCGGCGACCAGCTGCGCACCGTCAACTGGCCCGTCAGCGCCCGGCGCGGCGCCCTGCACATCACCGAGCGGCTCACCGACCGGGCCGCCGACGTGGTGGTGCTCTTCGACACGTATCCGCAACCGCCGGGGCCGGCCACCGCTGCGACCGAGCGGACCGCGCGCGGCGCCGCGCAGGTGGTGCAGAGCGCGCTGCGCTACGGCGACCGGGCCGGGCTCGTCGCGCTCGGCGGCCGCACCACCCGCTGGCTGGGGGCCGACATCGGCGCCCGCCAGTTCTACCGCATCCTCGATACGATGCTCGGCGCCATCGGCAGCACCTATGAATCGGGCACCGGCACCCTCGCGCCGCGCCCCGCGCTGCCCGCCGGCGCGATCGTCGTCGCGTTCTCCACCATGCTCGACACCGAGTTCGCGCTCGCACTGATCGACCTGCGCCGGCGAGGCCATCCGGTGGTGGCGGTCGACGTGCTGCAGGGCTGCCCCGTCGAGGGTGAGATCGATCCGCTCGTCGATCGGGTGTGGGCGATGCAGCGCGCCTTCATGTATCGCGACATGGCCACCGTCGGGGTCGACATCGTGGCGTGGCCTGACGAGGCCACCCTGGACCAGGCGATGGCTCTGCTCCCGGAGCGGCGGCGATGAACAAGGTGTTGCTGCCCTTGGCTTTTGCCGCGGTGATGATCGGCGCAGCGGTCGGTGACGGGGCGGGGTGGGCGCTGGTCGCGGCCGGCGCTGCCGCCGTCGCCGTCGCCGTCGCGATCTGGTGGCGACCCGCAGCCACGGTCGCCGTCGCGGCGACCGTCCTGACCGTCGTGCTGGCCGGCACCCCGCCACTGGCCGCGGCGCTCTCCGGCCTTGCGGCCACCGCCTACCTGGTCACCCGGCACGACGCGGCGACCGTACCGACGATGGCATTCGCGGTCGGATTCGCCGCGGCCGCCACCCTCGTCGTCGCGGTACCGATCGAACTGCCCTGGATTCCGCTGGCCGCGCCCCTGGTCCTGCTGGCCGCGTACCTGCTCGCGGTGCGGCCGTTCATCGCGCCCGATCGACCGAGCATCTGATATCTCACATTCGGCATCATTGCCGCGCGGGCGGGAACCCTGATGTCGGCGCGAGGAGGTATGCGATGGACGCCAATACGCCGGTTCTGCTGTACGACGGCATCTGCGGATTCTGCAACGGTGCCGTACAGACCATCCTGCGGCTCGACCGCGACGGCGATCTGCGGTTCGCTGCGCTCGACAGCGATTTCGGCGCCGGCGTCCTCGCCCGCCATCCGTTCCTGGCCGACGTGGACTCTGTGGTGTTCGTGGACAACCCTGGCAGGCCCGACGAGAGCGTCTCCGTGAGATCGGCCGCCGCGCTGGCTGTGGCGAAATACCTCGGCGGGCCGTGGCGGGCGCTGCTGCTCGCCAGAGCCATCCCGGCGCCCGTCCGCGACCGGCTCTATGACGGCTTCGCCCGTGTCCGGTACCGCATCTTCGGCACCCACGACACGTGTCCCATCCCGGCGCCGGAGGTGCGGGCTCGCTTCCTGTTCTGAGCGTGCCGTGCCGTACGGTCGTGGCGTGAGCCGCGCCCTGGACATCGCTGTTCCCGGCGGCCCGTACGCGCTCGCGCAGGGAGCGGACGGCGCCATCTGGGTGACACTCGTGCACAGCGGCGAGATCGCGCGCATCGCCCCCGATGGTGACCTCGACGTCCACCCGGTGCATCCGCAGAGCAAGCCGTCGATCATCGTGGCGGCGCCGGACGGCGGCATCTGGTTCACTCGCAGCGGTGACGACCGGATCGGGCGGATCGGGATGGACGGCACCCAGCGCGAGATCGAATTGCCCGGTGGTAGCGCACCGTTCGGTCTCTGCGTCGGGCCCGACGGGGCGCTGTGGTTCACGACGATGACGTCGGGCACGGTGTGCCGGATCGGCGCGGACGACGGGGTGGAGGTGGTGGCCGCCCCCGGCGGCGCCCCGTCGATGATCACCGCGGGTCCCGACGACGCGATGTGGTTCACCCTCAATCAGAAGAGCGCCATCGGGCGGGTGGACGTGGCAGGAAACATCAGCGTCCGGCCGACGCCGACCCCGGCGGCAGGGCCCGTCGGCATCACGGCGACGCACGACGATGCGGTGTGGTTCACCGAGATTCGGGCAGACAAGCTGGGCCGCATCCCGATGAACGAGGCGATTCAGGAACTCGAACTACCGGGCAAGCCTCACGCCGTGGTGGCCGATCGAGCCGACGGGGTCTGGGTCAGCCTCTGGGAGAGCGACCAGGTCGCCCGCGTCGGCGCCGACGGCGAGGTCGTGACGATCGACCTGCCCGCAGGCAGCGAACCGCACGGACTCGCCATGGCCGCCGACGGTGCGCTGTGGGTGGCCCTCGAGGCGGGGTACGTCCTGCGGCTGCCCGTCAGCTGACCGATCAGTTCCAGATCCGCACGCGCCGTTCGGGTTCCAGGTACAGCTCGTCGCTCTCGCTGACGTCGAACGCCTCGTAGAAGGCGTCCATGTTGCGCACCACGCCGTTGCACCGGAACTCCGGCGGCGAATGCGGATCGATGGCCAGACGCCGGATCGCCTCGGCCTCGCGGGACTTGGTGCGCCACACCTGGGCCCAGCCGAAGAACACGCGCTGCTCACCGGTCAGCCCGTCGATCACCGGCGCCGGCTTGCCGCCCAGTGACAGCCGGTAGGCCAGCAGTGCGATCGAGAGCCCGCCCAGGTCGCCGATGTTCTCGCCGACGGTGAAGGCACCGTTGACGTGATGTGACGGTTCGAGCCCGCGCGGGGTGAACGTCTCGTACTGCTCGATCAATGCCTTTGTGCGCGAACCGAATTCACTGCGATCGGCGTCGGTCCACCAGTCCACCAGGTTGCCGTCACCGTCGTACTTGGCGCCCTGATCGTCGAAGCCGTGCCCGATCTCGTGCCCGATCACCGCGCCGATACCGCCGTAGTTGGCGGCGTCGTCGGCGTCGGCGTCGAAGAACGGGGGCTGCAGAATCGCTGCGGGGAAGACGATTTCGTTCATGCCGGGGTTGTAGTACGCGTTGACGGTCTGCGGGGTCATGAACCACTCGTCGCGATCGACCGGGCCACCGAGCTTGGCCAGGTCGCGGTCGTACTCCAGCGTGTAACCGCGGCGGTAGTTGCCGTACAGGTCGTCGCGGGCGATCACCAGTGACGAATAGTCCCGCCACTTCGCCGGGTAGCCGATCTTCGGCGTGAACTTGTCGAGCTTCGCCAGAGCCTTCTCCCGCGTCTGCGGGGTCATCCACTCCAGGGTGTTGATCGACACCCGGTAGGCCTCGCGCAGATTGGCCACCAGCTCGTCCATCCGCGCCTTGGCCTGCGGCGGGAAGTACCGCTCGACGTAGAGCCGGCCCAGCGCATCACCCATCAGCGACTCGACCACCGACACGCCCCGCTTCCAGCGGTCGCGTATCTGCTCGGTCCCCGACAGCAGCCGGCCGTAGAACGCGAAGTCCGCGGCGACGAGCTCATCGGTCAGCAGCGACGCGCGCGCATGGATGAGTCGCCAGCGCAGCCACGTCTTCCACGTCTCGAGGGGCTGGCTCGACCACAGCGCCGCGAATGCGGTCAGGTAATCCGGTTGGCGCACCACCACTTCGGCAGCCCGCTCCGGCCCCGCGCCCAGCGCACCGAGCCAGCCTGCCCAGTCGAAGCCGGGCGCTTCGGCGGCCACGTCGGCCAGCGTGCGCAGGTTGTAGGTCAGGTCGGCGTCGCGGCGTTTGACCACGTCCCAGTGTGCCGCCGCGAGCTTGGTCTCCAGCGCAACGACGTCAGCCGCGGTAGCACTGTGCTCACCCCCGTACACCAGGGCGAACATCGCAGCGATGTGCTGGGGATAGGCGGCCAGGATCTCGGCGTGCTGCTCGTCGCGGTAGTACGACTCGTCGGGCAGGCCGATGCCGGATTGCGTCATGTGCAGCAGGTAGCGCGTCGAGTCCTTGGAGTCGGTGTCGACGTACACGCCCGTCCCCCCACCCACGCCCGTGCGCTGCAGTTCACCGAGCACCCGGGCCAGCGCCTCGGGGGTGTCGGCGGCGTCGACGAGAGCCAGCTCCTCCAACAGCGGGGCCAGCCCGCGCTCACGGATCGTCTGCTCGTCCATGAAGCTCGCGAAGAGGTCGCCGATGCGCTGTTGATCGGTTCCCTCGGGCGCGTGAGCCTCGGCAGCTTCGGTGATGAGGTCGCGGATCTGTTCCTCTGCGCGGTCGTAGAGCGTGCGGAAGGCACCGTCGGTGGCCCGATCCGCGGGGATCTGGTACTCGGCGAGCCAGCGCCCGTTGACGTGACCGAACAGATCATCCTGCGGCCTCGCGTCGCCGTCGACGTAGCGCAGATCGATACCGGACTTGGAAGATGTCGCTTCTACCGTCACCCCGACATCCTTCCAGAACCACCCGGGTACCCTCACCGGCATGCCCGATGACCAGCCCCGATCCACGACGGGACCCGAGTCCGACGGCGAGCAGGCGCCGCACCGCACCGTCACGAGCTATGGCATCGCCTCGGCGGTCCTGGCCGTCGTCGCCGTCGCGGCGGTGGTCCTGTCGGCGATGATCTGGACCGGCCATCACGGTGAGACCGACGAACGCGCCTACCGCACCCGCGTGCTGCAGGCCGCCGCTGACTGGACCGGCGTGCTGATCAACATGACCGCCGACACCGTCGACACCGACCTCACCACGCTGCACGACGGCACCGTCGGCCAGCTCAACGCCGACTTCGAGCAGACCGTCGAGCCGTACCGGAAGCTGGTGCGCACGCTCAAGTCCCGCACCACGGGGCAGATCAACGCCGTCGCGCTGGAGAGCGTCTACCACGAGCAGCCCGGGATGCCGGCCGCTCCGCCGCCACCCGAGCTGGCCGGGTTCGCCAGCCGCACCGACACGGTGCTGGTGGTCGCCACGTCGCTCAGCGAGAACGCCGGCACCGACAAGCCGCAGACCGTGCGGTGGACGCTACGCCTCGACGTCTCCGACGTGGACGGCAAACTGTTGATCTCCCGGCTGGTGCCCATCCGATGAGGAACCTGCTGCGCGTCGCGCTCTTCGACGTACTCGCCCCGCTGGCCGCCGTCGCGGCGTTGATCTACATCGGCGTGGCGCTGGGCTGGCCGCTGTGGTGGGTGTCGGTGTGTTCGGTGCTGTGCCTGCTCGTGGTCCAGGGCGTGATCGTCAACATCGTGCTGGCCCGCCGCGACGCCGTCACCGTCGGCACCGACGACGACGGGCCGGGGCTGCGGTTGGCGGTCATCGGGACCGCGGCCGCCGCGCTGGTGGCTGCGTCGGTCGTCGGCTACACGCAGTGGACGGTGCCCGACCGCACGCTGAACTCCGACAGCGTCGAGGTGACCGGCATCGCCAGCAGCGTCGCCGAGGCGTCGGCGACGTTCACCCCGCAGGATCCGACCGCGTCGATCGACCGGGCCACGCAGATGATGTCGCCGGACAGCGCGGAGCGGTTCAAGGCCGACTTCGCCACGATCGCCAAGGATCTGGGCGGGCGCAACGTGTCAGCGCAGGCCAGCACGGTGTCGGCGGGTGTGGAGGCCATCGGTCCGGAGGCGGCCAGCGTGGCCGTGGTGCTGCGCGGCACGCAGAGCTCGCCGGGCAAGCCGACCGACAGTGCGGTGCTGGCGCTGCGGGTGTCGTTGTCCAAGACCGACGGCCGGTGGCTGGTGGAGGACGTCGCGCCGTTGCACTCCCGCTAGCGGCGCGACGGGCTCACACCAGCGAGAAGCCAGGGCTGTGATCGCGGCCCGATCACGACCAGGAATGCGCTTCCGCGGGCGGCGCGGCGGGCTCAGGAGCGCTGGCTGCGCATCTTCGCGAAGCGCTCCGACAGCCGGCCCATCCTGATCATCAGCGACGCGGGCGGGCTGACGGTGCCGCCCAGATAGGCGGCGAAGTCGGTGGGTGCCACCCCGATCCTGGAGGCGAACTCCTGCTCGCCCAGACCCGAGCGCTCCAGCAGCAGCCGGACGTGGCGGCCCACCTCGGCGCATTCGTTGGCCTCGAGATGCTCCCGGGTGCGCACCAGCACTTCCGACATCGCCTTCGACACCCCGTAGGGCTCGGCCGTCTCGAGCACCTCTTCGACCTGACGGGCCGTGCGGCCGTAGGGATCGCGCTTGATGGCCACGACGATGCGCTGCCACACGGCGAGGTCGTCGCGTTCGAGCGCGGCCCGGATGGCAGCTGTGGGCCAGAATTCGACGGGTCGGTCATCGGGAGACGTGCCGGGGCGCGGGCGGGGAGCCGGCGACGACCGCGCTTCCGATGACACAGTCACCTCGCCTCCTCCAACATCGCCACCGCGACCGACAGGCACCGCTGCCTGACTCCGGCCCACTCGGCCTCCGCGGCGGGCCCCGACGTCGCGATGTCGGGCCCGTCGGAAGGCCGGGGATCGGCCAGGCGACGCACCAGCTGGGTGGCCACCCAGTGCTCGCGCGCCGGTTGACCAGAGTAGTACCGGTCCATGCCGGTCAGCACTTCCGCCGCGGTCTGCGTGTCCATCGAGGTGACCAGTTCGGCGAACTCCGAGTAGTCGCGGGCGCTGTTGCGCTCCATGATCAGGAAGCTCTTCAGGCGCAGCGTCTCGGCGCCGGTGGGGATCTGCAGCCGGTCCCCGGTGGGCAGCAGCACGTTGGTGGTCTCCATCGGGCTGGTGCGCTCGAGCGGGGTGGGGCCGTGATCCTCCGCGATGGCCCTCTCTGCGGCCCTCTCGATGGCCAACGCGTCGAGTGCGACGTCGAGGCGCCCCCGCCACATCGTGACCGGATGCTTGGGAAGTTTCACCGCGACGGTCTTGCCGTGCGCGCGGTTGCTGATCGTGGCGGGCACCCGACCCTCGGTCTTCAGCCGCCCCGCCACCAACTTGCCGCACGGCTGGCACCCGCTGAACGCCAGCGGGTCGGCAACCGTAATGGATTGCGGTGCAAGGCTTTTCAGCTTCGCCGCGGATTTGACGACGGTCCGCAGATCAGCTCCCGATGGCGCGAGCGCGGAGATGTCGTCGGGGATGATGATGAGGTCGCCGATGTCGGCCTTGGGTAGCGGCTTCTCGAAGTCCACCGACGGCAGCACCCGGTCCAGCCACCGCGGCAGCCACCAGTTCCACTCGTCGAACATCGCCATCAGCGCAGGTACCAGCACCAGCCGCACCACCGTGGCGTCCACCGCGATCGCGACCGCGCAGGCCACCCCGAGCTGGGCCACCAGCGGCATACCGGCGAACGCGAACCCGATGAACACCGCGATCATGATCAGTGCGGCGCTGGTGATGGTGCGGGCACTGGTGGACACCCCGTACGCGACGGCGTCGCGGGTGTTCCCGGTCTGCAGGAACCGCTCCCGAATCCGGGTGAGCAGAAAGATCTCGTAATCCATCGACAGGCCGAAGGTCAGCGCGAGCACCAGCGGCGGGATCGTGCTGTCCAGCGACGAGATCTGCTTGAAGCCCAGGTCGGACAGCCAGCCCCACTGGAAGACCACCACCAGGCTGCCATAGGCGGCGGCCACCGACAGGACCGTCATCACCACGCCCTTGAGCGCCAGGAACACCGAGCGAATCGACACCAGCAACATCACGAACGCGATGAACGCCACGAACGCGAACACCGCCGGCTGGATCGCGGCGACGCGATCGTCGAAGTCCTTGATCAGCGCCGTGGGCCCGCCGACCGAGATCTGTGCACCGGTGCCGGCGACCGGGGGTAACTGCTCCCGCATCCAGTCGACTGTCTCGCGCGCCCCCATGTCCTCGGGGTCGACCGAGAGCACCGCCGACAGCAGGGCGCTGCGGTAGTCGGTGCCGAACACCGCGGGCGACACCGAGACGGTGTTGGGCGCCTGGGCCATCCGCTGCCGGATGGCGTCGAGCAACGGTTGTTTGGCGGGCGCCGACGCGGCGTTGCCCTCCGGGAAGGTCACCAGTACGCGGACCGGGCCGAGTGCGCCCGGGCCCAGCGCTTCTGCCGCCGCGTTCACGCCGCCGCGAATCTCGTGGGTCGGGTCGAACTGCCGCTGCATGCTGTTGCCGAGCGCCATCGAGAACGCCGGTGCGGCGAAGGCCAGCAGCAGCGCCGCCGCGCACAGCGCCGACACCCACGGCCGGCGCATCACCCCTCCGGTCCAGCGGGTCCAGAACTTCGACTGCGTCGCCTCGATGCCGCGACCCCAGTGCAGGTACGACGAGCGTCGCGCGGCGCGGCGGCCGAACGTGGCGAGCACCGCAGGGGTCAGCGTCGTCGACGTCAGCACGGCGACCGCGACAGCGAGGATGGCGCCCGTGGCCATCGACCGCAGCACCGGAGTATTGATCAGGTAGATGCCGGTGACCGACGCGATCACCGTCAGACCCGACAGCACCACCGCCAGACCCGAGGTCGCCATCGCGGCGTCGGCGGCGTCCTGGGGTTCGCGGCCCGCGCGTAGTTCCTCGCGGAAGCGCATCAGGATGAACAGGGAGTAGTCGATGGCCACGGCGATGCCGAACATCGACACCGTCGATGTCACGAACACCGACATAGTGGTGTACATCGACAGCCAATAGACCAGGCCCATCGTGACCGCCACCGTGCACACACCCAGCAGCAGCGGCATCGCGGCGGCGGCGAAGGAGCCGAACACCGCCAGCAGCACGATCAGCACGATCGGCAAATTCCATCGCTCGGCCTGGGCGATGTCGTGTTTGGTGGCCAGCGTCGCCGCCGCACCGAGCGCACCCTGCCCGATGACGTAGAAACGCACCTTGCCGTCCGCGGTCTGGCCCGGGTCGTCCCCGTCGATGCCGACCTTCTGGCGCAGCTGTTTGGCGATGTCGACCGCACCGGTGTTCTCGAACCCGAGTTGCAGCGTGATCACATACGGCCGGTCAGGCGCAGGGGGCGGCTGGCCCGGATTGGGCATGACCGTGACGCTGGGCACCTCGGCGGCGATCTTCTCCAGGTAGGCCACCGCGGCGTTCATGTCATCGAACGACGCGTCCGGACGGGGTGCGGCGACCAGCGCCAACGGGGATGCGCCCTGATCGGGGAACTGTGCTTCGAGCTGACGCTGCACGTACAGCGACTGCGAACCCTCGACCTCGAAACCGCCGCCGGTCAGGTTGCCCGACTGGTTCATCGCCAGGTAGATCGAGGGGACGAGAAGCAGCAGCCACACCGCGAAGACCGCCCAGCGGAATCTGCGCAGGTTGCTGCTCACGCGCATCATGAACTGCTGGATGGGACGTCCCCACTTTCTCCCCGGCCTTTCGTAGCGAAAGGGTACAGCAGTCAGTTGTGAGGGGACCTGCGCGAACACTCCTGCCAGAGATGCCTCATGCAGCTCTAATACGGTCCCGCCGACGCGCTCGATTGGGCGCCCGGCGCCGGTGATGGCACGATGACCTCGACGTGGGCCAGATGTTGTCCGCCGGTCGGGGAACTTTGCTGTTGACCGTAGGAAGGCGTGCGCGGCCGTCAGGCGCGCGCAGGCCGTAAGGAGTTCGCCATGTTTGCACGCTCGACATTCACCACGCGCCGGGCCGGCGCCGCCGCTGTGGCGCTCGCCGCCCTGGGTGGCGCGGCGGTGGTGATCCTCGGTCCGGCGGCGCCCGCCGGGCAGGCCGCGCCGGACCCGTGCGCTGCCAGCGAGGTCGCCAAGACCGCAGGTGCAGTGGCCACGAACACCGGTACGTACCTGGAGACCCATCCGCAGACGAACCAGGCGCTGACGCTGATCGCCAAGCAGCAGGGCGGGGCCCAGTCGCTCGGCGCGTTCAAGTCCTACTTCGACGCGAACCCGCTCGTGCAAGCGGACCTGCAGCGCCTGCAGCAGCCGCTGGTGTCCCTGGCGGCCCGGTGTCAACTGCCGGTGACGTTGCCGCAGATGCTGGGGCTGGTGCAGGCGGTCTCGCCGGGAGCCGCTGCAGCAGCCTCCCCGGCCGCCACGAGCATGGGCGCCGGGGCCGCCGAAGCTGCCCCCGCCGCGCCGGGAGACGACTCCGGAGATGTCGCGGCGACCCCTCTACGCTGAGGGTTTTTCTCACCATCCGTTAATTGCTCGGCAGGAAAGTCGGCTACCGGTCTGCTTAGCTTTCTAGGATGGTCTGCAGACCGGCCCGACAGGAGCCGGCTCTCACCTAAAGCTGAAGGAGACTTCATGTTGATCTCGGGTCCCATCCTGCGCCGCGCCGTTGCCGGCGCTCTGGGCGCGGGCGCGGTCGCCGGCGCCTCGTTGTTCTGTGCGATGCCGATGGCGTCCGCGCAGCCTGCGTTGCCGCCGAACTGCACCGCGGCGGACTTCTCCGGAGTCGCCTCCGGCGTCTCGGCGTCGACCTCGGCGTACCTGTTCACCCACCCGCAGGTCAACGATTTCTTCTCGGGCCTGCAGGGCCTGCCGATGGAGGAGCTGCGGCCCAAGGTGGTCGACTACATGAACGCCAACCCCCAGGTCAAAGCCGAGATGACGGCTATTCGTCAGCCGCTGATCGACATCAAGAACCGGTGTGGCTTCTCGGAGCGTGACACCAACGGACCGCTGTTCCCGTAGGCGCCATGCGAGACAGGGTGGACGCTTCGCCCACCCGTGGAGGGGAGCTGTCCGCCCAGGACGGCGCGGGTCGGACGGTGCTGATGGTGGATGACGATCCGGATGTCCGGACGTCGGTGGCGCGCGGTCTGCGCCATTCCGGGTTCGACGTCAGGGTCGCGGCGACGGGCAAGGAAGCACTGCGGCTGTTGTCGAGTGAGTCGCACGACGCGCTGGTGCTCGACGTCCAGATGCCCGAGCTCGACGGGGTCGCGGTGGTGACGGCGTTGCGCGCGCTCGGCAACGACATCCCGATCTGTGTGCTGTCGGCGCGCGACACCGTCAACGACCGCATCGCGGGCCTGGAGGCCGGCGCCGACGACTACCTGACCAAACCGTTCGATCTGGGTGAACTGGTGGCGCGGCTGCACGCGCTGCTGCGGCGTGCGCATCACTCCGATCCGATGTCGGACACGATGACGGTGGGTTCGCTGACCATCGACACGTCGCGCCGGCTGGTGTTCGTCGCCGGGGAGCGTGTCGAGCTGACCAAGCGGGAGTTCGACCTGCTCGCCGCGTTGGCCGAGAACGCCGGCGTGGTGCTTAGCCGGCAGCGACTGCTGGAGCTGGTGTGGGGCTACGACTTCGACGTCGACACCAACGTCGCCGACGTGTTCGTGTCCTATCTGCGGCGCAAGCTCGAGCGTGACGGCCTTCCACGCGTCATCCACACCGTGCGCGGCATCGGCTACGTGCTGCGGGAGGAGCCGTGAGAAGCCTGCTCCCGGGCACACGGTGAGGCTTCCACGCGCCTTCCGCTCCGCCTCGCTGCGCACCCGGGTCGCCATCGCGTCGGCCGCAGCGGCGGCCGCGGTCGTGGCGGCGTTCACGATTCTGACCTCGCTCGTGCTGGCCAACAACGACGCCGCGCAGCTCGATCGCCGGCTCGATGCGATCGTCGACGCCAGCGTGTATCCCGAGCAGCTGACCGATCAGCGGCGCGGCGTGCTGCAGACGGGCCGGTCGCGGTCCTCGGGGCAGGTGGTCTATCAGCGCGGCTTCCAGCTTCCCGCATTGGCTCCTGGCACCGAGACCGTCACGGTCAACGGGGTCGAGTACCGGGTCCGCACGCTGCCGGTCGACCAGAACGGCGGCGTCCTGATGTCGATCGGCATCCGTGCCGACAGCATCCTGCTCAATCGGGCCCGGGTGCCGCTCTACATCGCGGTCGGTGTGGTGACCGTGCTGATCGCCGCCGGGCTGGGGTGGCTTCTGGCCGGGCCCGCGATCCGGCCGCTGCGCCGGCTCACCGAACACACCAAGCAGCTGGGCAAGGGTTCGGAGAGCATCCCGGCGGTGCGTGGGGTACGCGAGGCCGAAGATCTGTCCGAGGCGATGAGCGCGATGCTCAACCGCCTCGCCGCGGCGCAGCGCGCCACCACGAATTCGCTCCAGGCCGCGCAGGACTTCGCCGCCAACGCCGCCCATGAACTGCGCACCCCGTTGACCGCGATGCGCGCGGACCTGGACACGCTGCGCATCCACGACCTCCCTGCTGAGGAGCGCGCCGAGGTGGTGGGCGACCTGTCGCGCGCCCAGCGCCGGGTGGAAGGCATCATCACCGCGCTGGGCCAGCTGGCGTCCGGCCAACTGGCCCAGGCCGAGGACCGCGAAGTGATCGACGTGACGGACATGCTCGACCGGGTGGCCCGGGAGAACATGCGGGTCAACCGCGACGTCACGATCGAGGTGCACGCCGCCGACACCCTGGGCTTCATTCTCGGCTGGCCGGGCGGGCTGCGGCTGGCGGTCGACAACCTGGTGCGCAACGCGATCACCCACGGCCAGGCCACCCGGATCGTGCTGGCCGCCTACCGGCGCGACAATCTGCTGACGATCGTGGTCGACGACAACGGACGCGGGCTGCCCGTCGACGAGCACGAGACCGTGCTGGGACGCTTCTCCCGTGGCAGCAACGCCTCTCCGGGTGGCTCGGGTCTGGGGCTGGCGCTCGTCGCGCAGCAGGCCGCCCTGCACGGCGGCGCCATCGAGCTGTCCGACGGTCCCCTCGGTGGTCTACGCGCCACCCTCACGGTGTCGACAGAGCCTGTGCCGCAGGACGATTCAGAGGACTGATCGAGCGATCGCCCGCCAGCCGAGCAGCAGAGCCGCGGTGGTGAGTGTGGCGACGACGATGAAGCTGGCCGCAGTGCCCTGCCCGCTGACCTTGCGCAGCAGCATTCCGACCACGACGGTCGCGACCCACACCGCGACACCCGTCGGCAGCAGCGCCACCGGGCGCCGCCACGCGCGGGCGAGCAGCCAGCCGAGCGACGTGCCGGCCAGGAACGGCCACGCCGTCTCCGCCACCCCCGCCACGGTCACCCCCTCGGCGTGACTGCGGCGCCCGATCGCGCAGAACACCAGCACGCACACCACGTCGGCGGCCAGCGCTGCCGGTGCGCGGCTACCGGTCCGCATAGGTCATCAGGTCGTCCTGCAGCGGCATGACATCGCGTTGCGGCTTCACGTCAGCGGCGGGCGGCAGCGGCACCGGGCGCCCCGCGGTCAGCGCGTCCTGCGAGTCGGGCACCCTGCCCTGCAGGTCGAACGACGAGAACACGAACGGCAGACCGTCCGAACGCAACGGGTCCGGTGTGCTCATCACGTGGAAGTGCAGGTGCGGGGCGTCGGTGTTGCCGGTGTTGCCCAGATGGGCCAGCGGCTGCCCGGCGGTGAGGCGGTCGCCGGGTTTGACCGTGATGCTGCCCGTCTGCAGGTGGGCGTAGAGCGCGTAGTTGCCGCCGCCGAGGTCCTGCACGACGTGGTTGCCCGGGTACTGGTTCAGCGTCAGTCCCACGGGCGCGGCGCCCGGCGTCTCCTCCGCCATCCCGTCGACCACCGCGACCACCGGCCCGTCGGCGACGGCGTGCACGTCGGTGCCGTAGTACGGGTAGCTGCCGAGGTCCGACGGCGCGCCGGTGAACAGCTTGCCGTCGGGCATCAGCTGCAGGTAGTCGATCGCGAATCGTTCTGCGGCCCAGGTCTTTCCGTTGATCGGATTGAGCGCACCGCGATGCCCGGAGATGCCGCAGCAGCCGTCCCCGTCGAGCCAGTTGGGCCCCGACAGCGGCGGTGCGATGACGATCGGTTTCCGCGTCTGCACGGCCACCGGCGCCACCTCTTCGACCATCGCGGCCGGGATCAGCGGCGGCTGAGGCTGTCGCACCGAGACGCCGAGCGCGTGGACAAGGCGCTCCGGTGCCGGGGTACCGGCGGGCAGCGCGACGTCCAGCCACACGTGTGCCGTCTGAGCGGGCCCGAGAACGCCTGTGGGAGCGGGGATTCCGGCCAACCGGGTGGCTGCGGTGAGCTGGTCGGCGGGCAGCGTCAGCAGGGTCTGGTCGCCGGCGCGGACGTCCAGCGAGGTCAGCGACACCTCTTGCGAGAGCGTGTTGGTCAGCATGAGTTCGTAGACCAGGTGCGTCTTGCCGTCGGTCGCGGGCACCGGGATGGGTTCGGCGACCGCCTGGGCCAGCACCGGGGTGAGCACCGAGGGTTCGGCGGGGCCGGGGGCTGGGGCGGCGCCGGCCGAGGTGGGCGTCGAGCTCGGCGGCGGGGCCGACGTCGAGCTGGCGGTGTCGGGGGCGGACGACTGCGAGCAGGCCGAGGAGAACACAGTGGCGGCAGCCACCGTCAGGACGGCGAGGGTTCTGGGGAACGTCATGACGCCTGCTGGGTCTCCTCGGGCGGTGGCGGATGCGGCGCATCCGGATCGGGGCTGAACTGCGGGCAGATCGGGTCGACGGCGGCCGGGGGAGCCGTGTCGGTCTCGTTCTCGGCGCGGACGTCGCTGTCGAGGTCCTTCTCGGTGCGGAACATGAAGAAGAACACCACCCACCCGATCGCGGCGATGAAGATCCAGCTGATCAGCCGGTAGATCAGCATCGCCGAGATCGCCGAGGCCAGCGACATGCCGCTCGACACCAGGCCGGGCACCAGCACCGCCTCCACGACCAGTAGCCCGCCGGGCATCAGCGGGATGGATCCGACCGCGCGCGCGGCGGCATAGGCCACGGTCACGCCCGCGAGCGACGGATGGCCTCCGGTCGCGTAGCAGGCGGCGAGCAGGCAGCCGACGTCGGCGATCCAGTTGAACAGCGACCAGCTGAACGCCGTCGACAGATCCCGGCGGCCCAGCTGCACCGACTCGAGCTGCTCCAGGATTTCCCGCCACTTGGTGAGTCCGGTGTCGGTGGGCCTGCCGCGCAGAGAGTTGAACCAGCTCAGCACCCGGGCTCCGATGCCGTCGATGAGCTCCGGGCGGGTCGCCACGGCCTGCGCCAGCAGCACCAGCGCCAGGAAACCGCCGAGCGAGAAGATCAGCGACAGAGGGTTCTTGCTGGCGCCGAGCAGGAAGGCGCCGCCGAGACCGAGCAGCGCCAGACCGACCACCTGCAGCACACCCGACATGACCAGCTGCCACGACGCCACCAGCGGGGACGCGCCCCACAACCGCTGCTGGCGGTAGATGAACGTCGCCGAGAGCACGGGGCCGCCCGGCATCGTGGTCGACAGGGCGTTGCCGGCGTAGAAGGCAGCCTCGCTGCGCCACTGATGGACGCGCACGCCGGCCGAGGCGAGCAGCGTTCGCTGGATCTGGGCGAAGCTGTGCATCGACGCCATCGCCGCCAGGGCCGCGACGCCGACCCACCACCAGTTCGCCGAGTACAGGCTCTTCCACGCTTTGGCCAGCTGATCGCGCACCAGCACCAGTTCGACGGTCAGCACGATGATCGCGACCGCGATGAGCACCCATCGCAGCCACCAGTACTTGCCCCGGGCGGGGCGCTCCGCGCCGGCGCCGGCCGCTTGCGGCTGCACCGGGGGAGCGTCGTGTGACACGCCCTACAGGGTAAGGCGTTGACCCGCCCGGACCCGAGCAGCGAAGCCGCAGCGGAAAGTGCCGTTACGCTACCGGAATGTCTGCGCGTCCGTTTGTGGACCCATCCGCCGACGAGTCGGTCAGCCCGCTGGTCCGCAAGGGTGCCGCGTGGGCGTGGCGCCTGCTCGTCATCTTCGGTGCCGTATTCGCGGCGCTGTGGGTGGTGGTGCAGGTCGAGGTCATCATCGTCCCCGTGGCGCTGGCCACTCTGGCCGCTGCGCTGCTGATGCCCGCGGTGGACTTCCTGGACCGCAGGGGGGCTCCGCGCGGTGGCGCGGTGGCGCTGATCCTGCTCGGCGGCATGGCGCTCGTCGGAGGTCTCCTCAGCTTCGTCGTCAGCCAGTTCATCGAGGGCGCCCCGGCGCTGGTCGACCAGGTCACCCGCAGCATCGACGGGGTGCGTCGCTGGTTGATCGACGGTCCCCTTGGCTTGAGCCGCGAGCAGATCGACAACGCGGGCAACGCGGCGATCGAGGCGCTGCGCAACAACCAGGAGAAGGTGACCAGCGGCGCGCTGTCCACCGCGGGCACCATCACCGAGATCCTCACCGGCGCGCTGCTGGTGCTGTTCACGCTGATCTTCCTGCTGCACGGCGGCCGCAACATCTTCGAGTTCGTCACCCGGATCTTCCCGACCGGTACTCGCACGCGGATTCGCGACGCGGGCCGTGCGGGCTTCCATTCACTGATCGGGTACGTCCGGGCCACGTTCCTCGTCGCGCTGGTCGACGCGCTCGGCATCGGGGTCGGGTTGGCGATCATGGGGGTGCCGCTGGCGTTGCCGCTGGCATCACTGGTGTTCCTGGGCGCGTTCATCCCGCTGGTCGGCGCCGTGATCACCGGCTTCCTCGCGGTGATCGTCGCGCTGCTGACGAAGGGCCTGATCTACGCACTGATCACCCTCGGTCTGATCCTCGCCGTCCAGCAGCTGGAAGGCCACGTGCTGCAGCCGCTGGTGATGGGCCGTGCCGTGTCGATCCACCCGCTGGCCGTCGTGCTCGCGATCGCCGGCGGCGGCGTGCTCGCCGGCATCGTCGGTGCGCTGCTCGCGGTCCCGGTGCTGGCGTTCCTCAACAGCGCGATCCGCGTGCTGGTCGCCGACGATCCCGCCGAGGCGGAGGCCGCCGCCCAGGCAGACGACGGGCCGGTGCTCAGTGCCGAACCCGACAGCGTCGAATCAGACGACGTCGAATCAGACGACGTCGAATCAGACGACGTCGAATCAGACGAGGCCGAGCACTAGCGCCTACAGGCGGCCTTCGCGACGCAGCAGCTCCTGCGCGCTCAATCCGCCTCCGCCGCGCCGGGGTGCGTCGCCCTCGGGTCGGGTGTTCAGCTTCTCGGTGGCCGTGTCCGCATCCGACGCGCGGGCAGTCGGGATCGCGCGGGTGGCGTCGTCCTCATCCTTGGGACCTTCATCGGGACGCTGCGCCGGGATCGCCGTCGTCGCATCGGCGGCACCGGGATCGGGCATTCCCCGGGTCGGCTCGCCGGATGGGCGCGGTGCGGCCGCGGGGGCGGCGGGCGCGCCGCCCGAACCCCGCAGATCACCGAGCCACGACTCGATCTCGCGGTCGTCGCGTGCAGGCGGGGTCGACGGCCCGGCGGGACGCTGTTGTCCCCGCTGGGTGACCGCGTCAGCGGCGCTGCTGACCGCGCTGCGGACGGCGTTCTTGGCCACCGACAGACGGGTGGTCTGCGGCTCGGAGTCCGGCACCGGCGGACGCGGCTGCGGTCCCGGCAGCCGTGTGGTGCCGGCACCTGACGGTCCGCCGGGGCGCGGTGCGGTGGCGATGCGGGTCGTCACACCCGCCCGGTCGGGAGCCGGGTGGCCGGGATCGTGCGGCGGCATCGGACGCGACGGCGCGGACACCGGTGCGCCGGCGCCGACGAGTGCCTCGGCGGGTGCGGGCTCGCGCACCGACGGGCGTTTGCGCTCGTCGGGCAGCTCGGTCTCGCCCAGGCCCATCTTCTCCTGGACCCGCTTCATCCAGCGCGGCGCCCACCAGCAATCGTCGCCGAGCAGCTTCATGATCGCGGGCACCAGGAACATCCGGATGATCGTCGCGTCGAGCAGCAGGGCGATCAGCAGACCGAACGCCAGGTACTTCATCATCACCAGGTCGGAGAATGCGAAGGCGCCCACGACGACGGCCAGCACCAGCGCAGCGCCGGTGATCAATCGGCCGGTGGTTGCGGTACCGATGCGGATCGACTCGGCGGTCGACATGCCCCGCGCCCGCGCCTCGACCATGCGGGACACCAGGAACACCTCGTAGTCGGTGGACAAGCCCCAGATCACCGCGATGATCAGTCCGATCATCGGCGCCATCAGTGGCTGCGGGGTGTAGTTCAGGATTCCGGAGCCATGGCCGTCCTCGACGAACATCCACGTCAGGATGCCCATGGTGGAGCCGAGGGTGAGCGCGCTCATCAACGCCGCCTTGATCGGCAGCACGATCGAGCCGAAGGCCAGGAACATCAGCACTGTCGTGGTCAGGATCAGCACCACCACCATCAGCGGAAGCTTGTCGAACAGGCTCTGGATGCTGTCCTGTGCCAGCGCTTGTGTTCCGCCGACCAAGACTGTCGTGCCACGCGGGGGCGACAACGCGCGTAGTGCGTCGATCTTCGCAGGGGCATCAGCGCTGTTGACCAGACCGTTCTGCAGAACCCGCACCGACGGATCCTTGCTGCCACCTTCTTGGACGGACCGTTCCTGCCACATCTTCGACGGCTCGTCGCTGTCGGTGAAACCGGGAACCGTCTCCGCCTTGGCCCGCAAGTCCGCGACCTGCTGATCGGTGACGGGCTGCCCGTTGTCGCTCTGGATCACCAGGGTCAGCGGTTCGGTGCGGTACGTGGGGAAGTCCTTGTCGAACTGCGCCTGTGCCATCCGCACCGGGTTGTCCGGTGGCAGGTATTTCTCGCTGTACCCGCCGAGGGCGAGCTGTCCGAGCGGGATCACCAACAGGATCATCACGACCAGGATCGGCGCCGCGAACGCGATGGGCCGCTTCATCACGACGTTGACCAGCCTGCCCCAGAAGCCCTTTTCGACTTCTTCCCGGGTCTTGGTCTTCTGGGTTTTCTCGGCCAGCCACTCGAGGTAGACGCGCATCGGCTTCCAGTTGCGGAAGAACGGCACCCGCAGCAGTGTCCGCACCCCGAGCGCGTCCACGTTGGAGCCCAGGATCCCGAGGGTCGCGGGCAGCACGGTGATCGACAGGAAGGCCGCCAGCAGCACCGACGCGATGATCGCGTAGGTGATCGACTTGAGGAAGCCCAGCGGGATGAGCAGCAGGGGAAGCGACGACGCCACGATGATCACCGCAGAGAACGCCACAGTGCGGCCTGAGGTCATCACCGCCCGCCGCACCGAGGCCTCCACGTCGTAGCCTTCGGCGAGTTCCTCTCGGAAGCGACTGACGATGAAAAGTCCGTAGTCGATGGCGATGCCGAACCCCATCATCGTCACGACGGGCTGGGCGAAGAAGTGCACGTCCATGAAGTCGGCGGTGAACCGCAGGATGCCGAGCGCGCCGCCGATCGTGAGGCCGCCGATGATCGCGGGCAAGGCGGCCGCGACGGCACCGCCGAAGACGAAGAACAGCACCACGGCCACAAGAGGAACGATGGCGAGCTCGGCGCGTTTCTGGTCGGTGGCGATGGTTCCGGTGAGCTCGCTGGCGATGGGGTTGAGGCCGGCGAGCTGGATATTGCCGTCGTTGATCTGGCGCAGCGCCGGTTCGACTGCCTGGTAGTTCTTCAGGATGGTGTCGTCGTTGTCACCTTGAAGCGGAATGGCGACGAAGGTTTTCGAGCCATCTTCTGTCTTCATCTGCTGCACGGTTTCGGACGTGCTGTCGGGTGCGCGCAGCCAGCCGACCCAGCTGACTATCTGGTCCTTGTTCTCGTCGACGACCTTGTTGAGCTCGCCGGTGACTTCCTTCTGCCAGGCCGGATCGGTCACCTTCTTACCGTCCGGGGGCGTCAGGATGGCTACGACATGGCTGAGACGGTCACGCCCGTACACCTCGTCGCCGAGCACCGAAGCCTTGACCGACTGACTGCCCTCATCAAAGAAACCGCTCTGGGTGACGTGGGCGCCCAACGAGGACCCGTAGACGCCGCCGCCCAGGCACAGTGCGACCATGACACCGATGACGATGTATCGGTACTGGTACACCGTTCGACCCCACCAGGCGAACACTTCAGCTCCTCAATAAGTCGTTGTTGAGTCTGTGATCATCGGCGCGCGCATCGCGACCGGGCTTTCCCACTGTTCTAGACACGAGACGCCAACAGTGAGGACAGCGGCCTGAATGGCTGCAGCCACGCGCCCTGCTCTGGCAGCGAATCGAGCCCGATTCGCGGTAGCGGCTCCCGGAAGACACCAGGGATGTCCTCCAGATCGACGAACTCCAAGGTATCCGACGCTAACGCCCAACTGGCATGTTCGCGAAATCCGAGAACCTGGACGGCGACCCCGTCACGGGCGATGTCTTCCAGCGGGAGGCGGAACGCCTGGCCGTCCGCGGACGCCACGATCAGGCCGGCCAGCCCCTCACTGCGGCGCAGTTCGATGTGCGCGAGCATGTCGGAGTCGACGTCGCTGTCCTCGTCGATCTTGGGTTTGGCGAAGACCGCGAACCCGACGTTGCGCAGTGCCTCGACCCACGGCCGGACGACGTCGGCGCTGCCCGGTGCGATGTTGGTGAACACCGTGGCCTCGGGCTCCAGGGGCGACCCCACCGGGTTCTGGGTCGACAGGTCGGCGGTACGGGCCAACAGCCAGCGGCCCAGCGCGTCGAAGCGGGGCCGGTGCGCGGCGGTCGGCCGGCCGCCGAGGATCCCGCCCAGTCCCATGTCGAGGTTGGGGGCGTCCCAGACGAGCAGCACCCGTGAGGGTGCGGCCGCGGTGCCGTCCTCGCCGGCGATGTGATCGGCGACGTCGCTGGTCAGGCTCATGACTTCGCCCACAGCAGCTCGGTGACGATCGGTCCGGCCAGCGCTTTGCGCTCGTATTTGGTCTCGGGGCGATCTACCGAGATGGGCAGGCCGGTCGCGTCGAGCTCGATCCGCGTCAACCGCGGTTCGGCGTCGCCGACCTCGGCGATCTGCTCGGCATAGCCCTGGTGGTCGGTGGCGGCGTGGAGGACGCCGCCGGGACGTAGCCGGTCGGCGATGAGCGCGACGGTGTCGGGCTGCAGCAGCCGGCGCTTGTGGTGACGGGCCTTGGGCCACGGATCGGGGAAGAAGACGCGCACCCCGGTCAGCGAGCCGGGCGCGAGCATGTGGGTGAGAACGTCGACGCCGTCGCCGCGGATCAGCCGGATGTTGCCGACGCCCTCGCGGTCGATGGCGGACAGCAGCTGGGCCAGTCCGCGTTTGTAGACCTCGACGGCGATCACGTCGAGGTCGGGCTCGGACTGGGCCATCGCCAGCGTCGACGTGCCGGTCCCGCAGCCGATCTCCAGCACCAGCGGGGCGTGCCTGCCGAACCAGGCATCGGTGTCCAGCGGCGCCGGGGGGTCGTCACCGGTGCGGGCCAGCAGACCCAGCTCGGGCCAGCGGTCCTCCCAGACGGCCTGTTGGCGATCGGAGATGGTGGATCGGCGGGCGCGGAAGCTGGTGACCCTGCGGGGGTGATGGACGGCCTGCGCAATGTCCCTGTCCACGTCCCCGTCGATGTCGTGCTCGACGTCGCTGGGACCTGGCATTCGCATCGATCCATCGTCGCTCATCGCGGACTCACTCCCTGCATCGTGTTACAGATTGATACCCAACAGTTGCCTTCGGCTGGTATGCGCCGGCCCGCGCGGAATTGGTGCGTCGAGCAGGCCTATTCGGATGTCACGATCACCTGACAGGCGGGCGGGGGTCTGCCGGAGGGGGCGGGGGGATGCCGGGTCAGCTGGCCGATGTGGTGGCCGCCATGGCCGCCGCCGAACCCGATCCCGACGTCGCCGCCGTCGAGCGACTGTTGCGTGCGCCTGTCAGCGTAGCTGTGCGGGGACGCGCCGGGGTGGGCTGCAGGACGGTGGCCGGGGCGCTGGGCGTCCCGGTCGGGGCGCCGGGGGACACCGCGGACGTCGACGTTCTCGTCGTCGCCGAGACGGTGACCGAGGAGGACCGCGCGGGCGTGACGGACTCGACGGTGGTGGTACTGAACAAGGCCGACCTGGGCGGAGCCGACGCGGGTGGTCCGTTGCGGGCCGCGCAGGCCGTGGCCGCCGAGCTCGAGACGCTTCTGCGCTGCCCGGTGATTCCGATGGTCGCGCTGCTGGGCGGTGTGCGGATCGATGAAGACGACGTCACCGCGCTGCGGGCGCTGGTGGCGACACCGGCCGACGTCTCCACCGTGGATGCGTTCTCGGCCTGCCCGCACCCGTTGCCCGCCGACGTGCGCCGGGATCTGATGGACCGGCTGGACCGCTTCGGGCTGGCGCACGCGATCCTCGCCGTGTCGGACGGGGCGGCCCCGGCCGAGGTGACCGCGCGGCTGCGGGCGCTCGGCGGCGCCGACGCCGTGCGCTCCGCGATCGACCGGGCCACCACGAGGGTCCGCTACCGGCGCTGCCTGACGGCGGTCCACATGCTGCGGGTGCTCGCCGCCGACCGGGGCGACGAGCGGCTCGCGGCGCATCTGGACGGTGACGACGCCGTCTTTGCGGTGATGACGGCGGCCGTCGACGTCGTGGAGGCCTCCGGCGCGACGGTGGATCGCGGCGACGACGTCGGCGCCCACACCCGCCGGGCCCTGCGCTTTTATCACCTGTCACGCGGTCCGCTCGACCCGCTGCACCGGCGCTGTGCCGCCGACATCACCCGCGGCAGCCTGCGGCTGGTCGAGGCGTGCGGTGGCTGAGCCGGTGCGCGTCGACATCCGGGTCGACGCGGTGTTGGTCGCCGGGGCCGCACGGGCCGGGGTGACGAGCGTCGCCGACGGCCTCCGGACGCGGATGCCCGACCGCCGGTTCGTCGAGGCACGTGAGCTGCTGCCCGGTCAGGTGCCCGTCGCCGTGGTGTGGGTGGTGTCGGCCACCGCGCCGATGACCTCTGCCGAGAGCGTGCGGGCCGCAGCGGTCACCGCGCACACCGACGCCGTCGTCGCCGTCGTGAACAAGATCGACGACCACCGCGGCTGGCGGCGGGTGCTGACCGTCAACGAGACCCGGGTGCCCGGCGCCAGCTGGGTGGCGGCCGCTGCAGCGCCGCGGCTCGGGCCACCACGTCTGGATGACCTGGCGGCCACGCTCACGGCGCACCTGGCCGATCCGACGCTGGCCCGGCGCAATGCCGCACGCTCCCGGGAGGCGCAGCGGGCCGAGCAGGCGCGCTGGCGCCAGCAGCTGCACCAGCTGCGGTTCGAGCTGACGTCGGCGGTGCGGCACCACTGCATCGCGGCGCGTGCCGACCTGCTCGCGGAGGTGTCGACGATGCGCAGCGGCGCTGAGGTTCAGGTCCGTGTCCGTGATCGGTCCGCGGCGGTACGCGCCGACGTCGAGACGACGCTGGAGGCGAAGACCGGGACCCAACCCTCCCTGCCGTCGTGGCGTCCGCCGACGCTGCCGCCGCCTGTCGGACGTCGGCTGGAAACCCAGCTGATGATCGTGCTGGGCGCGGGCTTCGGCGTCGGGGCGGCGCTGGCGGTGGCCCGGCTGACCGCGACGGTGACGACGGGGCCGGGCTGGGCGGCCGCGGCGGGCGGGCTGGCCGGTGTGGCGCTCACGGCGTGGGTGGTGCGGGCCCGGGGGCTTCTCCAGGATCGCGCGCGATGGGAGCGCTGGGCGGGCGATGCCGTCGCGGCGTTGCGTGTCGAATTGGAGGATGCCGTGGCGGTCCGATTGGTCGCTCTCGAGAGCTCCCCGGGTGCCCTCGTGGACGCCGGACACGACGGATTTCGTGGTTACCGAGCGGTAGCTGGCCGCCCCGTGCCGAGAATGACCTCTTCTGAATCGTTCCTGTGAGTGATCGGACATGATCCTGGATTTCCTCGGGTATGTCACCCGCGTTAACCTCGAAGGTCAGGAGGGTCGGCGGTGGTTTGTCAAGACCTCGGACAGGTCGGTGGCGACGGCGTACGTTCCTCCACAAGTTTTCATTCGGGGTTCACCAGGCCAACGCGCAGGAACAGTGCAGGAGACGACTAGCCAATGACCGCAGCGACCATTCCGGGACTGGATTCCGCACCCACGAAGCACGAGGGGCTGCTCGCCTGGGTTCGGGAGATCGCCGAGCTGACACAGCCCGACCGCGTCGCATGGGCGGACGGCTCCGAGGAGGAGTACCAGCGCCTGTGCGATCAGCTCGTCGCGGCCGGCACCTTCCAGAAGCTGAACCCCGAGAAGAAGCCGAACTCCTACCTGGCGCTCTCGGACCCGTCGGACGTGGCGCGCGTGGAGTCGCGGACGTTCATCTGCAGCGAGCGGGAGATCGACGCCGGGCCCACCAACAACTGGATGGACCCCGCCGAGATGCGGGAGCTGATGACTCCGCTGTACCGCGGCAGCATGCGTGGCCGCACCATGTGGGTGGTGCCCTTCTGCATGGGACCGATTGACGCCGAGGACCCCAAGCTCGGTGTGGAGATCACTGACAGCGAGTACGTCGTGGTCTCGATGCGGACGATGACCCGGATGGGCGCGGCGGCGCTGGAGAAGATGGGTGACGACGGCTTCTTCGTCAAGGCGCTGCACTCGATCGGTGCGCCGCTGGAGCCGGGCCAGGAGGACGTGCCGTGGCCGTGCAACGACACGAAGTACATCACCCACTTCCCCGAGACCCGCGAGATCTGGAGCTACGGCTCGGGCTACGGCGGCAACGCGCTGCTGGGCAAGAAGTGCTACTCGCTGCGCATCGCCTCGGCGATGGCGCACGACGAGGGCTGGCTCGCCGAGCACATGCTGATCCTCAAGCTGATCTCGCCGGAGAACAAGGCGTACTACATCGCCGCGGCGTTCCCGTCGGCGTGCGGTAAGACCAACCTCGCGATGCTGCAGCCCACCATCCCGGGCTGGCGCGCCGAGACCGTCGGCGACGACATCGCGTGGATGCGCTTCGGCAAGGACGGCCGGCTCTACGCCACCAACCCCGAGTTCGGGTTCTTCGGCGTCGCACCGGGCACCAACTGGGACTCCAACCCGAACGCGATGAAGACGATCGCGGCGGGCAACACCGTCTTCACCAACGTCGCCAAGACCGATGACGGTGACGTGTGGTGGGAGGGCCTCGAGGGCGAGCCCGACCACCTGATCGACTGGAAGGGCAACGACTACATCCTCCGGGAGACGGAAACCAAAGCGGCCCATCCGAATTCGCGCTACTGCACGCCGATCTCGCAGTGCCCGACGCTGGCACCCGAGTGGGACGACCCGCAGGGTGTGCCGATCTCGGCGATCCTGTTCGGCGGCCGCCGCAAGACCACGGTGCCGCTGATCACCGAGGCCCGCGACTGGCAGCACGGCGTGTTCATCGGCGCCACGCTCGGCTCCGAGCAGACCGCTGCCGCCGAGGGCAAGGTCGGCACCGTGCGCCGCGACCCGATGGCGATGCTGCCGTTCCTGGGCTACAACGTCGGCGACTACTTCCAGCACTGGATCAACATCGGCAAGGAAGCCGACGAGTCCAAGCTTCCGAAGGTGTTCTTCGTCAACTGGTTCCGTCGCGGCGCCGACGGCCGCTTCCTGTGGCCGGGCTTCGGGGAGAACAGCCGCGTGCTCAAGTGGGCCATCGAGCGCATCGAGCACCAGGCCGACGGCAAGAGCACCCCGATCGGCATCGTGCCGACGGCCCAGGATCTCGACCTCGACGGGCTGGACGTGTCGGCCGCTGACGTCGACGAGGCGTTGCAGGTCAAGCCCGAGGAGTGGCGCAAGGAGCTGCCGCTGATCGAGGAGTGGTTCTCCTTCGTCGGCGAGAAGCTGCCGACGGGCATCAAGGACGAGTTCGACGCGCTGAAGACCCGCCTCTCCGAAGCCGAGTAGGCAGGTCCGTCGCCTTCTCCCGGCGCTCCCAAGTGCGCCGCGAGCACGCGCCGACTGCCTGCTTGACACCTGTCAACTAAGTCGACGTATCCTCTGTCCATGCAGATCCGCGACACCGCTGTTGCCACTCCTGACAAGCCCGCGATCATCATGTATCCGTCCGGAGCGGTGGTGACGTTCGGCGAGCTCGAGGCCCGGGCCAACCGGCTGGCGCACCTGTTTCGCGAGGCTGGTCTGGTCGAGGGCGATGCGGTCGCCATCGTGATGGAGAACAACCAGCACATGCACGCGGTCATGTGGGCCGCGCGCCGCGCCGGGCTGTACTACGTCCCCATCAACACCCACCTGACCGCCGCGGAGGCGGCTTACATCATCGACAACAGCTCGGCCAAGGCGATCGTCGGGTCGGGCAAACTCGCCGACACTCTCGCCGGGCTGGTGGCCGAGTTGCCGAATGGACTGCCGTCGGTGCGCCTCATCGCCGACGCCACCCTCGACGGCTGGCAGAGCTATCCGGAATGCGTTGCCGGACAGCCCGATACACCGATCGACGACGAGATCGAGGGTGACCTCCTGCAGTATTCGTCGGGCACCACCGGTCGTCCGAAAGGCATCAAGCGCGCGCTGCCGCACGTCCCGCCGTCGGAGGCGCCGGGTCTGATGGCGGCCCTGGTGCAGTTCTGGATGCACCCCGACGCCGTCTATCTCAGCCCCGCACCGCTGTATCACACCGCTCCGTCGGTGTGGTCGATGCAGACCCAAGCCGGCGGCATCACGACGGTGGTGATGGAGAAGTTCGACGCCGAGGGCGCGTTGGACGCGATCGCCACGCACAAGGTCACGCACGGTCAGTTCGTGCCGGTCATGTTCACCCGGATGCTCAAGCTGCCCGAGGAAGTGCGCGCCTCCTATGACGTGTCCAGCCTGCAGCGCGTGATGCACGCCGCCGCGCCGTGTCCTGTGGACATCAAGAAGCAGATGATCGACTGGTGGGGGCCGATCGTCGACGAGTACTACGCGTCTTCGGAGGCGCACGGTTCCACGCTGATCTTCGCCGAGGACTGGTTGACGCATCCGGGGTCGGTCGGCAAGCCGATGGCCGGTGTCGTTCACATTCTCGACGAGGACGGCAAGGAGCTCCCGCCCGGAGCGCCGGGCGAGATCTATTTCGAGGGCGGCAACGACTTCGAGTACCTCAACGATCCCGACAAGACCGAGAAGTCCCGGGATCCGCGCGGCTGGAAGACGGTGGGCGACATCGGATATCTCGACGACGACGGCTTCCTGTACCTCACCGACCGCCGGCACCACATGATCATTTCCGGTGGCGTGAACATCTACCCCCAGGAAGCCGAGAACCTTCTCGTCACCCATCCGAAGGTGATGGACGCGGCCGTCTTCGGGATTCCCGACGACGAGATGGGCCAGCAGGTGAAGGCCGTCGTGCAGACCGTCGACCCCGCCGACGCCACCGACGACTTCGCCGGCGAACTGAT
Source organism: Mycobacterium sp. IDUB_5 (assembly GCF_055419565.1). Classification (NCBI taxonomy): domain Bacteria; kingdom Bacillati; phylum Actinomycetota; class Actinomycetes; order Mycobacteriales; family Mycobacteriaceae; genus Mycobacterium; species Mycobacterium sp. IDUB_5. The sequence continues at coordinate 305,386 of NZ_JBVAXX010000001.1, forward strand.
CGCGTGGCTGCGGGATCGGTTGGCGCACTACAAGTGCCCGCGATCGCTGTCCTTCGAGGCGCAGCTTCCGCGCACCGATACCGGCAAGCTGTACAAGCAGGAGCTGATCGCGAAGTACAGCTGACTCAGCGCTGCCGCGCCGGCCGGATGATCATCTCGTTGACGTCCACCTCGGCCGGCTCGCCGACGGCATAGGCGATGGCGCGGGCGATCGAATCCGGCGGTATCGCTGCCGCCCGATAGTCTTTCATGGCTGCAGCCGCGGTGGAATCGGTGATGGTGTCGGCCAGTTCGGACTCGACGACGCCGGGGGACACCGTCGTCACCCGGATCGAAGGGTCCACCTCGAGACGCAACCCCTCGGTGATCGCCCACGCCGCGTATTTGGTGGCGCAGTAGACGGCCCCGGTGGGCACCACCTCGTGCGCGCCGATGGAGGCGACGGTGATGAAGTGGCCGGCGCCTTGACGCTGGAAATGCGGCAGGGTCGCGGCGATTCCGTGGAGCAGGCCGCGCACATTGACGTCGATCATCATGTCCCACTGGTCGACCAGCAGTGCGTCGAGGCGCGACAGCGGCATGACCCCGGCGTTGTTGACGATCACGTCCACCCGTCCGTGGGAGGCGACGGTCTGGTCGACGAACGCGGTCATCGCCGCGCGATCGGTGACGTCGAGCGGGCGAACCTCGATGCTGCCGCCGCGCCCCGTGATGCGCTCTGCCAGGGCCTCGAGCCGGTCGGTCCGGCGAGCGCCGGCGACGACGTGATGGCCTTCGGCGGCAAGCCTTTCGGCGACAGCCTCGCCGATCCCGCTGCTGGCTCCGGTGACGATGATGATCTTCGAATCGTTCATGACACGAGCTTCATCGCCGGATCGGTCCACAGCCAGGGTGCGGTACACCCTGCCTGGCGGCAGCGGATTTCCTACGCTGGACCCGATGACCGAGCTCGGCGAGTACCTGAGGAGCCGGCGTGCCGTGCTGCGCCCCGGTGACGTCGGGCTGACCAGCACGGGCACCCGTCGTGTCCCCGGTCTGCGCCGCGAAGAAGTGGCGCTGCTGGCCGGAGTCAGTGTGGACTACTACGGACGGCTCGAGCAGGGCCGGGAGCGGTCTCCGTCGGTCCAGGTCATCGATGCTCTGGCGGCGGCTCTGCGCCTGGACGACGACGGCCGGGCGCACCTGTTCATGCTGGCCGGGCTGACTCCGCGAACGCAGCGCGGCCCCGTCGCCGAACGTGTCGATCCGGGCCTGCTGAGGTTGATGGAGGCGTGGCCGGACAACCCCGCGCTGGTCTACAACCGGGCCTACGACATCCTGGCCGCCAATCGGTTGGCCGCCGCATTGTTCGGCGAGCTGGGTGCGGTCGGCAACCTCATGCTGTTGGTGTTCAACGACCCGCGGGCGCGGGCCTTCTACGCGGACTGGAACGAGGTCGCCGCGGACGCGGTCGCGGGCTTCCGCATGGCCTACGGCTCGGCACCTGACGACCCGCGCGCGCGGTCTGTCCTCACCGAGCTGCTGGCCGGTGACGATTTCCGCACGCTCTGGGAGCGTCGAGATGCGCGACGGAAGTGTCTGAATCGCAAGAGCTTCCGTCACCCTGAGGTGGGGCTGGTGACGCTCAACATGCAGACGTTCGACGTACGTTCGGCGCCCGGTCAGGAGCTGATCGTCTACGACGCCGATCCGGGCTCGCCCAGTGCCGATGCGCTGACGCTGCTGGGGGCCACCGAGGCGTCGAGGGCGGCGTCGAGGGCGGCGTCTAGGGCTACCCCGAGCGGTGCAGGGTGATCCGGTAGGTGTACTGCTCGGGCAGGAAGTGGCTGACCGACAGTTCGACGGCGTGCCCGTCGGTGTCGCGGTAGAGCCGGTCCACCCGCAGCATCGGATGGCCCGTCGCGCATCGGACCGCCGCGGCGGAGCGGTCGTCCGCGGCGGCAACGGTGATCGACTGTGCCGCTTCGGCGATGGGGCTGCTCAGGTGTGGTTCGAGGAGTCCGATCACGGTGTGCCTGCTCTGTGCCCCGGTGCGCAGGTCGGCCGACGCAGTGACCATCGTCGCCACCTCGGGGGGAAGGTGAACGACGGTGTGGCCGAACGGGACACCGTCGTGGATGCGGCGGAAGACGACGGTGTGGACGATGTCGCCGTCGAGCCGCAGGCGGCTGGCCGCGTCGATGTCGACCCGCCGGCGCAATCCGTCGAGAACTTCCATCGTCGTGTCGTCGGACAGGCTCATCAGGTCGTCGATGGATCCGAGCCGGCGCAGGTAGCGGCTGCCGTCCCCACCGGCATAGGTGCCCCGACCGGGGACCCGGTACACCATCCCCTCGGCGACCAGATCCTGGAATGCGCGTCGCACCGTCTGGCGCGAGAGACCATGGTGCTCAGCCAGTTCCGACTCCGTCGGCAACCGCGCGCCGTCGGCGTACCGGCCACCGCGGATCTCGGCGCGGAGCTGCTCGCGCAGCACCTGGTAGGCAGGTGGGGGTTTCATCTAGATGCTGCCGCGGGCGACTAGTTGTGCGGCGATGACGTTGCGTTGGATTTCGTTGGTGCCTTCGCCGACGATCATGAGGGGGGCGTCGCGGAAGTAGCGTTCGACGTCGTACTCGGTGGAGTAGCCGTAGCCGCCGTGGATGCGGACGGCGTTGAGCGCGATGTCCATGGCGGTTTCGGAGGCGAATAGTTTGGCCATCCCGGCTTCCATGTCGGCGCGCTCGCCTGGGTTGTCAGCAGCGGCGTCGTAGCAGTCGGCGGCGTGGAGGGTGAGGTGGCGGGCGGCGGTGAGTTTGGTGGCCATGTCGGCGAGGTAGTGGCCGATGGCTTGGTGTTTCCAGATGGGCACCCCGAAGCTTTCGCGCTCTTGGGCGTAGGACAGGGCGTCCTCGAGCGCGGCGGTGGCCACGCCGAGGGCGCGGGCGGCGACTTGGATGCGGCCGGTTTCGAGGCCTTTCATCATCTGGGTGAACCCGTGGCCGGGGTGTGCGCCGAGGATGGCGGTGGCCGGGACGCGGCAGGTGTCGAAGGACAGTTCGCAGGATTCGACGCCTTTGTAGCCCAGTTTGGGCAGATCGCGTGACACCGTGAGCCCGGGGGTGGGGTTCTGCACGAGCAGGATGGAGATGCCGGTGTGGCGGGGTGTGGCGTGGGGGTCGGTTTTGCACAGCAGGGCGATCAGTCCGGAGCGTCGGGCGTTGGAGATCCAGGTTTTGGCGCCGGTGATGACGAGGTCGTCGCCGTCGGGGCGGGCGGTGGTGGTCATGTTCTGCAGGTCGGAGCCGCCGCCGGGTTCGGTCAGCGCCATGGTGGCCCGCAACTCCCCGGTGGCCATCGCCGGCAGATAGGTCTGTTTTTGCTCGTCGGTGCCGAAGAGGGCGATCAGTTTGGCGACCACGGTGTGTCCGCCCATCGCCCCGGCCAGACTCATCCAGCCGCGGGCCAGCTCCTGGGTCACCAACACATAGCAGCGTGTCGAGACCGGGGTACCGCCGTATTCCTCGGGCACGGCCAGCCCGTAGATCCCGATCTGCTTCATCGCCTCGATCCACGCCTCGGGATAGGTGTTGGCGTGCTCCATCTCCCGCACCGAGGGCCGCACCTCACGATCGACGAACACCCGCACCGTATCGACCAGCATCGCCTCGTCGTCATCCAGCATATGTACGGCCATAAGGAAGATGTTGACACACCTAGCCGAGAACTGCCAGCATACAGGCTGTGAATTTGTACGGCCAAATATCCGGCGGGCCCTTCTTCGACGATCTGCACGTCGGTCAGGTCTTCGACACCGCCCCGTCGATGACGCTGACGTCCGGTGCGGCGGCAACCCACCAGGCGATCCTCGGCGACCGGATGCGCCTGCCGTTGGACGCAGAGCTCTTCGCTGCCGTGACGGGTGCGGCCGCACCGCTCGCCCATCCCGCGCTGGTCTGCGATGTGGCGATCGGCCAGTCCACGCTGGTCACACAGCGGGTGATGGCCAACCTGTTCTACCGCGGGCTGACCTTCCACCGTTTCCCGGTCATCGGTGACACGCTGTCCACCCGAACGGAAGTCGTTGGCCTGAAGCAGAACTCAGCCAGGCCCGGTCGTGCCGCCACCGGCCTCGCCGCGCTGCGTATGACGACGACGGACGGCGCGGGACGGCTGGTCCTCGACTTCCACCGCTGCGCGATGCTGCCGCTCCGCGGCGAGGACGTCGACACCGGACACCGCGATGACATGGACGCGATCGGCGCAGGGCAGGCTCACCCGGCCGATCCGGTGGCTGACTGGGATGTGGACGCGTTCCGGGCCCGGGTCCCCGGCTCCGGTGTCGAACCGGTGGCCGGAACCGTGCTGCGCAGCACGGCCGACGTGGTGAGCAGTGCGCCCGAGCTGGCCCGATTGACACTCAACATCGCTGCGACGCACCATGATTCGCGGGTATCGGGGAAGCGGTTGGTGTACGGCGGGCACACGATCGGACTGGCGCTGGCGCAGGCCACGCGTCTGCTCCCGAATCTGGTCGCCGTCGAGGGGTGGGAGTCCTGCCAGCACACGGCGCCGGTGAGCGAAGGCGACACTCTCTACAGCGATCTCACGATCGAGACGGCGCAGCCGCGCGCCGACGGCAGGGGCACGGCGGTGCGCTTGCGCTCGATCGTCTACGCCGCCACCGAGGGCGGCACTGGAGACGGGGCTGACCGCGCCGTCCTCGACTGGGTGTTCACCGGCCTGATGCTGTAGATCCGGCGCCCGTGTAGGCGCCCCGCAGCAGCTCGCACTGGCTGGCGAAGAACGACTGCGAGACATCGGCTTTCGGCGCGATTCCGTCGAAGCCGTGGAACGCGCCCGGCACCACCGTCACCTCGCACGGCACCCCGGCGTCTTTCAGCCGCTGCGCGTAGGCCAGATCTTCGTCGTGGAACAGGTCCAGCGTGCCGACGCCGATCCACGCCGGAGGCAGTCCGGCCAGATCGGTGCGCCGGGCGGGAACGGCCACGTCGGGATCGGCGTCGCGCAGATAGGCCTGCCAGCCGAAGCGGTTGCTCGTCTGGTTCCAGAGCCGATGCCCGGGGTTGTCCAGCTCGGCGCGCCCCACCGTGCGGTCGTCGAGCATCGGGTACACGAGAAGCTGTGCCACCACGGGGATCTCGCCGCGATCGCGGGCGAGGAAGGCCAGCGCGGCGGCCAACCCCCCGCCGGCGCTGGCGCCGCCGATCGCGACCCGAGCCGGGTCGACGCTCGGCAGTTCGGTCAACCAGGAGAGCGTGGCATAGCAGTCCTCGAGCGGCACCGGATACGGATGTTCCGGTGCCAGGCGGTAATTCACCGCGGCGACGGTCGCGCCGAGTGTCTGCGCGAAGCGGCGGCACAGGTCGTCGTCCTGGGCGGCGTCGCCGATGACGTACCCGCCGCCGTGGATCCACAGCAGTGCCGGGCCGGGGGAGGAGGCGCCGGCCGGCCGGTGCAGCCGGACCGACACGCCGGAGCCCAGGGTGAGTACCTCGACGTCCGTCGGAGCGGAACGCCACATCAGGCGGGACGCCGCCCGCACGAAGGGCAGCGTCACCGGTGTGATCATCTGCTTGGGCAGCAGACGGGCGCTGCGGCGCAGCTCAGGATGGAAATCGACGACGGACTTGGAGCGGGCCATCCGTTCAGTATGCGCAGTGCTCGCTCGCACCGCCCCTGACCTGCCATTTCGGCGCCGAAAACGGCACAGGTCGACCACAGCCGGAAAACAGTAGACAACCATGGACGGATTGTCCGTTTGTGGGGGCGGGGCGGGGGTACGGTAGCGCCATGACCGAACGGCCGGATATCCGGTATCCCGGGCCCACTTTGACCACGCGTTTGCAGTGGTTGCTGAAGGCGGGCCCCGGTGACTACCTGCTGGCCGCCAGTGTCGCGAGCGCGTCCCTGCCGGTGATCGGCAAGCACCTCGAGCCGCTGGGCGCCCTCACCGCTGCCGGCATCTGGGGTGCCCGCCACGCCCCCGACTTCCTCAATGCCACGGTCAAGAGCCTCCTCACGCCGAACGACGCGGAACTGAAGCAGCGCGAGCGCGACTGCACCAACGAGGTGACCCAGGCGGCGCTGCGCACCGTGGTGTCGGCCAAGGACCTCGACATCGAGTGGCCGGCGGCCGAGCGCACGCCGCCGGTGTGGAAGATGCGGGAGCACCGGCGCAATGTGCACCGGACCTCGGTGCGCTACGGCCCCCGGCCGACCCAGCTCCTCGACGTGTGGCGCCGCGACGACCTGCCGGCGCAGCCCGCCCCGGTGCTCATCTTCGTCCCGGGTGGGGCATGGGTACACGGCAGCCGGATGCTGCAGGGCTACGCGTTGATGTCCCACCTGGCCGAAAAAGGCTGGGTCTGTTTGTCCATCGACTATCGCGTCGCGCCGCACAACCCCTGGCCCGCGCACCTGACCGATGTCAAGACGGCGATCGCGTGGGCCCGGGCCAACGTCGACAAATTCGGTGGGGACCGCGATTTCGTGACCATCGCGGGCACCTCGGCCGGCGGGCACCTCGCGGCGCTGGCGGGGCTGACAGCCAACGACCCCGAGATGCAGTGCGAGCTGCCCGACGGGTCGGACACCTCGGTCGACGCGGTGGTCGGCATCTACGGCCGTTACGACTGGGAGGACAAGTCCACGGTCGAGCGCGTCCGCTTCGTCGACTTCCTCGAGCGGATCGTCGTGCGTCGCTCGATAACCAAGCATCCCGACATCTTCCGCAAGGCGTCACCGATCGCCCGCGTGCACGCCGACGCACCGCCCTTCCTGGTCATGCACGGCACCGGGGACAGCGTCATCCCGGTCGCGCAGGCCCGCAGCTTCGTCGACCGGCTGAAGGAGGTGTCGCGGTCGGTGGTCAGCTACGTGGAGTTGCCCGGTGCCGGGCACGGCTTCGACATGACCGACGGTGCCCGCACCGGTGCGGCTGCAACGGCAATCGGCTTGTTCCTCAACCACATTCATCGAAATCGCAGCCTCATCGGGGCCAAAGAGGTTATATAGACACCTCGAAGGAGAGGTGTCGAGACTGTGAAGAGGCTTCGCGGGTGGGACGCTGTTCTTCTGTACAGCGAGACGCCCAACGTCCACATGCACACGCTGAAGCTGGCGATCATCGATCTCGCCGGTCTTGGCGGGGCTCGTTTCGGTGTGGAGGAACTGCGCACCGTCATTCACGGCCGGCTCTACAAGCTCGATCCTTTTCGCTATGAACTTATCGACATCCCCTTCAAGTTCCACCACCCGATGTGGCGGGAAAACGCCGAGGTCGATCTCGACTACCACGTGCGCTCCTGCCGCGTGGACGCTCCCGGCGGCCGCCGCCAGCTCGACGAGATGGTGGGAAAGCTGGCCAGCACTCCGCTGGATCGCAGCCGACCGCTGTGGGAGATGTATCTGATCGAGGGTCTGGCCGAGGGACGAATCGCGGTGCTGGGAAAGATCCATCACGCGCTGGCCGATGGCGTGGCGTCGGCGAATCTGCTGGCGCGGGGCATGGATCTGCAGGAGGGGCCGCAGGTCGATCGCGATTCGTACGCCACCGATCCGGCACCCACCCGCGGCGAGTTGGTGCGCTCGGCGTTCGCCGATCACCTTCGCCAGATCAGGCGGTTCCCGTCGGTGGTCGGTTACACCGCGCAGGGGGTGCGCCGGGTCCGGCAGAGTCAGCACAAGTTGTCGCCCGAACTGACTCGGCCGTTCACGCCGCCGCCGACGTTCATGAACCACATGCTCGATGCGACGCGTCGGTTCGCGACGGCGACGGTGGCACTTGCAGACGTCAAGGAGACCGCCAAGCACCTCGGGGTCACGATCAACGACATGGTGTTGTCGATGTCAGCGGGTGCTCTGCGAGAGTTGTTGCTGCGCTACGACGGTCATGCCGACCACCCGCTGCTGGCGTCGGTGCCGGTGAGCTTCGACTTCTCCCCGGACCGGATCTCGGGCAACTACTTCACCGGCGTTCTGGTCAGCCTGCCCGTCGAGATCGAGGATCCATTGGAACGGGTGCGCGCCGCCCACGAGTCCGCGGCCGTCGGCAAGGAGAGCAACACGCTGCTGGGGCCCGAGCTGGTGAGCCAGTGGTCGGCGTACTTCCCGCCGGCGCCCGCGGAGGCGATGTTCCGGTGGCTGTCGGCCAAAGACGGCCAGAACAAGGTGATGAACCTGCCGATCTCGAACGTGCCCGGGCCGCGAGAGCGTGCGAAGGTGGGTGGCGCGGAGGTGACGGGGCTCTATTCGGTCGGACCGCTCACCGCGGGCAGCGGGCTGAACATCACGGTGTGGAGCTATGTCGACCAGCTCAACATCTCGGTGCTCGCCGACGGTAAGACGCTCGAGGACCCCCACGAGCTGACCGACGCGATGGTCGAGGCTCTCCTCGAGATCCGCCGTGCCGCAGGGCTTTCCGAACCGCTGACGGAGATCGACACCGCGCTGGCTCCGTAGCTGACCGGGTAGCGCTCAGCCCGCGTTCTTGGTGGCCTGCACCCAGGACAGGAACTCCTCGACCGCCTGGGCGGTGTAGTGGGCGCGCGGCGACCCGTAGTAGAAGTCGAAAGCATGCTGAGCGTGCGGTATCTCGGCATAGACCACCGGCGAGGTGGACACCTCACCCAACGCCGTGGCGAATTCCCGGCCTTCGCCGACGGGGATGATCGAATCGTCTCGCCCGTGCAGCACGAAGAACGGCGGCGCGTCGGCGCGCAGCCGCAGGATCGGTGACGCGTCGCGGTAGACGGCGCGGTTGCTCCGGAACGGCCGCTTGACCACGTACTTCTGCAGGAACGCGATGAATTCCTTTCGGCCACTTCCCTCTGCGGAGACCCAGTCGTACCGGCCGTAGATCGGCACGGCGGCCACCACGGACGTGTCGGCCTCCTCGAAACCCGGCTGTAGTGTCGGATCGTCTGCGGTCAGCGCCGCGAGCGCCGACAGGTGACCGCCGGCGGAACCCCCGGAGATGGCCACGAAGTCGGGATCGCCGCCGTAGTCGGCGATGTTGTCCTTGATCCACGCCAGCGCCCGCTTCACGTCGACGATGTGGTCCGGCCAGGTGTTGCGGGGGCTGACCCGGTAGCCCATCGACACGCACACCCAGCCGTGGTCGGCCAGATGGCTGAGCATCGGATAGGCCTGCGGCCGACGCATCCCGATCGACCATGCGCCTCCCGGAACCTGGAGCAGCACAGGGGCTTTGCCGTCGCGAGGAAGATCCGATCGGCGCCAGATGTCGGCCCGGTTCGCCTCGCCGTGCGGTCCGTAGGACACGGTGGCGGCCTTCTCGACGTAGCGCCGCCGCACGAAGTCGTTGGGTGGCAAACCGATCAGCCGCCGCCGTGCCTTCGCCTTGTCGGCGATGGCCTGGTAGTCGTCACCGAGCGCGTCCCGCAGCGGGGTCTCGAAGTGCGGTTGGGACGCCATGTTGCGGCGCTGGATGAGCCACAGCAGGACCCACGCGACGGCGGTGAGCGCCAACGCGATTCGGCCGCGGGTGCCGCGGAAGTCGCCGCGCAGGCCGCGACGCACCGCGTCCGCCATCGAGCCGAGCATGTAGAGCGCTGACATCTCGGAGGTGGGCCAGCCGAACGCGAAGACCCCGATGGTCAGGTAGCCCTCCCGGGCCAGCGGCCGAACACCGTTGGCCGCGTTGAGGAGTTCGGCGACGGCCCGCAGCAGCGGGCGGGGCTTAGGCATGGTCGATGCGGTCCTGGAGGTCCTTGCGGGAAATTTTGCCGGTGATGCTGCGGGGCAGCTCGTCGAGAATCGTGATCTGGCGTGGCACTTTGTAATTCGCCAGGTTGTCTCGAACGTGCTGCTTCAGTGTGTCGGGAGTAGCCGCGGAGCCCGGCTGCAAAACCACGAAAGCCACCAGACGTTGACCGAATTTCTCGTCGTCGGCGCCGAGCACGGCAGCCTCGGCGACGTCGGGGTGTGCGGTGAGCGTCTTCTCGACCTCGATGGGGTAGACGTTCTCCCCACCGGAGACGATCATCTCGTCGTCGCGTCCCACCACGAACAGCCGGCCGTTCTCGTCGAGGTAGCCGACGTCACCGGAGCTCATGAACCCCTCGTGGAAGTCCTTGGTGGCACCGGAGGTGTACCCGTCGAACTGGGTGGAGTTGCGCACGTAGATCGCGCCCGTCTCGCCGGCGGGCAGCTCGCGGAAGTCGGCATCCAGGATGCGGATCTCGGTACCCTCGGCCGGCCGGCCGGCCGTGTCGGGCGCGGCCCGCAGGTCACGCGGGGTCGCGGTCGCGATCATGCCCGCCTCGGTCGCGTTGTAGTTGTTGTAGATGACATCGCCGAACCGGTCCATGAACGCGATGACGACATCGGGGCGCATCCTCGAACCCGACGCTGCGGCGAACCGCAGTGACTGTCCGCTGTAGCGGTCGAGCACCTCCTCGGGCAGCTCCATGATGCGGTCGAACATGACGGGCACCACGCACAAACCCGTCGCGCGGTGAGTGTCCACCAGCTCGAGCGTCGCCTCCGGGTCGAACTTGCGGCGGGTGATGATCGTGCACGCCATCGACGCGGCGAACACCAGCTGGGAGAAGCCCCAGGCGTGGAACATGGGCGCGACGACGACGACCGGTTGTTCGGCCCGCCACGGAGTGCGATCGAGGATCGACTTGAGAACGCTCGGGTCACCCCCGGAGTGGCTGGCGCCCTTGGGTGTTCCCGTGGTGCCCGACGTGAGCAGGATGGTCCGGCCCTTCGTCGACGCCCTCTCGGGCTCCTGCCCGGCATACGCCTCGATCATCGACTCGACGGTCTGCTCGTGGCCGTCGGTGTCGGTCCACGCGACCATCCGTGGTGTCTCCGGGCTGTCGGCCAGCGCCCGGTCGACGGTCTCGGTGAATTCCTCGTCGTAGACGAGCACGAGCGAGCGGCCCTCGCTCTCGCGGGCCACGACCTCGGCCAGTGCGGGCCCGGCGAACGACGTGTTGAGCAGCAGCACGTCGGCGCCGATGCGGTTGGCCGCGATCATCGTCTCGACGAAGCCGCGATGGTTGCGGGCCATCAGGCCGACGACGTCGGGTGGGCCGCCGGGCAGGGCCTGCAGCGCCGCGGCGAATGCGTCGGCGCGGCGGTCGATCTGGCGCCACGTCAGGACGCCGAGTTCGTCGATCAGCCCGGCGCGGTCGCCGCAGCGCTGGGCTGCGGCGGCGAAGCCGGACGTGACGGCCATGTTCTCCCGCTGCATCGCGGCGACGATCCTCAGGTACTTGTCCGGTCGCATCGGCGCGATCAGTCCTGCGCGCGCCAGTGTCGTCATGAGGCCCACCGGGCCGGTGATGGGATCGAGGAGACCCATCAGCCGATCACCGGCAGCCGTCGCTGGGCGGCCAGCTCGTCGAGCGCGCGCTGCATCACGTGCCGGACGTGCGCGTCGACCTCGTCGATGTCGGGGTTCTCTCCGAACTCGGCGACGATGTCGATCGGCGGCAGCGCCTGCATCGTGATCTTCGCCGGCAGCGGCACGTTGACCGGCAGCACCACCGACAGTCCGAACGGGAAGCCGAACGAGATCGGCAGGATCTTGGTGCGTACGGCGCGGGCGATCGGGCCGAGGGCCTTGGCGATGTCGGTGCCCCGGGTCAGGAACAGCTGGGCCTCCTGGCCGCCGATTCCGACCGTCGGCACGATCGGGACCCCGGCGTTGAGCGCGGCCTTCACGTAGCCGGTGCGCCCCCCGAAGTCGATCTTGTTGGCGGCCAGGGTGGGGCGGTACACGTCGTAGTCACCGCCGGGGAACACGACGACAACGCCGCCGGAGCGCAGCGCCTCGTCGGCGTTGCGGTGGTTGGCGGGGATGAAGCCGGTCTTCTTGAGGAATGCGCCCTGCGGCCCGACCATCAGGATGTCGTGGCTGAGCGTGTAGACGGGGCGGTCGAAGCCGAACTTCTCGTAGAAGCCGCTGGCGAACACCGGTACGTCCATCGGCATGAGCCCGCCGGAGTGGTTGGAGACCACGAGCGCCCCGCCGGCGGGGAAGGTGTCGAGCCCGCGGACTTCGGCGCGGTGATACCCCTTGAGGAAGGGCCGCAGCAGGCTCATCACCCGCTCGGTGAGCACGGGGTCCCACTTCGTGATCTCGGACGGCGTGATCTCGGACGGTGTGGTGTCGGTGGAGTTCACGGTGAGGCCCCCTGGTGGCGACGAACGGCGGACTGGAACGTGTTCTAGTTTTGGCCAGTCTACCCAAGGCGTGGCCGGCGCCGTGCCGACCATCCTGTCACTGCGGAGGAGCCGAGAGGTGGCTCTTCACCGTCCGCGTCAATTCGTCGCCCAGGATCTCGTTCTCACCCGCGAACAGGCCGTCGAGGGCGAGCCGGGCGACGATCGCCGGATCGGTCTTCTGTTCTGCGGGGACGTCGGCGGCCATGTCGGTGTCCATGTAGCCGACGTGCAGTGCCGCGACGTGGATGCCACGCGACGCCAGCTCGGAACGCACCGCATCGGTGAGCGCCCAGCCGGCCGCCTTCGCCGCCGAGTACGCACCTGTTGTGGGCAGATGCGCCCAGGACAGCACGGACAGCACGTTCAAGATCGCGCCGCCGCCCTGTCCGGCGATGTTGCGTTCGATGACGGGTGTGAACGCCCGGATCACGTCGAGGGTGCCGAAGTAATGGGTCTCCATCTCCAGCCGGATGTCGTCGATGGGGCCGTCCAGGAGCCCGGCGCCGGTGTAGGTGCCGGCGTTGTTGATGACGACGGTGACGTCGCCGGCTGTCTCGGCGGCGCGGCGCACGGACTCCGGGTCGGTGATGTCGAGTTGCAATGGGATCGCGCCGGGCAGGTCGATGCTCTGCGGGTTGCGGGCCGCCGCGTACACGGTGGCGCCGCGTTCGAGGAGCTGTTCGGCGAAGCGGCGGCCGAGACCGCGGTTGGCACCGGTGACGAGAGCGGTGATGTGGTCGGTGGTCATGTCGGGCTCCTCGATCGGTGGACTGCTGGGTATAGCTGACTGAACGCAGGATACGTGCGGAAAAGTCCTGGACCGAAACGAACGCGGCGGAGCAGACCGGGCGGTAGGTTCGTGATCACTATGGCGGAACCTGGTCGGGGGTTCCGCCCTAGTGCGTTTTCGGGCAGATCCAGACAGCAGGAATTGTCATGGTGGCCGCAGCGGCCGGCGACGATACTCGGATTCCGTGACACAACCTGCGGGGCGCGATCGGCTGCGTGAACTCCTCGACGCGGTGACCGACGCAGACAACGGCGACGTCGGGTCGATGGCCCGCAGCAGCCACGCGTCGGAATTCCACTTCTCGCGGGAGGTGCGCCGGCTCACCGGTGAATCCCCGGCGGCGCTGCGCCGTCGCGTCATGCTCGAACGGGCCGCCTGGCGGCTGCAGCGCGGCGAACCGGTCTCGAGCGTCGCCGCCGCGGAAGGGTGGTCGTCGGCCGACGTGTTCTCGCGGGCCTTCCGGCGCACCTACGGACGCCCGCCGTCGCAGGCCGCTGACGTGCACTTCCGGTTGCCCGCGCCCAACGGGCTGCATTTCCATCCGCCGCAGTCGCTGTGGATCGACAGTTCGCCCTCGCCGGCCCCACTGCCCGATGTGACAGCGCTGATGATCGACCACGACCTCGACGACACCGCCCACCTGATCGACCGCGCCGCGCGGCTGAGCGCACAGCAGTGGACGGCACCGATCCGTCCGGGCCAGACGGTGCTCGACTGGGACGGTCCCGAACCGAGCGTCGGGGCCGTGCTGGGTGCGATCGTGTGGAGCAAGCAGGTGTGGCTGGCCACCATCGCCGGTGAGGACTTCCCGTCGCGGGCGACGACGCAGTCCGTCGACGCCGCTGGTCTCGCCACGTTCCATGCGGACATCGGAAAGCGTTGGCGCACAACGATCGCCGACTATGCCGCGGCGGGCCGGCTCGGCGACACCGTCATCGACGCGCTGTGTGAGCCGCCCGAGTCGTTCCCGCTGTACGGAATCGTCGCGCATGTGCTGACCTACGCCGCGCACCGCCGCGAACTCGCTCGCGCGATGCTCGCCGATCACGGCGTCGACACCGGCCGCGGCGACCCTCTCGACTGGATGAGGACCTGACATGGCATGCATCTACTACACGGCCTCGAGCCTCGACGGGTTCGTCGCCGACGAGCACGCGAGCCTGCAGTGGCTCGTCACCCGCGACATCGACGCCGACGGACCCTTCGCCATCGACCCGTTCCTGGCGTCGGTCGGCGCGCTGGTGATGGGCGCGGACACCTACGAGTGGATCGTGGCCAACCATCCGGGCGCGTGGATGTATCGCCAGCCGTCCTGGGTGATGACGCACCGGCCGCAGATCGTCGACCCCGCCCACCCCGTGCACACGTTCGCCGGCGAGGTCACCGAGTTGTTCCCGACGCTGCAGGACGCGGCGGGGCAGCGTCACGTCTGGGTGGTCGGCGGCGGCGAGGTGGCCGCGCAGTTCGTCGGCGCCGGCCTGGTCGACGAGATGATCGTGTCCTACGCGCCGTGCACGCTCGGCGCGGGACCGCGGGTCCTGCCGACGCGCTCGGAGTGGACGTTGGTGACCACGGCCCGCAACGCCGACTTCGTCTGCGCGCACTGGCGTAAAGCCTGACGGGAACGCCGTTCCGGCATAGTCTGGCCCACCATGGGCCATTACCGCAGCAACGTCCGCGACATCGAGTTCAATCTGTTCGAGATGCTGGCGTTGGAGAAGGTGCTCGCCACGGGCGACTTCGAGGATCTCGACGGCGACTCGGTGCGGCAGATGCTGCACGAGGCCGCCAAGTTGGCCGAGGGGCCCCTTGCCGAGGCCTTCGCCGAGACCGACCGCACACCTCCCACGTTCGATCCGGCCACCCACGTCGTCAGCATCCCCGAGCCGTTCAAGAAGACGTTCCGGGCTTGGCGCGACGGCGAGTGGTCGCGGGTGGGCATGGTGTCCGACATCGGGGGCGTTCCTGTGCCGTCGATGGTCGAGTGGGCGATCAACGAGTTCGCGCTCGGCGCCCAGCCCGCGGTGTTCCTGTATTCGGCCGGCCCCAAGATGGCCGACATCCTCTACGCGATCGGCAATGAGCGGCAACGGCATTGGGCGTCGCTGATGATCGAGCGGGACTGGGGCGCCACGATGGTGCTCACCGAACCCGACGCCGGCTCCGACGTCGGCGCCGGCCGCACCAAGGCCATTCAACAGCCCGACGGCACCTGGCACATCGACGGCGTCAAGCGATTCATCACCAACGGCGACGGTGACGATCTGTTCGACAACATCGTGCACATGACGCTGGCCCGGCCGGAGGGCGCCGGTCCCGGCACCAAGGGGTTGAGCCTGTTCATCGTGCCGAAGTTCCACTTCGACCCCGAGACCGGTGAGCTCGGCGAGCGCAACGGCGTCTACGTCACCGGGCTCGAGCACAAGATGGGGCTCAAGGCGTCGGCGACGTGCGAGCTGACGTTCGGTCAGCACGGCACCCCTGCGGTGGGCTGGCTGGTCAACGACACCCACAACGGCATCGCACAGATGTTCAAGGTCATCGAGTACGCGCGAATGATGGTGGGTACCAAGGCGATCGCGACGCTGTCGACCGGATACCTGAACGCGCTGGAATATGCGAAGTCCCGGGTGCAGGGCGCCGATCTCACCCAGATGACCGACAAGGCCGCGCCGCGGGTGACGATCATCCATCACCCCGACGTGCGACGGGCGCTTCTCACGCAGAAGGCGTACGCGGAGGGGTTGCGGGCCCTGTACCTCTACACCGCCGCCCACCAGGATCCTGCGGTGGCCGCGGTGGTGTCGGGGGCCGACGCGTCGATGGCCGCCCGGGTGAACGACCTGCTGCTGCCGATCGTCAAGGGCGTGGGTTCGGAGCGGGCGTACCAGTGTCTGACGGAGTCGCTGCAGACCCTCGGCGGATCGGGCTTCCTGCAGGACTATCCGCTCGAGCAGTACATCCGCGACGCCAAGATCGACTCGCTGTACGAGGGCACCACCGCGATCCAGGCGCAGGACTTCTTCTTCCGCAAGATCGCCCGCGATCAAGGGGGCGCGCTGCTGCATGTCGTGACGCAGATCCGGGCGTTCCTCGACAGCGGGTCGGCCCGTCCCGAGCTGGCCGACGGCCGTGCCCTGCTGGCGACAGCGGTGTCCGACGTCCAGGCGATGGTCGCGGCGATGACGAAGTACCTGATCGACTCGCAGCAGAATCCGCGGGAGCTGTATCGGGTGGGGCTGGAGTCGGTGCCGTTCCTGCTCGCGGTCGGAGATCTGCTGCTGGGCTGGCAGCTGCTGCACCAGGCGGAGATCGCGCTGACGGCGTTGGACGGCTCGCCGAGCACACGCGATCGCGACTTCTACACCGGCAAGGTCGCGACGGCGCTGTTCTTCGCCAAGAGCATGCTGCCGGGGTTGACGGCGCGGCGGGCGATCGTCGAAGCGGTCGACCTCACGGCCATGGACGTCCCCGAATCCGCGTTCTAACTCCGCCCAAACCGACGTTTGGGCGGGAAAGTGCGAGAAGGACCCGCCATTTCGTCGAGTTCGACACGGGCCCACGCGTGCCGGCGATGACTTCCCGCCGCGACCCCGGTCTGCATCCGCGTGACCAACGATCAAGACATCCGCACCGTCATCGACCGCTGGGTCGAAGCGATCCTCGCGCGTGACATCGACGGTGTCATCGCCGCGCACACCGACGACATCGTGCTCTACGACGTGCCCCCACCCGACGAAGGTGTGTACGGCATCGACGCATACCGCAAGACCTGGCCGGAGTTCTTCGAGTGGGTCGCCGGCGGCGCAGTGCTGGAACTGGACCGGCTCGACGTGGTGGCCGACGGCGCGGTCGCCTACGCCTACGGGCTGTTCCGTGCCGGCACGCCGGAGGACATCGCGGCCCACCCGGAGCGACGGCTGCGCAGCACATTCGGCATGCGCAAGGTCGACGGTGCGTGGGTGATCGCCCACGAGCACCACTCGATGCCGCACACCTCCTAGCCCAGAGACGCCGAATGCACGGTTCTTGATGGAAAACCCTCGAATTCCGTCAGAAACCGTGCACTCGGCGCCGGAACCTAGGACGGGGTGTAGCCGAACGGCAGCAGAATCGACTTCGGCTCGCAGTACGCCTCGATGCCCTCGACGCCGTTCTCGCGGCCGATGCCCGAGTTCTTGTACCCGCCGAACGGGGCGCCCGGATCGAAGGCGTACATGTTCACCGCGTACGTCCCGGTCCGGATCCGCCGCGCGATGCGCAGCGCCCGATCGAAGTCGGTGGTGTACACCGACCCGGCCAGCCCGTACTCGGAGTCGTTGGCGATGCGCACCGCGTCGTCCTCGTCCTCGTAGGGGATCACCGCCAGCACCGGCCCGAAGATCTCCTCCTGGGCGATCGTCATCGAGTTGTCGACGTCGGCGAACACTGTCGGCTGCACGTACCAGCCGCTGTCCAGACCCTCCGGGCGCTCACCGCCGACGACCACGCGGGCGCCTTCCTCGACACCCTTCTTGATGTAGCCCTCCACGCGTTCGCGCTGCTTCTCGCTGATCAGCGGGCCGATCATCGCGGCCGGATCGGTGGGCAGCCCGGGCAGCATCCCCGACACGCCCGCCGACAGCTTCTCGACCACCTCGTCGTAGCGCGAGCGCGGCGCCAGGATGCGGGTCTGCCCGACGCACGCCTGGCCCGAGTTCATCAGCCCGGAGAACACCAGCATCGGCAGCGTGGAATCCAGGTCGGCGTCCTCGAGGATGATCGCCGCGGACTTGCCGCCCAGCTCCAGCGTGCACGGCTTGAGCTTCTCGGCGGCGATCTTGGCGATCTCCTTGCCCACCGCCGACGACCCGGTGAACGTGAACTTGTCCAGCTCCGGGTTGTTGGTCAGCGCGCGACCGGTGTCCGGGCCGCCGGGCACGATCGACAGCACGCCCTCGGGCAGCCCGGCCTCGGCGAACGCCTCGGCCATCGCGAACACCGACAGCGGGGTCTCGGCGGCGGGCTTGAGCACGATCGTGCAGCCGGCCAGCAGCGCCGGGCCCAGCTTGTTGGCGGCCAGGAAGAACGGCACGTTCCACGCGGTGACGGCGCCGACGACACCGATCGGCTCACGCACGACCAGCGTCTGGCCGTAGATGCCGTCGCGGATGTCCTGCCAGGTGAACTTGTCGGCCGCGCCGGCGAAGTACTGGAACGCCGACATCGCGGCGCCGTACTGCATCATGTCGACGATCGTCGGCGGCTGTCCGGTCTCGGCGGCCAGCAGGAACTTCAGTTCCTCGGCACGCTCCTCGAGGATCTTGACCGCACGGGCCAGGACTTCGCCGCGCTCGGCGGGCGACATCTGCGGCCACGGGCCCTCGTCGAAGGCTTTCCGGGCGGCGGCACAGGCGGCGTCGACGTCGGCGGCAGACGCCAGCGGCACCTTGCCGACCAGCTCGCCGGTCGCGGGGGAGTGCACCTCGATGACGTCCGAGGTGGCCGGCTCGACCCACTTGCCGCCAATGAACAGCTTGTCCCATTCGGTCTTGAACGCCGTGCTCTGTGTCATGGACGTCACATTACCTACGATCCGGCCGAAGTAGAACCTGTTGCAGTTCGTGGATTCAGCGCGGGGACAACACCAGCACCAGGTTGCTCACCGCGAACTCCCGCAGCCCCGCCATCTGGGTCACGCCCCAGGCCCATCGCGGGTGGTAGCGCGGAAAAGCGGCGACCAGTGCACCGGTGCCGCGCGCCCAGCGCAGCCCGTCGCGCGCGTGCACGGCGAACAACGACGAGCCGTAGTCGTTCTTGGGCCGGTGACCGTGCCGGCGGGCGTAGCGGTCCGCGGCTCGCTGACCGCCCAGATAGTGCGTGAGCCCCATTTCGTGGCCGCCCAACGGTCCGAACCAGACCGTGTACGACAGCACCGCCAGCCCGCCGGGCCGCGTGACCCGCAGCATCTCGTCGCCGAGGCGCCACGGCTGCGCGACGTGCTCGGCGACGTTGGAGGACAGGCACACGTCGACGCTGTCGTCTCGCAACGGAAGCGCGGTGCCCGACGCCCGGACGAATGACCCGGCCCGGCGGTGGCTGCGCGGCGCCGCCGCGTGCATCTCCCGCGGGTCGGGTTCCACCCCGATGTAGCGCATCCCGGCGTCGGTGAACGCCGAGGCGAAGTAACCGGGGCCGCCGCCGACGTCGAGGACGGTCAGGCCAGCGGGATCGTTGCCGGTGGAGCCGGTCCACAGGTCGGAGACGAGGGCGACGGTGTCGTCGGCGAGGGCGCCGTAGAAGCGGTCGGGGTCGCTGCGTTCGAAGCGGAACGCCGACAGCAGCCGCAGCGAGCGCGCCAGCGTCGCCCGCCGGGCGAACAGTTCCGTAGCGGCCACCCGGCCACCCTAGGCACACCGCTAGTCTGAACACCGATGTCCGCCCCCGTGAATTCCGTGTTGCTGCTGTGCTGGCGCGACACCGGGCACCCTCAGGGCGGCGGCAGCGAGACCTATCTGCAGCGCATCGGCACCCATTTGGCGCAGACGGGGGTGCGGGTGACGTTGCGTACCGCCCGCTATGACGGGTCGGCGCCCCGCGAGGTCGTCGACGGGGTGGAGATCCAGCGCCGGGGCGGACCGTATTCGGTGTACGTGAGGGCGGGGTTGGCGATGGTCGCCGCCCGCGTCGGGCTCGGCCCGTTGCGGCATGCGCGGCCCGACGTCGTCGTCGACACGCAGAACGGGCTGCCGTTCCTGGCGCGCCTGGCCTACGGGCGCCGCGCCGTGGTGCTGGTGCATCACTGTCACCGCGAGCAGTGGCCGGTGGCGGGGCCGGTGAAGAGTCGTATCGGCTGGTTCGTCGAATCGCGCTTGTCGCCGCGTCTGCACCGCCGCAACCAGTACGTGACGGTGTCGCTCCCGTCGGCGCGCGATCTGACCGATCTCGGTGTGCGCGCCGATCACGTCGCGGTGGTCCGCAACGGTGTCGACGCGCCGCCGCGCGCCAGCCTGAGCGCGCCACGCTCGGCCACGCCCCGTGTCGTCGTGCTGTCCCGGCTGGTGCCGCACAAGCAGATCGAGGATGCGCTCGACGCCATCGCACGCCTGCGCCCCCTGATTCCGAACCTGCACCTCGACGTCGTCGGGGGCGGATGGTGGTCCGAGCCGCTGCTGGACCACGCTGCCGCCCTTGGTGTCTCCGAGGCCGTGACGTTCCACGGTCACGTCGACGACGCGACGAAACATGATCTGCTGCAACAGAGTTGGGTCAACCTGCTGCCGTCCCGCAAAGAGGGATGGGGGCTGGCCGTGATCGAGGCCGCTCAGCACGGGGTGCCGACGATCGGATACCGATCCTCGGGTGGGTTGTCCGATTCCATCGTCGACGGGGTGACCGGGATGCTGGTCGACGATGTCGACGACCTGGTCGACGGTCTGCAACGGTTGCTGACCGACCACGTGCTGCGGGAGCAACTCGGCACCAAGGCCCAGGTGCGCAGCGCCGAATTCTCGTGGCAGCAGAGCGCCGAGGCGATGCAGGCCGTGCTCGCTTCCGTACAGGCGGGCCGACGGGTCAGCGGCCTGGTATAACTGCGACGATGAGCAGTCGTGCCGAGCTCGAAAAGCTGTACAGCTCGTACCTGGACGCGTGCAACGCGCATGACCTCGACCGGATGTCCACGTTCTACGGGCCGGCGATCCGGGTCAACGACGCACCGATGGACCGCGACGCGGTGGCGGCCCAGTTCGCCCCGATCTTCGCGGCCTTCCCGGATTGGCATTGGGAGGTCAGGAATCTCGCGATCGACGGGGATCTGGTCTCGCTGCATTTCACCGTGACCGGTACTCATCGCGGGCCGTATCTGGGCGTACCGGCGACGAATCGGCGGGTCGCGATCACCCAGTTCACGCTCTACCGCGTGGAGGACGGCCTGTTCGCCGACGTGTGGGATCTGGCCGATATGGCTGCCATTCCGGGGCAGCTCAGCTAGCGGTCTCCGCTACACGAGTTCGCTTGCGGCGCAGCGTTATCAAAGCCGCACCCAGACACAGCTGCAGAAGCCACACACCGTGCGCAGCCAGTGCAACACCGCGGTGCGGCGACGGCTGACCGGCTCCGCCGACACGGTAGACCGTCAGGTCGTGGGACCGAAATGCCACGGGCAAGCCGAGATTCGCGGTCGGACCCTCCACCACCACCCAACCCACGCCGGCATCGGCCAGCTGCGCCTGGTCCGCCCCAGCGAGCAGCATGTCCTGCACCTCGCGCGCCTGGGCGCCCTCGCCCGGCACGGTGCGCCCGCCGATGGACAGATCACCGGTGGTCAGCACCTCGGCACGCAGCCAGCGCGGCAGCGGATCGAGCACCGGTGCCGTTCCGGCCCACGGGAACTGCCGCATGCTGTCGACCGGGAGCACGGCCACCGGGGCAGGCTCGGCGTTGATGATCGCGGCGGCCTCCCGCCACGCAGTCGGGTACTGCACAGGGTGCACCCGCCCCCCGACACCCCATGCCAGGTCCGGCAGCGTCGCGATGACGGCCGCGCAGCACACCGCCGCGGTCGCGATCGCGGGCATCCGCGGGCGCAGCGTGATCGTGGCCGCCGCGCCGGCCAGCGCGTAGGCAGGCATCGCGAGGGCCACCCACTTCTGGCCGTCCCTGATCACCCCCAGCCCGGGCGCCGCGTCGAGAAGCGAACCGACTGCGGCGAGACCCGGTCCGGTCGCCATCACAGCGGGAACGACGACCGCGACCAAGGCGAGGACCAGCAGCGGCACCGCGGCGCGGCACCGCACGAGCACCGGCAGCCCTGCCGCCACCACCGCCAGCAGCACTACCGTCGCGACCACGGCGAACCCGGTGGTGCGCGTCGGGGGAACGGCGTCGGCGTTCCAGATACCAGCCAGCCCCGCGAGGCTGCCGAGCGTGCCCAGTCCGGGTTCGGCGCGCGCGGCGAACGCCGCGACCGCGGGACCCTGGTCGACATCGGGAGCCCACCCGACCGCCGAGGCGACCAGCCACGGCAGCGCCGCCGTCGTCGACCCGGCCAGGGTCAGCAGCATGCACAACCGCCGGGAACGCCCCGTGCCCGGCGCCATCGCGCATGCCAGCGCGACCGTCGCGGCCATCATCAGCCCGGTCGGCGTCAGCCCGGCCAGCGCAAGCCAGAACAGCAGCGCGCCCACGCCGGCAGATCCGCCGGCCCGCAGCGACAGCACGGCCGCCGCCACCCACGGCAGCGCGCCGTAGCCGACCAGCAGGCTCCAGTGGCCCTGCAGGAGTCGTTCGGCGACGTAGGGATTCCACACCGCGACGGTGGCCGCCACGAACTGGCTGGCCATCCCGGCGCCGGGCAGCACCGTCGACACCAGGTGTGCGGCACCCCAGCCCGCCAACCACAGACCGAGGATCAGCAGCCCCTTGACCAGCACACCGCCATCGACCACAGCGGATGCCAGCGCGACCGCCACGTCCTGCGGAAGTGCCCGGGGCGCGGCCTGAGTCAGGCCCAGCGCCGCGTCGGTGAGGTGGGACCGCGGCGTCGACACCGCGTCGCGCAGCAGCAGATAACCAGGTCCGAGCAGCGGTGCGGTCACCGCCAGCGCGAGCACCAGCGCGTAGGCCGGGGCCGCCAGCGGACGGGCGCGGAGGATCAGACCGGTCGGTCCGGGGGTAGGTCGGTGGGCCGCTGCGCGGGCAGCTTCTCGGTCTTGGCCTCTGCGCCCGGCACCGGCTCACCCTCGTCACCGCGACCACCGTAGAAGCGGCTGCTGGTGTCGTCGAGACCCGGATCGATGAGTGTCGACTCCGCGCGCAGGCTGAACGAGCCGAGCAGCGCGCCACCGAGCAGAGCGACGATGCCGAGCGCTGTGAACGTGATCGGCAGGATGCGGCCCCACAGCGAGACTCGGTCACGCTCGTCGAACGCGGCGTTGACCTGGCTTTCCACGGATTCGTCGTTGGTGGTCACCGTGTAGTCGGCGAAGGTCACCTCGGGCTTGAGCGCCTCGCGCGCGTAGTAGTGGTAGCCCCGATCCGTTTCCTTGACGATCGTGCCGGACACCGGGTCGACCCAGAAGGTGCGCTGGGCGGCGTAGTACCTGGTCATCGTGATCGGCTCTTCGGGGTCGCCCTCGAGCCCCCACAGGGCGGCGCGGGCGGTGACCTGGCTGTCGGCGTCGTCGTCGTACAACGAGGCGTACTTGACGGGTTCGACGAGCTTGCCTTCGTTGTCGAAGCCGACGTTCTGCGTGAACTTGTAGGCGGTCAGCCCGTTGACGTCCTCTTCACCTGCGTAGTTGGCGTCGTAGGTCTTCTGCGCGATCGGGTCGAAGTAGGGGTAGGTCTTCTTCTCGGTGTCGAACGGGAAGCGGTACGACAGACCCTCGTGCGGCAGCGCGATGTTGGTGGGCGGGTTCTGGTCCTCGATGGACCGCGGCTTCTGCACGGCGCCGCCGGGGTTGGACTCGCTGGAGATCGCCTCGGCGGTGGCGCGGTCGAGCGTCACGGTGTCCACCATGGCCAGCAGCAGACCGCGATCGCCCTGCTGGTCGGAGCGTCGCAACGAGTCGCCGACCTGCAGCGTCACCACATCGGCGTTGGCCGGGGCTTCGACGCTGATCTGCTGCTGCAGCACCACCGGGGTGTCTTTGTTGATGACGAACTTCTGGGTGCTCAGCGACGCGGGGTCGAAGACGTCACCCGTGCCCTCGCTCACCAGTGTGGTGTCGATGTCCAGGGGGATCTTGGAGATCTTGCCTTTGGTGTAGGTCGTGAGGAGCAGCGCCGCGATGAGCAGCGCTGCACCGAGGCCCATGAGTCCGCACGCGGCAAACCTCAGCGCAACTGCGCGGTTCAATACCGTGTCTCCCTTCGCGCGCGGCAAAACCCGTTCGACCCTAACAGCACAAAGTAAGGCCGCAGCGGTCGCGAGGGTCTGGGGCCCGACTCGAATCGGACTCAGCGCGGCCAGGGCGCTCACCTTGACCCAGCAACCAGCTCAAGTGACTATTTCCTCAGGAATGCGTAAATGTTCAAAAATTATCTGAGTGAGATCGTATGCGGACACACCAGGACGATGACGCCGTCTTCGCGCTGACGACGGTGGAGCGGGCCGCGTTCGGTGCCGGCTCGCTGGCGACGGCGACCTATGCCGTGGTACCGGGCCTCGTACTGCTCTATTACCTGACCAACGTGGCTGATGTCGCTGCGGCGGTGGCCGGGCTGGTGGTGTTCCTGCCCAGGCTCCTGGATCTCGTCTACAACCCGATCGTCGGGCGCCTGTCTGATGCGACGACGTCGCGGTGGGGGCCGCGCGCACCATGGCTCGTCGCCGGGGCGGTCGCCTTCCCCGTGGGGTTCGTGCTGGTGTTTCATTCACCGTTCACCGGGGTCGGGGCCGCGTGGTGGGTCGGAATCTGCCTCGCGTTGACGGGCGCCGGTTTTTCCGCCTTTGTCGTTCCCTTCGGTGTACTTCCCGCCGAGCTGGGGGCGAGTGCGAAGGAACGCAAGTCGATGACGGCGTGGCGGATGGGCTTCCTCGGCGTGGCGATCCTCGCGGCGGGTGCCGTCGCGCCGCTGCTGACCGCGCTGGACGGCGGCGGCACGCAGGGATACCGCCTGATGGCGGCTGTGATGGCAAGTGTGATGTTCCTGGGTGCGTGCGCCGCTGTGTACAGCGCGCGCCGGCTCCGTCATGGCGCGACGGCTGCAACCGAGGGTTCGGGGTCGCTGCGCGAGGCACTGTCGGCGGCTCGCCACAACGATCGCTTCTCGATCCTCTTCGGTGTGTTCCTTCTGGTCGAGGTGGTCATATCCGCGGCGCTGGCGGGGCTGCCCTACCTGGCAGCACAGTTCCTGGGCGCAGAGGAAGCAATGGCACCGCTGTTCGTCTGTGTGCTGGCGCCACTGCTGGTGACGATGCCGCTGTGGACCCGGGCCGCGCTACGGTTCGGCGACAAGCGTTGCCTGCAGGCCGCTTTGGCGATCTTCGGGGTGGGCGCAATGGCATCGAGTGCGCTGCCGGTGCTCGACGCGCAGAGTAGGTTTCCCCTCGCGTGCGCCGCTTTCGGGGCGGCCGGGATCGGTTTCGCCGGAGCGCAGTTCCTGGTCAACACGATGCTCGCCGACATCTTGGCCGAGGATGGCAACGAGTCGGGCCGACGTCGTGCCGGGATGCTCGTCGGACTGTGGTCTGCCGGCGAGACGGTCGCCGCCGCCGCGGGAGCGGGTGTCTATGGCCTGGCGTTGGCGGTCAGCGGTTTCGTGTCGTCGACCGACGCCGAGGTCGTCAGTCAGCCGCGCAGCGCGCAGTGGGGAATGGTTCTGGGCTTCACGGTCACCGCCGGCGTCTGCATCGTTGCCGCGTCCGCAATGACGGCGCGCCTCACGACTGTTCCGCGCGAGGCTGCCCGCGGCGGCTACCCGCGACGCAGCTGACGCTGCCGGTCTCGGGGGTGGTGCTACGCGTCCGTATCCGTCGCGAGTGCTGCAACAGGGCACACCTGCGCTGCGGCAATGGCCTGCTCGGACAGGTCGCCGGTGAGGGTGTCGGACGTTCGCAGGATGGCGATGCCGTCGTCGTCGAGATCGAAGACGTCGGGGGCTGCGGCCAGGCACTGGCCGTGACCTTCGCACCTCTCGCGGTCGATGAAGACCTTCATCGTTTTCCTCTCCGGGCTGTGCGCACCAGCGATCCCGTCGCGTGACGCTTGCGGTTTTCCTCATTTATGAGGATATCGTCAATACTATTGACTGAGAAATCGGTCGTGTGTGACGATTTCCTCAGAATCTCTACCGAGGAGGTGCAACGTGGCACAAGCAGTCGAGCCGCGCCAAGACGGTCACAAAGACCTGCACAGCGAGAAAGGTGCGCTGCGCGGCGAGCATTCTGGCCGCTCGCGGGACCCGATCATCCGGGTCGCCGACATCGCGTGGCTCGAGTTCGACAAGCCCGATCTCGTTCGCGCGGAGGCGTTCGCGCGGGCGTTCGGATTCGGCATCGCTCTGCGCGATCCGCAAGAACTGCACCTCCGCGGCACGAAAGCCGGTTCACCCTGCGTGATACTGCGCCGCGGGCAACGCACCCGTTTTGCAGGGCTGGCGTTGCGAGCGGCTGACGAGGTCGACGTGCTGCGGTTGGCCGACAAGACGGGCGCTCAGGTGCATCGACTGCCGGAGACGATCGGCGGGGTAGCCGTCCAGTTGACCGACCCGAGCGGGATGGCAGTCAAGGTGGTTGCGGGGATGCTGGACCTGCCCGAGCAACCCGCTCAAGCCACTCAGCTTCTCAACACCGGGCCGCACACCGCGCGAATCAATGCCACGGTACGTCCGCCGCGGGTGCCGACCCGCGTACAGCGGTTGGGCCACGTGGTGTTGCAGTCCACGACCTACCTGAAGACCTTGAACTGGTATCTGGACACGTTCGGGATGATCGTCAGCGACTTCCTGTTCTTCCCCGGTCAGCGAGCACGTGGTCCGGCGATGAGTTTCATCCGGTGCGATCGCGGCGCGACCCCCGCGGATCACCACACTCTCGCCTTGGCGCTGGGGCCGGCCAACCAGTACGTGCATTCGGCGTACGAGGTCAGCGACCTGGATGCACTGGCCGCCGGCGGGGAGTACCTGCGCGAGCGCGGATACTTCCGGTCCTGGGGCATCGGCCGTCACATCCAGGGCAGCCAGCTGTTCGACTACTGGCGCGACCCCGACGGATTCCTCGTCGAGCACTTCGCCGACGGCGACGTGTTCGACAACACGCTCGAACCCGGCTGGGCCCCGTTCACCGCATCCGGGCTTGCGCAGTGGGGCCCACCCGCGACGAAGGACTTCCTCGACGCCAGCCCGCGTGCCGCCCGCCACCAACTCACGTCCATGGTCACCGCGCTGCGCGGGGACAACGAATTCGATCTCAACCGTCTCGTCGGCCTGCTGAAAGTAGCGATCTCATGAGCACTTCCGTCCTGCGTACCTCCGAGGGCTGGTGGGTCCAGACCCCCGCCGGCGCCGCCCGTATCGCCACGTCGGTGACCACCACGGCCGAGTTACTCGCCGACCGCACGGCCATCGACGCGGCTGCCGACGGTGGCGACACCGTGCCCGTCGACGACCTCCAGCTGCTCTCCCCGGTCACCACGCCCTGTCGGGTGATCGCGCAGATGACAAACTTCGAGTCCCACGTCAGAGATTCCGGAATGGACCCGAAGACGGTGCCGCTGACGTTCTTTCGCAAGTCATCTGCCTCGATCACAGGGCCGTTCGCAGAGATCCTGCGTCCCGCGCATGTCCAGCTACTGGACTACGAGGTCGAAATCGGCTTGGTCATCGGTCGCGACGTTCCGGCCGGATCAACGGTGAGCGAGAACGATCTGCCCGGCATCATCGCGGGTCTGACGATCACCAACGACGTGTCCGCTCGCGACATCCAGCTGCCGCAAACCCAGTTCTACGAGGCGAAGTCGTACCCGACGTTCACGCCCGTCGGGCCGGCGCTGGTGCTTCTCGACGCCGCCGAGCTCGCCCGTTTCGGTGATCTGCGATTGCGGTTGTCCGTTGGTGGCGAGGAACGTCAGAACTCCCTCGTCGAGGGCGACATGCTGTATCGGCCCCTGCAGGCGTTGCAGTCCCTGACCCGGTTCCAGGACCTGGCCGCCGGTGACCTGGTGCTCACCGGTACCCCGGCCGGTACCGCGTTGACGGCGCCGCCCAAGCCGATCGAGATGATCGGCAACCTGCTACCGCCTGCGGTCAAGTGGAAGGCGTTCTTCTCCCGGCAGGCCAAGAATCCGAAGTACTTGCAGCACGGTGACGTCGTCGAGGCATCGGTGAGCACCGACGACGGAAAGATCGACCTGGGCACCCAACGACTGTCGGTGCGCCACGCATGACCGCCGAATCACTGTGGCCGACAGCGCAATCACCGGATGATCTGCCCGCCGTCGAGGAGATACCGCTGGAGAGTCGTGGGCTCCCAACGTCGACCTATGACGTCGTCCTGCGCGCCGCGCGGTTGTGGTCCGACCGTATCGCGGTCACCGTCCTGCCGGACGGGACCGACTATCAGAGATTCGCGAGCCGAACGTTCGGGGAGCTCGCTGCCGACGTGACAAAGGCGGCAAAAGCGTTGCGCAGCTTCAGTGTTGAGCGACGCGATGCGGTATTGCTGATCAGCCCCAACTGCGACGAGCTGATCACCGCGACGCTCGCCGCGCAGGCCGCCGGCATCGCCGTACCGATCAACGGGTCGTTGTCGGCCGACCACGTCCTCGAGCTAGCCAGACTCTCTGGTGCGCGCGTGTTGATCACCTCTGCCCCGGAACTCGATCCGACTGGCATCGAACGCGCGGCTGCACTGTCCCACGCGGGCCTGATCGACACCGTGGTCCTGGTGCGCCCGACACTCGCCGACCTCACGTCTGCGCCACCGCCGGAGGTATCAGGCGCCGAGGTGCATTACCTGTCCACGCTGGTCGAATCTCAGGACGCCACGCCGCTGTCGGACGGGCTCGCCGAGCTGGGCGACCTCGCCGCGCTGTTTCACACCGGTGGAACCACCGGCATGCCGAAACTGGCTGCACACACCCACGGCAACGAAGTCGCCGACGCCTGGATGGTGGCCGTCAGCGCTGACCTCCCTGACGATGCCGTGGTTTTCGCGGGCCTGCCGCTGTTTCATGTCAACGCACTGATCGTCACCCTGCTGGCACCGCTGCTGCGTGGCCAACCCGTGGTGTGGGCCGGCCCGCAGGGATATCGCGACGTGGGCCTGTACAAGAACTTCTGGCGGATCGTGGAGCACTACCGGTTGGCGGCGATGAGCGCCGTACCGACCGTCTACGCGGTGTTGTCCCAGATCCCGGTCGACGCCGACATCTCGACGCTGACCTCCGCGGTCTCGGGCGCCTCGGCGCTGCCCGACACCGTGCGTCAGGACTTCCTCGATGCCACTGGGGTCGCCTTGGTGGAGGGCTACGGACTCACCGAAGCCACCTGCGCCAGCGCGCGCAGCTTCGCTGATCATCCTCGGCCCGGATCGGTGGGCCAACGGATGCCCTACCAGCAGGTGAAGGCCGTCGCGGTCAGTGAGGACGGCACCTGGACGGACCTGCCGGCGGGTCAGGTCGGCACGCTGGCCGTCACCGGGCCGACGGTCTTCCCCGGGTACGTCACCGCGCGCACCGAGGACGGTTACGTGCTCGACGGACGCGGTGCGTTGCGCGACGGCTGGCTCGACACCGGTGACCTCGGCGCCGTCGACGGCGACGGTTTCGTCCACCTCGCGGGGAGGGCCAAAGACCTCATCATCCGCGGCGGCCACAACATCGATCCCGCGGTGATCGAAGACGCGTTGCTGGGTCATCCCGACGTGACCGGCGCCGCCGCGGTGGCGCGCCCCGATGCTCATTCCGGTGAAGTTCCCGTCGGGTTCGTGACCGTGCGTCCGGGCTCGGCCGTCACCGGGGATGAGTTGGTCTCGTTCGTCGCCGGGGCGATCAGCGAACGAGCCGCAAAACCTAAGAGTGTCACCATCATCGACGCGATACCCACGACCGATGTCGGTAAGCCCTACAAGGTGCCACTGCGCGCCACGGCTGCCGAGCATGCCCTCACCGAGGCGCTCGCCGAACAACCCGGGGTGGTGCGAGTCGCCGGCCGCGTCGCCGCCGGGGCTCCTGCCGTTTCGATCACTCTCGGCCCGACCGCCGACCGCTCCGCGGTGGAACGGCTGGTGAAGTCGTTCTCGGTGAACTACGAGATCGACGAGCAATGACGGGCACGACGGACGGCGCGACCCCCGAGCACGTCGCCGTGGTCGTCGTCGGCGGCGGCCCCACCGGGATCACCGTCGCCACCCTGCTTGCCCAGTACGGTGTCGACACCATCGTGCTGGACCGATGGGCACAGGTGTATCCGCAGCCGCGTGCGGTCCACCTCGACGACGAGGTCTACCGCATCCTGGCCCGGCTCGGGGTGGCCGAGGAGTTCGCCGGCATCTCCCGCCCAGCCCACGGGCTCCGGCTGGTCGACCGCACCATGGCGGTGCTGGCCGAATTCCGTAGAGACATAGCTCTGACTAGCAACGGTTTTCCCGCCGCCAACATGTTCGATCAGCCTGAGCTCGAAGAGGTGCTCCGGGCGAACCTGGTGCGTCATCCGCGTGCGTGCTTCCGGGGTGACACGGAGGTGCTGGAGGTGGCTGCCGATGCGCGTCCGGTGCGTCTGCGAGTCCGGGACCGGGTGTCCGGTGTGGAGTCGGTGATGACCGCCGACTTCGTGCTCGGGTGCGACGGAGCCAACAGTGTGGTTCGCTCGGCAATCGGTACGCAGATGCGGAACATGAAGTTCGAGCAGCGCTGGCTGGTGATCGACATCGCCACCGACGCAGACCTGCATCAGTGGGAGGGGGTGCACCAGGTCTGCGACAGCGGTCGCGCCGGCACGTACATGAGGATCGGCACCACCCGATATCGCTGGGAGTTCCGGCTTCTCGATCACGAATCAGTGGACGACTACGCAGATCTGGCCGCGGTACGCCCGCTGATCGCGCCGTGGACCCGCGGCGTTCCCGACACCGAGCTACAGGTGATTCGTACCGCGGAGTACACGTTTCGCGCCCAGCTCGCCGACAGATGGCGGCGCGGTAACGTCTTCCTCCTCGGCGATGCCGCCCACCTGACCCCGCCGTTCATCGGCCAGGGCATGGGCGCCGGGCTGCGCGACGCGATGAACCTGGCGTGGAAGATCGCCGGCGTACTCCGCGGTGACCTGTCACTCGCGGTCCTCGACAGCTACGAGGCCGAGCGCCGTCCGCACGCCCGCCACATGATCGGGCTGGCCCTCAACGTCGGACGGGCCATGACCGCCGGGGGTCGCGTCGGCGCCGCCGTGCGGGCCCTCGTGCTGCCGCGATTGCCACTGATACCCGGGCTCCGGTCGAAGGTCACCGATTCGCAGACCCCGGCGTTGCGCTCGTCGGCTCTGGTGCAGCGCACCCTCCGTACCCGTGGCATTGCGGGTCATCTCTGCCCGAATGTGTTGCTGGACAACGGCCTACATCTGGATGATGAGCTCGGCTGCGGCTTTGGGCTGCTCTCCGCTGTGGCGCCGACCCCGGCGCAGCGGGAGATGGCAGCTGCCCGTGGCGCGCGAACGGTGCACGCGGCCCCAGGATCAGAGCTCGCCCGGTGGTTCGCCGATCACCACGTCACGGCGGCAGTGGTCCGTCCCGACCGCACCGTGATGACCGCAACCCGCGACCTGGACACGGCGTGCCGGGCGCTCCCACTGTTCCTCCCGACCCACGCCCACTACGGAGAGGACTGACCACGTGTTCCGTCGCCCCTCGGCGGTGCCGGTCTATCGACCCGACATCTACACGCGCGCCGCCATTCTCGACCCCTACCCGCACTATCGCGCCCTCCGCGAGCTGGGGCCGGTGGTGTGGCTGCCGCGCCAGCGTCTCTACGCCCTACCCCGCTATGCAGAATGCAAGGCCACCCTGCGCGACGACGGCACCTACCTGTCCGGCCACGGCGTCGCGGCCAACCCGCTGATCAATCGGCTCTCCCGCGGCACGACACTCAACAGCGACGGCGCCGAGCACGACCGGCGCCGCAAACTCGTCGCCCACCGGTTGTTGCCGAGGGCACTGCGCGCGCTCGGTGACGACGTCGGGGCTCAGGCCCGGGCCCTCGTCGACGAGGCGGTTCGGCGGGGCACCGTGGACGGCGTCGCCGATCTGGCCACCGCGCTTCCGCTGGCCGTCGTGCCCGATCTGGTGGGATGGCCCCGTGAGGAGCGTGAGCATCTACTCGACTGGGGTGCAGCGACATTCGACATCCTCGGACCGGCCAATGTCCAGGCGCTCAAAGCCCTGCCGCGTAGCCTGCAGATGCTGCGCTTCGCTCGTCGCGTCGTGCGGGAACGCAACGTGCTGCCCGGCAGCATGGCCCACGAACTGCTGACCGCTGTCGATGAAGGCACGCTCAGCGCCGACGAGGTGCCGCCGCTGCTCATCGACTACATCGCGCCGTCGCTCGACACCACGGTCAGCGCCATCTCCAGCGCGCTCTACCTGTTCGCCACCCATCCCGAGCAATGGAAGCTGCTCAGAGAAGAACCGCAGCGGTTGGCCAATGCGGTCAACGAGGTGGTTCGCTTCGAATCGCCGCTGCGTGCCTTCACACGAAAAGCTTTGAGGGAGAGAGAGATCGGTGGGACCAGCATTCCGGCGGGCGCTCGGGTGCTGGTGCTGTACGCCTCGGCCAACCGCGACGAACGCGAATGGAGTGCCCCCGATGCGTTCGACATCCGCAACGACGCCGGACGCCACGTCGGGTTCGGCAACGGCGCGCACGCCTGCGCCGGTCAAGGACTCGCCCGGCTGGAGACCACTGCCATGCTCCAGGCGCTGCTCGACCGCGTGAAGCGCATCGAGCTGGTCGGCGAGCCGACCTGGGCGGTCAACAACATCATCCACCGCCACGAGCACCTCCCGGTGCGGCTCGTCCCCGCCTGAGGGCACCGACGCCAGGGTCCGGCAGACTGGTCGCCGTGACGACCACCAAGTCGGTAGAAGTCGGCGGCACGCGCAGCTTCCTGCCCGCCGTCGAGGGTCTGCGGGCCTGCGCGGCCATCGGCGTCGTCGTCACTCACGTCGCGTTCCAGACCGGCCACACCACCGGGATCACCGGCCGGCTGCTCGGCCGCTTCGACCTGGCGGTCGCCGTGTTCTTCGCGTTGTCGGGGTTCCTGCTGTGGCGCGGTCACGCCGCGGCCGCTCGCGGTCTGAGGAAACGCCCCGCCACCGGCCACTACCTGCGGTCCCGCTTCGTCCGCATCATGCCGGGCTACCTGGTGGCGGTCGTGGTGATCCTCACCTTGCTGCCCGACGCCAAGGCCGACGCCACGGTCTGGCTGTCCAATCTGACTCTGACCCAGATCTATGTGCCGCTGACATTGACCGCCGGGCTGACCCAGATGTGGAGCCTGTCGGTCGAGGTGGCCTTCTACATCGCGCTGCCGTTGCTGGCGCTGCTGGTGCGCCGGGTGCCGGTCCGCGCCCGCATCCCGGTCATCCTCGCCGCCGCCGTCGCCAGCCTGTTCTGGGTGCGTATCCCGTTCGATCCCGACTCCGGACACAACCTGTGGAACTGGCCGCCGGCGTTCTTCTCCTGGTTCGCCGCGGGCATGGTGCTCGCCGAGCTGACCGTCTCTCCCGTCGGCCTCGCCCACCGGGTGGCCCGGAACCGGGTGCTGACGGCCGGTATCGCTGCGGCCGCGTTCCTGGTCGCGGCCTCGCCGCTCGCGGGCCGGGAGGGCCTGCAGTTCGGCACGATCGGCCAGGTCACGATGAAGACCGCGATGGGCGCGATCGTCGCGGGCGCATTGCTCGCGCCGCTGGTTCTCGACCGCCCCGACACTACGCACCGGCTGCTGGGGCATCCGGTCATGGTGACGCTGGGCCGCTGGTCCTACGGGTTGTTCGTGTGGCATCTGGCCGCGCTGGCGATGGTGTTCCCGATGCTGGGCGAGTTCGCGTTCAACGGCCACTTCGTACCGGTGCTGCTGCTGACGGTCGGCTTCGGGTTCGCGATCGCAGCGGTCAGCTATGCCCTGGTCGAATCACCGTGCCGCAACGCGTTGCGCCGCTGGGAGCGCCGCAACGACCCCACGCCGCTCGACCGCTCTGTCGACGATGTCACCGAGCCAGCCGTCGCGAGATGATCTCGTCCCGAACGGCCGACCTGCGCGCCTTGCCCGCATCGTCGCGCAACGGACGGTCGGTGAGCTCGACGGTGCGCGGGATCTTGAAGGGCGCGAGCCGCCCGGCCAGAAACGCCGTGACGTCGTCGGCGGTGAGCCCCGGCGCCTGTACCAGGACGTAGGGCACCTGACCCAGGTCCTCGTCCGGTACGCCGACGGCGAGGCTGGACAGCACCCGAGGATGTTCGGCGAGGGCCGATTCGATCTCGGCGGGGTAGACGTTGCGGCCGCCGACGGTGAACATGTCGACGCGGCGGTCGGTCAGGTAGAGAAAGCCGTCATTGTCGAAATAGCCCAGATCGCCGAGGGACTCCCAGCCGTCACGGCTCTTGGCGGTGCTGCCCACGTAGCGGTAGGTGGGCCGCGATCCCGCGTCGCGCCGCATGTAGATCTCGCCGGGCACCCCGGGCGGGCAGACGTTGCCGTCGTCGTCGAGCACCGTCATCTCACCGGCGACCACGACGCCGACGGAGCCCGGGTGTGTCAGCCACTGCTCGCCGGAGATGAACGTCAGCGCCTGCAGCTCGGTGCCGCCGTAGAGCTCCCAGACCACCTCCGGCCCGAGCAGGTCGATCCAGGCGCGCTTGACCGCCGGCGGGCAGGGCGCCGCGAGATGCCAGAACCGGCGGATCGACGACAGGTCGTAGGCCTCGGGATTCTCCCGGTACACCGGCAGCAGGCGCTGCATGATCGTCGGCACCGTGGTCAGGAACGTCACCCGGTGCTCGGTGACCAGCCGCAGGAAATCGTGCGGATCGAACCGCGGCATCACGACCAGGTGGTGCCCCTGCAGCAGACCCACCGCGAACGTCGTGAACCCGGTGTTGTGGCTCAGCGGCACCGAGATCAGCGACACGTCGCCGTCCTGGGCGCCCAACGGGGTGCCGATCGCCGCGGGGATGCGGCTGTCTCCCCCCGCTTCGATCAGTTTGGGCCGCCCGGTGCTGCCCCCCGAGGCCATCGACTTCCACACCGGTGACACCGCCTCCGGCACGGGCGCATCCGAAAAATCCTGCGCCACAGCAACTGTCGTATCAGGTGTGACTCCGGCCGGGTCTGCGCGCCCGATCAGCACAGCGGGCCGCCGCAGTTCGAGCAGGTCGGCCAACTCGGCATCGGGCAGCCGCGCGGACAGCGGTTGCGGTATCGCGCCCAGCTTCCAGCAGGCCAACACCGCGTAGACCCAG
Organism: Mycobacterium sp. IDUB_5; assembly: GCF_055419565.1. NCBI lineage: Bacteria > Bacillati > Actinomycetota > Actinomycetes > Mycobacteriales > Mycobacteriaceae > Mycobacterium > Mycobacterium sp. IDUB_5. Next base: position 340,315 of record NZ_JBVAXX010000001.1, read on the forward strand.
TCCAGCGAGTTGGGCAGCACGATCGTCACGTAATCGCCGACACCCACCCCCAGCGACGCCAGACCCCGTGCCAGGCGGTTCGTGACCGCGTCCAGGTCGGCCCGGGTCACGGTGACGCCGGCGCAGGTGACGGCAGGGGCGTCGGGGCCCCGGACGGCGAGCGCCGAGACCTGGGTGCTGATCGGAGGGACGGGTGAGCTCATGTCAGCCATCCTGCGGGGTGGGCGTTTCGGTACGGCGGGGAATCGCGGAGACGGCGACCGCCACGACGGAGACCAGTGCCGGCAACTGCACCCACGGCGAATGGCCGATGTAGCCGTCGACCGAGCGCCACGGGTACATGCTGAGCACGGCGCCGGCCAGTGTCAGCCCACCGGCGGCCGCGACGACGGTGATGTTGTCACACAGCGCTTCTCGGCGGCGCAGCAGGAAACGCGCGGTGAACGCGGCCGCGGCCACTACCGTGCCGACAGGCCCCGCGATCACCGTCGCGGCCACGGTGGCGGCGACGCCGATGGCGACCAGGCCGGGTGCCCACGTCTGCGCAGGAGCTCTGGGTGCGGTACGCCGTCGCATCGGGACGACGGCCAGCGCGAACAGCAGCGGCAACAGGGCCAGACCACCGACCAGGCCGGCCCGATACGGGGTGTTGGCGGTGAACTCCATCGTCACGGCACCACCAGCGCTCGGCGGCACCAGCCAGCCCTGCTGCCAGCCGTTGACGGTGATGGCGCGCAGCGCCGTGCCGTCCGGGCCGCGGGCCGACCACCCGGGATTGATGCTCTCGGGCACCACCAGCACCCGCTCGCGGTCCGACGGTGCGACGCCGACCTGCCTGCGATCGTTGGCCCACTGCTCGGTGTCGACGGACTGCTCTGCTGCCGAGCGGATCTCACCAGCCTGGGGGGTGTCGAGCGCGACACCGTCGACCACGAGAGCCGCTCCGGGGCTGATCACCAGCTCCTGCTGTCCTGCGGGCAGCGCGATCGGCCCGGAGCGACAGGGTGCAGCGGGGATCGGGGCGCCGTCGAGCAGGGCGCCGACGGTGGTGCGGACCGAGGTCTGGATGAACTGCCCGGCGACGGCGATGATCGGACCCTGGCCGCACCCGAGTGTGATCGTGCGGGTGCGGTTCTCGGCGGCATCCGCCGCGCCGATGGGCCGGCCCCGCGGATCCAGGGCGACCACCTCGGCCAGACCCGGCGGTTTGAGCTGGTCGAAACCCAGTGCAGTGCGGTCGATCACGTCGTGCCAGTCAAGCAGGGAGATCGTGATCGTGTCGGTCACCCGGGTCGCCAGCCGTAGCGTCTCGGTGCCGTCGGTGAGGCGGCGCACCTCGGGTCCGCCGCCCAGGTCGACAGCGATCAGCGTCGGATGCGCGGGCAGCGTCGACTCGCTCGGTGTCACCCGTAGTGACGACACAGGCTGTGCGGACGGCAGTTTGAGTACCAAAGTGGCGGGCGAGCGCGGCTGGGTCACGCGCTGGGGTGCCGTCCATGCGGTGCCGGGATCACCGTCGGTGGCCGCGTAGGCCGAACCCAGCACATCGATCAGGTCGGCGTCGCCGCCGGCGCGGGTGGTGTCGGGCTGGGCGATCAGGTCGGCGAGCTTGGGGCCCTGGCGGGCGCGCACCCACACCGTCGGCGTGACCTCCACGGGGCTCGGCACCGTGAGGGTACGGCTCAGGTTGACCGGCTCCTCGGAAGCCAGCGCCATCGCGGCCGCACACCGCAGGCCGGTGTCACTCGACGCGCAGCCCAGGCGGCCCAGCAGTTCGGTGCCCAGATCCCATTGCGCCACAGTCGAACCGGGCGGCGGACCGGGTACCTCAGCGGTATGGCGCAGGTTCACCGGGTGGGCGAAACCGTTCGCGTCGTACTGCGTGACCGACAGGTCGGTGATGCCGAACTGCACGCCGGGGGAGCCGTCGTCGGTGGCCACCGCGGTGATGCGCACCCACGGCGATTCGCCGTACGGCAGTGCGACGGTGAGCGGTTTGCCCGGCTCGTCGAACCGCACCGTGCTGGTCCCGGTGACCGTGGACACCTCGACCCGGCGGACCTGCGCCCCGAGTGCGGTGGCGCTCGGAGTCAGCGTCAACGTCGCATTGGTGACGGGGTGGTCGAAATCGATCTGCAGCCACTGCCCGATCGCGCTCTGCAAGGAATTGGACACCCAGCTCGTCGACGAGTCGCCGTCGATCGCGGCCGGGGGACCCGACGCCGGTGAGACATTGGGCAGCGCAGTGGAATCCGACGCTGCACTCGACACCGTGATCCGGCCGCCGTCCCACGCACCCTTCACGGGCGTGGCGTCGCGCGACGGATAGTCGGGCACGCGGTTGAAGGTGTTGCGGGCGTCGCCGGGGGCGCGGACCGCCGAGCTGTGATCGTCCACCCGGCCGTAGTCGGTCTCCCGTGCCATCGGGGTGTCGGTGACCGTCACCAGCGGGGCCGTCAGCCCGGCGCGCAGCGCATCCTGGGTGAGCAGGGCAGGGCCGAGCGGGGGCCGGCCGGTCAGGCGGCGGCGTTCGTCGAGACGCAGCAACGATTCCGGTGCGCCGTCGACACGGGGCATGGCGTCGGCGTCGACGACATAGGGCGCCATCGCGTCAGGGGGGCCGGCCACGCGGTAGATCTCCACGGCGGGATAGCGGGGCCGCAGCCCGCTGTCGGTGATGAAGCCCTCCAGCGTGCCCGGGCCCACCGTGTCGCCGAACTCGGCCACCTTGGTCAGGCCCGGCGAGCCGTCGATGGCCCGGTGCACCAGGATCGGGCGCGCCGATCTGCTGTCCTGGTCCAGGTCGTTGCGCACCACCACATACGAAACACCCTGCCGCACAAGGGTGTCGGTGAGCCCGGCGGAGGGCCGGCCCGCGGCGAGGAGCCGCTGCACCGAATCGAGCGCCCGGATGGTCTCCGGCGGGGTCAGCGGGATCGAATCCCGCACCCCCCAAGCACTCTCGCCGAGCACCTGCAGCGGCTCGTCGTGGCTGTTGCCCCACACCTGGGTCGCGAACGGCGCACCCGGGGCGACGAGGACACGTCCCCCGGCATCGTGCTCGTCGAGCCACGCCGCCGTGTCATGCCAGTACTGCGGGATCGCGTCGAACGTCCCCGGCGGCGTCAACCGACCCGTCCACGCCAGCGATGTCGCCGCGACCAACGCAGCCAGCACCACGACTCCGACGGCCACCCGCTTGTCGTCCTCGGGGTGGGCGAACGCGCGCCGCCACACCGGCCGCGGCACGCTGCCCGGCAGCGGGAGCCGGCCCAGCAGGTGCGCGATCCCCAGCGCCAGCGGCAACCGCAGCAACGGCTCGAGTTTGTGCAGGTTGCGCAGCGGGGTGCCGTCGCCGTCGAGAAATGCCTGAACCTGCGCCGCGATCGGCGAACCGAGCCCGCCGGAATAACCGGCAGCCAGCAGCACGACTCCCACCAGCAGCATCGTCACCAGCCGCCCCCGCGCCGGCATGCTCCGCAACGCCAGGCCCGCCAGCCCGCCCGCCGCGACGAGCGTCGTCGCCAGGACGGCGGCCGAGGCGGTCACCAGCGTCGACCCCGCAGTCGCGGTCGGTGCCACATACGGCGTCCAGGCGCCCGTGCCGCGCAGCATCTCGGTCAGTGACATCCACTGTGTCGTCACACCCGACGACTCGATGAAGTCGAGGAACGGCGGGCTGATGCGGCCCAGCTGCAGCAGCGCGACCACCCACCACGCCACCGCAAGGGCCACGCACGGCAGCCACCACGCCACGAAGCGCCGCCATGTCGGCCCCGGTCGGTGGCACGCCAGCCACACCACCGCGCACAGGCACGCCGTCAGCGTCGCGACCGCGTTGACCGCACCCATCAGCGCGATCGCCCCTGCCGAGCGCGCGGCCAGCAGACGGACCCGCGGATCACCCCCTGTCTTTCCCACCCCTGCCGTCCCGCCCTGAAGAGCCATGATGACCGGCAGTAACACCCACGGCGCCAGCATCATCGGCAGCGTCTCCGATGAGATCGCCCCGATCGTCGTCAGCACCCGCGGGGACAGCGTGAAGGCCAGAGCGCCGATCACCCGCGAGGTGGTGGTGCCGATCTGTAGGGCCTCGGCGACGCGCAGCACGCCCCAGAACCCGGCCACCAGCAACATCGCCCACCACAGCCGCTGGGTGATCCACCCGGGCACCCCGAGCAGGTCACCGGCGAGAAAGAACGTGCCGTGCGGGAACAGATAGCCGTACGCCTGGTTCTGCGCCTGACCGAAGGGCAGCTCGCTGTTCCACAGCGTGAACGCGCGCGTCAGGAAGCGCAGCGGATTGGCGGTGAGATCGAGCTTGGTGTCCGGGGAGATCTGGCCGGGGGACTGGGCGAACGTCAGGACCAGTGCCGCCGCGGCGGCCACCCACAACCAGCGCCGCGACAGCGGCAGGGTTGTCGGCTCAGCTACGGTCGCCGTACTCGACCCTGTTGAGCACCGCGGACGCAGGATCGCCCGCTTGCAGAGGGGGCCTGGTGTCCTGCTGGACCATCAGCGTGACCCCGAACACGGCCGCCGCGCCCAACAGCAGGCCGACGACGACGCTGGCCGCCGCAGGTACGAGGAACCGATCCATGGGCCACAAACTAGCACGGGCGACTCTCCAGCTCCGGGGGCACGATGAGCACCGGGCGGTGTCCTCGGCGCCGCACGTGGTCGGCGACGCTGGACTGCACCAGCGCGCGGAAACCCGTGATCGCACGCGTTCCCGTGACGATCAGATCGGCGTCGACCTCGTCGGCCGCCGCGATGATCGTCGCCCACACCGTGGAGGTCTGCGCTGTGCACATCGGTTCGGCGGGCAGACCGGCCGCCGCCGCCAGCGCGACACCGTCGGCGTTGGTGCGCTGCGCCTCGGCCAGTGCCATGTCGATCTCGTCGGCGGCCGGCGGATCGGGTGGCCCGTCCAGGTCATAGGAGACCGGGGGCGAGCCGCGGTCGATCGGCGCCCAGACCGTCAGCACGACCGCACGATCGACGGTCAGGAACCGGCTGGCGTGCTCCACCGCGCGGCGTGCCGTCGGGGACCCGTCGAAGGCGATGAGCACGACGGTCTCCTCGCCTGGCATTCGGTCCTCCTCCTCGCGCCGGTTTCCCCTCAGACTATGGCTGGGGATGCCTTGCAGTTAGGGTCGAGCCCGATGGTTGTTTCGAGAAGCGCACTCAGGACCCTGACCGGAATTCTCGCGACATCGGTGCTGCTGGCCGGATGCGCCTCCTCGGACGCCAACCCGCCCGCCGAGTCGCCGACGGCCTCGACCGTCGCCCAGGCTGCCGGTCCGCAGCCGGGCATCGCGCCCCCGCAGGCCCCGGCGCCCGCATGTGGCGATCCCGCCGCGGCAGTGGCGGCCATGTCGACCCGCGACAAGCTGGCCCAGCTGCTGATGGTCGGGGTGACCGGCGCGGCCGACGCCCGCGCGGTCGTCGACAGCCAGCATGTCGGCGGCATCATGATCGGCAGCTGGACGGACCTGTCGATGCTCTCCGACGGCTCGCTCACCGACATCGCCGCCAACGCGGGGCCGCTGCCGCTGGCGGTCAGCGTGGACGAGGAGGGCGGCCGGGTGTCCCGGCTGGCGAAGCTGATCGGCAGCCAGCCCGCTCCCCGGACACTGGCCGCGACCGACACGCCCGAGCAGGTCTACCAGATCGCGCTCGACCGGGGCCGCCAGATGCGCGGCATGGGCATCACCATCGACTTCGCGCCCGTCGTCGACGTCACCGACGCCCCCGACGACACCGTGATCGGTGACCGCTCCTTCGGCGCCGACCCCGCCACCGTCACCGACTACGCAGGCGCCTACGCCCGCGGGCTGCGCGACGCCGGCCTGCTCCCGGTGCTCAAGCACTTCCCCGGCCACGGGCACGGCTCCGGTGATTCGCACGCCGGCAGCGTGGTCACCCCGCCTCTGGCGGATCTGCAGGCAGGCGACCTCGTGCCCTACCGGACGTTGACGGCGCAGGGACCTGTGGCCGTGATGGTCGGCCACATGGAGGTGCCGGGCCTCACCGGCAGCGAACCCGCCAGCCTCAGCCCTGCTGCCTACGCGCTGCTGCGCTCCGGTGACTACGGCGGCCCGCCGTTCGGCGGCGTGGTGTTCACCGACGATCTGTCCAGCATGAAGGCCATCTCAGACCGGTTCGGCGTCGCCGACGCGGTGCTGCGTTCCCTGCAGGCCGGCGCGGACGTCGCGCTGTGGATCACCACGACCGAGGTGCCCGCGGTGCTGGACCGGCTCGAGAAGGCTGTCGCGGCGGGCGAATTGTCCTCCTCTGCCGTTGACGCGTCGGTGACCCGATTGGCCGCTCTGAAGGGGCCCTCACCGCGCTGCGGCGGCTGATTCGTCAGCCAATGCTTACCCTGTGTTGGTAGGCATGTTGGCTCTCAGACGAGAAAGGCGCGTCATGGCAGGTGGGACCAAGCGCTTGCCTCGCGCCGTCCGCGAGCAGCAGATGCTCGACGCAGCCGTGCAGATCTTCTCGGTGAACGGCTACCACGAGACATCGATGGACGCGATCGCCGCCGAGGCACAGATCAGCAAGCCGATGCTGTACCTGTACTACGGCTCCAAGGAAGAGCTGTTCGCTGCCTGCCTCGACCGTGAGCTGGCCCGGTTCGTCGACGAGGTGCGCGACAAGATCGACTTCGACGACCCACCGAAAGAGCTGCTGCGCAGCGCTGTACTGGCGTTCCTCAAGTACATCGACGAGAACCGTTCGTCCTGGATGGTGCTCTACACCCAGGCTACGAGCTCGCAACGGTTCGCCCACACCGTGCGCGAAGGGCGCGAGCGCATCATCGAACTCGTCGGCCGGTTGCTGCGCTCGGGCACCCGGTTCCCCGGTCCGAACACCGATTTCGACATGATGGCCGTCGCCCTGGTGGGTGCCGGCGAGGCGGTGGCCTCGCGGGTCAGCACCGGGGACGCCGACGTCGATGAGGCCGCGGCACTGATGATCGACCTGTTCTGGCTGGGCCTCAAGGGCGCCCCAGCGCCGTCGGAGGCACCGTCCGACGCGTTCCCCGACGCCGAGGCCGTCTCACAGACCTGAGCCGCTCAGGCCGGTGAGACGGTGCCTGTGAGGTGCGGATGTCCCTTGCTCAGGTGCCGCAGCGTCAACTCCCACCCGTCGCCGTGCCGGTCCACGTACAGCCCGGCCTTGGCGGGCAGCACGACGGGCTTGGCGAACTTGACCGAGTACGTGACCGCATCCGGCAGCTGCCCTTCGATGTTCGCCAAAACGGCTGCCGCGCTCCACATTCCGTGAGCGATGACGGTCGGAAAACCGAACAGCTTGGCTGCGATCGCGTTGGTGTGGATCGGATTGTGGTCACCGCCGACGGACGCGTAGTGCCGGATCTGGCCGGGCGTGACCGACAGCACCGCGTTCGGCGGGCCCAGCTTGGGCTGCTTAGCCGGCGGCGGTTTCGGTTCGTCGGACAGGCTGGTGCGCTGCTGGTGCAGGAACGTGGTGACCTGATGCCAGGCCGTCTCGTTGCCGACCGTGACGTCGGTGATCACGTCGACCAGCAGCCCGCGGCGGTGCTCACGCATGTTCTCGGCATGCACTGCAGCCGAGACGGTGTCGGTCACCGCGATCGGACGGTACTGGGTGATGCGGTTCTCCACGTGCACCGAACCCATGGCGGCGAACGGGAAGTCGAACCCCGTGATCAGCGCCATCACCGTCGGGAACGTCAACGCGAACGGGTAGGTCAGCGGCACCGTGTTCGCGAACCGCAAGCCGGTGGCGCTGGCGTACGCCGCGACGTGCGCCGGATCGATGCTGAGCTCGTCGACCGTGAGCCGGCGCTCGGGCAGGGTGTCCCCGCGCGGGACGAACGGCAGCGCGCCCGCAGCGGCCAGGACCAGGTTGCGCAGCCCCGACGGCTGCTCGCCCTCGCTCACGTCAGGCCCCCAGCAGTGCTTGGCCGCACACGCGAATCGTGTTGCCCGTCACGGCATTCGACGCCGGGCTCGCGAAGTAGGCGATGGCTTCGGCGACGTCGACGGGCTGACCACCCTGGAACAGGGAGTTGAGCCGGCGCCCCACCTCGCGGGTGGCCAGCGGGATCGCGTCCGTCATCTTGGTCTCGATGAAGCCGGGAGCGATCGCATTGATCGTGATGTTCTTCTCGCCGAACTGCGGGGCCAGTGCGTCAGTCAGCCCGATCATGCCGGCCTTGGTCGCGGCGTAGTTGGTCTGCCCGCGGTTGCCCGCGATGCCGGCCATCGAGGAGAGCCCGACGATACGGCCGCCGTCGCCGATCGTCCCGTTGCCCACCAGGCCCTCGGCCAGGCGAAGCGGGGCAAGCAGATTCACCGCGATCACGGAGTCCCAGCGGCTCTCGTCCATGTTGGCCAGCAGCTTGTCGCGGGTGATGCCGGCGTTGTTGACGAGGATGTCCAGCGTGCCGCCGTAGTGCTGCGTGACGTGCTCGGTGATGCGGTCCACGGCGTCGGCGGCGGTCACGTCGAGCGTCAGCGCGGTGCCGCCGATCTTGGTGGCCAGCTCGGCAAGCGGCTCGGCAGCTCCTTCGATGTCCACCGCGATCACCTTGGCCCCGTCGCGGGCGAACACCTCGGCGATCGTCGCGCCGATTCCGCGGGCGGCGCCGGTGACCACGGCGACCTTCCCGTCGAGCGGCTTGTCCCAGTCCGCGGGCGGGGTGGCGTCTGCCGCACCGACCCGGAACACCTGCGCGTCCACGTAGGCCGACTTCGCCGACAGCAGGAAGCGCAGCGTCGACTCCAGGCCGGTGGCTGCCGGCTTCGCGTCGGGGTGCAGGTAGACCAGGCCGATGGTGGCGCCGTTGCGGAGCTCCTTGCCCAGCGAGCGGGTGAACCCCTCGAGCGCGCGCTGGCAGGTGCGCTCGTGGACGTCGCTGATCTCCTCGGGGGTGGTGCCGATGACGACCACCCGGCCCGAGTGGCCGAGGTTGCGCAGCAACGGGGTGAAGAACTCGTAGAGCGCCTTGAGGCCTTCCGGCTGGGTGATGCCGGTGGCGTCGAACACCAGACCGCCGAACTTGTCCGCCCAGCGACCGCCGAGGTTGTTCACCACCAGGTCGTAGTCCTCGGCCAGGGCGGCCCGCAGCGGCTCGACCACGCGGCCTTCACCGCCGATCAGCAGCGAGCCCGCCAGCGGCGGTTCGCCGGCCTTGTAGCGGCGCAGCGGTTCGGGCTGCGGTACGCCCAGCTGCTTGGCCAGGAAGGATCCCGGTCCGGAGTTGACGACTTGGGAGAGGAGATCGGTAGCCACGGCGCTGCCTTTCGAGAATCCGGGTACATGACTGTGGACGGTGGTGGGGTTACCCAGCACTGTCGTATCCATCACGAACTTACTCCAGAGTAAGAACGGTGGGTAGTATGACCCTCGACACCAACCACCCTCGCGACGCCGGGAGGCAGACGTGGCCGACAAGACAACCCGACGGGTAGCCATCCTCGGAGGCAACCGGATACCGTTCGCGCGCTCGGACGGCGCGTACGCGAACGCGTCCAACCAGGACATGTTCACCGCCGTCCTGGACGGGCTGGCCGAACGCTTCGACCTGAAGGGCGAGGCCCTGGACGCGGTGATCGGCGGCGCCGTGCTCAAGCACAGCCGCGACTTCAATCTCATGCGCGAATGCGTGCTGGGTAGCTCGCTGTCCTCCTACACGCCGGCGTTCGACCTGCAGCAGGCCTGCGGCACCGGTCTGCAGGCCGCCATCGCGGCCGCCGACGGCGTCGCCGCGGGCCGCTACGAGGTCGCCGCCGCGGGCGGGGTGGACACCGCGTCTGACGCCCCGATCGCGCTCGGCGACGACCTGCGCGGGGTGCTGCTGAGCCTGCGCCGGGCCAAGTCCAACGTCGACCGACTCAAGCTGGTGGGCAAGCTGCCCGCGGCGCTCGGCATCGAGATCCCCGTCAACAGCGAGCCGCGTACCGGCATGTCGATGGGCGAGCACGCCGCGGTGACGGCCAAGGAGATGGGCGTCAAGCGCGTCGACCAGGACGAACTGGCTGCCGCGAGCCATCGCAACATGGCCGCCGCCTACGACCGCGGCTTCTTCGACGATCTGGTCAGCCCGTTCCTCGGGCTCTACCGCGACAACAACCTGCGGCCCGACTCGTCGCCGGAGAAGCTCGCCAAGCTCAAGCCGGTGTTCGGCGTACGCAACGGCGACGCGACGATGACCGCGGGCAACTCGACCCCGCTGACCGACGGTGCATCCGTGGCGCTGTTCGCCTCCGAGGAGTGGGCGGCCGCACGGTCCATCCCGGTGCTGGCCTACTTCGTCGACGGCCAGACCGCCGCGGTGGACTACGTCAACGGCCGCGACGGGCTGCTGATGGCACCGACGTACGCGGTGCCGCGGCTGCTGGCCCGCAACGGCCTGACGCTGCAGGACTTCGACTTCTACGAGATCCACGAGGCGTTCGCGTCGGTGGTGCTGGCCACGCTGGCGGCCTGGGAGTCCGAGGAGTACTGCAAGGAGCGCCTCGGCCTCGATGCCGCGCTCGGCTCGATCGACCGGTCGAAGTTGAACGTCAACGGCTCGTCGCTGGCGGCCGGGCACCCGTTCGCAGCAACCGGCGGGCGCATCGTGGCGCAGCTGGCCAAGCAGCTCAACGAGAAGAAGAAGGAGACGGGTCAGCCGGTCCGTGGCCTGATCTCGGTGTGCGCAGCGGGCGGCCAGGGCGTCACCGCAATCCTCGAGGCCTAGCTTCCACTACGCCCAAACCAACGTTTGGGCGGGAAAGTGCGAGACGAGGTCGCCTTTTCGTCGATCTCGGCGCTAGAGACCATCGAGCCATTCGGTGATCGCGGCGACGGCGTCGCGGAAGAAAATCCGGTAGGACCGGTCGGCCACGTAGCCGATGTGCGGCGTGGCCGTCACGGTCGCCATCGTGCGCAACGGGTGCGCCGCGGGCAGCGGCTCGGTGTCGAAAACGTCGAGACCGGCACCGGCGATGGCACCCGAGGTCAGGGCATCGACCAGCGCGGCCTCGTCGACGATCGGTCCGCGCGACGTGTTGATCAGCAGCGCAGTCGGCTTCATCGCGGCCAGTTCCGCGGCGCCGATCAGCCCGCGAGACCGTTCGCTCAGCCTCAGATGCACGGTCAGCACGTCGGCGGTGGCGAAGAACTCCTCGCGCGGCAGGTAGCGCGCTCCTGCCGCGCTCGCAGCCACGGGGGTGAGGTTCTCACTCCACGCCACCACGTCCATGCCGAAGGCCGCCCCGATGCGGGCGACCCGCGACCCGATCCGCCCGAGGCCGAGCACGCCCAGCACCCGGCGATCCAGTTCGAGGCCGACCGTCGTCTGCCACCCGCCATCGGCGATCGACCGGCTCTCGGCGATTAGGTGCCGTGACGCCGCCAGGATCAGCGCCCAGGTGAGTTCGACCGTCGATGCCACGCTGCCGCCGGTACCGCTGACGTGAATGCCCAGCTCCTGGGCGGCCGCCATGTCGATCGACGCATTGGTGGGACCGGTCGATGCGATCATCTTCAGCCGGGGCAAGTGCTCGAGGACCGTGCGCGGCAGCGGTGTGCGTTCGCGCATCACGAAGATCACGTCGAATGGCGCGAGCCTGGCCACCAGATCGTCCTCGTCGGACACATGGTCAGAGAACGTGGTGACGTCGGCGCGCGCGGTGACCGGTGACCAGTCGGCCGAGGTCAGCGCGACGCCCTGGTAATCGTCCAGGACGGCGATCCGGATCCGCGGGCTGCTCATCCTGCGACGATATGCCCGACGGGACCGGGGGAACTCGTACCGATCGGAGCCGCGCCGAAACAGGCGAAAAGTTTTTCCGCGACGCTGTAACGCCTCGGCGGGGGTCGTCGATACACCTGATAGCTCCGTGTTGCCGTCTGACCCCCCGACCCGACGGCAACACGGGGCTCTTACATTTTGAGCATGCAGATCAGCATGTTCGGACAGCTCTCCGGCCTCGCCGGCGGTTCGCCCATCGACGCCACCATCGCCTACCTCACGCAGCTGCGCGACGAGGGCTTCGGCCGCGTCTGGATGAGCCAGCTGCCCCACGAGCCCGACCTCCTGACCGTCCTGGCCATCGCGCTGCGCGAGGTCGACACGATCGAGGCGGCCAGCGGCGTCATCCCGATCCAGAACCAACACCCCATGCACATGGCGCAGGCCGCGCTGACCGTCAGCCTCGCCTCCCAGGGCCGGTTCGTGCTCGGCCTCGGCATGACCCACGCCGCCGTGACGGAGGGAATGTGGGGCATCCCGTGGGACAAGCCGGTGCGACGGCTCAACGAGTACCTGGACGGGTTGCTACCTCTGCTGGCCGGCGAACAGGCCGCCGCCTCCGGTGAGACGGTGACGACGCGCGGGGCGCTGGTGGTGCCCGGAGCGCCGCGCCCCGACGTGTACATCGCCGCACTGGGGCCGCAGATGCTGCGGTTGGCGGGGCGACGGACGTCGGGCACGTGTACGTGGATGACGGGACCGGCGACGCTGAGCGGGCACGTCAGCCCGTCGCTGCGGCAGGCCGCCGCGGATGCGGGCCGCCCGGAGGATGCGGTGCGCGTCGTCGCGGCGCTGCCGATCGCGGTGACCGACGATCCCGACGCGTTGCGCGCGGAGGCCGCCGAACAGTTCGCGATCTACGGCACGCTGCCGTCGTATCGGGCGATGCTCGATCGCGAGGGGTATGCCGGGCCGCAGGACGCGGCGATCATCGGCGACGAGGCGACGGTGCGTGACCGGCTCGCCGACCTCGGGTCGGCGGGTGTCGACGAGTTCGTCGCCGCTGTCTTCGCGGCCGATCCGGAGGTGCGGGACCGCACCCGGGCCTTCCTCCGCTCACTGGGCTGAGTTCTTCCCGCGACCAGACGCGAACTCACGCCGACACGCCGCGACAACATGCGAGTTCGCGTCTGTCCCCTACTTCGTGGGGGCCCCACGCCCAGGCAACGCAAGACGCCCCCGGGAAGAGTCCGGGGGCGTCTCGTGGATGAGGCGGTCTAGAAGGCCGCTTCGTCCAGCTCCATGACCTCGTTGTCGAGGTTGTCGAGGATCGCGCGGGTGCTGGTCAGCATCGGCAGCATGTTCTTCGCGAAGAACGACGCGACAGCGAGCTTGCCCTCGTAGAAGGCCCGCTCGTCACCGGTCGCGCCGGCGTCGAGCTTCTCGATCGCCACCGCGGCCTGGCGCTGCAGCAGCCAGCCGAGCATCAGGTCGCCGACGCTCATCAGGAAGCGCACCGAGCCGAGGCCCACCTTGTAGATGCTCGCGGCATCGTCCTGCGCGGCCATCAGGTAGCCGGTCAGCGTGGCGGCCATGCCCTGCACGTCCTCCAGCGCGGTCGCCAGCAGCGCACGCTCGGACTTCAGCCGCCCGTTGCCGGTCTCGGACTTCACGAACTGCTCGATCTGGCCGGCCACGTGCGCCAGCGCCACACCCTTGTCGCGGACGATCTTGCGGAAGAAGAAGTCCTGCGCCTGGATGGCGGTGGTGCCCTCGTACAGCGAGTCGATCTTGGCGTCGCGGATGTACTGCTCGATCGGGTAGTCCTGCAGGAAGCCCGATCCGCCGAACGTCTGCAGCGACTCGGTCAGCTTCGCGTAGGCCTGCTCCGAGCCGACACCCTTGACGATCGGGAGCATCAGGTCGTTGACCTTGACGGCCAGTTCCGGCTCGATGCCGTGAATGGCCTTGGCCACCTCGGCGTCCTGGTGCGTGGCGGTGAACAGGTACAGCGCGCGCAGACCCTCGGCGTAGGCCTTCTGGGTCATCAGCGAGCGACGCACGTCCGGGTGGTGCGTGATGGTCACGCGCGGCGCGGTCTTGTCGGTCATCTGGGTCAGGTCGGCACCCTGCACGCGCGACTTGGCGTACTCCAGCGCGTTCAGGTAGCCGGTCGACAGCGTGGCAATAGCCTTGGTGCCCACCATCATTCGGGCCTGCTCGATCACGTCGAACATCTGCGCGATGCCGTCGTGTACCTCGCCGACGAGCCAACCGACGGCGGGGGTGCCGTGCTGGCCGAGCGAGAGCTCACAGGTGGCCGAGACCTTCAGGCCCATCTTGTGCTCGACGTTGGTGACGAAGACGCCGTTGCGCTCGCCGGGCTCACCGGTCTCGGGATCGAAGTGGAACTTCGGCACGAAGAACAGCGACAGACCCTTGGTACCCGGGCCTGCACCCTCGGGGCGTGCCAGCACCAGATGCATGATGTTCTCGAACAGGTCGTCCGAATCGGCCGAGGTGATGAAACGCTTCACGCCGTCGATGTGCCACGTGCCATCGGGCTGCTGGACGGCCTTGGTGCGGCCTGCGCCCACATCGGAGCCCGCGTCGGGCTCGGTCAGCACCATGGTGGAGCCCCAGCCACGCTCGGCGGCGATCATGGCCCACTTCTTCTGCTCTTCGGTGCCGAGGTGGTAGAAGATGTCGGCGAATCCGGCGCCCATCGCGTACATGTAGACGGCCGGGTTGGCGCCGAGGATGTGCTCCTGCAGGGCCCACGACAGCGCGCTGGGCATCGGCGTTCCGCCGAGCTCCTCGCTGACGGACAGCTTGTCCCAGCCACCCTCGACGACGGCGCGGACGGATTTCTTGAACGCCTCGGGCAGCGTCACCGTGTGGGTCTTCGGATCGAAGACGGGCGGGTTGCGGTCACCCTCTTCGAAGGACGCCGCGACGGGGCCCTCCGCGAGCCGGGCGATCTCGCCCAGCATGTCGACGGCGGTCTCGACGTCGAGGTCGGCATACGAACCCTGACCCAACGCCTTGTCGACCCCGAGAACCTCGAACAGGTTGAACACCTGGTCGCGAACATTGCTCTTGTAGTGGCTCACTTTTCCTCCTCGTCGAGAACGCCACATGCGGTTGGGTACTCACAGCAAGTTACCCACCAGTAACTGCGGCTAACTATACCGCCCGGTAACTTCAACGCAAGATCACTGTGAGCAATTTCTGCGCGCTAACCAACCCAGCAGTTGGCCGGGCCTCGATTTTCGCGGCAATCCGCTGCCTGAGCTGGCCTTATACCCCCTTGTGATGATCGTCACGTTTCGGTGTCTAGGGTTGGAGAGATGGTGTCCAGCATCGGTGTCGGAGTGTGGGGAACGGGCAACATGGGCGCGACGGCGATCAGGTCCGTCACCGCGTTTCCGGGGTTGCGTTTGACGGCGGTCCTCACCTCGTCGCCGGACAAAGCGGGCCGGGATGCGGCGACGTTCGCCGGACTGGACGCGCCGACGGGAATCGAGGCCAGTACCGACGTCGACGCGGTACTGGGCCACGTAGACGCGGTGGCCTACATGGCCTCCGGTGACATCCGGCCCGACGATGCGGTCACCGACATAGAGCGTTGCCTTCGTGCCGGCGCGCACGTCGTCACGCCCTCGCTGTACTCGCTCTACGACCCGGCGTCCGCCCCGCCCGAGTGGGTGCAGCGCCTCACCGCGGCCGCCGAAGAAGGTGGAGCGTCGTTGCTGGTAAGCGGTGTCGACCCCGGCTGGGCCAACGACGCGCTGGCCGTGACGGCCGCCGGTCTGTGCACCCGCATCCGCACGATCACCTGCCAGGAGATCTTCGACTACTCCACCTACGACCAGCCCTACGCGGTGAAGGTGTCCTGCGGATTCGGCGGGCCGATGGAGGAGACGCCGATGATGCTGCTGCCCTCGATCCCGACGATGGTGTGGGGCGGCAACATCCGCCTCATCGGCCGCGGTTTGGGCATCGAGATCGACGAGATCACCGAGGAGGTCGAGCGGTTACCGCTCGAGGACACCGTGGACACGGTGATGGGTCGGTTCGAGAAGGGCACTCAAGGCGCTTTCTTCCTGCGCGTCATCGGCTGGGCCGGCGGCACGCAACGCGTGATCGTCGAACACATCACGCGCATTCACCCCACGTGCGCCCCGCAGTGGCCGCAGCCAGATCAAGGGGTGGGCGATCACCGTGTGATCGTCGACGGCGATCCGCAACTGACCATCGTGACGAGGGCCGACGTGCCCGGCGGGAGCCGCGCCGACGGCGGCAACACCACCGCGGCCAACCGCCTGCTGGGCGCCATCGGCTGGTTGGTCACCCAGAAGCCGGGCATCTACGACGGGCTCGACGTCCCGCTGCATCCCCCGCTCGCGACCGAGGTCGAGGCGACCCGCTGGGCCTGAGCCCCCCGATCAGTGCCCGGCGAGGCGCTTGTTGACCAACCGGGTGAGCCACGCCGGGGAGAACCGGGCCCCGGCCGCCAAGGCCTTGGCCTGGGTGCCGACCGGGAAGTGCACCTGCCGCAGCACCTTTCGGGTCAGGGTGGGTTCGATCGCGGCGGCAATGCCTTCCGCGATGTCCTGCGCGGTGAGCCGGATACCCAGCGAGGTGGTGGTGCCGGTGCTGACGTCGCGGGTCATCGCGGTGTTCACGTACAGCGGCCACATGTCGATCACCCGGATGTCGTGGCGGGCCCACTCCAGGTTCAGCGCCTCGGTCATGGCGCGGACGAAGAACTTGGTCGCGCTGTAGTTGGCGAGCTCGGCCTGGCCGTAGATCGCCGACGCCGAACCCAGGTTCACCACCACGGCGCCGCGGGTGCTCTTCAGATAGGGGAATCCCGCGTGCAGACCGTTCACGACGCCTTTGACGTTGACCTCGACCTCGCGGTGGTGCACATCGAGCGGAATCTCCTCGAAGCGGCCGGCATTGAGTAGCCCCGCGTTGTTGATCAGGACGTCGAGCCTGCCGCCTGCGGTTTCGTGGAACTCGGCCAGTCGACGGGCCATCTCCTCGGCGTCGGTGACGTCGAGATGGCCGACGACACCGCGACCGCCCACCGCCTGAAGGTCACGCTCGAGGACGGCCAGCCGCTCGTCGTCGATGTCGTAGGCGCCGACGAAGTAGCCGCGCTGGGCGAGGAGCAGGGCGGTGGCCCGGCCGATTCCGGTCGCTCCACCGGTGATGAACACCGATCTGGTCATGGATTGCTCCTCCTCAGGAATTCAGTTGCCAGACAGCGAAATTGAGACACAAGGCGAACGTCGTCCACGCGAGATAGGGGACGAGGAGCCAGCCGGCCGGTGCGCTTCGGCGGAAGAACAGGACGACGGTGCCGATCAGGATCAGCCACAGCACGCTCAGTTCGGCGAATGCGATGCCGCGCCACCCGAGGCCGAAGAACAGCGGCGTCCACGCGGCGTTGAGCACCAGCTGAGCGGCGTAGGCGCCGAGCGCTGACCGGGTGTCCTGCGACGGCCCGCTGCGCCAGACCAGCCACGCCGCCACGGCCATCATCGTGTACAGCAGCGTCCACACGAGACCGAACACCCAGGACGGCGGCGCCCACCCCGGCTGCTGCAGCCGGGCGTAATCCTCGGCCGACGTCGCCGACGCCAGCCCGCCCAGTGCCGACGCCACGACGACCGCAGCCACCGAGATCGCGAGCGCGATAACGTTTTTGGAGCGCGTCGGCTGCTGGGTGTCGACCATGCCGAACCACCCTACCCGGCGGCTGTACGCCGCCGGCCGGCGCGGTCACGACGTCGGAATTCCGTTCGATTTACCCGGACTGCTCTGCCTCAGCCGGTGGTTCCGCGTCGGGCAGCTGGCCCACCAGGTACTCGGCCAGCCCGCCGATCGACGGGTAGTCGAACACCGCGGTCGCGTTGATCGTGAAGGCGCCACCGAACTGGCTGTGCAACCGGTTCCGCAGCTCGATCGCCATCAGCGAATCCGTCCCCAGGTCCAGGAACCGCGCCGACGCCGCGGGCGGCTGTGCCAGGCGCAGGAAGTTCTGCACCTCGCGCTGCAGGAACTCGGTGACGAAGCCGGCCCGCGCAGGCACGGGGATCTCCTGCAGCTGGCGCAGCAGCTCACTGTCCCCGGTCACCTCGCCGCCGTCGCGCGGCAACACCAGGTCCAGGATCGGCGGACGTGCCGCGCCCAGCACCTTGGCCGCGCGCTGCCAGTTGGCCTTGATCACCGTCGCCTGCCCGGTCCCGTTGGCCACCACCTCGGCCAGCGCCCCGAGCGCGGCCGAGGGTTCCAGCGGGATCAACCCCTGGGCGCTGATGTTCGCGCTCGCCGCCTCCGACGACGCCATCCCGCCCCGGCCCCAGGGGCCGAAGTTGACGCCGGTCGCCGGCAGGCCGGCAGCGCGTCGCTGGGCGATGAGGCCGTCGAGGAACGCGTTGGCGGTCGCGTAGTTGGCCTGGCCGGGGGAGCCGAACACACTCGACACCGACGACGACACGATGAAGAATTCGAGGTCGTCGTCCCTGGTCAGCCGATCCAGATGAGACGCGCCGAATGCCTTCGGCGCCAACGTCGTCCGGAACCGGTCGAGATCCAGACCGGACAGCAACGCATCGTCGAGCACCCCGGCCAGATGCAGGACACCGCCGAGTGGTGGCAGCTCGGCACGGATGTGCCCGAGTAGCCGGCGCACGTCCTCTTCGTCACCGATATCGGCGGTGACGACGTGCACGCGGCAGCGATACCGCTCGGTGATGTCGTCGATGAGTGCCTGGGCTTCTGTCGACGGGGCACGGCGGCTGGTGAGCACCAGGTCACCCGCGCCCAGCTGAGCCAGGTGCGCTGCGGTGTGGAGCCCGATCGCACCGAGCCCGCCCGTGATCAGATAGGTCCGATCAGGCTGCGGCTGCAACGGGGTCGGCATCTGCAGCACGATCTTGCCGATGTGGCGGGCCTGCTGCATGCGCCGGAACGCGGACCTCGCCTCGGTCAGCGGGTAGATCTCGGCGGGCAGCGGTGTCCACTCGCCCTGGGCCAGCCCGTCGGACACCTCGGTGAGCAGATCGCGGATGCGATCGGGCTCGGTGAACATGACCGTGTCCAGCGCGACGATCTCGTAGGCGATGTCGGGGCGGGCGGCAGCCATCTGCTCGGTGGTCCAGATGTCGCGCTTGGCGATCTCGGCGAACCGGCCGCCCTGGGCCGTGGCGCGCAGCGTCGCGTCGATGAATCCTTCGCTCGTCAGGCTGTTGAGCACCACGTCCACGCCGGCACCGTCGGTGTCGGCCAGGATCTGGTCGGCGAATTCCGTTGTGCGCGAGTCATAGACGTACTTCACGCCCAGCCGGCGCAGCGTGTCCCGCTTGAAGGTGCTCGCGGTGGCGTACACCTCGGCGCCGCAGCGCTGTGCCATCTGGACCGCCGCCAGGCCCACGCCACCGCTGGCGGCGTGGATCAGCACCTTGTCGCCGGGCTTCAGCTGCGCCCAGTCGAACGACAACCGGACCGTCAGCGCGGCGGCAGGGATCGTCGCGGCCTCCACCGCGCTGATGCCGTCGGGAATCGGCGCGAGGAACTGGCCGGGCACGTTGAACCGGCTCGCGAACGCGCCCTGCATGGAGCCGTAGACGCGCTGTCCCACAGCGAGTCCGGTGACACCGTCGCCGAGCTGGGTGACCGTGCCGGCGAAGTCGCCGCCGATGGCTCCTGGATCGCCGGGGTAGAGGCCGAGCACGTTGAGCACGTCGCGGAAGTTCAGCCCCGCGGCCTCGACGCGCACCTGCACGTATCCGTTGGCGGGCGGGTCCACCTCGGTCTCGGTCAGCCGCAGGTTGTCGATCGCGCCGCGTTCCGTGGGCGCCAGCACGTAGTCGCTGGATCGTGGGACGCTCAGGTGACCGCCGCGGGCCCACGGCAGCAACCGCGATGCCAGCAACTTCCCTTGGCGGACGGCCACTTCCGGCTCGTCGACGGGCTGGGCCACCAAACCGGCCAGCACCGCGACCGCCTCAGCCGAGCCGTCGCAGTCCACCAGGCGGGGACGCAGCGCCGGTTCCTCGTTGACCGCGGTACGCCCGAAGCCCCACAGGGCCGCCTGCACCGGGTCGACCGGTTCGCCCGACTCGCAGGCGACGGCCCGCTCGGTGACGATCCAGAGACCGTGCGGAAGTTTCACTCCGGTTTCGGAGCCGCTCTGGACCGCGTGCACGGCGCCGAGCAGGTCGGTGATCTCCTGCTCGAGACGGACATCCACCGCGCCTGTCTGCGGCCCGGCTGCTCGCCAGACCACGCCGGAGAAGCCGGCACCACGCTGATGCGCCTCGATCAGCACCTGGCCCAGCGGTGTCGTATCGGTGGCCCGATCGAGCGCGAGCGCCCCGGGAACCGCAGCCGCGAGCTCGGCGAAGTTGGCGACCAGCCAGGTTCCGCTCGGCGATACCGCATCGGTGTCCGGCTTGGCTTCTGGGATTGGCACCTCGTGCCAGCCCACGGTGTAGAGCAGCCGGCTGGTGTCGCCGCCGAGCCCGCGCAGTAAGGCCTCGCGGGGGGCGCGCTTGACCGTGAACTCTCGGATTCCGCCGAGGCGGTTGCCGTCACGGTCGACGAAATCGAGGTCGAACACCTGGGTTTCGTTGTCGAGAGCGTTCTGGTGCCACGTCGCGCGGCAGTAGAACCGCCGAGGCATCGGCTGCGTCACGGAGACCTCGCCGTATCGCAGCGGCAGGAAGAGGTCGGAGACGCCCTGTTCGGCCGCCAGCAGCGCCGGGAAGGCGGGAAACGCGACGCCGGTGCAGAGGTCCATCAGCACCGGGTGCATCGGTTCGCTGCCGAGATGCTCGGTCAGTTCCTCGCCGACCAGGATGTCGCCGATCGCTTCACCGTCGCCGAGCCACAACGACTTCAACGAGCCCGACCAGTTCGGGCCCCACGCCAACTCGAGGTCGGCGAAGGTCTCGAACAGTTCCTGCGGGCGCATCCGGGTGAGCCGCTCGAGTGCGTTCTCGACTGGATCGCTGTCGGGGCCGCCGCCGGTTACTGCGTCGTCCCGCCCGGCGATGACCGTGCCCTCGGCGTTGAGCGACCATTCAGCCCCCTGCTCGCCGTAGGCGCGGCTGTGCACCTGGAACGACCACTGGCCGGCGTCGGCCGCCGGATGCAGGGTCAGCTGCACTTCCCGAGAGGCCTTCTCCGGCAGAATGATCGGCTCGTAGAAGAACACGTCGGTGGCGCGTGCCGGGGCATTGACGGCGGCCAGCGCCATCGCCGCGTACGTCGCGCCGGGCACGACGACGGTGCCGTAGATGACGTGGTCGGACAACCACGGCTGAGTCTTGACCGACAGCCTGCTGGTGTAGATCGTGTCGCCGTTGGCCAGATCCTTTTCAGCACCCAGGATGCCCGACCCGACGGCTCCGCCGCCGTCCATCGCGATCGCGGCCGTCTTCGGCCAGAAGCGTCGGTGCTGGAACGGGTAGGTGGGCAGTTCCAGCACCTGACGACCCCGGTGCGACACCGCGGCGAAGTCGGGTCGGTGGCCCGAGACGTACACCCCGGACAGCGCGTCGGCGATCTGGCGCTGATCGCCGACACCCTTGCGCAGTGACGCGATCGCCCGCGGCGCCGGCATGTGCTCGGGCCAGACCTGCACGGCCGCGCCCGTCAGCACCGGCTGAGGGCCGATCTCCATCAGGACCGAGCATCCCAACGCCGCTACGGTGCGCACGCTCTCCGCGAACTGCACGGGTTGGCGGGAATGTCGACGCCAGTACTCGGCATCCAGTGTGGCGTGACCGGTGAGCACCGCCCCGGTCCGGTTGCACACCAGCGGCAGTGTCGGGCTGGCGAAGTCCAATTGGGCCGCATAGGACTGGAACTCGTCGAGAACCGGGTCGAGCAGCTCGGAGTGGAACGCGTGGCTGGTCTCCAGCCAGGTGCACCGGATGCCGTCCTCGTTGAAGGTGGCGACGATCTGCTCGAGGTCCTCGCCGGGCCCGGACAGCACGGTGTTGGGGCCGTTGTAGGCCGCCACCGACACCCGCGGATGGCCGCCGGCGGCTTGTTCTACCTTGCCGGCGTCGGCGAACACCGCCACCATCCGGCCGCCCTCGGGCAGCTCGCCGAACAACCGACCGCGCTGGGCCATCAGCCGGGCACCGTCGGCCAGGCTGAACACCCCGGCCACGCACGCCGCCGCGTACTGCCCCACGCTGTGGCCGAGCACGACGTCGGGTTCGATGCCCCACGACTGCCACAGCCGCGCCAACCCCATCTCGACGGCGAAGAGCGCGGGCTGCGCGAACGACGTGTGTCGCAACCGCTTTCCGGCCTGGCCCCCGGTCTCGCGATCGGTGGCGAACAGCACCTCGAGCAGCGGGGTCGGGAGAAGGTCATCGATCGCCGCCGAGCATTCGTCCACGGCGGCGGCGAACACGGGCTGCGTCTGGTACAGCTCACGCGCCATGCCCGGATACTGACTGCCCTGGCCGGTGAACAACCACGCCGTCGTGGGGCGATGCGTGTGCTCGCCGCGAACGACCCCGGGCCGCAACCGGTTCGCAGCCAGGTCGGCCAGACCAATACGGGCGTCGGCCACCGACTCGACCACCAGCGCGGCGCGATGCTCGAAGTGGGAGCGTCCCGTCCCGGCGGTCAGACACACGTCGGCGATGTCGGCCTCGGGATGGGCGCTCACCCACGCCTCGTACCGCTGAGCCAACGCCACCAACGCTTCCGGCGACCGCGCGGACAGCGGCAGCACGCTCACGGTGTCGACGGGGGCTGTCTCCGGCTCCGGAACGGCCACCGGCGGTGCCTCTTCGACCAGCACGTGGGCGTTGGTCCCGGTGAAGCCGAACGAACTCACTCCGGCGCGGCGCGGCCGGCCCTTGGCCTGCCACGGTGTCGCGTCCCCCAGCACCTGCACCGGGAGGGTGTCCCACGGGATGTGCGGGGACGGGGTGTCGAAATGCAGGCTCTTGGGCAGCATCTCGTGCTGCAGGGACAGCACGACCTTGATCAGACCGGCTGCGCCCGAGGCGGATTCGGTGTGGCCGATGTTCGTCTTCACCGATCCCATCATCAGTGGCGCGCTGCGTGAGTCACCGTAGGCGGCCGCGGCGGCCTGCACCTCGATCGGATCGCCCAGTGGGGTACCCGTGCCGTGGGCCTCGAGGTAGTCGACGTCCGCGCCGGTGAGACCGGCCCGGGCGAGAACCGACCCGATCAACCGTTGCTGGGCGCCACCGTTGGGCACGGTCAGCCCGCTCGAGGCGCCGTCCTGGTTGACGCCGCTGCCGGCGATGACGGCGCAGATCGGATCCCCGTCGCGCTGGGCGTCGCTGAGGCGTTTGAGCACCAGGACACCGCAGCCCTCGCTGCGCACGTACCCATCCGCCGACGCGTCGAAGGTCTTGCACCGGCCCACCGGTGAGAGCATGCGGGCCCGCGAGGCCGCCACCGTGGTCACCGGGCTCAGCAGCACGTTGACGCCACCGGCGACGGCCAGGTCGCAATCGCCGGAGTGCAGGGCCTGGCAGGCCTGGTGCACGGCCACCAGCGCCGAGCTGCAGGCGGTGTCGACTGCGACGGCGGGACCTTCGAGGCCGAGCGCGAAGGCCACCCGGCCCGAGATCGCGTTGAGCGCGTTGCCGGTGATGAAGTGCGGTTGGATCTTGTCGATGGACTCCGCCGACAGCAGGTGGGCGTACTCGTTGGCGGCGACGCCGGTGAACACGCCGGTGCGGCTGCCGCGCAACGATGCAGGTGACAAGCCCGCGCGTTCCAGGCCTTCCCAGACGGTTTCGAGCATCAACCGTTGCTGCGGCTCGATCCAGACGGCCTCGCGGGGGGAGATGCCGAAGAACTCGGGATCGAATCCGTCGATCCCGTCGAGGAATCCGCCGAATCGCGAGTAGATCTTGCCCGGGGCGTCCGGATCGGGGTCGTAGAACTCGTCGATGTCGAAGCGGTCGTCGGGAACCTCGCGGATCGCGTCGACGCCACCGGCCAGGACGTCCCAGAACGCCTCCGGGTCGGGGGCTCCGGGGAACCGGCAGGACACCGCGACGATCGCGATCGGCTCATCGCTGCGGGCGGCGGGGGCGACCGTCGCCGCCCGGGCGGCCGGCGCGTCGGTGAGGCCGAGTACGTCGTCGAGCAGGTAGTCGGCGACGGCATCGATCCGCGGATGATCCATGGCCAGGGTCGCCGGAATGGGTTGACCCACGCCGGTCTCGATGCGGCCACGCAGTTCGACGGCCATCAGGGAGTCCATGCCGA
Source organism: Mycobacterium sp. IDUB_5 (assembly GCF_055419565.1). Lineage (NCBI taxonomy): Bacteria > Bacillati > Actinomycetota > Actinomycetes > Mycobacteriales > Mycobacteriaceae > Mycobacterium > Mycobacterium sp. IDUB_5. The sequence goes on from NZ_JBVAXX010000001.1 coordinate 364,340, forward strand.
TGTCGAAGAAGCCGGCGTCCTCGCGGACCTCTGCCACATCCACCCGCGTCACCTCGGCCACGGCGTCACGCAGGTAGTCGATCAGCAGTCTGCGGCGCTGTTGGACCGGCGCGTTGGTGAGGCGCGTGACCAGCTCGGTGGGGCCGCCGGCGGTTGCAACCGAGGCTTGCTGTGGCAGTTCTCGATCGAGCTCGGTGAGGAAGCCACGTCGACCGGTCTGCTCGTAGAGAGGCAGGAAACGTGCCCAGTCGACGCGGGCCACCACGGCCTGGGCGCAATTCCCGGCACAGGCGTCGGCGAGGCCGGCCAGGGCATCGGCGGGCGACAGTGTGATGACGCCGCGCTCCTCGAGTCGAGCGCGGGCCTGCGCATCGGCCATCCCTGCTGACCCTGTCGATGCCCATGGCCCGAAGTTCACAGCTGTGGCCCCGACACCGCGATCACGCAGCCGCCAGGACAACCCGTCGAGGAAGGCGTTGGCGGCGCCGTAGGCCGTCTGCCCGAAGCTGCCCCATACCGAGGCGATCGACGACGTGCTGATGAAGAAGTCCAGTGCCAGATCACGGGCCGCTTCACTGAGATGCCATGCACCCCAGACCTTTCCGGCAAAAACCCGGTCGATCTCGGTGTCGTCCTGAGCGCTCATCGGGCTGGCGCCGATCTCCCCGGCCGCGTGCACGATGCCGGCAAGCGGCGGACGGTCGGCACGTGACGCGAGCAGCTTGGCCACGCCGTGGGCGTCGGCGACGTCGGCGGTGGCGACCTCGACCTGGCAGCCGTACCGCTCGGAGAGTGCGGCGATGCGCGCGCCGGCGGCCTCGCTGGGCGCGCGGCGGCTGGTGAGCAGCAGATGCCTCGCACCGTGGGCGGCGAGGTAGCCGGCGATCTCCAGGCCGATCGAGCCCAGCCCGCCGGTGACGAGATACGTCGCGCCGGAACGGATGGGCAGGGCGTTGGTGACCGGCTGCCCGGTCCGCCGGGTCAGTCGGGGCACGTGCAGGCCGTCGGCGCGGATCGCGAGTTGGTCCTCGCGGACGCTGGTGTCAGCGGCGCTGATCCGACCGATCAGCGCCGACCATTCTTCGGTGGTGCCGGCGCCCAGGTCGGCGAGCCCACCCCACAGCTGAGGGGCCTCGAGGGCCGCGGCGCGGCCGAAGCCCCACAGGCAGCTCTGATGCGGGGCGACGACGTCGCCGTCGGTGACGTGGAGCGCGCCGCGGGTCAGTACCCAGATGGGTGTGCGGACGTCGGCGGCCACCGCTGCGCGGAACAGTCGGCGAGTTCCCGGCAGCACGCTGTGCTGCATCCGCAGCAGCGACTGCATGGAGAACCCGGCGTCGTCGAGCGCGCCGACGTGCAGGATGCGCAGGCCGGGATCGGCCGCGGCGTCGCGCATCGTCTCGGTGAAGGCGGCCTCGTCGGCGTCGGTCAGGGGCAGCCCTACGGTGCGGTACCGGTGTCCGCGGGCAGTCAGCAGCTCCGTCAGTGGGCGGATCACCTGGGTGTCGTCACCGATGACGAGCCACGAGGCCGCATCCGTGACGTCGGAACCCGCGGACGGGGCAAGCTCCCAGCGGATCTCGTAGCGGGCGTCGGTGATCGACTGCGCGTCGCGTTGCTGATTGTGGTGCGCGGCAAGCTTGGTCAGGATGTCGCGGGCGAGCGGGTCGTCTGCGGAGGAGCCGAGCAGCGCTGCGAGTTCGTCGATGCGGCCGTCTTCGAGGAGCCCGACGGTCGCCGTGCGCGGACCGCCGGCCTGCTGTGCTTTCGGCTGCTCGTCCTCGTCGCGGAACCAGTAGCGGCGATGCTCGAACGGGTAGGTCGGCAGGTCGAGTACGCGTGCGCCGGCGGGTCGGATGGCGCCGAAATCGGGCTGGTGGCCCAGCACATAGGCGTCAGCCAGTGCTTCGTGGATCTGCCGACGGTCTGCGACCGTGGGCCGCAGCGAGGCGATCACCCGCGGCGTGGTGGCCGGGTCGGGCCAGGCGGTCAGGGCGGCGGCGGTCAGGACAGGCCGGGGCCCGATCTCCACCAACACCTTGCAGTTCATCTCCGCCAGCGTCCGGATGCTCGCGGCGAACTGGACGGGCTGACGGGCGTGGCGGCGCCAGTACGCACCGTCGAGGCTGGTGCTGCGGCCCAGTGCCGTGCCGGTGCGGTTGTCGATGAGGATCCGTTGCGGCGCACCGAACGTGAATTGTGATGCTGCGGCCTCGAATTCGTCGAGGATCGGGTCGAGCAGCGCCGAGTGGAAGGCGTGGCTGGTCTCGAGCCAGTCGCAGCGGATGTTGTCGGCGGTCAGCGTCGCGACCGCTTTCTCGAGATCGGCTGCGGGGCCGGACAGCACGGTGTTGGCGCCGTTGTAGGCGGCCACCGACAGTGTCGGGATGTCGTCGACCACGGCCTCGACCCGGTCGGCGGACGCGAAGATCGCCGCCATCCGGCCGCCGGCGGGCAGGCTGCCGAAGAGCTTGCCGCGCAACGCCATCAACCGGGCGCCGTCGGCCAGGCCGAACACCCCTGCCACACATGCGGCGGTGTACTGCCCGACGCTGTGGCCGAGCACGACGTCGGGCTGCAGACCCCACGACTGCCACAGTCGGGCCAGTCCCATCTCCACGGCGAACAGGGCGGGCTGGGCATAGGACGTCTGCCGCAGGGCCTCCTGCGCGTCCGTGCTGTCCGTGTCGTTGCCGATGTCGAATACGACATCGAGGAGCGGGGTGTCGAGCAGGTCGGCGACGGCATCGGCGCACTCGTCCACAGTCGCGGCGAACACCGGCTCGGAGTCGTACAGGTCGCGCGCCATGCCGGGGTACTGGCTGCCCTGCCCGGTGAACAGCCAGGCCGTCTTGGGAACGTCGTGGGCCTCGCCGCGCACCAGCCCCGGCGCAGGTCGGTCGTCAGCCACGGCGGCCAGCAGCTCCAGTGCGGCGTCGCGGGAGTCGGCCACCAGCGCAGCCCGGTGCTCGGTGTGTGCGCGGGCCCCGCCCGCGGTGAAACAGACGTCGGTCAGCGTCGCCTCGGGATGCGCGGTCCACCAGTCGCGGTACGCGCCGGCGAGTGCCCGCAGCGCGGAGGGGGTGCGAGCCGACAGCGGCAGCAGCTGCGGGCCCTCGGCCACCTCGTCCTCGGTGCCGGTGTCGAGCAGCGGGGCTTCCTCGAGGATCACGTGTGCGTTGGTGCCGGCGAAGCCGAACGAACTCACCCCGGCGATGCGCGGCCGGTCCTGGCGGGGCCAGGGTGTCGCCGACGTGACCACCTCCACGGGCAGCCGATTCCACGGGATGTGCGGCGACGGGTTCTCGAAATTCAGGTGCCTGGGCAGGGTTTCGTGCTCGAGGGAGAGGATCACCTTGATGACGCCCGCGATGCCTGCGGCGGCCTCGAGGTGTCCGATGTTGGTCTTGGCCGAGCCGATCAGCAGGGGCCGGTCGACCTCGCGACCCTCCCCGAGCGCGGCGCCGGCGGCCTGTGCCTCGATCGGATCGCCCAGCGAGGTCCCCGTGCCGTGGGCTTCGAGGTAGTCGACCTCGCGGGGGGCGACGCCGGCGCGACGCAGCGCTGCACCGATGACGCGCTGCTGGGCGACGCCGTTGGGAACGGTCAACCCGCCGGAGGCGCCGTCCTGGTTGATCGCGCTGCCACGGATCACCGCACGGATGTGGTCACCGTCGCGCACCGCGTCCTCGAGCCGCTTGATGACGACGATCCCGCAGCCCTCGCCGCGCACGTAGCCGTCGGCGGCGGCGTCGAACGTCTTGCACCGCCCGTCGGGGGCCAGCATGTGCGCGTTGGAGAACGTGATCATCGTGGCCGGGGTCAGCAGGACATTGGCCCCGCCCGCCATTGCGAGGTCGCATTCGCCCAGCTGCAGCGCCTGGCAGGCCTGGTGGATCGCAACCAGCGAGGAGCTGCACGCGGTGTCGACGGCCACCGCGGGCCCCTGCAGGCCCAGTCGGTAGCTGATCCGGCCGGCAGCGGCCGCATTGGACGTCCCGATGGCCATGTAGGCCTCGATCTCGGGATAGTCCAGTTGATCGGACAACATGCCCAGGTAGTCGTGGGTCGCCAACCCGACGAACACGCCGGTGTCGCTGCCGGCGAGCGACGACGGCGCGATGCCCGCATGCTCGAGCGCGTGCCACGAGGTCTCCAGGAGCAGGCGGTGCTGCGGATCCATCTGCCGCACTTCGCGGGTCGACATCCCGAAGAACGGCGCATCGAAGCCGGTGACGTCGTCGACGAACCCGGCCCGCCGGGTCGCCACCTTGCCGGGGGCGCCGGGCTCGGCGTCGTAGAAGGCTTCGGCGTTCCAGCGGTCCGCGGGCACCTCGGAGATGGCGTCGCGGCCCTCGTGCAGCAGGTCCCAGAAGGCGTCGGCGTCCGGCGCCCCTGGCAGTCGGGCTGCGTACCCGATGACGGCGAAGCGTGCTGCCGGCTCGTTCGGATGTGCAGCGGAGACCATGCCGCTTTCCCCCCTCATCAGCGGTGAACTTACTCGGCGGTCAGATTAGCGCGCGCATCATGCACAATGTCATCCGAACGTCATGTTCGATAGTGGGTCAGTGGGGAGGACGGCGCAGTGCGCATCGGCAAGATCACGGTTGGCGCACTCGACGAGTGGTCGGTCGCCCCAGGTTCGGTGACGTCCTGGCACCCGACGCTGGCGTCGATCGAGAAGGCGCGCCGTGCGCCCGTCAGCCCTGTGCCCGTCAGCTACATGCAGGGCCAGCACCTGCGGAACTACCGCGAACGCGCCGCCGCCGGGCTCAACTTCTCGCGCCAGATCATCGCCAGCTGCGACGTCGCCGGCCAATGCGACGTCGCGGCGATGGACCATGCGGTGAACAACTACCTCCGGCGGCACGACACGTTCCGCAGCTGGTTCGCCCCCACCGAGGACGGCACGTTCATCCGGCATGCCCTGACCGATTCGGCCGACATCGAGTTCGTCCCCGTCGAGCACGGCCACATGACGATCGAACAGATCCACGCGCACGTCATCGACATCCCCAGTCCGCTGGAGTGGGGATGCTTCACGTTCGGCGTCATCCAGGGCGAGAACCACTTCAGCTTCTTCGCGTCGATGGACCACGTGCACGGTGACGCGACGCTGATCGGCACCACGATGATGGAAGCCAACGGCATGTACTCGGCGCTCAGCGCGAGTGGGCAGGCGCTGCAGCTGCCCGACGCCGGCAGCTTCGACGACTTCTGCGTGCGTGAGCGTGAGTACACCGATTCGCTGGACACCGACTCGCCCGGCGTCGCGGCGTGGCTCGACTTCGCCGAGAACAATTCCGACGGCTTCCCGGAGTTCCCGCTGCCGCTCGGCGATCCGGAGCAGTCCACCCGCAGCACGATGACGTCGCTGCTGCTGATGGACAGCGCGCAGACCGATCGCTTCGAGGCGGCCTGCGCCAGTGCAGGGGCCCGGTTCGTGGGCGGGCTGTTCGCCTGCCTGGCGCAGGTCGAGCACGAGCTGACGGGGGCGCTGACGTACTACGGGCTGACGCCGCGCGATTCGCGCAGCGCGTCGGACAACTTCATGACCCAGGGCTGGTTCACCGGGCTGATCCCGATCGTCGTACCGATCGGCGCCGCGTCGTTCCCCGACGCGGCCTGGTCGGCGCAGTCGGCCTTCGACGCCGGGCTGGCGATGGCCAAGGTGCCCTACTACCGCGTGTTGGAACTGGCGCCTTGGCTGCGCTGGCCGCAGGCGAACTTCCCGGTGACGAACTTCCTGCACGGCGGCGCGGCACCGATGAACGCGATCCTGGCGGCCGGTGAGATGGGGCTCGCCGACAACATCGGCATCTACCCCGATGGCCGGTACTCCTACCAGCTGACGATCTACATCTTCCGTTACGGCGAGGGCACGGCCATGGCGATCATGCATCCGGACAACGCCGTCGCGGCGAAGTCGGTCGATCGCTACATGGCGGCGATGAAGTCGGTGGCGACGCGGGTCGCTGACAGCGGCCAGTGGGGACGCGTCGCTTAGCGTGGGGTACGGCGAGGGTTCGGGGGTGACGACATGGGGCGGCTAGCCGGTCTGGTGGTGCGCTTTCCCTGGGCGGTGATCGCCGTCTGGGTGGCATTGGCCGTGGCCCTGCCGCTGAGTTTCCCCTCGCTGAACGAGATGGCGCAGAAGCACCCGCTGCAGATCCTCCCGGCGGATGCGCCGTCGAGCGTCACCGCCACGAAGATGGCCGACGCGTTCAAGGAGCCGGGGTCGGACAACCTGCTCGTCCTCGCGTTCATCAACGAGTCCGGACTGGTCCCGGCCGACGAGGCCGTCTACCGCAAGGTCGTCGACGCGCTGCGCGACGACGTCACCGACGTGGTGTCAGTGCAGGACTTCGTCAGCACCCCCCAGCTGCGCAAGTTCCTGACCAGCGAGGACAAGACCACCTGGGTGCTTCCGGTGACGCTGGTCGGGGAGCTGGGCACCCCGCGCGCCTACGAATCGTTCAATCGCGTCACCGACGTCATCTCCCATGCCGCGCCGCCGCGCGGGAGCCCGCTGACGGTGCACATCACCGGACCAGCCGCGACGGTCGCCGACCTGACCGTCGCTGGCCAGCAGGACCGGCTGCCCATCGAACTCGCGATCGCGATCCTGGTGCTGACGGTGCTGCTGGTCGTGTACCGCAACCCACTCACGATGCTGCTGCCGCTGATCACGATCGGTGCCTCGGTGCTGATCGCGCAGGGCGTGGTCGCCGGCTATTCGCACCTGACCGGCGCGGGGGTGTCCAACCAGTCGATCGTGTTCCTCAGCGCCATCCTCGCCGGCGCCGGTACCGACTACGCGGTGTTCCTGATCAGCCGATATCACGACTACATCCGCGACGCAGGCTCGAACGACAAGGCCTCCGTCGACGACGCAGTCACCCGCGCGATGATCTCCATCGGCAAGGTGATCACCGCGTCGGCGACCACGGTCGGCATCACGTTCCTGGCGATGAGCTTCGCGACCATGGGCGTGTTCAAGACGATCGGGGTCTCCGCGGCGATCGGGGTGGCCATCGCCTTCCTGGCCGGGCTGACGCTGCTGCCCGCGATCATGGTGCTCGCCGGGCCGCGGGGTTGGATCGGACCGCGCCGGGAGCTGACCGCACAGATGTGGCGACGCTCGGGCATTCGCATCGTGCGCAGACCGGTGCCGCACCTGATCGCCAGCGTGCTGGTGCTGGTGCTGCTGGCCAGTGCGGCCGGGTTCGCGAAATTCAACTACGACGACCGCAAAGCGGTCTCCCCGTCGGCGTCGAGCTCGGTCGGCTACGCCGCGCTGGAGCGTCACTTCCCGATCAGCCAGTCGATTCCGCAGTACGTGCTGGTGCAGTCGCCGCGCGACCTGCGCTCACCGGCGGCGCTGGCCGACCTCGAGCAGATGGCGTCGCGGATCGCGCAGCTCCCTGACATAGGACTGGTCAGTGGTGCCACCCGCCCGCTCGGTGAGGTGCCGCCGGAGTTCCGGGCCACGTTCCAAGCCGGCATCGTCGGTGACCGGCTGGCCGACGGTGCGGCGCAGATCGGGGAGCGCCGCGGTGACCTCAACCGGCTCTCCGGTGGCGCGGACACGCTGGCCGACAGCCTCGGCGAGGTGCGCGCCCAGGTCAACGACATCGCCCCGAGTCTGAAGGGCCTGCTCGACACGATGTCCTCGATCCGTGTCCAGTACGGCGGTGACAAGCTGGTCCGCGACGTGTCCACGGCCGCCAAGCTCGTCGACAGCGTCAACAAGCTCGGGCTGTCGATGGGCGTGAATTTCCGTGCGGTCAAGGACATGTTCGCGTGGATCGGGCCGGTGCTGACCGCGCTGCAGGGCAATGCCGTCTGTGATGCCAACCCCTCCTGCGTCGACACCCGTGCGCAGTTCCAGAAGCTCGCCGACGCGCGCGACGACGGCCGGGTCGACGAGATCAACCAGCTGGCCGGGCAGCTGCAGGGGGTCGACGACAAGGGCAATCTCACCTCGACGGTCAACCAGCTCAACACCATGTTCACCAAGCTGACCAAGACCATTTCCGATCTCGGTCTGGACAGCCCGTCGGGGGCGCGCTCCGGGGTGAACGAGTTGCAGCGCAACGCCAACCGGCTCGCCGACGGCAGCCGGCAGGTGGCCGGGGGCGTGGACCAGTTGGTGGAGCAGATCCAGGTCCTGGCAGCAGGCCTCGACCAGGCGTCGACGTTCCTACTGACGATGCGCAAGGACGCGGGCGCCTCGTCGATGGCGGGCTTCAACATCCCGGCCGAGGTCCTGGCCGCGCCGGAGTTCCAGAAGGCGTCCGCGGCGTACATCTCGCCCGACGGCCATTCGGCGCGCTACCTGGTGCAGACCACACTCAATCCGTTCAGCCCCGAGGCGATGGACCAGGTCAACGCGATCAACGACGTCGCGCGCGGCGCGCAACCCAACACGATGCTGGCGGACGCCACGATCTCGATGGGTGGCTATCCCGCCGCACTGCGGGACACCCGCGACTACTACGAGCGCGACATCCGGTTCATCATCGTGGTCACGTTGATGATCGTGCTGCTGACGCTGATGGTGCTGCTGCGTTCGCTCATCGCGCCGCTGTATCTGGTGGCCTCGGTGGTGCTTTCGTATTTCGCCGCGATCGGCATCGGGGTGCTGACGTTCCAGTACCTCCTCGACCAACCGTTGCACTGGACGGTTCCGCCGTTGGCGTTCGTGGTGCTCGTCGCGGTCGGCGCGGACTACAACATGCTGTTCGTGTCCCGGCTGCGGGACGAATCGCCGCACAGCGTGCGCTTCGGCGTGATCCGGACGCTGGGGTCGACGGGCGGGGTGATCACCGCGGCCGGACTGATCTTCGCGGCATCGATGGCCGGGCTGCTGTTCTCGTCCATCGGCATCGTCGTGCAGGGCGGTTTCGTGATCGGCGTCGGCATCCTGCTGGACACCTTCGTGGTGCGCACCATCACGGTGCCCGCGATCGCCGCCCTGGTCGGGAGGGCCAACTGGTGGCCGTCCCGGGTGACGGCAGCGACGTCGGGGGCGACGTCTGGCACCGAGAAAGCGGAGGCGGTCTGACGTGTCGCGAGGTTTCGCGCCGACGGGCGCGGTGTGTGAGACTACGACGACGGTCGGTCGGGGGTTGAGATCATGACGCACACAGGACTGTCGTCTGTGTTGTCGATGCTGCACGGTCGGGCCTCGATGCGCCCCGACGGCACCGCGTTCACCTTCACCGACTACACCGATGACCCGGCGGGCCGCGCGCAGACGCTGACCTGGTCGCAGCTGTCGCGCCGCACGATGAGCGTGGCCGCGGAGATCGCCGCGCACGGCGCCACCGGCGATCGCGCGGTGATCCTCGCACCGCAGGGTCTGGAATACATCCTGGCGTTCCTCGGTGCGATGCAGGCGGGGCTCATCGCCGTGCCGCTGCCGCTGCCGCACCGGGGTTCGAGCCACGACCGCGTCAGCGCGGTGTTCGACGACACCACACCCGCGGTCGTGCTGACCACCTCGGCCGTCTCCGCCGATGTCCGCGACTACGTCGAGCAGTCACGGCTGGACACTGTTCCCATACTGCTGCACGTCGATGCCATCGACCCGCACGCCCAGGGCGCGGTGTTCAGCCCGCCCGCAGATCCGCCGGACACCGCCTATCTGCAGTACAGCTCGGGGTCGACGCGGCTGCCGACCGGCGTGATGATCTCGCACCGCAACCTTTCGGTGAACTTCGAGCAGTTGATGCGCAACCTGTTCGCCGGGCGGGACACCACCGGCCTGACGATCGTGTCGTGGCTGCCCTTCTACCACGACATGGGCCTCGTCCTCGGGGTGTGCGCACCGATCCTCGGCGGCTTCCCCGCTGATCTCACCAGCCCCGTCGCGTTCCTCGAGCAGCCGGCCCGTTGGATTCGTGCGCTGGCCCGCAACGAGCGTGCGTTCTCCGCAGCGCCGAATTTCGCGTTCGAGCTGGCTGCCCGCAAGGTCACTGACGCCGATCTCGCCGGGCTCGACCTCGGCCGCGTGCTGGGGATCATCAACGGCGCCGAACGTGTCGATCCCGCTACGCTCGAGCGCTTCTCGGATCGGTTCGCGCACTTCAACTTTCGAGACAACATGCTGCGACCCTCCTACGGCCTGGCCGAAGCCACCGTGTTCGTCGCATCGGGGGTCTGGGACGACTCCGCGGACGTGGATCGGTTCGACACCGATGCGCTGTCGGCCGGCCGGGTCGAGCGGTGCGGGTTGGGCGGGTCGGCGCTGGTCCGTTACCAGCTGCCGTCGTCACCGGTGCTGCGCATCGTCGACACCGACACGGGCGTCGAATGTCCGCCCGATGTGGTGGGTGAGATCTGGTTGTGCGGTGACAACGTGGCTGCCGGCTACTGGAGTCGCTCCGCCGAAGAGCAGCAATGCTTCGGGGCGGCCATCACGGCGCCCTCGGCCGACACGCCCCCGGGGCCGTGGCTGCGCACCGGCGATCTCGGATTCGTCCATGACGGCGCGCTGTTCATCGTCGGCCGGATCAAGGATCTGCTGATCATCCGCGGCCGCAACCACTATCCCGAGGACATCGAGGCGACCGTCCAGGAGATCACCCGTGGCCGGGTCGCGGCAATCTCGGTTCCGGTGAACAGCACCGAAAAACTCGTCACTGTGATCGAACTCAAGAAGCCAGAAGATTTGCATGAGGTGAAAAGCACTGTGACTTCGGCGATTTCGACAGTGCACGGGCTGAGCGTCGAAGACCTCGTGCTGGTGCCACCCGGCTCGATCCCGACGACGACGAGCGGCAAGGTGCGACGCGCGGCCTGCGTCGAGCACTACCGGACCGATCAGTTCGAGCGATTGGACGCCTGAGTGTCGCAACGAGAGAACAACGGGGCCCATCCGGGAGTGACCGTGCGCAGAGCGCTGGCATCGATCACCGCATTCATCACGGTCGGGGTGGCGGGTGGTGTGGGCCCGGGTATCGCGAGTGCGGATGAGCCGCCACCGCCGCCGGCCCCACCCGGCACACCGGTGCTGGGAACGCCGGGCCGGGCGTACGCCCTCGGTGGCGCCCATGTCCTCGGCATCCCGTACGACGAATACATCATGCGCACCGGCGCCGACTGGTTCCCGGGGCTGGAACGTCAGATCGTGGACTACCCCGCCGGGCAGGTGCAGGGCCACACCCTGGAGCGGTTGTTCCCCGGTATCGGCGCGTTCGGTGAGCGCTTCGTTCCGGGTCTCGGTCTCGACGGCCCGAGCATCGGCGAGTCGGTCGACATCGGCACGCCCAACGTCGTCAACGCGGTACGCCAAGGTGGCCGCGGCACAGCGATCGGGCTGTCCGAGGGTGCGATGGTGCTCAACGACGTCCAGGCCAAACTGGCCTACGATCCCGCCGCCCCGCCACCGGATCAGCTGAGCTTCGCGATGTACGGCGATCCGGTGGGCAAGCACGCGTTCGGCGAGAGCTTCCTGACGCAGAACTTCCCCGTCGGCAGCGTGGTGCCGTCCCTGGATTACCGCATCCCGGCGCCGGTGGAGAGCCAGTACGACACCTATCAGTTCGTCTCGGCCTACGACAGCATCGCGGACTGGCCCGACCGGCCGGACAACTGGATGTCGGTGGCCAATGCGATCGTCGGGCTGGCCACCGGGCACACCGCGGTCGCGTTCACCACGCCGAGCAACGTCCCGCCGCAGAACATCCGGACGACCGTGAACTCTCGCGGCGCGAAAACGACCACGTTCATGATCCCCGAGGAGCACCTCCCTCTGGTGTTGCCGTTCAAATACCTCGGGGTGGACAAGAAGACCTTGATCGAACTCGACAAGGTGCTCCAGCCCTACGTCGACGCCGGATACTCCCGCAACGACGATCCGGCGACCGCGCCGATCACGGTCGACCCGGTGAACGGGTACGACCCGGCGGCGGTGACAGCTCCTGCGACCCAGGCGGCGTTCGGCGGCGGCTCCGATCCGGTGTCCCAGCTGCTGGCCGGGTTGCAGTACGTGGTGAACCACCAGGGCTGAAGCCCCGCTACAGCCCCGCCAACCCGACCACGACGAGGACACCGCCGACGGCGGCCACCAGCGCGGCGACAGCCCGCCGGCCGCCCGCTCGGATACGTTCGTGCACCGACATCAGCGTGGCCCGCGTGCGCTCCGGGGCGACCAGGTAGGCCAGCAGGGGCAGTTCCACCAATGCGAACGCCACCACGTTGAACATGATTAGCGCACCGAGTTGCACGGACGCTTCGGCGCCCGAGGTCACGATCAGGGCCAGTGCCGCAAGGTAATCGACCGACGGCAACGCGATGCCCAGGCCGGCGGCACCGGCGATCCACAGGGAACGCCCGCCCAGCAGGCGCCGGACGCGGGCGATGACGGGTCCGTCGGTGGCCGGGAGCCGGCCGATCACTCCCACTGCGATCAGCGCCGCATTGGTCAGCACGATGGCGCCCACGATGATCTGTACGACGGGCAGGGTGAATCGCGCGGAATCCAGCGCGGGCCGCAGGACGAAGAGGACCGCCACCCCCACCACGGTGCCCATGAGGAATCCGCCGGTCAGGAACGCCAGCAGTTGCAGCGCGGGTCGCGGGCGGTTCACCATCACGACCGTCATGCCGATCCGGAACGGCTCGAGGCTGACCGCGAGAGCCATCAGCAGGAGCGGAATCCACATGATGGCGTCAACTTACCGTGGGGTTGTACTCAGCCGGATTCTCATCGTGGCGTCGCGTCGCGGCCACGTGTGAAGATGGGAGGGATGAGCAGACGACACGCGGACATGGATCTCAGTCCATCGTCGCTACGGGAAGCGTTCGGCCATTTCCCGACCGGTGTCATCGCGATCGCGGCGGAGCTGGACGGCACCCGGGTCGGGTTGGCGGCCAGCACGTTCGTGCCCGTGTCCCTGGACCCGCCGCTGGTGTCGTTCTGCGTGCAGAACACCTCGACCACCTGGCCGAAGCTCGTCGAGGCGCCCTACCTGGGTATCAGCGTGCTCGGCGAGGCGCACGACGCGGCCGCGCGCACTCTGGCCGCGAAGACGGGAGACCGGTTCGCCGGGCTCGAGACCGCATCGACCGAGCGTGGTGCGGTGTTCATCGAAGGCACCAGCGTGTGGCTGGAGAGCTCCATCGAGCAGCAGGTGCCTGCCGGCGACCACACGATCGTGGTCCTGCGGGTCAGCCGGATCACGGTGCATCCGGAGGTGGCGCCCATCGTGTTCCACCGCAGTACGTTCCGTCGGCTGGGCGCCTGACGGCCGTTCAGGGACGAGCGCTCAGTTCCTCGCGATAGTGCCGCACGCGCTGGTCGAGTTCGGCGGCATCAGCCGTCCGGCCCTCCCGGCGCGCGAGGTCCGCTCGGCTGCTGATCTCACGGATTGCTGTTCGAATGTCGTTGACACTCAACGGTTGATGTAAAGACACGGCGCTGCCTTTCGACGCTGACTGGCTGCTGGCTGCGAGCGTACCCCCGCGGAGTGGGCTGAACCAGGAACCGTGCTAGGGATTCATCTGGTAGACACCGTCGTAGGCAGCCACCTCGTCCCAGATCCTGTCGAAGCGGGCCGAGTCGGTGACGGGTTTGCGGATCGCCGAGAGCGCCCACGCCTGCTGCGTCTCGGTCGAGCTGGGTTTTCCGTGCAGCGCGACGGCGTACGCCGAGAAGTCGCGAACCATCACGTCGAAGATCTGGTCGGTCAGGTCGGCGTCGAGACCGGTCAGTTCGGCCTGCTCCAGGATCAGCTGGCCGTAGACCACGAGCGAGAAGAGGTGGCCGACGACGAGAACGAAGTCCAGGTCGCTCTGCTGGGCCGCATCAGGCGCCGCGGTGGTCAGGAACTTCTTGAACGCGGTCACCTGTTCGTAGAACCGGCCCACGTTGGCGATGCCGACATTCCGCTCGTAGACCGGCACCCAGTCGGCGAACTGCACCTTCGACGCGCCACGGGCCGGGCCCTGCGACCAGAAGAACACGTCGTCGGCCGGGTCGTCGCGGGTGCCGATCTCGGGATAGGAGGTCGGGTTGAACATGTAGTTCGGCATGAACTTCAAGATCTGCGCGACGTTGACGTGCACGGTGCCCTCCAGCCGCGGCAGCGCACCGATGAGCCGGACGACCTGACTGAAGTAGGTGTTCTTCTCGAACCCCTTGGCGGCCAGGATATCCCACAACAGCGTGACGACCTTCTCGCCTTCGGAGGTCACCTTCGACTTGGTCACAGGGTTGAACAGCAGGTACCGGCGGTCCTCAGGGCCCGCGCTGCGGAAGTAGTCGATGGCGCGGTCGCTGAACAGCTTCATCGCCAGGATGCGGGCGTAGGCGTCGACGAAGCTGGCCCGCACGTGCGGGAAAATGGTAACCGGGTTGCCGTAGAGGATGCGGTTGTTGGCGTGGGTGATCGCCTCGTAGAAGGCGTGCTCGCACATGCCGATCGAGCCGCTGCACAGGTTGAACTTGCCGACGTTGACGGTGTTCAGCGCGGCCGAGAACGCGTCGGGCCCGGTGACCAGGATGTCCTCGTCGTAGACCGGGTAGTCGTGCAGCGCGAACGTGCTGACGAACATCTGGCCGTGCACGACGTTGCCGATCAGCTCGTAGTTCTCGTGCGAGCTGTCGACCACGAACCAGACGTAGCCATCGCTGCCGTCGACATCAGTGCGCCGCCCGAACACCGACACCATGCCGGCCACGTTGCCGTTGCCGATGTAGTACTTCTCCCCGGACGCCCGGAACAGCACGCCCTCGCTGTCGCCATCGGCCGCAGGAGTGAGCACCATGTCGGTGTTGTAGATGTCGGCGCCGTGTTCGCGCTCGGACAGCGCGAAGGCCATCACCTCACCGGCCTCGAGCTGCGCGGCTGCCTTCTCCTTGGCTTTGACGTTGTCGCTCTGCCAGATCGGGCCGAGGCCGAGGATCGTGACCTGCTCGGCGTACCAGTAGGACAGCCCGTAGAAACCGAGGATCTCGCTGAGCACGGCATTGCGCGAGGTGTCCCACCGCTTGTCGGGGTCGCCGCCGGCGAACTCCGAGGGCGTCAGGAACGTCGCGAACAGCCGCTCGCGCTTGACGAAGTCGAGGAAGTCCGACACCCAGGCCGCGTCGAGGTCGTCGCGCAGCAGCCGCGTCTTGCCGCGCTCCTCGAACCAGTCGATCAGTGCCTGCAGCTGGCGGCGCGACTCCGCATCGAGGCGGTCGGAGTCGAAGGTGTGAGGGTTGAGCAGACGCGCAATCGGCATGCGTGCCAACGTAGCGCCCCCGGCTGCCGCTCAGGCGTGAACGTCGCGAAGACCGACGGCGTTGCGCAGCCCGGTGCAGTTCACGCAGCCCACGCACCCGATGCAGCCGTCGCAGCTGACACATCCGACGCAGGCTCGGCAGCGCGCACAGTCCACGCACGCGAGGCACGCCAGACAGCCTCGGCAGGCGATGCAGAGCACCGCCAGCACGCACCCGGCGATGGCCGCGCTGCCGGCTGTGGCGATGGAGCCGGCGACGCCCGCGCTCCCCGCGGTCCCTATCGCTCGTACGACCGCAGCGCTGCCGGCCGTACCCACCGAGCCGACGACGCCGACACTGCCCACGGTGCCGATGGAACCCGCGACGGCGGCGCTGTTGACGGTCCCGATCGACCCGGCGACGGCCACGCTGTCCGTCGTCGAGATCGACCCCGCGACAGCCCGGCCGTCGGTCACGTCCGGGGCTACTTCCGCCTGAACAGCTTGTTGCCGAGCCACACCACCGGGTCGTACTTGCGGTCTGCCGCACGCTCTTTCATCGGGATCAGCGCGTTGTCGGTGATCTTGATGTGCTCGGGGCACACCTCGGTGCAGCACTTGGTGATGTTGCAGTACCCGAGGCCGTTCTCCTCCTGGGCCTGCTCGGCACGATGACCGTGTGTGTCGAGCGGATGCATGTCCAGCTCGGCCTGGCGCATCAGGTACCGCGGGCCGGAGAACGCCAGCTTGTTCTCCTCGTGGTCACGGTTGACGTGGCAGACGTTCTGGCACAGGAAGCACTCGATGCACTTGCGGAACTCCTGCGACCGGTTCACGTCCTCCTGTGCCATCCGGTACTCGCCCGGCTGCAGATCCTTCGGCGGCGTGAACGACGGGATCTCCCTGGCCTTCTCGTAGTTGAAGGACACGTCGGTCACCAGATCGCGCATCACCGGGAACGTCCGCAGCGGGGTCACCGTGACGGTCTCGTCCTCGCCGAAGGTCGACATGCGCGTCATGCACGCCAAGCGCGGACGGCCGTTGATCTCCACCGAGCACGATCCGCACTTGCCGGCCTTGCAGTTCCAGCGCACCGCGAGGTCACCGGTCTGGGTCTGCTGCAGGCGATGGATGATGTCGAGCACGACCTCGCCCTCGTTGACCTCGACGGTGTAGTCCTTCAGTTCCCCGCCGGAGGCGTCGCCGCGCCAGACACGCATCTTCGCGTTATAGGCACCCATGGTCAGCCCTTCCGTTGCGGGTGTTCGAGGAGTTCGTCGTCGGTGTAGTACTTCTCGAGCTCGGAGAGTTCGAACGTCTCCAGCAGGTCCGGCCGCATGGTGGGCTGACGCTCCTTGGTCACACCGACGTTCGGCACCACGGGATCGTCGCCGTCGCTGGAGCAGACCAGCAGGTGGTTGCGCCAGCTGGCGTCCATCGTCGGGAAGTCGTCGCGGGTGTGGCCGCCACGGCTCTCGGTGCGGGTGATCGCCGACTTGGCCACCGACTCGCTGACCAACAGCATGTTGCGCAGATCCATCGCCAGATGCCAGCCCGGGTTGAACTTGCGCTCGCCCTCGACCTTGACCCGCTTGTACCGATCGCGCAGCTCAGCCAGCTTGTCGAGTGCCTCCTGCATCTCGTCGGCCTTGCGGATGATGCCGACCAGGTTGTTCATCGTGTCCTGCATGTCCAGCTGCAGCGTGTACGGGTTCTCCGGCGCCGAGCCGTCGGCCGGACCGTCGAACACGGCCAGCGCCATGTCCTTCGCCGTGTCCAGCGCGTCCTGCCTCACTGTCGGCCGTTCGGACATCGCGCGCACGTAGTCGGAGGCGCCCAGTCCGGCGCGGCGGCCGAAGACCAGCAGGTCGGACAGCGAGTTGCCGCCCAGCCGGTTGGAGCCGTGCATCCCACCGGCGCACTCACCGGCGGCGAACAGCCCCGGCGTCGCGGCCGCGCCGGTGTCGGGATCGACCTCGATACCGCCCATCACGTAGTGACAGGTCGGCCCGACCTCCATCTCGTCGGTGGTGATGTCGACCTCGGCCAGCTCGATGAACTGGTGATACATCGACGGCAGACGGCGCTTGATCTCCTCCGGTGTCATGCGAGAGGCGATGTCGAGGTACACGCCGCCGTGCGGAGTGCCGCGGCCTTCCTTGACCTCGGTGTTGATCGCGCGGGCCACCTCGTCGCGGGGCAGCAGGTCAGGGGTGCGGCGCGCCGAGTCGTTGTCCTTGAGCCATTGGTCGGCTTCTTCTTCGGACTCGGCGTACTGGCCCTTGAAGACGTCGGGGATGTAATTGAACATGAACCGCTTGCCTTCGGAGTTCTTCAGCACTCCGCCGTCACCGCGCACGCCCTCGGTGACCAGGATTCCCTTCACCGACAGCGGCCAGACCATGCCGGTCGGGTGGAACTGGATGAACTCCATGTTGATCAGCTTCGAGCCGGCCCGCAGCGCCAGCGCGTGCCCGTCCCCGGTGTACTCCCACGAGTTCGAGGACACCTTGTAGGACTTGCCGATTCCGCCGGTGGCGAGCACCACCGCGGGTGCTTCGAACAACACGAAGTCGCCGGTCTCGCGGTAGTAGCCGAACGCGCCGGCAACCTTGCCGTTGTCGAGTATCAGCTCGGTGATCGAGGTCTCGTGGAACACCCGGATGCGCGCCTCGTAGTCGCCGAGTTCGCGCTTGTCCTCCTGCTGCAGGGAGACGATCTTCTGTTGCAGCGTGCGGATGATCTCCAGGCCGGTGCGGTCACCGACGTGGGCCAGGCGCGGATAGGTGTGGCCACCGAAGTTGCGCTGGCTGATCTTGCCGTCCTTGGTGCGGTCGAACAATGCACCGTAGGTCTCGAGTTCCCACACCCGGTCGGGTGCTTCCTGGGCGTGCAGCTCAGCCATCCGCCAGTTGTTCAGGAACTTGCCGCCGCGCATGGTGTCACCGAAGTGCACCTGCCAGGAGTCCTTGGTGTTGACGTTGCGCATCGCCGCCGCGCAGCCGCCCTCGGCCATCACCGTATGAGCCTTGCCGAACAGCGATTTGGTCACCACCGCGACGCGCAGACCCCGTTCCCGGGCCTCGATCACCGCGCGCAGTCCGGCCCCGCCGGCCCCGATGACGACGACGTCGTATTCGTGGCGTTCCAGTTCCGCTTCCTCCGAAGCCATTAACCCTCACTCGTCCTTGATCAAATGAAAAACTCTGTGGGACAGGCTGATTCAGCCGACAAACCGCAGATCGGGAAGCGTGCCGCTGGCCACCAGCATGATGTAGAAGTCGGTGAACATCAGCGTGCCCAGCGTGATCCAGGCGTAGAGCTTGTGCCGGGTGTTGAGCTTGCTGATCTGCGTCCACATCCAGTACCGGACCGGGTGTTTGGAGAAGTGCTTGAGCCGGCCGCCCGCGACGTGACGGCACGAGTGGCACGAGATCGTGTACACCCAGAGCATCACCACGTTGATCACGAGGATGACGTTGCCGAGGCCGAAGCCGAAGCCGCCGGGACCGTCCTCGGAGTGGAAGGCTTTGATCGCATCCCAGGTGTTGATGACCGAGATGAGCGCGGCGATGTAGAAGAAGTAGCGGTGCAGGTTCTGCAGGACCAGCGGGAAGCGCGTCTCGCCGGTGTACTTCGCGTGCGGCTCGGCCACGGCGCAGGCAGTCGGCGATTGCCACACCGAGCGGTAGTAGGCGCCGCGGTAGTAGTAGCAGGTGAGCCGGAACAGCAGCAGGAACGGCAGCGACAGCAGCGCGTACGGCAGTAGCGACAACGGCCCCGACGTGGGCAGGATCTGCGGCCAGAACTCGCTGGCCTCGCCGCAGGCCTTGCTCAGACACGGTGAGTAGAACGGTGTGAGGTAGTGGTACTCCGCGACGAAGAAGTTGTCGCGCATGAACGCACGCACCGTCGCGTAGATGATGAACGCGGCGAACCCCAGGTCCGTGACGATCGGCGACTTGAGCCAGTTGTCGGTACGCAAGGTGCGCGCCGCGATCTGGGCTCGGCCTGGGGAGAAGACGCCGGTCGCTTTGCGGTCGGCGGTGGGTGCGCTCACATTTCCCTCTCGATGAAGTTTTCCGGGCAGACCTGTCCGGTCGGCCCCGAGCTCAGCGGGTTCCGCCGAGGCCCTCGTCGTCGACGCCCCGCCAGAAATCGGTGTCGTACTGGGTGTCCGGAATCGCGATGCGTTCGCCGGCGTGATGGTGCCGGGACAGACCGCGCGCGAGTTCCAGTTCCTCGGCGTCGATATCGAGGCGATCGATATCGTTGAGGATGCGTTCGGCGTCGTTGACGATGCGACGGGTGGCAGGGCTGTCCCCGTATCGCGACGCCAGCGTTGTCACGCATCGCCGGAGATTCCCGATCAGATCGTGAAGTTCGGCGAGCTCGGTGGTGCTGGTGGACAAGTGACCTCCTTGGGCTGAAGGGTGTCGTGCATCACAGTACGCACTCGATGCTAGCCATATCACCCGCCTCGAGGGTGAGACAGATCACTTTGATGACATGGAGGTAACAATGGCGCAGGACATTCTCAAGGGCCGTGCGGAGCAGTTGCTGGCGCTTCACCGGCCCGGTGATCCGGTGGTTCTGCCGACGGTGTGGGACGCGTGGTCAGCGGGTCTGGCGGCCGACGCCGGGTTCGCGGCGTTGACCGTCGGCAGCCACCCGGTGGCCGATTCGGTCGGCAAGGCCGACAACGAGGGCATGACCTTCGACGATCTGCTCACCCGGGTCGCCCAGATCACCGCGGCGACGGAGTTGCCGGTGTCGGTCGACATCGAATCCGGCTACGCCGAAGCGCCCGAACGGCTCATCGAAGGATTGCTCAGCGTCGGGGCGGTGGGCCTCAACATCGAGGACACCGTGCACAGCGAGGGTGGCCGGCTCCGCACCCCGGAAGAACACGCAGACGTGGTCGGGGCGTTGCGCGCAGCGGCCGACGCGTCGGGAGTGCACGTCGTGGTCAACGCGCGCACCGATCTGTTCCTGCGTCAGGACGGCGACGAGTCCGATCGGGTGGACCGCGCGATCGCCCGGCTGCGGCTGGCCGCCGACGCCGGAGCCGACGTCCTCTACCCGGTGGGACTACACGCCCCGGAGACCATGACGCGGCTGACGTCCGAGCTTCCGCTTCCGGTGAACGCGATCGGCGCCCCGGACAAGGCCGATCCTGCGTCGTACGGTCCGCTCGGCGTGGCGCGCATCAGTTTCGGGCCGTTCTGGCAGGCGGCTCTTGCGGAGCGTGCGAAGGAGATCCTGGCGCGCTGGCGCTGACGTCAGTCGGTCTCGACGACCAGGACTTCGGTGTTGGCCTTGCGTTTGACGATGCGAGGCACCGAGCCGACGAGCCGGCCGACCATCGAGTTCAGGCCCACGCTGCCCACCACGAGGAGGTCGGCACCGACCTTCTCGGCCAGGTCGATGAGCGCATCGGCGGGCGCCCCTTCCACCGCGCGTTCCTCGACGGTGCTGGCGCCGGCGTTGCGGGCCCGCGCGGCAGCGTCGCGCAGCAGTCCGTAGACGGGCGCGTCGCCCTCGGTCCGGTAGGCCTCACCACGGGGCTGATCGGGGTCCGGTCCGGCGGCGTCGTGGCGTTTCGGCACGTGCGCCGAGGCGATGATCAGGCGTGCCCCGGACTCCGCTGCCAGCGCCGCCGCCTTGTCCACGGCGCGCAGAGAGGTGTCCGAGCCGTCGGTGCCGACGACGATGGTCTTGTACGAGGTCACGTGATGCCCCTTTCCCTGGCGTCCATCGAGCGTACAAGTGTTCACTCGACTTCTACCCCGGAATGGGCCGACGCGAACCGACCTCAGCGGTGGACGTCGGTGATCGCGATGTCGATCTCGACGCCGGCGACGTCGCCGACGACCTCGGTGATCGCCGTGACGGCTTGCGTGCGGACCCGTTCTGCCGTGGCGGCCAGGTCGACGCCGTAGCGGCCGCTGACCTCGATGCGTACGGCTCGTAGCGCAGCGTCGTCGACCGCGACGCCGATGTCGACCAGCTTCACGTCGGGAAGCGACCGCACGCCGCGCGCCACGGTGGCGCGCACCACGAGATCGCTGACCTCGATGCGGCCCGGCGCCTGGCCGGGACGGGGATCGACGACGGCCACCGGCCAGCCGGATCGGGGGGTGGCGCGCACGGCCTCGATGACCCGCCGCTCGATGGCCGGCCAGCCGCGCTCAGGCGCGGCGCGCAGTTCCCGCGATGCCCGGGCCAGCACGTCGTAATCGCCTATCGCCATCGTTGCAGCCTCTGTTGCAGGGTGGTTCGTGCGCGGTGATGATGCCCCCGTGCTCCGTCGGGGCTCAGACTCAGGATCGTCCCTATCTGCGGGAAGGTCAATTCTTCGACCTCGCGCAGCATCCAGACAGCCCGCTGTCGTGGCGGCAATTCGGCCAGCGCTTCCTCCAACGCGCCGAGGAACTCGGTGTTCGACAGGGTGGTGAACGGGTCCGAGGCAGCCGACGGGTCGGCGGGGTCGAGGAGCCGGTCGTCGAGGGGGATGGCCCGCTTCACCCGGTGCGAATCGGCCACCTTGCGCGAACAGATGGCGAACAGCCACGTCCGAGGGCTCGAATCGCCGCGAAACCGCTCGATCTGACGCCACGCGGCGACGAACGTCTCCTGCACGATGTCCTGCACGGCAGCTTCGTCGCGCGTCATCCGACGGGCGTAGCGATACAGTGCGGGCCCGTGCCGGCGGATCAGGGTCTCGAAGGCACTGCGGTCCCCGGCGGCCGCCGCGGCTGCCAGGTCGCGGTCGTCGACATCTATCTCGACGTCATCCTCGACCAGGGGGTCGCCGGCAGACATCGTCTGAAGTGATCCTCTCGACTATCCACAACGCGAAACGGAATGACGCCGCGAGCCTAGCCATCTGCGTGACCGCGATGTGGCCGGTGACACATAAGTCAGGGATTCGGATCGGCCGTCGCTGCGCGACCTACTGGTGAGAGCATCACAGCAACGCCGAGGAAGGCAGGACAGCCATGAGCACGGAACGCGGAAAGACGACGATCGCCGACACGGTGGTCGCGAAGATCGCCGGCCTGGCGGCGCGGGAGGTCAACGGGGTGCACGCACTGGGCGGCAGCGCGACCCGCGCGGTCGGCGCGCTGCGGGACCGCATCCCCGGCGCCTCGGTCAATCACGCCCAAGGCGTGTCGGTCGAGGTCGGCGAGAAGCAGGCGGCGGTCGACGTCGACATCGTGGCCGAATACGGGGTGTCGATCAACGATCTCGCGTCGGGCATCCGCCGTAACGTCGTCGCCGCCCTCGAGCGGATGACCGGCTTGGAGGTCGTCGAGGTGAACATCACCGTGCACGACGTCTTCGTCGAGGGCGACATCACGGCAGACAACGCTCCCGAGAACCGGGCGCGCACCTCCGACGATCTGCGCGTCGTATGAGCGCCCGCGAGGCCGCAGACATCGTCGCCGACGTCGTGTTGGGCACCCCGGGAGTCGTAGGTCTGCACCCTGGCATGTTCGGCGAGGTCGGCACCTACCTGCCGGGACGGCGGGTGGACGGTGTGCGGCTCGGCGACACCGACATCGATGTCCACCTGAGCGTGCGGGAAGGTGCGCCGGTGCGTGATACCGCGGCCGCGGTCCGCGAGGCGGTGGCCCGTGAGTTCCCCGGACAGGCGGTCAACGTGACCGTCGAGGACGTCGTCTCAGTCGACAGCGCCGCAGTGGACTGACGCTCACAGCGGGCCTCGCGGCCCGGTGAGCACACCGTGATGGGCCCTTCACACGGCAGAACACGGCGGCAATATGTGCTTCCTAGCGTGGCCGCATGGCAACTTCACGCGTCGTGGTCGTCGGCCACGGCATGGTCGGCCACCGATTCGTCGAGGCATTGCGGGCTCGAGACTCGGCCGATCAATGGCAGATCACGGTGCTGGCAGAGGAACTCGACGCCGCGTACGACCGGGTCGGCCTGACGGGATACACCGAGCACTGGGACCGCCCCCGACTTGCGTTGGCGGGCAACACCTATGACGGCGACGAGCAGGTGGAGCTGCGGCTCGGGCAGCGCGTCGTTGCGCTCGACACGGCCGCGGCCACCGTGATCACCTCCGACGGAGAGCGATTCGGCTACGACGCGCTCGTGCTGGCCACCGGTTCGTACGCCTTCGTGCCGCCGGTGCCGGGCCATGATCTGCCGGTCTGTCACGTGTATCGCACACTCGACGATCTGGACGCGATCAAGGCAGACGCGATGCGCGCAGCAGCCGCCACCTCCGGTGACGCCGACGGCGTCGTCATCGGAGGCGGCCTGCTCGGGTTGGAGGCCGCCAACGCGCTGCGCGGCTTCGGGATGACACCGCACGTGGTCGAGATGGCACCCCGGCTGATGGCCCAGCAGCTCGACGAGGCCGGTGGTGCACTGCTGGCCCGCATGATCGGCGAACTGGGTATCGCCGTGCACGTCGGGGTGGGCACCGAGCGCATCGAAGCATCAGATGCCGGGGCGCGGGTCACGCTCAGCGACGGCACCGTCGTCGACGCGGGTGTGGTGATCTTCGCCGCAGGTGTGCGGCCGCGTGACGAGCTGGCGCGCGAGGCCGGGCTGGCGATCGCCGAACGTGGGGGAGTGCTCACCGACACGTCCTGTGCCACACGGGACCCGCGTGTCTTCGCGATCGGCGAGGTTGCTGCCATCGACGGCCGGTGCTACGGCCTCGTGGGGCCGGGATACACCAGCGCCGAGGTGGTGGCTGACCGATTGCTCGGTGGTGCAGCCGAATTCGGTACGGCCGACATGTCGACCAAGCTCAAGCTGCTCGGTGTGGACGTGGCGAGCTTCGGTGACGCGATGGGCGCCACGCCGGGTTGTCTCGAGGTCGTGGTCAACGACGCGGTGGCGCAGACCTACGGCAAACTGGTGCTCTCCGACGACGCCCGCACGCTGCTGGGCGGCATCCTGGTCGGCGACGCGTCGGCCTACGGGGTGTTGCGCCCGATGGTCGGCGAGCAGCTGCCCGGTGACCCCATGTCCTTCATCGTGCCGGTCGGAAGTGACTCGGGCGCCGCATCTCTCGGTGTCGCTGCGCTCCCGGATGCAGCACAGATCTGCTCGTGCAACAACGTCACAAAGGGTGATGTCACCGCCGCCATCGGCTCAGGCTGCTGTGACGTAGCCGCGCTGAAGTCTTGCACCAAGGCGGGCACCTCGTGTGGGTCGTGCGTACCGCTGCTCAAGCAGCTGCTCGAAGCCCAGGGGGTCGAGCAGTCCAAGGCTCTCTGTGAGCACTTCGGCCACTCCCGGGCGGAGCTGTTCGAGATCGTCAGCGCCACCGAGATCCGCACCTTCTCGGGGTTGATCGAGAAGTTCGGCAGCGGAAAGGGTTGCGACATATGCAAACCCGTCGTCGCGTCCATCCTGGCGTCGACGAGCAGCGATCACATCCTCGACGGGGAACAGGCGTCTCTGCAGGACTCGAACGACCACTTCCTGGCCAACATCCAGCGCAACGGCAGCTACTCGGTTGTGCCGCGCGTGCCCGGCGGTGACATCACGCCCGAGCACCTGATCCTGATCGGCGAGATCGCCCGCGATTTCGGTCTGTACACCAAGATCACCGGGGGTCAGCGCATCGACATGTTCGGTGCGCGGGTCGATCAGCTCCCCGAGATCTGGCGGCGGCTGGTCGAGGGCGGTATGGAATCCGGCCACGCGTACGGAAAGTCGCTGCGCACAGTCAAGAGCTGCGTCGGAAGTGACTGGTGCCGCTACGGGCAGCAGGATTCGGTGCAGATGGCCATCAATCTGGAGCTGCGCTACCGCGGCCTGCGCTCACCGCACAAGATCAAGATGGGTGTGTCAGGGTGCGCCCGCGAATGCGCGGAAGCGCGGGGCAAGGACGTCGGTGTCATCGCCACCGAGAACGGGTGGAACCTCTACGTCGGCGGCAACGGCGGAATGACCCCGCGCCACGCGGAGTTGCTCGCGAGCGATCTCGACGACGAGACGTTGGTGCGCTACATCGACCGCTTCCTGATGTTCTACATCCGCACCGCGGATCGGTTGCAGCGCAGCGCACCCTGGGTGGAGGAGAAGGGACTCGATCACATAAGGGATGTCGTCTGCGACGACTCCCTGGGTCTGGCAGAGGAATTCGAGGCCGCGATAGCCCGCCACGTCGAGGGCTACGCGTGCGAATGGAAGGGCGTGCTCGACGATCCCGACAAGCTGGCGCGTTTCGTCTCGTTCGTCAACGCCCCCGGCGTCGAGGACCCGACGGTCACGTTCACGAAGAATGCGGGGCGCATGGTGCCGACTCCGCTCGGTGTACCGAAGGTGGTTCAGCGGTGACAATTCTCAGTGACATCAGCACGGTCGATGTCTGGACGACGGCCTGCGCCTACGACTTCCTGCTGCCCAATCGCGGTGTCGGGGTGCTGCTGCCCGACGCAGCGCAGGCCGCACTGTTCCGCCTCGATGACGGCACCCTGCATGCGGTCGGCAACATCGACCCGTTCACCGGCGCGGCGGTGATGTCGCGGGGAATCGTCGGTGACCGGGGCGGGCGCGTCACCGTGCAGTCCCCACTCAAGAAGCAGGCCTTCGCCCTCGACGACGGGATCTGCCTGGACGATCCGACCTACGAGCTGCCCGTCTATGCCACCCGCGTCACCCCAGACGGTGACGTCCAGATCGGCACTCCCCCCGCGGATCCCACCGCGGAATAGCATTCCCGGCTGCAGTTCAGGCGATTTCACAACCATGGCTTCTCGCTGGCGAACAACAGACTAGGGACTTTCGGCCCGCGACACGGCCGCGAAAACTACCTACCGTCGTAGTCATGACGTATGTGATCGGCAGCGCGTGTAGGGACATCGTCGACAAGTCCTGCGTGCAGGAGTGCCCCGCCGACTGCATCTACGAGGGTGCGCGGGCGATGTACATCAACCCCAACGAGTGCGTGGACTGCGGTGCCTGCCGTCTGGCCTGCCGTGTCGACGCCATCTACTACGAAACCGACCTACCCGACGAGGAACTCGCACACCTCGAAGACAACGCGGCGTTCTTCAGCGTGGTCCTCCCCGGCCGCGACGCTCCGATCGGTGACCCCGGGGGTGCGCTTGCGCTGGGCCGGATCGGCGTTGACACGCCGTTGGTGGCTGCTCAGCCACCATCGACGACCGATCACCCCTGACGGACGAGCCTCGCCGTCCTGGCCCGCAGGAACCGGTGGGCGGTCAACCGGGTGATACCGGGGTGCCGTCCCAGCGGCTCGGTCACCACATCGGCACCGCTGTCGCGCAACCGATCCTGGAACAAGCCCTCGGACAACAGGTATGACGCTACGACAACCCGTCGGCCGCAGCGGCGCAGTGCGGTGACGGCATCGGCGACCCGCGGCTCCCCGGTCGCGGCGAACGCCAGTTCCACGCGTGAACCGAGCGTTGCCGACACCCACGCGGCGGTGGTGTGCAGGTCGTGCAGCGCTGCCGGGTCCGACGTGCCCGCGGCCGCGAGAACCACTGAATCGTCAGGGCGCCAGCCGGCTTCGACGAGTCGATCGACGACCACTCGGACCAGTTGCGGGTCGGGACCCAGCGCGGCGGTCACGGTGACGGCGGGATGACCGCTGTCATGCACGTGCGCGGGAATGTCGGTGGTCACGTGGTAACCGCGGGCCAGGAACGCCGGCACCAGCACGGCGGGCTCGTCGGCGTGGGCGTCGAGGACCTCGGCAGGCGTGGGTCCGATGACGTCGACGAAGGCGACGTGCACTGGGTGCTCGACCATCTCGGACACGCGGCCGGCCAGGTCGCCGATCAACTCGACGCCCTGCGGCTTGCGGGTACCGTGCGCCACCAGCACGTAGCTCATGACGCGTACGCCTCGTCGATGGGCAGCCGATAGCCGCGTTTGACGACGGTGGCCACCATCTTCTTGTCTCCCAACGCTGTTCGCAGCCGCAGCACCGCGGTTTCCACGGCGTGGGTGTCCGTGCCGCTGCCGGGGAGGGCGCGGAGCAGGTCGGCTCGCGATACCACCGCACCCGGGCGGTGGGCCAACGCACGGATGGTGGCCATCGCCGCCGGTGACATCGCCTTGACCGCTCCGTCGACCAGCACGCAATTGCCGCGAATCTCCAGCAGGTGCCCGGCCACCCGAACCGTGCGGGCCTGCAGCAGCGGCAGCTCGTCGGTGATGTGGCGGGCCAACGCGCCCAACCTCATTCGCTCCGGAGCCGACGTCGGCACGCCGAGCCGCACCAGCGGCCGGGCGGTCACCGGGCCCACGCACATCGCGTGCACGCTGCCGCGCAGCGCGGCGAGCAGCTCGTCCTCGACGCCGAGTTCCTGTGCCCGCATGAGCACCGAGGCCACCGCAGGTGCGGAGGTGAAGCTGACGGCGTCGAACTTCTCCTCGGCGATCCCGACGACGAGTGCGTCGAAGTCGCCGTGCCGCGGCGCGGGGTGCCAGCGGTACACCCGGATGGGCACCACGTCGGCCCCGGCGGCACGCAACTCGTCGAGGAATTCGGGGAACGGGTCCCAGTCGGCGGTCGCGCCGTGCAGCTGCACCGCGATGCGGGCGCCGTCGATCCCGCCTTCGAGCAGATAGTGCAGGACTTCGCGGGATGACTCCGAATCCGGGGACCACTCCTCGGGCAGGCCGGCGGCCCGCAGCGCTCCGGTGGCCTTGGGGCCGCGCGACACCACGCGGGCCTTGGCCAGCGCGGCGGTGAGCTCGGTCGCCAGGCCCCAGCCGTCGGCCGCGGCCATCCAGCCGCGCAGCCCGATACCGGTGGTCGCGACCACGATGTCCGGCGGTTCGTCGATGAGGGCACGGGTGCGTTGGCGCAGCTCGTCGTCATCGGGCAGCGGCACCATCTCGATGGCGGCCGCGCTGGTGACGGTCGCACCGCGCCGGGTCAGCAGCGCGGCGAGCTCGTCAGCGCGTCGCGCTGAGGTCACCGCGACACGGAATCCGGTGAGCGGCGACCAGTCCGGCTCACTCATGCCCGGCTGCTTCATGAGCACTGTCTATTCAGGTCGTGTTTCGCGCCGGTTACCTGGCCGTTGCGGCGCGGTGTCACCGCCGGGCAGGCCGTGAATTTCCGCTCACCGTCGCCGCGGGCCCCGTGTGAGGCTCACCAGACGTCCCCGTCGCGCCAGTCGCAGGCCAGGTCGGCGGCCGAATCCAGGTCGATTGTCGAGGTCACCGGCAGGACGAAGACGGTGCCGTCGTCGTCCGGGGTCCGCACCAGCCCGCTGGGTGCCAGCACGGAGGTGGTGCCGCGCCACGGCGTCCAGCCCCTGCTGGTGTAGAGCGGGCGCCCCAGCTCGCTGGTGCTCAGCGCGCCGAGGACGTAGCCGCCGCGGATCACCTGTTCGGCTGCCTCCAT
This sequence comes from Mycobacterium sp. IDUB_5, assembly GCF_055419565.1. Taxonomy (NCBI): domain Bacteria; kingdom Bacillati; phylum Actinomycetota; class Actinomycetes; order Mycobacteriales; family Mycobacteriaceae; genus Mycobacterium; species Mycobacterium sp. IDUB_5. The sequence goes on from NZ_JBVAXX010000001.1 coordinate 392,934, forward strand.
CAACGCGTGGGCCAGTCCCTGGCCGCGGTGGTCCTCCCGCACGGCGACCGCCTCGACGTATCCGCAGCGCAGCGCGGTGTCGCGGTAGAGCAGACGTCGTGCGACGACAGCGGCGTGACCGATGATCGCTCCGCGCTGACAGATGACCGCGTGCATACCGCCGAGCGCATGCTCCCAGTCGGCGTCGGAGAACTCACCGCCGTAGGCCTCGGTGAGCATGCGCCGCGCGTCGGCGCGGGAGTCGTCGTCGAGATCGGAGGTGTGGACGAGGCGGGCACGCACACCTGCAGGTCTACCAGGCAGACCGCTCGTCCGGCGGCGAGAACGGCGCTCTGGGTCGCGCCCAGTGCATCCGCACCGTCTGGCCCGGCCGGGTCTGCGCGATCGCGTCGACATCGTCGTCGACGACGACGCCGATCACCGGATAGCCACCCGTGACGGGGTGATCGGGGCCGAGCATCACGGGAAAGCCGTTGGGCGGCACCTGGATTGCGCCGCGCATCAGGCCTTCGCTGGGCAGCTGGCGGTCCGGCCACCGGTACTCCAGCGGCGTGCCCACCAGACGGATGCCCACGCGGTCGCTGCGGTCGGTGACCTGCCAGTTGGTGCGGATGAGAACGTCGGGGTCGACGAACCAGTTGTCGCGAGGCCCCGGAACCACCCGCAGGTCCACAGGGGCGTCGTCGAGCGCGGCCACCGGTGCCTGGTCGACTTCGGGGAACTCGTCGGTGTGCTCGCCGATACGCAGCACGTCCCCGGATGTCAGCGGTCGCGGTCCGATCGAGGACAGCACGTCGAAGCTGCGCGACCCCAGCACCGGCTCGACGTCGACACCGCCCCGCACCGCGAGATACGAGCGCAGACCCGACCGGGCCGGCCCCAGCGAGATCACGTCGCCGGCGCGGACATGGTGAACACTGTTGATGCCGAACGGGATTCCGCCGACCGCGGGATCGACGTCGGCGCCGGTGACCGCCACGGTCACGTCGCCTCCACACACGCGTGCGCTGAATCCGCCCAGTGTCACCTCGATGGTCGCGCGGTCGTCGGGGTTGGCCACCAGCCGGTTGGCCAGCGTGTGGGAGCGGCGGTCAGCGGCCCCCGAGCGGGTCACGCCGAGGTGTGACAGACCCGGTCTGCCGAGATCCTCCACCAGTGCCAGCGGGCCGGGCTGCAGGATCTCCAGCGTTACCTCGGTCATGGCGTCACCGCCCGGAACTGCACCCAACGTCCCGGGGTCAGCAGCGCGGGTTCGTCGCGGTCGACGTCCCACAGCACGGCGTCGGTCCGCCCGATGAGCTGCCAGCCGCCGGGCGATTCCCGGGGGTAGACACCGCTGAACGGACCCGCCAGCGCGACCGCACCGACGGGCACCTTGGTGCGCGGTTCGGCGCGACGGGGGACTTCGAGCCGATCGTCGCCGCCCAGGAGGTAACCGAAACCCGGTGCGAAGCCACTGAATCCGACCCGCCACGGACGTCCGGTGTGCGCGGCGACGACCCCGTCGACCGACAGGCCGGTCAGCCGGGCCACCTCGTCGAGGTCGGCCCCGTCGTAGACCACGTCGATGACGACGTCGGCCTCCCCGTCGGGGGGAGAGCTCGATTCGGCGATGCTGTCGGCGGCAGGCGCGACACGGCCGAGGCGTTGACGGGTCGGGGCCTGACACTCGTTGTCGGCCAGGATGACCAGGACGGTCTGCGCGGCGGGCACCAGGTCCACCACGCCGGGTAACTCGGCCGCCCGCAACGCCTCCGTCCAGGCGAGCACCTCGGCCGTGTCACCGAATTCGAGGAGCAGGCCACGATCGCCGTAGTCGTGGATCGCCTCTGCTGTCACACCCATCTGCCAACGCTACCGTCGCGTGCGGGGTTGAATGCAGCAATGGGTGGGGGGTCGGCGCGCGCCGGCGCGCTGATGACGGTGACCGCCATGGTCTCGGTGCAACTGGGAATGGCGGTCGCGGTCAAGCTGATCGACCACATCGGCTCGGACGGGACCGCGTGGCTGCGCCTCGCGTGGGCGGGCTTGATCCTGCTCATCTGGGTACGGCCTCGCCCGTCGGCGTTCACGGCCAAGACATTCGGCATGTGCGTCGTACTCGGTGTCGTGAGCGCCGCGGTGTCGCTGTTCTTCATGGCATCGCTGGATCGGTTGCCGCTCGGGACCGCGACAGCACTGGAGTTCCTCGGCCCGCTCACGGTCGCCGCCGCGCACGGTCGCGGACTCGCGCGGGTGTTGTGGCCGGGGCTGGCCGCTCTCGGCGTGATCCTGCTCAGCCAGCCGTTCAGCGGTGGGGTCGACCTGAAGGGCGTGGTGCTGGCGCTCGCCGCGGGCGCAGCCTGGGCGCTGTACATCCTGCTGACCCAGAACGTGGGCGATCAGGTTGCTGGTGTGACCGGGCTGGCAGTGTCGATGCCGATCGCCGGGTTGGTGTCGACGTTCACAGTGAGCACGACGGTGTTCGAGCGGATGACATGGCAGGTGGTCCTGATCGGCCTGGGCATGGCGATCCTGCTGCCGGTGGTCCCTTTCGTGCTCGAACTGCTGGCGCTGCGCCGCCTGACGACGGCGGCGTTCGGCACGCTGATGTGTCTGGAGCCGGCGCTGGCGTTCGTCGTCGGCTTCACGTTGCTGGATCAGGAGCTCGGCGTCTCCGCGATCATCGGCATCTTCGTGGTGGTGATCGCGGGTGTCGGAGCGGCGCGCAGTGGCGGCCGGCAGGCGGACATGCACATCGAGGTCGGCTGAGCCGACGATCCGGCAGAAGTGGGTCAGCCCACCAGTTGGTATGTGGGCTCGCGGCGTTTGATGATCGCGATCACGCGGTAGGTGATCGGCAGCATGACCACCTCGACGGCGGTCTTGTAGACCCAGCCCAGGGCCGTGTAGACGGCAAAGTCCTTGAAGGTCGTGATGCCGATCGCACTCGCGGCGATTGTGCAGAACACCAACGTGTCGCCGAGCTGACCGACGAACGTCGACCCCACCAGCCGGGCCCACAGGTGCTTCTCCTTGGTGCGCTCCTTGATCGCCACCACCACCCATGCGTTGAGGGTCTGCCCGACGATGAAGCCGGCGAGTCCGGCGACGATCAGCTGGGTGTAGGCGTGGACGATGTTCTCGAAATGCTCCTGGTTGGTGTAGAAATCCGCGGCGGGTAGATAGATGGTCACCCAAAAGGCAAGGGCAGCAAGGATGTTCATCGCGAACCCGGCAAAGATGGCCCGTCGTGCCGCCTTGAATCCGTACACCTCGCTCAGCACGTCGCCGATCACGTAGGTCAGCGGGAACACGATGAAGCCGCCGTCGGTGATGATCGGGCCGAACGCCACGCCCTTGGTGGCGGTCACGTTGGAGATGATCACCAGCGCGGTGAACACCGCGACGAGGATCGGATAGTAGGCCGAGCCGACGCGCGCGAAGGTGGCGTGCTGATCAGTGTTGGGCTCGGTCACCGGCCCATTAGATCAGCTCAGCGCCGCCGCGATCATCGGCGGCAGTTTGTCGACGACCACCGGGTAGGACAGCACCGAGGCGTAGGCGATCGCACCGGCGAGCTCTTTTCCGGTGAAGACGGTGTGCTTGCCGGTGGTCGCCCGCGACGCGGCGACGATGGGGTCGGCCAGCAGAGCAGCCTGTTCCTCGTCGCTTTCGGTGGTCCAGATGACGACGTCGGCGGAGTCCAGCACCTTCGCGAGCCGATCCCGGGCGATGGTGCCGTCCGCGTCCGCGAGGGTCAGGCCCATGTCGGTGAGGAACGCGCGCCGCCAGCTCGGGCCGGTCACGCGGGCGCCCGCGCCGTCGACCCGGCCGTCGAGCAGCAGCACCGTCTTGTTCGCGAACTCCGGGTGGTCGTCCTTGACCTTTTTCAGCGACGCGTCGATGTCGGAGACGAGCTTGGCCATGTCGTCGCGGTGGAACGTGGCCTGCCCGATGAGCGCGGCCTGGTCGCGCCAGGGTTCGAAGAAGGCGTTTCGGCCTGACTGCGCGATGGTGGGGGCGATGGCCTTCAGCGCCTGGTAGGTGTCTTGATCCAGGCCCGCGTTGGTCGCGACGATGAGGTCGGGCCGGGCCGCGGCGATCTGCTCGATCTGCATGCCGTCGGCCAGGGACAGCACCGCCGGCGTCGCGCCGCCGAGCCGGGCCTGCGCCCAGGGCCAGACGCCGAAGGGCTCGCCGCCGAACCAGTCGGTGACCGCAACCGGCACCACACCGAGGGCCAGCAGGTCGTCGGCGTCGTTGAGTCCCGCACTGACGACGCGCGTCGGCGGTTTGGGGATCGTGGTCTCCCCGAAGGCGTGGGTCACGGTGACCGAACCGTCGGAGGCCACCGCGCCCGGCTTCTCGGATCGACAGGCGGTCAACAGCGCCGCCGTCGCTGTCAACGCCAGAACGCTTCGCCGGGTCCACACTTCGGGCACCCGGCGAGAATATAGAGCCGGTCTCCACGTCGCCGGACATTGCCGAGCTATGACGTGAGCGGGAGACCCTCGTCGAGGAAGTTCAGCCCAGCGACGATCGCGGCGGGATCGATGGGGGTGTTGTGCAGTGCGGCCATCATGACGCCGGTCATCGCGCCGGCGGTGATGCGCAGGCGGGGGTCGTCGGTCGGCAGATCGAGCCGGGTCGCGAGAGCCTCGGTGATCTTCTCGATGGTTTCTATGTAGGTGTCGTAGAGCGCGCCGCTGGCTTCGGGCAGCGAGTAGAGCAGCCGCTGGCGGGCCATCTCATCACCCCACTCGGGGTTCTCGATGCCGGTGAACACCTGCTCGACGGCGTGCCGGTAGGCGGCAATCGGAGACAGTTCGGGGGGCGCGGCGAGGAAGAGCGCGATGATCGGTTCCATCAGCTGATCAGGGATCAGGAGGGCGGTTTTGGTGGGGAAGTAGCGGAAGAAGGTGCGCGGGGAGATGTCGGCTTCAGCCGCGATCTGCTCGACGGTGGTGTTGGGGTAGCCGAATTGCTCGAACAGTCGGAAGGCGGCGAACCGCACCGCTTCGCGGGTCTGACGCTTCTTGCGCTCTCGAAGCCCCTCAGCGTGGTCGGGGGACATCCTCCGATTGTCGCTCAGTCACGCGCGGACATCTGCGATTCGGGTTAGCGGAGGACGAGCGTCACACTCAGGGCGACCATCACGACGGCGATGGTGCCGTCGAGCACCCGCCACGTGCGCGTCGACGCGAAGTAGCTGCGCAGCCGCGTGGCTCCGAAGCCCAGCGCGGTGAACCAGACGGCGCTGGCCGTGACGGCACCGACGCCGAACAGCCAGCGATTCTCGCGATGTTCGTTCGCCAGGGTGCCGAGCAGGACAACGGTGTCGAGGTAGACGTGCGGATTGAGGAAGGTCAGCGCAAGGCAGGTGGCAAGCACGCCGGCCAGGCGCGCGGGCCGGGCGTCGGCGGGGGTCAGTGCACCAGGGCGACACGCGCGGCGCGCGGCGAGGAGCCCGTACACGAGGAGGAAGGCAGCGCCGCCGTAGGTCGCGAGTGAGACCAGCTGGGGGTGGGCGCTGACGAGGGCCCCGAAGCCCGCGATGCCTGCGGCGATGAGGACGAGATCGGACACCGTGCAGACGGCGACGACCTGCAAGACGTGTTCACCGCGGATGCCCTGCCGGAGCACGAAGGCGTTCTGCGCGCCGATCGCCGCGATCAGCGCCATCGAGGTGGCGAACCCGGTCAGCACGATGAGGGCGGTGGTGGTCATGACGATGACGGTAGGGATTGTGCAGAGAGTAATACAGCTAAAGTTTCTTCAGATTGTTCAGTTGCGCTAATGCGAGGGCTTGCCGTCGTGTGTTGGCCGCGGAGCCGCCTCGCCGTCCGAAGCAGCGGCTGAGGAAACCGTTCGGGAAATTTCGGGCCTAGCCCACCAAGCCACCAGCGATGCAGGCGAAGATTTCGAGGCTTGTCCAACGCTCGTTCTCACACTCGTGCGCCGTGCAGGGTCATCCAGTGCAGGCGCTGCCGAACCGACAGGCCGCCAGAGTGGAGGGGGTGGATACGAACGACTAGGACCACAGTCCAAGATCAAGCCGCCACGGTACGGTTCTCAGTCCAATCCCACGCCTTCAGCCGGCCGACACCGTGAGATGAAGACGGTCGACGATGCGCAGTGCCTGCGCTGGGTCGCCGCCGTCGAAAACGGCGGCATGGATGCCCCGCATAGCTCCGGTGATCGCGTGAGCTGCTGCTGGGACATCGGTGTCGGGGTCGATTGACGTACCTTCCGCGCACCGCTCCAGGATCTGCGCGACGGCCTGCTCGAAGGTGTCGTGCCAGCGGAGTGCGAAGCTGTCTGAGCGAGGAACTCCGAGGTCGCGGAAGAGTACGTGCGCAGAGGGCGTGGCGTAGATGGCTTCGGCGGACAGCCGCAGAAAGGTTCGCAGCTGCGGGAGCGGCTCGTCCGGCCATCGAGCAGCTTCGTACTGGCGACGCATGGCCTCGACCAGGACCGTGGCGGCGTTGTCGATCGCCGCTCGAAAGAGTTCGCGCTTGCTGTCGAAGTGATGGAAGGCCGTTCGCAGCGCGACACCGGAGTGTCGCGCAACAGCGTCGACGGTGATCTGGCTGTAGTCCTGCTCGCGCAGGAGCTCCTGTGTGGCGACCATCAGACGCAGATCGGTAGGGGCGGAATGTGTCCCACGCGCGGACGCCGCGTTGACCCACCGATGCACGGTGGATGAATGCACACCCAACTCTTCGGCAACGGCCGACACACGCTGTCCGCGGAGCACTCGTTCGACAGCGGCCTGCCGTACCGAGGTTCCACGGCTCGACCTCCCGGCCATCCGAGCATCCTACGAGGATCGCACCTTGCGACTATTGCATGTCGCATGCAATAGTCGCACCGGGCGGTTCCGACCGCCTCGTCGAGCTCACGTATCGGACAGTCGACATACAGAGGAGGCTCCTCGTGACTCACGACGACCGGATCACGCGCGCGCTGGTGACCGGTGCCAGCTCGGGTATCGGGGAGGCGTTTGCGAAGGCACTCGCCGCACGCGGCTGTGACCTGGTTCTGGTCGCTCGCCGACAGGATCGGCTCGACCTGTTGTCCCAGAGTCTCGAGGCGCAGCATGGGATCTGCTGCACGACTGTGGCTTTCGACCTGTCCGTGCCGCGACCGGGAGCACGATTGCGGGCACTCGTCGACGGCGACGTGGACCTGCTGGTCAACGCCGCCGGGTTCGCCGTGCAAGGTCCCTTCGTGGACGGCGACGCTGAGGATTTCGCGCGCGTCCTGGCCGTCGACATCGGGTCGGTCGTCGACCTCTGCCATGCATTCCTGCCGGAGATGATCCGGCGACGTCGTGGCGCAATTCTGAACGTCTCCAGCACCACGGCGTATCAACCGGTACCGACCCTGGCCGTCTACGCTGCCGCCAAGGCGTTCGTGGTCAGCTTCAGCCAATCCCTCTGGTACGAAGCGCGACGACACGGCGTCACGGTCTTCTCCTTCGCACCAGGACCCACCCAGACCGAGTTCTTCGACGTAATCGGCGACACCGCCACTGCCGTGGGCCGCATGCAGACCGCCGACCAGGTCGCGGCGGCAGGATTGCGTGCGCTCGATCGCCGCTCGACACCGCCCGCTGCGGTCTCTGGAGTCGGCAACTCGATCGGCGCTGCACTGGCCCGACTAGTCCCACGGCGGGTGCTCATGCCGGCACTCGCGCGGTCACTGCGACCAGTGACGTCGGAGAGGTGATCACCCGGTCGGCGGTGTGCCACGACGAATCTCGTTGCTTGAAAAACTCATTCACCTCCAACGACAGGAGCACGCGATGATAGTGGTCACCAGCGCAGCAGGTGGTGTCGGACGCCCCCTGGTCCGACAGCTCGCCGCAGACGGACACGCCGTACGGGCGTTCGTCAAGAACGAGGACCAGGCGCGACGTTCGCGAAAAGACGGGGCGAGCGACATCGTGATCGGCGATTTGAGACGACCGGGCGATCTGGAGAACGCGCTACGCGGAGCCCGTCAGCTCTACCATGCTGCCCCGACCCAGCTGGTCGACGAGGTGCCCGTGGCCGAACGACTGATAGCGGCAGCAAATGCCGTACAGCTCGATCAGATCGTGTTCCACTCGGTCATCCACCCCGACATCGCCGAACTCCCTCACCATCGGCAGAAGCTCGAGGTCGAGGGGCTCCTGCGCGATTCGGAACTGCCCGTGACCGTGCTTCGCCCCTCGCACTACATGCAGAACGTGCTGGACTTCCGAGACTTCTTCGGCGCCGGACTGCTCCCATACCCCACGTCGCCAGACAGTCGAATGGGCGTCGTCGACGTGGACGACATCGCCGCCGCGGCGGCCAACGTCTTGATCAACCCCGAGGAACACATCGGCAAGACCTACGACCTGTCGACGGTGGAGCTCACCCGCCACGACATGGCACGAATCTGGAGCCGAGTGCTGGGCCATTCCATGGTCGCGGTTCGAATTCCGCCGCGAGCCTTGAAGAATCCGTTGACGGCGGTCGGACCGTTTGGTTCCGCGATCGCCCGGTCGTTGTTGTCGACCAGATTGCGTTCCCTTCCCCACGTCGTTCGAGGATTGCGCGCGGCGCCCAACACCCGAGGGTTTCGAAGCTGGTCGTCCGATGCGCAAGATACCTACGCGCAGATGATGGAGTATTACGACGTGAACGGATTGCCGGCGGGAAACTTCGATGACTTGTCAAAGGTGTTGCCGAGGAAACCCATTGATTACGAACACTTCGCTCGTCGTTCCGCCGCGGCGCGCGATTGACGTCGCGGTGTGAGGTCGACGGGTGCCGGGGGTCTGCTTGTTCGGGGCGGAAGATGCGGATCGACTGTGCTGAAAGGCCTTGTGCGGCCGGCGGTAGACCATCTGCCGCTCACAGGAAGAGGGTGACGGGATTGGCGTTCACCAGGCCATGAGTGACGAGCAGCGGCCACATGGATCGGTAGCGCGCCCACAAGAGACCAAGGAACAGCCCGGTTATCCCTTGGTTGACGATCACGTTCGCCAAGTCCAGAGCGAGGTTGCCGCTGCCCTGAATTGCGATGTGCCACGAAGCCCACACGAGCGATGACAGAATGACCGCGGGCCACATGCCTCCCAGAATTCGAGTCCACCGTGTTTGCAGCCATCGTCGGTAGAAGAATTCTTCGACGACCGCGTTGATGACGAAACCGGCGAGAATCACGACGACCAATGTGAGGCCGTGGATGTCGGGGGGTCGGGCGAGACCGTGAGGGGACAATGCCATATAGGCGGTAGCCCATCCCAGGACGGGGATCATTGGGCGCCAGTTCACTTGGGTCTTGCCGGTACACGCCGTGTCGAGATCGTCGGTGGCCCTGGACCGTCGGCGGGCCGATGTGAACAGCAGCAGCGGGCACAGTACGAGCAGGGCGATCTTCAACAGGGTGTCGGTCGGTTCAGTCGGCCCGCACAGTGTCAGCGATACCGTGAACGCCACGGCCAGCGCGAGCAGGGCGAAAGCCTCTGTGCGGTCTGCCTTTGCGCGGCTCACCCTGTCGGCGCTTGCCGGTGCCCCGTGTGGGACGAGCAGTGCGAGGGTGACGCCGACCGCTGCGGGCAGCCACGGATGCCACATCGGAACGGTGTCAGTGCTATCAGCAGTGAACCGGATCTGACCGTCGGCGCCGAGGATGACGGCGAGCGCTGCGGCGACATAGATCCCAACACCGACCAGGACGATGGTCGTGCCGATCGGCCTCCGTACGGGGTGGATGAGGGCGTCGGGAGAGGACACGTCAACGAATGTAGCGGCCAGATCCTGTCTCGCCAGACAGCGGCCGATCCAGCCACCGGACAACCACGACGCATCGCTAGCCCTGTGGCATGACGGATTCCGGCAAATATGCCTTGGCGGAGGGTCTTTCGAGACGGCCAGGACTTGTGTGCGGTCGACCCGGGCTAGACACAAGCCGACCGATGCCTGGACGTGATCCGGCACAATGGGCGACATCGACGCCGATGGCGCCTGACCAGAATCATGACGTGTGACGTTGAAGTCACCTCACGAAAGGGCGGATGTGAGCGAACGCGGCGTGGAACACGTGCCCGGCGGCGAGATGTTCGACGCGATAGCGCGGGGTGACTACCCGGCCGTGGAGGCGTTGTGGGCTTCCGATATCGCGGTGTGGCACGCCGGTGACGCCGCCGACAACGACCGGTCGCAGGCGCTGTGGGTGATCCGATGGTTCATCAATGCGACGACGTCCCGGCGTTACGAGGTGTTCGACCGACGCGTGTTCGACGGCGGCTTCGTTCAACAACACGTCCTGCATGCCACGTCCACGGGAGGCGATGCCATCGCCCTGCGCGTCTGCATCGTGGTGAAGGTCGACGACGACGGACTGATCACAAGCATCGACGAATACTTCGATCCGGCCGACATGGCTCCCTTGATGCGCGCGCGATGATGGCTGCGCTCCGCCTGCGATGACGCGGGGCCCGCTGGTCCCCGCCTGCAGCGCGGCTGCTTCGTCCGAGACTCGGTGGAATGTGTTCGGGTACCTGAAATCAACCGCCGTTGCGCGCGGTGCGCGCGATCGCGGAAGCGATGTTGCTGTGGGCGCCGCACCGGCAGATGTTTGCCGCTCATCCTCTCGGATCTCCGCGGGTGACGAGGTGTGTCCCTCGCGAATGCAGGCAATCCCCGACAAGATCTGACCGGGCGTACAGCGTCCCGCATCGGCCGGCCGGCGGAAACGCTCACCGGCGAGGTCGGCGTCAAACCCCTCTTCGACCCGAACGCCGCCCGCACCTTCAGCTCCGCGGAGGTGTCATTCACGCCGAGCGCGCGCACTGCATGGCATACCCATCCCGCCGGTCAGACATTGATCGTCACCTCCGGCACCGGTTGGGTCCAGGAATGGGGTGGATCGCGTCAGACGATGACCGTCGGCGACGTCGTCTGGATCGAACCCGGGGTCAAGCACTGGCACGGGGCCACAGATGACAGCGCAATGACCCACATCGCCATTCAGGGGATTGTCAACGGCAGCCCCGTCGACTGGATGGAGCACGTCGCCGATGAGCAGTACATGCAGTAGGCGACCCGGACCTCGACGGTTTTTTGAAATGCAGTTTGAGTTAGCTCAAAAGCGATATACAGGAACATGGGCTCATGGGAGCCGACTGAGGCGCTGGTTGCGGCGGCCCGCGCGGGGCTGGACGTAGACCCAGTACGCGATGGACTGGTCGTTCAGTCCTCCGAGGGCGTGATCATCGCCGCCACGGAGAACGCCGGGTCAATCCTGGGTCTGTCCGAGCAGGATCTTCTCGGCCGGCGATCGTCGGATCCGCGCTGGGCCGGCAGCAATGAGCACGGTGCAGCGTTGCCGGGAGAAGACCACCCGTCGATGAGGGCCGTGGCATCGGGCAAGCCTGTGCGAGGCGCGATTCTCGGAATCTATCGCAGCGGACAACACGGAGTCGGGGAGCGCGCGTGGTTGCTCGTTGACAGTGTTCCTCTCATTTCCCGCGACGGCGGGCCCCCTGAAGTCGTCTCGCGATTCCGCTTGCTCACTGGCTCGCTCGCCGCGGACCTGGAGACGACCGATTTGCGACAGCTCCACGAATTCCTTGTCGAGACCAGCCCGGACATCGCCGCATGGCAGTTGGCGGACACGACCTTCTTGTGGGTGTCGCCGGCGGTGCACGATGTCCTCGGATATGACCCCGACGAGCTCGTGGGGCGGCAGGCATTCGAACTCATGCACCCCGACGACGAGGCGGTCGCGCGTGCGGCACGGGACAGGCAGTGGCGCGGCCCCGCGTCGAACAACCAGGTATTGCGGCTGCGGCACCGGGACGGCTACTACGTCGCCCTGGAAGTTCGTCGACATGTGCTGCGGCACCCCGACGGCACCGCGGCGCAGATGCGTACTGCATGGCGTGACGTGACGGCGCGTGTCGACGCAGAACACGAACGCGGCAGGCTGCTGCGGCAGATGCAGGCGATCATCGATACCTCACCCATCGGAATTGCTGTCTGTGACATCCACGGAGTGATCCAACAAGCCAACCCGGCACTGGAATCGATGCTCGGAATGGGATCAGCCGAGCTCGTGGACCACAACGTGGCTGAGTACGCATGCGGACCCGATAGGCCTTTCGACCCGGGCACCCTCGGCCCCACGGCGCAACACAGTGAGCTCCAGTACCGGCGCGCGGATGGGGGCACGCTGTGGGGGTGGTGTACGGCGTTGCTCATGGCGGGTCGCCACGGCGGCCCGGCGGAGGTCCTGCTGCATCTTCAAGACGTCACCCAGCGACACCGCCACGACGAGGAGCTGCGACGGGCGGCCCTCCACGACCCGCTCACCGGCCTCCCGAATCGAGCGGGATTCGAGCACCTGCTGCGGCTCACCGACCCGAGCACCATCGGCAGACACGACGGCGTCCTCTTCATCGACATCGATGACTTCAAGGCGATCAATGACACCTACGGCCACGACGCTGGCGACACCATTCTGAGGCAGGTGGCGCAGCGGATCATCAGTGTGGTCCGCACAAGCGATCATGCTGCGCGCTTCGGCGGTGACGAGTTCGTCGTGTTCTGCCCTGACGTCACCGAACAGGACATGGTGCGCATCGCCGATCGCCTTCGCGCCGAGATTTCGCTGGCCTTCGATGTACCGCCCCACGACGATCACGTCCAACTGTCCGCGAGCATCGGTACGGCCACCGCTCCTGCCGGTTCACCGCTCGCCGATCTGTTGGCTACTGCCGACCACGCCATGTACCGCACCAAGCGTTCGCACTCGACATCCAAAGGCCCTCCAACCCAAGAGAACCCGCGCAGCGCCAATGCATAGGTGCCACACATGCTCACCACAGTGACCACCAACAGTGCACCGATAGCTTCGCCTGCGAGCGAGACGAAAAAGGCTCTCGCCCAGATGGAATGGAGTTGAGGGCATGAGATTGAAGCAGGCCATCGGCGCAGCAACGCTGGCTGCAGGGATCTGTGCAACAGGATTCGGCACCGGTATCGCGAGCGCCGATCCCGGACCCGGCCCTGGGCAGGCGTGCGGACAACCCCATGCTCCTGCGTGCGCGCCGAGCGGACCGGTGGACTGGCAGCATCGCGGTGTCGATCAAGGCCGCCAGGACCACCGGCCGTTCAACTGGAACGGCCAGCAGGTGACTCCGATGCGGGCCGGCAACGGCGATGGCTGGGGATTCTGGTTCCTCGGCCAGTGGATTCGGCTGTAGTCGGCGACGTGCGACGAGGGGCGGGTCGCGTGGTGGCCCGCCCTTCCTCGCGCGCACTTACGCTGGTCAGGTGTTGACCGAGTTGGTGGACCTACCCGGAGGAGATTTCCTCATGGGGACGGTGGGGTTCTACCCCGAGGAGACCCCCGTCCATGCCGTCACTGTCGCGCCGTTCGCGATCGAGCGTCACCCGGTGACCAACGCGCAGTTCGCCGAGTTCGTCGCTGACACGGGGTATGTGACGGTTGCCGAGCGCGAACTCGATCCTGCTGACTTCCCGGGCGTCCCGGCCGCTGACCTGGTGCCCGGGGCGCTGGTGTTCCGCGCCACGGCGGGCCCGGTCAATCTGCGCGATTGGCGGCAGTGGTGGACCTGGGAAACCGGCGCGTCCTGGCGGCATCCATTCGGTCCCGACTCGTCGGTCGACGACCGGTCCGACCACCCCGTGGTGCAGGTTGCCTATCCGGATGCCGCCGCCTACGCGGGCTGGGCCGGGCGCAGGCTGCCGAGCGAAGCCCAGTGGGAGTACGCAGCGCGGGCCGGCTCGCAGTCCGTGTACGCGTGGGGTGACGACGTCCACCCGGGCGGACTGCTGATGGCCAACACATGGCAGGGTCGCTTCCCCTACCGGAACGACGGGGCACTCGGCTGGACCGGTACATCCCCGGTAGGCCTGTTCCCTCCCAACGACTTCGGGCTGGTGGACATGATCGGCAACGTGTGGGAATGGACGACCACGACCTACCACGGGCAGCACCAGACTGACGCACCGCCGCGGGGCTGCTGCCCGCCACCGCCGGAGACGCCGGACCCGCGTGTGCATCAGGCCCTCAAGGGGGGGTCCCATCTGTGCGCACCGGAGTACTGCCACCGCTATCGGCCGGCGGCCCGTTCGTCGCAGTCTCAGGACAGCGCCACGACCCATATCGGTTTCCGTTGCATCATCGACGGGGACAATGCATTTCGCGGTTAGTCGCGCGGGCCGACGGTGACTGCGTCCTGTTCGGGCGCATCCGCCAGGGGCTCGACCTCCTCACCGTCGAGCACCTTCTGCATCCGGTCCTTGTCCAGCTGGCCTTCCCAGTTCGCGACCACGAACGTCGCCACACAGTTGCCGAGCAGGTTCACCGAGACGCGCATCGAATCCATGATCCGGTCGGCGCCCAGGAGTAGCGCCACTGCGGCAACCGGGATCGCCCCATGTCCGATGGCGGCGACCGTCGCAGACAAGGCCAGAAAAGACGAACCGGGCACTCCGGCCATCCCTTTCGACGTCAGCATCAGCACCAGCACCGCCGTGATCTGCTCTCCCAGGCTCAGGTCCACCCCGAGCGCCTGGGCCAGGAACAGCACACAGATCGACAGGTAGAGGGTGGCGCCGTCGAGATTGAACGAGTATCCCGTCGGTACAACCAAACCCGTGGTTGTCCGCGAACATCCGGCGTTGGCCAACTTGGCCATGATGCGGGGCAACACCACTTCGGTGGACGCCGTGCCGAGTGCCAGGAACAACTCGTCTTTGACGTACACCACGAACTTCCACAGGTTCACACCGGCGAAGACCTTCACGATCACCGCCAGGATGAGGATGAACAGCACTGCCGCCAGATAGCAGGCGGCGATCAGCTTCCCGTAACTGGCCAACGACCCGATGCCGTACTGCCCGATGATGTAGGCCATCGCGCCGAATGCGCCGAGCGGAGCCAGTCGCATCACCCAGCCGATCACGGTGAAGAAGATGTGGCTGAGGTGGTCGACGACGTTCAGGATCAGTGGCGGCCCAGATTCGCCGAACTTGGCCAGCGCCAGGCCGAAGAGCACGGCGAAGAACAGCACTTGGAGCAAAGCGTTTTCCGCGAACGCCGATACCACTGAGGTGGGGATGATGTTGAGCAGGAACTCCACGGTGTGCGGCAGCTCGCCGTTGCTCGTCTTCTTGGCCACGGCCTCGGCGCCGCTGGCCAGCGTCTGCGGATCGATGCTGAACCCGCCGCCGGGCTTGACGATGTTGCCGACCACCAGACCGAAGAGCAGTGCGAAGGTGGTCACCGCCTCGAAGTAGATCAGCGCTTTCACCCCGATGCGGCCCACCGATTTCAGGTCTCCGACGTGCGCGATGCCCAGCACGACGGTGCAGAAGATGATCGGGGCGATCAGCATCTTGATGAGCTTGATGAACCCGTCGGCCAGCGGTTTGAGTGCGCCGCCGATGTCGGGCCAGAGCCAGCCGACGAGGATGCCGGCGACGATCGCCACCAGCAACTGGATGAACAGCGACGTGTACCAGGGCGGCTTGTTGGCCAGTCGGACCATCTCGCTGTGGGGTGGCTCGGTCACAGTGGTCATGCCGAGACGCTAGGGAGTTCCCGTGACCGTGCTGTGTGGCCGATGTTTCCCGCATGAAACGGGACCCGGTGAGAAAAGCACTTTCTCGGCGCTCTCTGCGCGTCCTATCGTCGCCACCATGGAGGTGCGAGCCCACGACGATGTCGAGCGTTTCCTCGCGCTCGCGCGTCCGCTGTATGCACGCGACCCGGTCCTGCACACCGTCGAGCTGACCGTGCTGAACGCTGGCGTGGCTGACGACGCGCTTCTCCTCACGGTGCACGCGGGTGACGAGGTGGTGGGTGCTGCGATGCAGACCCCGCCGTACCCGCTGCTCGTCAACGGCCTGCCGACCGAAACGATCGACAGCACTGTGGCCTTCGTGGCCGAAGCCCGCCCTGACCTGTGCGGTGTCCGGGGACTGCGCGAGCGTGCTCAGCGGTTCTGCACCGGCTGGCAGTCGTCGCTTGCTGTCGGTAGCCGTGTCAACGTCGAGGAGATGCTGTATCGGTTGGGCACCCTGAACTCACCGGCCGACGTGCCGGGAGAACACCGCCTTGCCACCGAGGCCGATCACCCGCTGCTTGCCGCGCGCGTGGAGGACTTCTTCGTCGAGGCTTTTCAGGACGTCCGCGACGAAGCGGCCGGAATGAGATTCGTGACCGACGCGGTCGCTGTGGGCAATCGCTTCGTGCTGTGGACGGTCGATGAGGAAGTGGTCAGCATGGCGATGCTGCGTGTCCCCGCGTCGGGAGTCTCGCGGATCGGGCCTGTCCAGACGCCCGCGGCGGCACGAGGGCGCGGCTTCGGGTCGGCGGTGACGGCAGCGGCCGCGCAACTCGCCCGCGACGAGGGGGTATGCGAGGTGGTGCTGTTCGCCGACCTGGCCAACTCGGTGTCGAACCGCATCTACCGTCGCATCGGCTTCGACCCGGTCAGCGAGAACATCCGGATCGACTTCGGCGCGCGAGGTTTTTGACGCGCGCCCACCTACGGCAGTCGGCGCCTCGACAGCAGTCCTTCGGTGATATCGCGGCGCAGCTGTTCGACCATGGAGCGCGCGCGCAACGGGGGGCTGTCCGAATGTGACTGCAGCGCAATGCCGGTGACGACATCGGCCAGCGCCGCGACCGACGACCATTCCGGTTCCCAGCCGAGCTCGGAGTGTGCGCGGGAACAGTCCAGCAGCGGGACGCTGAACGCCAGGTCCAGCCAGCCGCGGTCGACGGGCTGAAGCCCCGCCCGCCAGCTCAGATCGGTGAGCGTGCTCAGGATGCGCGACGGCACGTGGATCTGGAAGGAGCCCAGCACCTCTGCGACTTCCGTGCGAGTGATGGGTGGGTCGGCGGCCAGGTTGAACGCTCCGGTGGCCCGCCGTTCGAGTGCGCGCAGGATCGCCGCGGCGACGTCGTCGGCGTGGATGAGCGGAATGCACAGCCGGCGATCGAGGGGCAGCACCGGCAGCAACGGGACGGCGAGCATCGGAACCCAGCCCGGCAGCGCATAGCGCATCAGTCCACTGGCTGCGTCTCGCTGGACGATGAAACCTGGTCGCATGCGGGCGATTCGGATGCCGTCGTCGCCGTGTTCACGCTCGTAGTCGTTGAGCAGTTCCTCGGCGGCCGACTTGTCGCGACTGTAGGGCGAGGACGGAATGCCCGAGGTGACCCACGACTCGTCCACTCGCCGGCTGTAGCGGCCCGCAGCGTAGGTGCCGACCGAGGACATGTGGATCAGGTGACCGATGGACACCTGGTGGGCAGCTTGCAGAACTGCCGAGGTGCCGCCGACGCCCAACCGGGTCAGGTACTCGGTGTCGCGGGTCGGCTGGAATCCCCACGCGAGATGCACGACTGCGTCGGCGCCCTTGAAGATCCCGATCAGCCGGTTCGCGGCGTCGGGCTCCACGAGATCGAGATCCTGCCACTGGACATGCTCGTAGACGCCCTCGGCGTTCGGTGGGCGGCGTACGACACCGACGATGTCCCACTCCGGCGCTTCGTCGGTCAGCCGCCGCAGCAGCGCGGTGCCGACGTTGCCGGACGCGCCGGTGATGACGACGCGCACCGGATCACGCCGTCGCGGCGGGACTGTCCGGCACGGGCAGTGATTCGACGCCTGCCGACGACCGCGCCCGGTCTCGCCGGCGCGCGATGATCAACGCCCCGGTCAGCAGTGTCGCGGTGAGCAGTGTGGGCACGAACAGGAACTGCGCCAGCGCGACCCTACGTTGGATTTTCAGACCCGTGCGGGCCGCGGACCGGGTCTTGCTGGTGACGCTCATGTCTGCCTCCGCTTCGTGAATGTGCGTCGGCCATACCCGAGTCGTCGGTCTCGCAAACGCCGCCGTCGGACTCATGCGGGTGGAAGCTGACGTCCACACGCTGAAAACCCTTGGCCTGCTGGGCTTCTGCCTGACCGGCGTACATCTTGCGGTCCGCCTCGGTGAGTTCGACGTTGTCGGTGAAGGGAGTCAGCAGGGCGCGCGGATGCAACCGGTCGACCCGCACTGCGTTGATCTCCGCGCAGATGAGCAGCGACGTCGACACCAGGTACAGGAACGCGAGAAGACCGAGCACGATCGCGAACACGCTGTTGGTGGCGCTGGCCGAGCTGAGCACGTGCGCGACGTAGGCGGCGCCGAACCACTGCAGCATCTGCCAGAGCACGGCGGCGACGATCGCCCCGGGTAGCACGTCGCGGTAGCTCAGCGACCGCACGGTGGTCACCCGGAACGCTACGACGAGCACGCCCGTGTTCAAGGCCAGCGACGCGAGTACCACCCCGGCGGTCCCCACGAATCCGAGTCCGGCCCAGGCGCGCCCGACTGCCGTCAGCACCGTCGTCCCGATGACCGCGGACCCCAGCACGAACAGCAGAAGCAGGCTGTAGAGCCGCGCCCGTATCGGGTCGGGACGGGTGTATCGCGGCACCGCCCACACGGTGTTCATCGCGTTTTGCAGCGCGTTCCCGACGCCGAGCCCGCCGTAGAGTGCGCCCGCGATGCCGATGATCACGGCGGTCGTGCCGCCGCTGAGGGCTTCGGGCCGGCTGAGCTGATCGCTGATCACCGGGAACTGGTCGATGGCCGCGTTGACGATCTGGTCGCGCCAGTCCGGCCGGCCTGCGAGCACGACACCCAGCAGGGTGGTCAACAGCAGGAGCAGCGGAAACAGCGAGACGAAGGCGTAATAGGTGATCAGGGCGGCCAGGTACCCGGCCTGATCGTCGACGTACTTGTAGACCACGGCGATCGTGAACCCGGCGGCTCGGCTGCGCTGCTGCAGGCGGTCCAGCCAACTGACCATCGTGACCTCCCACGCCCAAACCAGCCCAGATCGCAGCCGGGATACCCGCTCACCTGCGAAGTCAAGCCCGCTGTCCACGCGAGCGGCGCAGCCGGCGGCCGCGTCGGCGCAGTTCGTCCTCGCTGGCGGTGTTCTTGTCGATCACCGTGGTGTCGCGCAGCGGCAGCTGCAAATCGTCCTCGGCAGCGATACCAGCCTGCAATTGGCGACCGCGCTCGAGTTCGGCGTCGACCTCGGCGCCGAACAGCAGGGCGAGGTTCGTCAGCCACAGCCACAGCAGGAACACGATGACGCCGGCCAACGTGCCGAACGTCTTGTTGTAGCTGCCGAAATTGGCGACGTAGAGACCGAACAGCAGCGACGCGACGATCCACGTGACGATCGCGATGGCCGCCCCGACACTGATCCACCGGAACTTCGGCTGTTTGACGTTGGGACCGGTGTAGTACATCGTCGCGACGCCGACCACGACGAGGACCAGCAGCACCGGCCAGCGCGCGACGTTCCAGACCGTCAGCCCGGTTTCTCCGATGCCGAGACGGTCGCCGACTGCCTCGGCGACGGGTCCGCTGACGGCCAGCAGCAGTGCGGCGACAGCCGCGACGATCAGTCCTGCGAAGGTCAGTCCGAGCTGCTGCAGACGCAGCTTCCATGCCGGGCGGCCCTCGTCGACCTCGTAGATCCGATTCATCGCGCGACCGAACGCGCCGACGTACCCGGATGCGGACCACAACGCGCCGAGAATGCCGACGACCAGCGTGATACCGGCGGACGGTGCGTTGACGAGCTGCTCGAGCGGTTGGCGCAGCACGTCGACGGCGGCACCGGGACTGACGTCGTCGACGATCCCCAGAATTGTGTCCGCAGTGCGTTCACCCTGACCGATCACCCCGAGCAGTGACATCACCACGAGCAGGGCGGGGAACAGCGACAGGACCGCGTAATAGGTCAGTGCGGCAGCGAGATCCATGCATTGGTCTCGGGTGAATTCACCGACGGTCTGCCGCAGCACATAGAGCAACGACGGGCGAGTCAGTTCGGTCGGTGAGTCCGGCTTGCTAGGGTCGTCGGGGGCGGGACGGGTTTGGTCGTCTTGCCCCGGCTTCTCGTCCGGCTCCGGCGCGCGGTGAACCGCCGGCGGTGCCGGGCGTTCCGGGCCGACGGGTGATGGACCGACCGCCGTGCGCGGCGACCGCGTCAACGCGCCGGTCGCCAGCCCAGCCAGAAACGCCCCGGCCAAGGCGATCGGGCTGCGTCGCGGTCGAGATGTCTGGAGCTGCCGCTGCATGCGCCGTAGGTGCCCCGCCGTCGCGACGGCAAACGTGGCCCCGGCAGCGTCGCGACGGGGCGGGTTCCGGGTTTGTCCGGATTTGCAGCGGGCACCCCGCAAAAATGACGGAACCGAAGACCGACCCCTCGACAGGGGAGTTGTTGGGTCAACTGTCTGCTCAGACGTCACGGCTGATCCGTGACGAGTTGCGGTTGGCGCAGAAGGAAATGCAGGAATCGGCCAAGCACGCCGGAATGGGTGCCGGGCTTGCCGGCGTGGCTGGGGTCCTCGCGGTCCTCGGCCTCGCCACCGTGATCGCGGCGGCGGTCGCCGCGCTGTCGTTGGTGCTACCGGTGTGGGCGGCAGCACTGATTGTGGCGGTCGTGGTGTTCGCCGTTGCGGGCATCGTCGCGCTGATCGGCAAGAAACAGGTCGAACAGGTGCCACCGCCGGCGGCCGTGGCGGTCGACAGCGTGAAATCGGACATCACCGAGTTGAAGGCCCACACGAAAGGCACGCGCCATGGCACCACAGCCTGATCCCCGGCCCGAGCCGGGCCCCGACGCCGGTATCGACGAACTGCAGGCCGACATCGAGCGCACGCGGGCCGAACTCGGCGAGACGGTCGGTGCCCTGACCGACAAATTGGATGTCAAGGGTCGTGCCCAGCAGAAGGTTGCCGACACGAAAGAGGCAGTGGCGCAACGTAGCCACGATGTCGTCGACACCGCGAAAGCTAAGCCCGCCATCCCCGTCGGTGCGGTGGTCGCGCTCGTGGCGACGGTGGGTGTGCTGATCTGGTTACGCCGCAGGAACTGACGGGTCAGTCGTCCTCGGTCAACTCCGGCGCGTTCTCCCGCGTGGCCATGCCGCCCTCGCGGCCGTGGTCCGCCGGACCCGGCCGGTCCTTCGGTTCTTGGTGGTCGTCCTGCTCTTTGGTCATCGTCTGCCCCTCCTGACCAGTCCAGGCTACGTCCCGGCGTACGCTGACCCACCGTGATCGACATCGCCCTGAGCGACATGCGGGACTGGTTCGGCTTCGGCGTGGCGGGCAATTTCGCCGGTCATCTCGAGCAGGCCGGCGAGGCCGTCGACTTCGTCAACGTGGCCAGCGAAGGCGAGGCTCCCAAGGGCATCTTCCCCTGGTACGCACCGGGCTCCGACACCT
This sequence comes from Mycobacterium sp. IDUB_5, assembly GCF_055419565.1. Taxonomy (NCBI): domain Bacteria; kingdom Bacillati; phylum Actinomycetota; class Actinomycetes; order Mycobacteriales; family Mycobacteriaceae; genus Mycobacterium; species Mycobacterium sp. IDUB_5. The sequence continues at coordinate 414,230 of NZ_JBVAXX010000001.1, forward strand.
TCCTCGGCGAGTTTCCGCTGTCCAACGACGCGATCCAGCTGCCCACTGACAGCCCAGAATCCGATGGGCCCCTGAACCTCCAGATCGAGCCCGAGGTCGGGCTGGCCTGCCGGGTGGTGTGGCAGGGCGACACCGTCGTCACGCTGCAACCGTTCGCGCTCGGCGCATTCAACGACTGCTCGATCCGCCGGCCCGGCGCCAAGAAGATCAGCCACAAGAAGAACTGGGGCCCCGCCTCCAAAGGCGTCTCGGGATCGTTCTTCGAGATCAACGATCTGACTCCCGACGGGCCCACCGCCACGCTGCGCCTGGCGTGTTTCCTGCACGCCGACGGCGCGGAGCACGCCTACGGCGTCGACAGTCCGGTGATCGGCTACTCGTATTACGGCGAGGTGCTGCTGGACTGGATCGTCGAACGTCTCGCGAATCAGAAGGGGTCGGAGGACACCCCGCTCGAGGACGTCGGCGCCCTGATGGTGGCCAGTGGCCACCCTGAGAACGTGCTCATCGGGATCGGGGCCACGCGCTACACCGAACTCGGCGAGACCACGTTCCTGAAATCCGGCGACGACGCGATCGTACGCGTGTACGACACCGCCGAGGACGCGGCGGCCGAGCTGCGCCAGACAGTGCAGTAAGCCAGGCGTCGAGCGGTCTGGGTCACCTCCTGGAATTTTTCGCGCGGTCCGCGGCATTCATCCAAGTGTCGCCAGCGGGGCGGCCACGACGGAGGAGACCGACATGACCGATCAGCGCAGCGTTCGACGGGCCCTCGTTCTGACCGGTATCGGCGCGGTCGCGGCCGCCGGACTCATCGGCCCCGGCATGGCGAGTGCACATGCCGCGCAGTCTTGCCCCGACGTTTCGGTGATCTTCGCCCGCGGCACCGCCGAGCCCGCCGGCCTCGGCCGGGTCGGGCAGGCATTCGTCGACGATCTTCGCAGTGAACTCGGTGGCCGCAGCGTCGAGGCGAAAGCCGTGAATTACCCGGCCTCCTACGACTTCCTGCAGTCCGCCCCCGCCGGCGCCGACGACGCCAGCGCGCAGATTCAGGCCACCGCCGCCAGCTGTCCCGATACCCGCATCGTGGTGGGCGGGTACTCGCAGGGCGCGGCGGTGGTGGATCTGATCGCGGGCGACCCGGCCGCCACATTCGGTTTCGGACGTCCGATGCCGGCCACCGTCGCCGACCATGTCGCGGCTGTGGCCGTGTTCGGTAATCCGGCCGGACACATCGGGCTGAGCCTCGCGACCTCGAGCCCGCTGTACGGAGCGAAGACGATCGACCTGTGCAACGGCGCCGACCCGATCTGTTCCGCCGGTGACGACCGGGCCGCCCACAGCAATTACGTTCAGACCGGCTTGGTTTCGCAGGCAGCCGATTTCGTCGCCGGACGGGTGGCGAGCCCCGCTCCGGCCGGTACCGTCGTCGACGCGTCGGGCACCGTCGGCTGACAAACCCGCCCGCGGGCGCGGTGGCCGTGCCACAGTGCACTGTGCGCACGAGTGTGGCGGTCATCGGGGCAGGGCCCGGCGGTCTGGTCGCCGCGCGCTGGCTTGCCGCCGAAGGTTTCGACACGCACCTGTTCGAGCAGGGGAGTTCACTGGGCGGGCAATGGACTCAGGACGCGGGCACCAGCGGTGTGTGGCCCGCGCTTTACACCAACACCAGCCGCATCCTGACCGCGTTCAGCGACTTGCCCCACGAGGGCGACCGGACGTTCCTGTCCGCGCCCGCGATCCTGCACTATCTGCACCGCTATGCCGACATGTTCAGTCTCAACGATCGAATCAGCTTGCACACCAGAGTGATTCACGTGAAACACGACGGTGACCGGTGGTCCGTCGAAACTCCCGACGGGGCGGAGACCTTCGACCGGGTCGTGGTCGCGAGCGGGCGTTTCCAGACCCCCGCCCTTCCGCCGGTGCCCGGCCTGTCGACCTTCGCAGGATCGGAAGGAGTGCTCTCCACCTTCGACTACCGTGGCGTGGAACCGTATCGCGGGAAGCGCGTCCTGGTCGGCGGCTGTGCGGTCAGCGCTCTGGAGGTGGCCGCCGAACTCGTCCACGGCGGTGCGGCCGCAGTGACGGTGACCCAGCGCCGCCAGCGCTACGTGCTGCCGAAGTTCGCCGCCGGGGTCCCGTCCGACCACCGCATCTTCACCCGCTACGGCGTCCTGGCCACTGAACGTCTGCCCGCAGCCGAGGTCGACCGTCAGCTCAAGACGATTGTCACCGAGGCCGGCGGCAGCCCCGAGCAGTACGGGGCGCCCACGCCCGACCCGTCGCTGTTCACCGCCGGGGTCACCCTGAGCCAGCACTACCTGCCGCTGGTCGCCGAGGGGCGGATCGACGTCCGGCCGTGGCCGCTCTCGGTGGCAGGTCGCGACATCACGTTCGGCGACGGCGGCACCGAGCAATTCGACGGCATCCTTTTCGGCACCGGGTTCCGACTGGACCTGCCGTTTCTCTCCGACGACATTCGCGCGACGCTCGGTCAGGACGACGTGCACCTGGAGGCCGACCGCTACACCTTCCATCCCGACCTGCCGGGCTTGGCGTTCGTCGGGATGTGGGACCAGTCGGGCGGCTACTTCGTGCCCCTGGAACTGCAGGCGCGCTGGCTCGCCTACACGTGGTCGGGCCGGACACCCGCCGACCCCGCGCAGCAGCGCGCAGCCATCGAGGCGTACCGGGCCCGCAGAGGACTTCCGCAGAAGACCCGGATGAACCTCGCCGCCCTCGGTTTCGCCCGCGCGGCGGGCTGCGAACCACAGCTCGACCGCTGGCCGGATCTACGCCGCGCGCTGCTGTTCGGCCCACTCGCGCCGAGCTGCTTCCGGCTGGACGGTCCGCACGCCCTCCCCGGTGCCGCCGACGAATTCGCCCGTGCGGCAGCATCCTTCGGGGCGATCACCTCGCCGGAGTTCACCGACCGCGAACAGGCCGACTGGGAACTGCTGCAGAATCACTGAACACACCGCCCATCCCATTAGCATTGCTGAGGTGGAGCAGGTGGACACCGGCCAGTTGGCGGCCCTGGCGGCGGTGGTCGAACACGGCAGCTTCGACGCGGCCGCGGCCCACCTCCATGTCACGCCGTCGGCGATCAGCCAGCGCATCAAGGCCCTCGAACAGCGCACCGGCCAGGTCCTCGTCGTCCGCGAAAAGCCCTGTGTGGCAACGCCTGCAGGAGCTCCACTGTTGCGCTTGGCGGCGCAGACCGCACTCGTGCAGGCCGAGGCGCTGGCGGAGATGCGCGGCGGGTCAGCCGAACGGACGCGTATTGCCCTGGCGGTCAACGCCGACTCGATGGCGACCTGGTTCACCGACGTCTTCGCCCGGCTCACCGACGCGCTGCTCGACGTCCGCATCGAGGATCAGGATCTGTCCGCGCGCCTGCTCCGCGAAGGTGTGGTGATGGGCGCGGTGACCACCGAGAGTGCCGCGGTGCCCGGCTGCCGCGTCCAGCCCCTCGGCATCATGCGGTACCGGCCGGTGGCCACCGCCGGGTTCGTCGAGCGTCATCTGCCGAACGGGTTCACCTCCGAGTCCGCCGCCTTGGCGCCGTCGCTGGCGTGGAACCGGGACGATGCGCTCCAGGACCAACTGGTGCGTCAGGTCTTCGGTGCCGACGTGCGCCGTCCCGTGCACTACGTGGCGACCGCGGCGGGGTTCGGCGCGGCCGTGCATGCCGGGCTGGGCTGGGGGATGTACCCCGAGCAGCTGATCGATGCATCGTTCGTGCGGATCAGCGATGAGCACCTCGATGTCCCGCTGTACTGGCAGTGCTGGAAGCTCGACAGCGCGACCGTCACGCTGGTGACCGACGCGGTGAAATCGGCGGCGACGGGCCTGCTGCCGCCGCGGTGACACCGTCCGGGGACAATCGTGGCCATGGATGCGCCGGTTCGGGTTCGAATCCTCGGCGTCGGGATGGGGCCATCGCAGGTGACGTGCGAGGTCGCCGACGCACTGAGGTCGGTCGATTACGTGTTGGCCGCCGAGAAGGCTGACGAAGACCCCCTGCTCGACCTGCGTCGCGCCATCGTCGAGGCATTCCCCGGACCGGACGGTCCCGCGGAGGTCATCGCGATCACCGACCCGCCGCGCGATCGCTCGGCCGGGCTCAGTGGCCGCCAGTACGAGTCCGCCGTCGCCGACTGGCACGCCGCGCGCGCCGGTCGCTACGCCGACATCCTGCGCCGCCGCGGCGGGACGGCCGCGTTCCTGGTGTGGGGGGATCCGTCGCTCTATGACTCCACCATCCGCATCCTCGAACACGTGCGGAGTCTGGGTGTAGAGCTCGACTACGACGTGCTGCCCGGCGTCAGCGCACCGGCACTGCTGGCCGCGCGGCACCGCATGGTGCTGCATGAAGTCGGGCGGTCCGTCCACATCACCACTGGACGACGCCTGCAGGAGGCCGTCGCCGCGGGACTCGACAACATCGTCGCCATGCTGAACCCACCCCCGCACCGCCTCGATTTCACCGGCCTGGACGACTGGACCGTGTGGTGGGGCGCGAATCTCGGCGCGCCGGGGGAGCAGCTGCTGTCAGGCCGGCTCGGTGACGTCGCGCCGCTGTTGCCCGACGCCCGCGCTGCCGCAACGTCTGTCGATGGCTGGGTGATGGATCTGTTCCTGCTGAGGCGCCCCTGATGGCCGGTCTGCTCATCGCGGGCACCACGAGCGACGCGGGTAAGACGCTGGTCACCACCGGGCTGTGCCGGGCGCTCGCGCGTCGGGGCGTCAGGGTCGCCCCGTACAAGGCGCAGAACATGTCGAACAACTCGATGGTCGCCGACGGGTGTGTGGAAATCGGCCGCGCGCAATGGATTCAAGCTCTCGCGGCCGGCACCACACCCGAGCCGGCGATGAACCCGGTGCTGCTCAAACCGGGCAGCGACCGGCGCAGCCATGTCGTCCTGATGGGCCAACCGTGGGGGGAGGTGTCGTCTGCTGACTGGCTGGAGGGTCGGCGGGCACTGGCGACCGCCGCCCACGCCGCCTACGACGACCTGTCCTCCCGCTATGACGTCATCCTCGCCGAGGGGGCCGGCAGTCCCACCGAGATCAACTTGCGCGCAGGTGATTACGTCAACATGGGTCTCGCCCGCCACGCCGCCCTCCCCGCCGTGGTGGTCGGAGACATCGACCGCGGCGGAGTGTTCGCGGCGTTCCTCGGCACGGTCGCGTTCCTGTCGCCTGAGGATCAGGCCTTGGTCGCGGGGTTCGTCGTGAACAAGTTCCGCGGCGATATCGCATTACTGCGACCCGGTCTCGAATCTCTCGAAAGATCCACGGGCAGAACAGTGTATGGAACTCTGCCGTGGCAACCCGACGTGTGGCTGGATTCCGAGGATGCGCTGGATCTGACCGCGGTCCGTCGACCCCGGCCGGGGGCTCGCCGGGTGGCCGTGATCCGGCTGCCGAGGATCAGCAACTTCACCGACGTCGACGCGCTGCGGCTGGAGCCCGAGCTCGACGTGGTGTTCGCCTCGCATCCCAGCGCCCTGGCCGACGCGGACCTGATCGTGCTGCCCGGCACCCGCGCCACCATCGCCGACATGGCGTGGCTGCGCTCGCGCGGACTGGCCGACGCGGTGATCGCCCACGCCGCGACGGGTCGACCAGTGCTCGGCATCTGTGGCGGATTCCAGATGCTCGGTCGGGTCGTCCGCGATCCCGCGGGTGTCGAAGGCGAAGCCACCGAGGTACCCGGCCTGGGGCTGCTCGATGTCGAGACCGATTTCGTCGCCGAGAAGACGCTGCGGCTACCGCACGGAACCTGGTTGAGCACACCGGCATCGGGCTACGAGATCCACCACGGACGCGTCACGGTCTTTGACACCGCCGACGACTTCCTCGCCGGTGCACGCCGCGGCCTGATCTTCGGGACGATGTGGCACGGCGCGCTCGAGGGCGACGCACTGCGCAGTCGTTTCCTTGCAGAGACGCTGGGCATCGAGCCCTCGGGTGTCTCGTTCACCGCTGCGCGCGAGGGACGGCTGGACCGCTTGGGCGATCTCGTCGACGAGCACCTCGACGTCGACGCGTTGCTCGACCTGGCGCATCGCGGCGCCCCGGGCGCTCTGCCCTTCCTCCCGCCGGGTGCACCGTGAGAATCCTGCTTCTGGGTGGCACCGCGGAGGCCAGGGCCCTGGCTGAGATCCTCACGACCACCGATCAGGTCACCACCTCACTGGCGGGTCGGGTCGCCGATCCGCGCCTTCCGGTGGGGGAGGTCCGGATCGGGGGATTCGGTGGTGTCGACGGATTGTCCTCTGCGCTCGCACGATTCGATGTCGTCGTCGACGCGACACACCCGTTTGCGAAGACGATCTCGGCCAATGCCGCAGCGGCGTGCGCTCTGCGTGGTGTACCGCTGCTGCGGTTCGAGCGACCCGGCTGGGCCGACCGCACACGCGACTCGTGGCACTGGACGCCGTCGCACGACGAGGCCGCCGTGGTGGCCGCCCGGCTTGGTCGGCGGCCGTTCCTGACGGTGGGCCGGCAGGAACTCGCCCGGTTCATCCCCGCGCTGCGCGACCACACCACGCTCGCCCGGGTGGTGCAGGTCCCTGACGAACCGCTGCCGCCGACGTGGCGATTGATCACCAGCCGTGGCCCGTACGTACTGTCCGGAGAACTGGAGTTGATGCGCGAGCACGCAGCTGATGTGCTCATCACGAAGGATTCCGGTGGCGAATTCACCTGGCCGAAGATGGAGGCCGCCGATCAGCTCGGCATCCCGGTCGTCATCGTCGCCCGCCCTGGCCGCGCCGCTGACGTGCCCACCGTCTCCGACATCGACGACGCGGTCGCCTGGGTGCGTGCGCTCTCTACGATGAGCCGGTGAGGATTCTCGTCACCGGCGGTGTCCGCTCGGGCAAGTCCCGGCACGCCGAGGAGCTTCTCTCCGCCGCCGGCGCAGTCACCTACATCGCTCCCGGGCGTCCCGCCGACGGGCAGGACCCCGACTGGGATGCGCGCGTCGCAGCGCACCGGGCGCGCCGGCCGGCGCGCTGGTCGACCGTCGAGACCTGCGATCCGATCACTGCCCTCGCCGACGCGGATGGTCCTGTCCTCCTCGACTGCCTGAGCACCTGGGTGGTCGCCGTCGTCGACGAATCCGAGTTGTGGGAGGCGGATTCGGCGCACGTGCACGACGTCGTCGGCGCCCGTACCGAGGCGCTCTGCGACGCGTTGGCGCGCACCCCCGACGCAGTGGTGGTGACCAACGAGGTCGGGCTGGGCGTCGTGCCTGCGCACCGCTCAGGGGTGCTGTTCCGGGACCTGCTGGGCATCGTGAACCAGCGCGTCGCGACGGTGTGCGACGAGGTCCACCTCGTGATCGCGGGCCGGGTGCTGCGGCTCTAGACGTCAGCGCGGTCGGTAGCGCTCCTCGTGCACGACAGAGTCCAGGGAACTGCGCGCACGCCAGCCGAAACGTTCCAGGTCGGGCACCTCGGGCACGTCGGCCACGGTCCCGACGCAGAGCCACGCGACGGGACGCACATGTGCCGGCATGCCGACCAGAGTTCGCAGGAAGTCCTCGCGGTAGAACGACACCCAGCCGACACCGAGACCCTCGACAGTCGCTGCGAGCCAGAGGTTTTGGATCGCGCACACCACGGAGTAGAGCCCGGCGTCCGGGATGGCGTGGCGGCCGAGGACCTGCGGGCCGCCGCGGGTGGGGTCGTAGCCGACCACGACGCCGAGCCCGGATTCGCAGATCCCCTCGATCGTGATGCGCGAAAACGTTTCGGCGCGTTCACCTGTCAGCGTCGAAGCGAAGATCTCGCGCTCGGCGGCGACGTGGTCACGGAACGCGCCCAAGGTCTGCGGTGAGCGCACCAGCACGAAGTCCCACGGCTGGCTCATGCCCACCGACGGGGCGGCGTGGGCGGCCAGGAGCAGGCGTTCGAGGACATCGTCGGGAACGGGGTCACCGGTGAATTCGCGGCGGGTGTCGCGGCGCCGGCGGATCACGTCGTACAGGTCGGTCACGGACGCACAGACCGATCGCGCGCCGGGTCGTACAGGTGGCTCTCACCGGCACACGGATCGTTGTGTTCAGCCAGTGCGCGGCCCACGAGAATCACTGCTGCGTAACGGAATCCGGCTTCCTGTACGGCGTCGGCGATATCGGACACCGTGCCCCGCAGCACCACCTCGTCCGGCTGGGACGCTCGGTACACCACGACGACGGGGCAGTCCGCCCCGTACTCGGACTCCAGGTCGGCCATCAGCTCCCGGATGCGGGTGACTGCCAGGTGCAGCACCAGCGTGGCGCGGGTGGCGGCGAACGCGGCGAGCGATTCGCTGTCGGGCATCGCGGTGGATCGCTGCTGGGTGCGGGTCAGGACCACCGACTGCGCGACCAAAGGCACGGTGAGCTCGCGCCCGACGCGTGCGGCGGCCGCCGCATAGGCAGGAACGCCGGGGGTGACAGCCCACGGCACAGTGGCCGCGTCGAGCCGGCGGGTCTGCTCGGACAGCGCGGAGTACACCGACGGATCTCCCGACACCAGCCGCACGACACGGCGACCGGCCCGGTGGGCGGTGACGATGGCCTCGACGATGTGGTCCAGATCGAGCTCGGCGGTGTCGACGAGTTCGGCGGACGGAGAGCAGTGCGCGAGCACCTCGGGATCGAGATAGCTGCCCGGGTAGAGGACGACGTCGGCGTCGGCCAGCAGTCGCGTGGCCCGCACCGTCAGCAGGTCGGCGGCACCCGGGCCGGCACCGACGAACTGCACAGTCCGGTCGTCATCCATCGACCCGAAGTGTAGGGCAGGGCTCCTTGGCCACCGGGTCCTCCAGGCCGCCGACACGTCCCGTGGCGCGGACAGCGAGCGGGCTCAGCGCCGCAGCGATCCCGAACAGCGTCGCCGCGACCACCGCACCGGTGGAACCGTGCGCATCGGTCGCCGCGCCGGCCGCAGCGGTGCCCAGCGCCGCCCCTATCAGCGCGCCACTGTGCAGCCAGCCGAACGCCTCGGTCGCCACCTCGTCGTCGACGTCTTGCGACACCATGAAGTACAGCGCCGACATCGCCGGCGCGAATCCCATGCCGGAGACGAACAACGCGCACATCTGCAGGGCCAGCACGTCGGTGAGACCGAATGACACCGTCCCCACCACCACAACGGCCAGGGCGGCGGCGACGCTGCGCAGTCCCATGCGGCGGTGCCCGAAGGTCAGGCCGCCCAGCACCGATCCGACGCTGGCCAGTGCGATGGCGACGCCCGCGGTCAGGCCGCTGTTGCCCAGCTCGGCCACGACCCCGACCTCCAATGCGGTGAACGAGCCCACGAGAGCGCCCCCGGCGACCATGGCCAGCAGCACGCTCCGGCGCATCAGTATCCGGCCGCGACCGCGGCCCCGCGGGCCCGAGCGCGGACGCAGCCCGCGTGCGCTGGCCAGGAACCAGGCCGTGCCCGCCACCGTGATCGCGGCGGACGCGATCAACGGCATCGCCGTGGACACCAGTGTCGAGAGCGCCATGGCCGCCACGGGACCGATGACCCAGATCATCTCCTGGGCGGTGGTGTCGAGTGCGAAGAGCGCGCGCACGCCGTCGCGCGGCAGCATCTGCGGGTACAGCGCGCGGACCACCGGCATGAGCGGCGGCACCGACGCCCCGACGAGCAGGCCCATGGCCATCAGCGGCATGCCGGAGACCGTTGCAACGGCGAGCCCGAGCATGCTCGCGCCATTGACCGCGGCGCAGATCACCAGCGTCGCCGTCGTCCTGTCGCCGCGGCCCGCCAAGCGGGACGTCAGCGGCATCGCGACCGCCTCGCCGACGGTCAGGCAGGCGACCACCACACCGGCGGTGGCATAGGAACCGGTGCGGTGTTCGACGTGCACCAGGACGGCCAGCGAGAGCATGCCGAGCGGCAGCCGTGCGAACAGCTGCGCCGCCGTGATGTTCGGTACGCGGGGTACGCGGAACAGTTCCCGGTAGATCCCCATGCGCGGACTGTACCGTCCAGACGGTGTAGTAAGCCACTGGGTTTTAGGCTGGGCCCATGTCCTCGCGTGATCGCATCCTCGATGCCTACGCACAGCTGCTGGCAGAAGAGGGGGAGCGGTTCGCCACCGTGGACGCGGTGGCGGCGCGCGCGGGGGTGTCCAAGGGTGGGGTGCTCTATCACTTCCCGTCGAAGGATCATCTGGCCGGCGCGGTCTGCGAGCGGCTGGAGGTGCTTGCCGCCGAGGATGCTCTCCAGATGCGCGTCGCCCCGGAGGGCCCGGCCCGCTACTACGTGCGCTCGTCCCACTATGCCGGCACGCCGCTCGATCGGATTCTGGTCGCGGTGTCCCGGCTGCGGCAGGCGGGGGATGTCCGCGCCCGCGCCGCCATCGAGTCCGCGGCCGCGGAGTGGTTGTCGATCCTGCACGAAGCGATCGGGGACCTCGATACAGCGCGGGCGGTCAAGCTGATCGGTGACGGCCTTTACTACAACGCGCTGCACCGAGTCCTCGGTGGGCAACTCGTCGCATCCGACGCAGACGAGGAACTGCTCGCGGTGATCGATCGAATGATCGCCGCCGCTCCGCCGGTCAGCTGAGGGCGAACCGTCCGGCGAACCCCCGCAGGGGCAGGTCGGCGCTGGTGAGGATTCCCGGGGGAGCAGCGACGACAGCCTTGATGGCGTTGAGCGCGGGCATCCCCGTCACCGTCATGCCGATGGAGGCGAAGTTGTCGGGGTTCGACAGGTCGACACCGGGCTTCGGGAAGATCATGTGCTTGTTGTAGATGCACGGATCGCCCTTGATCTGAGTGATGTAGCAGCCCTTGATGTCCCAGCTCGGATCGGTGTGCGGCGTCATCTGCCATTCGAGATGTGTTTCGACACGCGGGATTCCGTCGACTGTACCCACGTACTTGATGTAGCTGCCGCCCACCGAGCCCTTGGGTAACCGATACCACCCCAGGTCGACGTCCTTGGTACATGCGCCCAGTTCGTACTCGAACGCGACCTCGTCGAGTTCCAGCCCGAAGCAGTCCGCCATCATGTACACGGAGTCGGCGAACACCTCGGTGTACTTCCGTAGCTTGCCCGGGATGCTCGGATCGTCAACGGGCAGGCCGTACCCGACCTCGATCCAGGTGTCCCTGCTGTGATGGCAGGACACGTCGACGGATTCGAGGGTGACGATGTTCTCGATCTCGGCGACGTCGGCCGAAACGGCGACCCCGAGGATCTGGTTCAACCCGGGGTTCATACCCGTGCCGTAGAAGGTCGATCCCCCTGTGGCGCAGGCCTGCGCGAGAAGCTCGGTCACTTTCCTGCCCGAGTGATGAGGATGGTTGGTGTCGCGGTGGAACCCGGTGATCCAGTCCGCTGTGGTGACGATGTCGATGCCGGCCTCGAGGACCCGGACGTAGAGGTCCTCGTCGGGGAACACGCCGTGGAAGGTCACGACATCAGGTGCGGCAGCGATGATCTCGTCGACGGTTCCGGTGGCGACGACTCCGTTGGGTGCCAGACCCGCGAGCTCACCGGTGTCTCTGCCCACCTTCTCGGGTGAGTAGCAGTGCACGCCGATCAGTTCGAGGTCCGGCTGCGTGGCGATGCGTTTGATCATCTCCGATCCGACGTTGCCGGTGGCAACTTGGAACACGCGAATCGGTGTGTCGGTGGTCATGCTGGTTCAGCCCTTCTGTCGTGCCGCCTGGTGTGCCGCAGCGACTTCGGCGGCGCTGCCTCCGATGCCGTCGGGATAGAACTGCCGCGCCCACTCGCGGATTGCGGTGAAACCCTGCACCTCGGTGCTGGCCAGTGCGGGTGGATCGGAGTATCTCTGGTGCGACCAGATGTAGATGTCCTGCGTGAACTGCCGGATCACTTCGTTGCCGAACGCCTCGGCCTTGATACGCGCCTTCTCCGGGTCGCGGGGCGGCCGCTTCGGCTTGCCGATGTAGGTCATGAAGCGGACGTCGGACGTGCGGTCGTCGACGGGCGTCACGCAGGAGATCGTCCGGTTGTCGATCATCCCCCAGCTCTTGGTCACGGCGATGCCCAGACCGCCGTTGATCGCCTGGACTCCGCTTCTGACGTCGTCGATGACCTGCTGGGCGTCTCCGTCGAAGGTGATCGTGAAGTCGACGTAGGACACCGGTTGGTCGAAGTCGTGCCGGGTGAACACGGGATTGATGGGTGTCTCGTGGACGTAGCGGAAGTGCTCGACGTCCACGCCGTTCTCGAGCACGTACTGCGGGTGCATCTCGTGCCCCTGCTCGAACAACCGCTGCTGGGGGTAGTAGTCGTCGACGCTGGAACCGTCGTCGAAGCTGGCGAACACATCGGGGGCCTCGAAGAACGGCTCACGCCCCAGTGAGTCGTGCCAGATGTAGACGGAGGCGTTGCGTTCGACGACCGGGAACGACGGAATCCGCCGCCCTCGGTTCGGCCGCTTCTCGTATGGAATGCAGACGTTGCGGCCCTCGGCGTTCCACTGCCACCCGTGAAAAGGACACTGGATGACTTCTCCGACGACGTGACCGCCGAATCCGAGATGAGCGCCGAGATGCTCACAGTAGGCATGCATCACCGAGATCTGGCCGGATTCGGTGCGCCACCCGATCAGGTCGTGGCCGAAGTAGCGCATGCGGTGCACGTCGCCCACGCCGATCTCGTCGGACCATGCCACCTGGAACCATCCGGTCGGTGTCATCGACAACGGCGGTGTGGCCACAGCGGTCCCCTTCGGCGTCCTTTTCGTCGATGACTCTATGAAAAGTTCATAGATGAGTCAATGATTCCTTGGGCGTCGGCGATAGGATGTGGCGATGCCGCTTCCAGGCAGCGCCGGCCGTACGGCGAACAGACGCGGAATAGCCACGCGCCGAGCGCTGTTGAGTGCCGCGGTCGACGCGCTCGCGACCGGCGATCCCGCAGCAGTGTCGGCCAATCGGATCGCGAAGGCGATCGGGGTCACGTGGGGAACCATCCAGTATCAGTTCGGTGACGCCGACGGCTTCTGGGCGGCGGTGCTGCACCACACCGCCGAACGTCGCGGTGACATCGTCACCGCCTCGGAGACGGGGACATCGCTTCGCACCCGCGTGGCAGCCATCGTCGACACGCTCTACGACGGCCTCGAAGCTCCCGACTCGCGCGCCATCGAGAACCTCCGGGCGGCGCTTCCCCGCGACCCAGCAGAGCTCGACCGGGTGTATCCCGCGACGGCGGCCGAGTTGCGCTCATGGGGGCAGAGCTGGAGTGAGCTGTGCCAGAGGGCCTTTGCCGACCTGGCTGTCGATCCGCACCGCGTGCACAAGGTCGCGATGTTCATCCCGGGTGCGATGCGCGGTCTGGTCTCGGAAAAGCAACTGGGCAGCTTCAACGATCTCGACGTTGCACGCGAAGGTTTGACGAGCGCCATCGTCGCCTACCTCGCCGGATCGGACACGCCCGGCTGATCGTCAGGCGCGAGGTGGGCCCGTCGTTCCGCGGACGACGAGCGTCGGTTCGAGCACGACGTCCCTGCTGCGAACCGGTCCGTCGACGAGCAACGATACCGCGAGTTCCACTGTCCGGCAGGCGATATCGGGTGCGTCCTGGTGGATCGTGGTCAGGTCGATGCGAGGATTCTCCGAGAGCCGGTTGTCGTCGTATCCGACAAGCGAAACATGTTCAGGCACAGAGATTCCGGATCGCGTGAACACGTCGAGGATGCCCAGGGCGCAGCGATCGTTGCCCGCCAACACCGCCGTCGGAAGGTCAGGCGCGGTCAGCATGGAGCGTGCTGCCGCGGCGCCGGCCTCTTCGTTGTGCGCGCCGGTGATCACCGCGATCTCGGCGGCGAGGCCGTGTGCGCGCATCGCGGCCCGGTAGGCGCGGGAGCGGTCGGCCGATCCAGGATCGGTTCCGCCGTCGACGTGATGGATGCGGCGATGTCCCAAGCCCACCAGATAGTCGACTGCCTGCCGGATTCCCTTGGCGTCGTTGGTGCGCACCGTCGCGAGCGGAACGTCGTCCGTCAGCCCCGGCAATCGGCGACATGCCACCACGACGGGCACCCGCTCGGCCATCCGCACCAGATCGGATCGGGCGGCGTGCGGTCCCAGGAGAAGCAGGGCGCCGCAGCGATGGCTCAGCAGTGACTCGACGACGGCCCCTTCGGTGCGGTCCGGCAGATTGGCCGAGAGCAGCACTTCGTAGCCGAGGCGCTCGGCGGCGGGATAGATCGACGTGACCAGCTCGGCTTGGAACAGCTGGCGTACGTCGATCATGACACCGAGGGTGCGGCTGCGGCCCTGTGCCAACAGCCGGGCCGCGGAATCCGGGCGGTAGCCGATCTCCTCGGCGATCGCGAGAACGCGCTGGCGGGTCTCGTCACTGGCACCTGGCTTGCCGTCGAGGATGAAGGAGACCAGTGTGCGGGACACTCCGGCGCGTTCGGCGACGTCGGCCATCGTCGGGCGACGCTGACGCGCGGTGCCCATAGGCGAGATCCTTCTGCAGAGTGACGGTTGACACAGTTGTGGGACGGAGTTCATAGTAGACCTCACGCGCGTTACTAACGCGCGTTAGACGAGATTCTCCATGCACGCGCCGAGAGGATGCCCATGAGCACCATTCGCGTCGGGTCCGCCCCGGACTCCTGGGGGGTGTGGTTCCCCGACGATCCGCACCAGACGCCCTACGCCCGTTTCCTCGACGAGGTCGCCCGGTCCGGATACGAATGGATCGAGCTCGGCCCCTACGGTTACCTGCCCACCGATCCCGAGAAGCTCTCGGCGGAACTCGGCTCGCGTGGCCTGAAGCTCTCCGCGGGAACAGTTTTCGAACATCTCCATCAGGACGACTCCTGGGATGCCGTCTGGACCCAGGTCGAGGACGTGGCGCGGTTGACCGCAGCGGTGGGCGGCACCCACGTCGTCGTCATCCCGGAGATGTGGCGTGACCCGTCGAGCGGCGCGGTGCTCGAGGAGCGCATGCTGACCGCCGAGCAGTGGCGTAAGAAGACCGAGGGCATGAACGCACTCGGCAAGGCGATGTTCGAAACCTACGGTGTACGAGCGCAATACCACCCGCACGCCGACTCGCACGTGGACACCGAAGAGAACGTGTACCGATTCCTCGACGGCACCGACAGCCGATACGTGAACCTCTGCCTGGACACCGGGCACATCGCGTACTGCGGCGGAGACAACATCGCTATCATCCGCCGCGCACCCGAGCGCATCGGGTACTTGCACCTCAAGCAGGTGGACCCGCAGGTGCGCGCCACCGTCGAGGCCGAAGACCTGCCGTTCGGGGAGGCCGTCAAACTCGGCGCGATGATCGAGCCGCCGCTGGGCGTTCCGGACATGCCGCCACTGCTGGCCGAGATCGAACGCCTCGGCATCGACGTGTTCGCGATCGTCGAGCAGGACATGTACCCCTGCGACGTCGACGCACCACTGCCCATCGCCCAGCGCACCCGTGCCTACCTCGGGTCCTGCGGCGTTCCGTCCGTCACCTTCCGATAGGAGCCCAGTCATGTCCGACTTGCGCGTTGCCGTTCTCGGCGTTGGCCTGATGGGCGCCGATCACGTCGCCCGCATCCAGTCCCGGATCTCCGGGGCCCGCGTCGCCGTGGTGAACGACTACGTCACCGACAAGGCCGACCAGATCGCCGCCGGCATCCCCGACTGCCGCGCGATCACCGATCCACTCGACGCCATCGCCGATCCCGATGTCGACGCTGTCGTCCTCGCGACGCCGGGCCCGACCCACGAAAAGCAGTTGCTCGCCTGCCTGGAGCATCGCAAGCCCGTGCTGTGCGAGAAGCCGCTCACCACCGACGTCGACACCTCACTGGCCGTGGTGCGTCGCGAAGCCGAACTCGGAATGCGCCTGATCCAGGTAGGTTTCATGCGGCGCTTCGACCATGAGTACGTCGACCTCAAGGCCCTCATCGACAGCGGCGAACTCGGCGATCCGCTCCTGCTGCACTGTGTGCACCGCAACCCTGCTGTGCCCGATCATTTCGACTCGGTGATGACCGTGCGGGATTCCCTGGTCCACGAGGTGGACGTGACGCGGTTCCTGCTGGGAGAGGAGGTCACCTCGGTCCAGATCGTGACACCGACGCCGAATCCGTCCGCTCGCGAGGGGCTGTTCGATCCACAGATCGCGATCCTGCGCACCGCAGGCGGCAAGCACGTCGACGTCGAGTTGTTCGTCACCACGGGCGTCGCCTACGAGGTGCGCACCGAGCTGGTGGCCGAAAAGGGAAGCGCGATCATCGGTCTCGACGTCGGGCTGCTGCGCAAGAATGCACCCGGCACGTGGGGTGGCACGATCACGCCCGGCTTCCGCGAGCGCTTCGGCCGCGCCTACGACACCGAGATCCAGCGGTGGGTCGACGCGGTGCGCACCGGAGCGAGCACAGGCGACTACACGGACGGACCCGGTGCGTGGGACGGGTATGCCGCGACCGCCGTCTGCGAAGCCGGGGTCCAGGCCCTGCAGTCCGGACAACCCGTCGCCGTGAACATGGTCGACCGCGCCTCGGTCCCCGGAGCGTGACGGCATGAAGATCGCCCTCGACCCCACCCCGTTCCACCACGACTACTCACTGCTCGAATTCCCCGCTGTCGTGGCCGAATTGGGCTACGAGTACCTGCAACTGACCCCGCACCGGGACTTCATCCCGTTCTACAACCACCCGCGGGCCGACGACGCGCTGGTGGCTGCGTTCCGCAGGGCGTGTGCCGACGCAGGGGTGGGCATCGCCTCGGTCCTACCGGTCCTGCGCTGGTCCGCCCCCGACGAGGATGCCCGCGAGGCAGCGGTGCGGAATTGGAAACGCGTCGTGCAGATCACCGTCGACCTCGGGGTCAACGTGATCAACACCGAGTTCTCCGGCCGGCCGGAGAAGGCCGAAGAATCCGAGCGCGCATTCTTCCGGTCGATGGAGGAACTGCTCCCGCTCTTCGAGCGGGAGGGTGTCGACGTCCGGATAGACCCGCACCCCGACGATTTCGTCGAGGACGGTCTGGAGGCGGTCCGCATCATCCGCGGCGTGAACTCGCCGCACATCGGGATGGTCTACGTCGCCTGCCACTCTTTTCACATGGCGGCCAACACGGGCTCGAACATGGCGGAGATCATGACCGCAGCAGGTGATCTGCTGCGGCTGGTGCACGTGGCCGACACCATGGACCATCACCGCTCCCACGGCCTGCGCTACATCACCAATCCGCCGGGCAATCCCGTCCGTGTGCACCAGCACCTCAAGATCGGTGACGGCGACCTCGACTGGGACGAGTTCTTCGGCGGCCTCGCCCGTCTCGGTTTCTACGACCGCGACGACACCGTGATGGTGTCCAGCGTGTTCGCCGAAGACGAGACCGCCCACGAGGTGTCGCGCTACCAGCTGAAGACCATGACCGACTATGTGGACAAGTACCGCTGACGCCATCGTGGGATGGCGCGCCGCGTAGGATCGGCAATGTTGAGAACAAGCGAAAGCACAATGCAGCCGAGCGGCGCCGCCACCTGTGCGACGCCGCTATCTCCCTACTCGCCCACGAGGGGCCGCGTGGGCTGAGCCACCTCAAGGTCGATCGGCAGGCCGGCGTGCCCGACGGCACCACCTCGTTCTACTACCGCACCCGCGCCGCGCTGTTGCACGGAGTCGCCGACCAATTGGTCCGTTATGACGCCCAGGACTTCACCGAAGCGTTCAAGGATGCCCCCAACAGCAGTGGTGAGGTCATCGCCCGAATGCTGGCCGACCAACTCCTCGCCGTCAGGTCTGAGCCGCGACTGTCGCGGACGCGGGCTCGTCTGGAGCTGACGATGTCGGCCCGCCGCGACCCCGGTATCGCGTCCGGCTTCCAGGAGATCTCGGAGAGCTACCGGGCGCTCGCCGAACGGTTGGTGATGGCGCTGCATCAGCACAACGGCACCGACATGGATCGTGACCTGTGCGACGAACAGACCTCGGTGCTGATGGCTTACCTCGGAGGTCAGATGTTCGCCCTGGCCAACGATTCTCCGGAAGTGTTGACCCGCGATGACATCGCGCGGCAGATCCGCGCGGTGATCGTCGGCGTGGCCGTCGAGCAGGCGGCCCGTCAGCGCAGCGGCTGACGTCCCGTCACGCACCGAGCAGGGCCGCCGTCAATTGGGCAGGCGCATCTTCCTGCAAGAGATGTCCCGCCCCGTCGATCCACCGCATGCTCTGGTGGGGTATGTGGTCGCGTAACCATTCGCCGAGTCGTGGCGGCGTGATCCGGTCCTCACGGCCCCACAGCAAGCGGCATGGGACGGTGATGCTCGACAGGAGCTCGGCGTAGTCGTCGGTATCGCGTTCGGCGAGCTGGCGGTACTGGCGGTAGAACGCCGCCTGGCCGCTTTCGCCGAGCCACGGTGCAGCGAAGGCTTCGAGGACCCCGGGCCGGAAGCCCACGTTGGTCGCGTTTCGGAGATGGCTGCTGACGAGCGCCTCGTGCGCATACGGCGGTAGTTGCGCGAATGTGTCCGGGTTTCGGCGGATCAGGCCGAACAACCCGCCCTCCCATTCCCCGCCGCTGACACAGTCGAACAGCGTGAGATCACTGAACGGAGTTCCCTCGATCAGCAGGGCTCGCAGCGTGATCGCTCCGCCGATGTCGTTGGCCACAACGCTCGCAGCCGAGAGTTGCCAGTGATCCAACAGCGCGGCGAATCGACGCGCTTGGGCCGCGATGGTCAGGTCTTGTCCCTCGAGCTTGTCGGACTGACCGTAACCGAGGTGGTCGAACACGAAAACACGGCGGGAGTTGGCTAGTGCAACTGCGATATCACGCCACAGATACGAGGAGTACGGCGTTCCGTGCACCAGCACGATCGGATCACCCGACTGCCCAAGCTGACTCCAGCGGACGCGTCCCTCGTCTGTCTCGAAGTAGTTGTCGAGGGTCCAGTCGGAAGGGTCTGACAGGGGCATACGTCGACCCTAGCGGCAGGAAGCAGCTCCGGTCGGCGCCCAACCTGCCGGAGTTTCCCGCCGAGAAAGGAATAACGACTGTAGGGATCAGGTTCGGCGAAAGACGGAGTTCAGCAGTCTCGCAGTGAGGACCGGGTGTGGCGAACACGATGCGCCGGTGGGACATGAACGGAATCGGTCGCGACCAACTCGCCCTCCGGCACGTTCCGATCCCGGCGCCGGCCCCGGGCGAGGTGCTCGTGGAGGTAGGTGCAGTAGCCCTCAACCACCGAGACAAGATGGTGATCGACAACGGGAGGGGACTGGACCTGCGGTTCCCCTTCACTCCGGCCTCGGATCTCGCGGGAACCGTTGTGGCACTGGGTGACCGCGCGAGGCGATTTCACTCCGGCGACCGAGTGATCTCGACCTTCACGCCCGGCTGGATCGATGGCCTGCGCAGCGGGGACGGCCGGACACCGTCCTACCGGACGCTGGGCGGCTTCTATCCTGGTGTGCTCGCCGAATACGTCGCGATGCCGGAGGACTGGTTCGTCGCTGCCCCGCGGACTCTCGATGACATCCACGCCGCCACGCTGCCCTGTGCGGGTGTCACCGCGTGGTTTGCCCTGGTCGAACGGGGCCGTGTACATGCCGGTCAGACCGTCCTGATCGAGGGCAGCGGTGGGGTCGCCCTCTTCGGTCTGCAGATCGCCAAAATGCATGGCGCTCAGGTCATCGCCTCGACCAGTGTGGCCAACATGGACCGCATGATGGCTCTGGGGGCTGACCACGTCATCGACCGGCGGCGGGACGATTGGGTCGAGGCCGTGCTTGCCTCGACCGCGGACAGGGGCGTCGATCACATCCTCGAGATCGTGGGTGGCAGCCACCTCGGTCAGGCGGTCGACGTCGCGGCCGTCGGGGGCGACATCTACCAGATCGGTGCGTTGGACGGTTTCGAGGTGAGCGCCGCCGTGATGCCGTTGATGCTCAAGGACGTCGCGATTCACGGCATCGGCACCGGGCACCGCCGGGCGCTCGAGAATCTGGTTCGTGCCGTGGATCAGACCGGCACGACACCGTGCATAGATTCCCGTTATCCGATGACGGGCGTGCTCGAGGCGTTGGACCGGTTGGAGGGCGGACCTTTCGGAAAGGTCGTCATCGACATCTACACCGACTAGCGACATCGACTAGCGAGCGCGGCTTCGCGCGACGACGGACCGCTGGTCCCCCGTCAGACGCCGAGCAACGATTCGATCGGTGTGCGGGCGAAGTAGATCACGAACCCGACTGCCACCACCCAGAGCAGCGGGCTGATTTCGCGTGCCTTGCCCGCGGCCGTGCGCATCACCACCCAGGAGATGAACCCGACGCCGATACCGTTGGCGATGGAGTAGCTGAACGGCATCACGGCCACGGTGAGGACGACGGGCAGCGCGACCGAGAACTCCGAGAGGTCGATGTGGCGCAGATGCGAGACCATCATCGCGCCGACGATCACGAGTGCGGCCGCGGCCACCTCCGTCGGCACGATCGACGCCAACGGAGACACGAACATCGCCGCCAGGAACAGCACGCCGGTGACCAGGTTGGCCAGTCCGGTGCGAGCGCCTTCCTCGATACCCGCGCCGGACTCGATGAACACCGTGTTCGACGACGATGACGTCGCGCCGCCGACCACCGCGCCGGCGCCTTCGACGACGAGCGCGGCCCGCAGGCGCGGGAAATTGCCCTGCGCGTCGGACAGTCCGGCCTCGCGAGACAGACCGGTCATCGTGCCCATCGCGTCGAAGAAGTTCGCGAACACCAGCGTGAAGATGAGGACCACCGCGGCGATCACGCCGATACGGCTGAAGCTGGCCAGGCTGAACTCTCCGACCAACCCGAGATCGGGCACCGCAAAAGGGGATCCGGACAGTGCGGGCACCGACAGTGACCACCCGCCCGGCTTCTCGGTGGCCGAGCCGAGGTGCCAGATGGCTTCGATGATGACGGCCAGAACCGTGCCGGCCACCAGGCCGATCAGGATGCCGCCCCGCACCCGGCGGGAGACCAGGATGCCCGTCAACAGCAGCGTGAGGATGAACACCAGTGTCGGCACGGTCGTGAGGGACCCCAGGCCGCCGGCGCCCAATCCGACTGGGGGAGAGGGCGATTTGGTCGAGGATATGAACCCGGAGTCGACCAGCCCGATGAACAGGATGAACAGACCGATACCCGCGGTGATGGCGAGTTTCAGTGCCATCGGCACCGCATCGAAGATGAGCCGGCGCAACCCGGTGACGGCGAGCAGCACGATGATGACACCGTTGATGACGACGAGACCCATCGCCTCGGCCCAGGTGAGTTCACCGACGACCGTGGTGGCCAGGAACGAGTTGATGCCCAGACCCGCGGCGAACGCGAACGGCAGTCGCGCGATCAACCCGAACAGGATCGTCATCACGCCCGCGGCCAGCGCCGTGGTGGCCGACACCTGCGCGAAGTCCAACGACTGCCCGCTGACGTCCTTCGGGCTCGACAGGATGATCGGGTTCAGCACGATGATGTAGGCCATCGCGATGAACGTGACCACGCCGCCACGAATTTCGGTGCCCACCGTCGACTGGCGGGCCGTGATCTCGAAGAAGCGGTCCACTCGGTTCATCGGCGGCTCAGTACTGGGACGTCGGCGCCGCCGGTGGCGGCGGTGCCACCGGCATGCACAGACCCGTGTTCAGGTCGAGTGCCTTACCTGGCAGACAGAACGGCGTGCACCCGTAGATGACGCCTGTCTGGCCGGGCGGGCACGACCCCGGGGGCTGCGCGACGGCGCCGGGGGCCGCGGAGAGAGCGATCACCGGCATCGCGAGAGCCCCCGCGATCACCGCCGCTCCCAGAAGTTGTCGCCTTCTAGCCATTTCCGTCCCCTCTCAACGTGCGCCGGTGGCGACGCGCGGTCCCGGCTTGTCGGTCACGACGTCGAGCACGAGCTCGGCAACCCGAGCACGGTGTTCCTCTGCGCTGCCCAGCAGCGCAGCGTTGGTGTAGGCCCGCTTGTAGTAGAGATGGGCCTGGTGCTCCCAGGTGAATCCGATACCGCCGTGCACCTGGATGGTGTCGTTGGCGACGCGGGTGAGGGCGGCCGAGCACACAGCCTGGGCGATACTGACGGCCAGGTCCGGATCGTCGGTGCCGTGGGTCAGCGCCCAGATCGCGTGATACGCGGTCGAGCGAGCGTGCTCGACCGCGACCAGTGCGTCGGCCAGGCGATGCTTGATCGCCTGGAATGAGCCGATCGGTCGACCGAACTGCAGACGGTTCTTCGCGTAGTCGACGGTCAGATCGAGCAGGTGCTGCGCCGCCCCGACCTGTTCGACCGCCAGTAGAGCCGAGCCCACATGCAGCGCGTGGGCGATCACCCGTTCCGCGTCGTCCGGGTCTGTGATCAGCCGCGCGGGTGCGTCGGACAGCGTCACCGTGGCCTGCGGCCGGGTGGGGTCCAGCGTCGTCAGCGGAACCCGCTGCACCGCAGCCGAATCCGTGTCGACGGCGAACAGTGCGGTGCCATCGGGGCCATCGGCCGCGACGAGCAGGACGTTGGCGCTGCCGGCGTCGACCACCCGCTCCACGGTGCCGGTGAGGCTCCATCCTTCACCCGCCGGGGAGGCCGCGATCTCTCCGATCGCGAACGCGGCGGTCCGCGTGCCGTCGGCGAGCGCATCGAGCAGATCAGACGACGCCGATGCCGCGACGAGCGCGGGGATTGCGAGGTACACGGTGCCGAACAGGGGACCCGGCGCGAGCGCCGCGCCGAGCTCCTCGATCGCGACCGCCTGGTCGATCAGGGTCCCGCCCACGCCGCCGGCGGACTCGGGCACCGCCAACCCCAGCACGCCCAGCTCGGTGCCCAATCGCGCCCACACCGCGGGGTCGTACGGCGGATCAGACTCCATGACCGCGCGGATCGCGCCTTCGTCGATTTGATCGGCGCAGAACTTCCGCACCGCCGCGCGCAGCTGCTGCTGCTCGTCGGTGAAGACGAACTCGTCGCCCGCCGACACTTCCGGATCAGCCGTGCCCTTGGGCTGATCCGCAAGCTCCTCAGCCACGCGGAATCTCCTTCCACGCCATCCCCGCATCCGCCCGCAGATCACCCGGCAGGCCGAGCACCCGCTCCCCGAGAATGTTGCGCATCACCTCTGACGTGCCGCCTTCGATCGTGTTGGCCCTGCTGCGCAGGAAGCGCTGCTGAATGGGTCCGCGGTAGTCGTCGGGATCGCCGTCGCCGGCGCCGTACCCGTCGTACAGCAGGCCTTCAGGCCCCAGGAAGTCCATGCAGAACTCGTAGATGTGCTGATTGAGCTCGGCGCCGACGAGCTTGCCGATCGACCCTTCCGGACCCGGTCCGCCGACGGTGGCTGAGGCGCGGGACCGCTCCGAGGTCAGCCGCTGCGCCTCGGCCCGCAGCCAGAGGCTCGTGAGGCGGTCGCGAAGCACAGCGGTCTGCCGCTCCGGTCGGGAAGACCACAGCGCGATCGCATCGGCGATGGTTCCCGCGCCGCGTCGACTCCCGCTGGCTCCCAGGGCGCTGCGTTCGTTCATCAACGTCGTCATCGCCACGCGCCAGCCGTCACCGATCGCACCCAGCCTGTGGGTGTCGGGGATCCGGGCGTCGCCGAAGTAGACCTCGTTGAATTCGGCGTGACCGGTCATCTGCCGCAGCGGCCGGGTCTCGACGCCGGGGCCGTGCATGTCGACGACGAAGTAGGTCAAACCCTTGTGCTTCGGTGCATCCGGATCGGTGCGGGCGAGCAACAGCCCCCAGCGGGCCCGGTGCGCCAGGCTGGTCCACACCTTCTGACCATTGACCACCCAGGTGTCCCCGTCGGGGACGGCGGATGTTGCGAGCCCCGCGAGGTCGGAGCCTGCACCGGGCTCGGAGAACAACTGGCACCAGATGTGCTCGGTGGTGGCCAGCGGCCGAAGCAGTTCGCGGCGGACGTCGTCGGTCTGCGCGTGCTCGCGGATGGTGGGTGCGGCCATGCCGTAGCCCATCGGATTGAGGCCGAGGGGGACGGGACCGCCGGCGCCCTGGAGGATGCGGTCGGCCACGGCCTGCAGGCCGCGCGATGCGCCGAGCCCACCGAATCCTTCGGGAAAGTGGACCCAGGACAATCCGGCGTCGTAGCAGGCTCCGAGGAATTGCGGTATCGGCACCGAGCGCGGATCGTGCTCGGCCACCACCTCGTGCGCGGCCTTGGCTACCCGGTCAGCATCGACGGCGGCAGTGCCCATACGAGCACCTTAACCGGCGACCGCGGATCGTCTAGCCGGCAGTGAGTGCCCGACGTTCCAGTTCGGACCGGTGATGGCGCTGAAGCAGGTAACGGAGCCACCGAACATCAAGTAACACAGTGATCCTTACGCAGTCTTGGTGAGTAGGGGGAGAAGCTGACGCCGAGCGACCATTGCATCGGCGAAGTGATTGAGAGCCTCGGGAACAGAGCCGGCCGCGTCGAAGTCGATGCCATGGGCCCGTAGGGTCTGCTCGACCGGGCGGCTGGCCACCATGGACCATTCCACGCCGGCCGCGCTGCATGCGTCGTCCACGGCGAACAGGAGTGAAAGTGCCTCAGCGTCAAACGATGTGACGGCGCTGAGGTCGAGCACGAACGGCTTCTCCGTGAGGACGAAGCGGCGCGTGTACTCGGTGGCGCGGGCGATGTCAGCGTCGCCCAGCGCACCCGTGATCGTGACCACGGTGGCCAACTGGCGACAGTGCGCACGAATCTCGGCGCCACCGCAATCGAACGTCGGATTGCCGTACATTGCCGCCTCCCTCGATCATGTGCTTGATCGGGTCCGTCGTCGGACCTGATATGACTCAAGGTAATGAGCCAATTTAAGGCCGTGGGGAGTAACGACTAATACTTCGGTAAGAACTGCTTTCAGACCGGCTAGCAAACTCGCCGGTAACTTTCAACCGCGGCGCTGCTGCTGCGAACCGGTGTATCCGGCCCACGGGTTGTAGTCGGCGAGCAGCTCCTGTTGGTCGGGTCTCGCCGATTCGGGCACGTGTTCGAGGTTGATGCGGATGCGGTACCAGATCGAGCTCGGGCCTCGCATCCCGTCGACGAGAACGTCTGTCGGAGTGAGCTTCTCGGCTGCCTGCGGGTGCATGTCTCGCCACTGCGCCAGCGCAGCCATCGCCTCGTCCTTGGTCTTGGTCCTGGCGATCTCGATCAGTGGCTTCGTCGAGTGGCGCCGACCGTCGGTGACGCGGTGCGTGCCTCGGGGGGCCTTCTCTGCAGGGCCGAGACGCTCCGCGAGCTCCAGCAGAGACTCCAGTCCGCCCGAAGTGTCGTCCATGCCCTCCCATGGATCGCCCTGCTCGGCGAGCCGGCCGGGCACCGTGGCGATCGTGAACTCCTCGGGACGGCAGTCGGCGACCTCATCCCAGAACAGCGGTGTCGACACGCGGGCGTCTGGAGTGGCGCGTACCGAGTACGCCGAGGCCACGGTCCGATCCTTGGCGTTCTGGTTGAAGTCGACGAAGACGCCGTGGCGTTCCTCCTTCCACCACCGGGCGGTCGCGGATTCGGGGGCGCGCTGTTCCACCTCGCGGGCGACGGTCTCGGCCGCCAGCCGCACCTGCTTGAACGGCCAGCGCCGGTCGATGCGCGCATAGATGTGGAAGCCGCGAGACCCGGACGTCTTCGGCCACGCCACCAGGCCGTGGTCCTCGAGCACCTCCCGGGCCACGAATGCGACGTCGAGGATCTGTCGCCACCCGACGCCTGGCATCGGATCGAGGTCGACGCGCAGTTCGTCCGGGTGGTCGAGGTCGTCGGCTCGCACGGGGTGCGGGTTGAAGTCGACACAGCCGAGGTTCACCGCCCAGATCAGACCGGCCGGGCTGCTCAGCACTGCTTCCGCCGCCGACGTCCCCGACGCGTACTTCAGCTCGGCGACGTCGACGAAGTCGGGGCGCTTCTGCGGAGCCCGCTTCTGGAACACCGCCTCCTCGGTGATGCCTTTGACGAATCGTTTGAGGATCATCGGGCGGTCGGCCACGCCGCGCAACGCGCCCTCGGCGACGGCCGCGTAGTACTCCATCAGCGCGCCCTTGGTCACGTCCAGATCGGGAAACACGATCTTGTCCGGATGGGTGATCGGCACCTGCTGCCCGCCGATCTCGAAAGACTCCCGAGCAGCCATTCCCTCATCGTAGGTTCCAGACCGGTCTGCGAGCCGCGTCACATAAAGTTGAGTCCATGTCCACGCTCACCGACCTGGCCGCCCAGGCGTTCGGCAAATTCACTCAGTCCGCGGAGATCTATTGGGATCGCGGCACGGCCGAGCTGCACTACGCCCGCAAGATGTTCCAGGCGGGTGCACTGAAACTCGAACCGCCCCAGGACATCGCCGCGTTCCTCGCCGACATCCGCCGCTGGGGCGAGATCGGCATGATCCCCGCGCTCAACGCCCGGCGCACCCCGCATGCCATCGCGGTGATCGACGACTTCGGTGAGATGACGTTCAAGGAACTGGACGACGCGGCCAACGCGGTCGCCAACGGACTGCTCGCCAAGGGCGTCAAAGGGGGCGACGGCGTCGCGATCTTGGCCCGTAACCACCGCTGGTTCCTGGTGTCGTGGTTCGGCGTGGCGAAGACGGGTGCCCGCATCATCCTTCTCAACAGCGAGTTCTCCGGGCCGCAGATCAAAGAGGTATCCGAGCGCGAGGGCGCCAAGCTGGTCATCTACGACGACGAGTACACCGCCGCGGTCTCCCAAGCTGAACCCGCGCTCGGCAAGCTGCGCGCCCTCGGCGTCAACCCGGACAAGGACGAGCCGTCGGGCAGCACCGACGAGACCCTCGAGGAACTGATCGCCCGCACCGGGTCGGTGCCGCCGCCGAAGGTCACCAAGCACTCGTCGATCATCATCTTGACCAGCGGCACCACGGGAACGCCGAAGGGTGCCAACCGAAATGCCCCACCGTCGTTGGCACCGATCGGCGGTGTGCTGTCCTCGGTTCCGTTCAAGGGCGGCGAAGTGACGGCGTTGCCCGCGCCGATGTTCCACGCGCTGGGGTTCCTGCACGCAACGGTCGCGATGATGCTCGGGACGACGCTGGTGCTGCGCAGGCGTTTCAAGCCGGCCACGGTGCTCGCTGACATCGAGAAGCACAAGGCCACCGCGGTCGTCGTGGTGCCGGTCATGCTGTCCCGGATGCTCGACGAGCTCGACAAGATGTCGCCGAAACCCGATCTGTCCTCGCTGCGCATCGTGTTCGTCTCCGGCTCGCAGCTCGGCGCCGAACTGGCGACACGTGCGCTCAAGGCGCTGGGCCCGGTGATCTACAACCTCTACGGTTCCACCGAGGTGTCGTTTGCGACAATCGCCGGGCCGCAGCATCTTTCGATCAATCCCGCGACTGTCGGACCTGTCGTCAAGGGGATGAAGGTCAAGATCTTCGACGACAACGGCAAGGAGTTGCCGCAGGGCGAGGTCGGCCGCATCTTCGTCGGCAGCTTCTTCCCGTTCGAGGGATACACCGGTGGCGGCGGCAAGCAGATCATCGACGGGCTGCTGTCTTCCGGTGACGTCGGCTACTTCGACGAGAACGGCCTGCTCTACGTCAGCGGTCGCGACGACGAGATGATCGTCTCGGGCGGAGAGAACGTCTTCCCCGCCGAGGTCGAAGACCTCGTCAGCGGACACCCGGAGGTGGTTGAGGCCACCGCGCTCGGGGTGGAGGACAAGGAGTGGGGCCACCGGCTGCGGTGCTTCGTCGTCAAGGCCGAGGGCGCGTCGATCGACGAGGATGCGATCAAGGCGTATGTGAAGGAGAACCTGGCCCGGTACAAGGTGCCGCGCGAGGTGATCTTCCTCGACGAACTGCCGCGCAACCCGACCGGAAAGATCCTCAAGCGCGAGCTGCGGGAGATGGACGTCGACTGACGGGCCTGGAATAGCCGGCGCGCGCCGGTGGTAGTACAGCTTCGTGAACATCGACCTGACTGGAAAGACCGCTCTCGTCACCGGCTCCACCCAGGGCATCGGGTTGGCCATCGCGCAGGGCCTCGCCTCGGCGCGCGCGCGCGTGGTGGTCAATGGCAGAAGCCGTGATCGCGTCGACGCCGCGGTCGCCGGCATCGACGGAGATGTCCTCGGGGTCGCGGCCGATGTCGCCGATGCCGACGGCGCTCAGGCGCTGCTCGCCGAGGTACCGGATGTCGACATCCTGGTCAACAACCTCGGGATCTTCGGCGCCGTACCGGCGCGGGAGATCACCGACGAGCAGTGGCGCACCTATTTCGAGGTGAACGTGCTGGCCGCGGCCCGGCTGATCCGGCTCTACCTGCCCGGCATGATGGACCGCGGCTGGGGCCGCGTGCTGCAGATCGCCAGCGATTCGGCCGTCGTCACGCCCGCGGAGATGATCCATTACGGCGTCTCGAAGACCGCGCTGCTGGCACTGTCGCGCGGGTTCGCCAAGGACGCGGCAGGCAGCGGGGTGACGGTGAACTCGGTGATCGCAGGTCCGACACACACCGCGGGGGTCGAGGACTTCGTGTACCAACTCGTCGACACGTCCCTGCCGTGGGACGAGGCGCAGCGCGAGTTCATGCGCCTGCACCGCCCGCAGTCGCTGATCCAGCGGCTGATCGAACCTGAGGAGATCGCCAACATGGTGGTCTATCTCGCCTCACCCCTGGCGTCGGCGACCACTGGTGGAGCGCTGCGGGTCGACGGCGGCTACGTCGACGCGATTCTCCCCTGAGCCGGGGTCATTTCACCGCGCCGGCCATGATCGCCGACCCCGGCACGGCGAGGGTGAAGAGCATCAGCAGCAGCAGAAACCAGCCGGCAGCTTGCCAGGCTGCCCAGCCCCGCTCGGCCTTCCACTCGCGATAGGTCCGTACCAGAGCGCCCACTCCTCCGAGGAACAGGAACAACGGCACCAGCGATGCGGCGTAGACGGAGTCGCGCGCGCCGAAAGCGTAGAACGCGAACGCCATGCCGGCCACGGCGACGACGACGGCGGCGTAGGTGACCGCCGCGCGTACTGTGCCCGGCGTGGCCAACCGCTTCTCCGCGAAGTCACGGTCGTTGGACATGCCAGTCGGGTTCCCGGCAGGGCTGCCGGAAAACGTCGGAACAGAGACGAAAGCGGCCCCCGACTGTCGTCAGGGACCGCTGTCGTCAGGCTGTGTGAATCAGGACTTGCTGGCGGCCTTCTGACGGGCCTCCTGGGTCTTCGCCTCGGCACGGGCCGCCTCGGCTTCGGCTTCCTTCTGCGCCACGTCCTTCAGGGCGCGAGCCTTCTGCTGCTGGGCCTCGCCCTGCTCCTGCAGTCGGTCGTTGTCGATCAGGATGCCGATCACCTGCTTGGACAGGCCGATGCTGCCGTCGACGAGGGCGCGCAGAGCTGCGATGGGGCCGCTGGTGCTGTCTGCCATGAGCTTTCCTTTCGTTCCGCCGCGCCACCTGAGGTCAAGAGCGGGCCCTGTCCGCGGTGCGGCGAGGGTGTGTTCGGGCCTGCTTGCAGGGTGCCCACTAGCGCTTGCAAAAGCACGCACTGTTAGCAGCGTCTCAATCGGGTTTGATTCGCCGGTGGATCTACGGATCGCGCGGCAGTCCGAGCAGACGCTCGGCGATGATGTTGAGCTGCACCTCCGAGGTGCCGCCGTAGATCGTCGTCGCGCGCCCGGCCAGCAGGTACTCCGCCCACTTACCCGACAGCTGGCTCTGGTCGCCGATGGCGGCGTCGGTGCCGAACGAGGACACCCCGAACTCCGCGTAGCCCTGACCGGTCTTCATCGACAGGAGCTTGGAGATCGCGGCGGCCGGCATCGGGTCGCCGCCGGCCAAGGTCAGCAGCGTCGAGCGCATGTTGAGCAGCTTGGCCGCGTGGCCCTCGGCGATCAGCCGGCCCGCTTCGTTCTGTTCGATCTGATCGAAGTGGCCGTCGCGCACGAACTCGACGAACTGGTCGAGGCTGGCGAGGAACGGCGGTTCGCTGCTGCCGATCGAGACGCGCTCGTTGGTCAGCGTGTTGCGGCTGACCTCCCAGCCGCGGTTGACCTCGCCGAGCACCATGTCGTCGGGCACGAACACGTCGTCGATGAAGACCGTGTTGAACATCGCGTTGCCGGTCAGCTCACGTAGCGGCTTGACCTCGACGCCCTCGGAGGCCATGTCGAGCAGGAAGTACGTGATGCCTTGATGTTTCGGGGCGCTCGGGTCCGTTCTTGCCAGCAGCGCGCCCCACGCCGAGAACTGCGCCCCGGTGGTCCAGATCTTCTGACCGGTGATGCGCCAGCCGCCGTCGACCTTGGTGGCCTTGGTGGTCAGGCTCGCCAGATCTGATCCCGCGCCGGGCTCGGAAAACAGCTGGCACCAGATCATCTCGCCCCGGAACGTGGGAGGCAGGAATCGCTGCTGCTGAGCTTCCGTGCCGTACGCGACGATCGACGGGATGATCCAGGCGGCGATGCCCATCTGCGGGCGCCTGACCCGGCCGGTGGAGAACTCCTGGGCGATGATGATCTGCTCGACCGGGTTGGCCGCACGGCCCCACGGCTTGGGTAGGTGCGGCTGGACCCAGCCGCCCTCGGCGATCGCCGTGTTGCGCTCTTCTTTCGGAATCGCTTTCAGCGCAGCGACTTCGGCGCGAATCTCTTCGCGCAGCTTCAGGGTGTCCGGATCGAGGTCGATGTCGATCGAACGCATTCCCGTCGCCGTCGCGGTGTCGACGACCTGCTGCGGGTAGTCGGCATGACGGCCGAACGCGGCCGCCAGCACGATGGCCCGCCGGTAGTAGACGTTGGTGTCGTGCTCCCACGTGAAACCGATGCCGCCGTGGACCTGGATGCAGTCCTGCGCGCAGTGCTGTGCGGCGACGGGTGCGAGCGTGGCTGCGACGGCTGCGGCGAACTCGAAGGAGCTCGCCTTCTCCGAATTGCCCTGCAGCTCTTCGTCGATCGCACGGGCGGCATCCCACACGGCGCTGGTGGCCCGCTCGGTCTCGGCGATCATCCCGGCGCACTTGTGCTTGATCGCCTGGAACTGACCGATCGGCCGGCCGAACTGCTCCCGGATCTTCGCGTACGCCGATGCCGTGTCGGTGGCCCAGCGGGCCACGCCGACGCATTCCGCGGAGAGCACCGTGGTGATGATCGCGCGCGCGAGATCCCGGCTCACGCCGCTGAGCACCCGGTCGTCGCCGACCTCGACGGCGTTGGCCCGAACGTGGGCGATGGGACGCAGCGGGTCCACGGACGGCACCGGCTCCACCTCGAGCGACGCTGCGTCGAGCACGACCCACTCTTCGCCGGATTCGATGGCCACCGGCAGCACGAGGACCGACGCCTGCGCAGCCGCCGGCACCGCGCGGACTTCACCGCGGACCACCAGACCGCTGCCCTGTCGAGTGGCGGTCAGTCCCGAGTCGATGGCGTACGCGGCGATCAGCTCACCGGCAGCCAGACCACCGAGGACCTCGGCCTTGGGATCGTGCGCGGCGATGAGTGCGCTCGCGATGGCCGACGGCACGAACGGACCGGGAACGGCGCCGTAACCGAACTCGGCCGCGACGATCGCCAGCTCGAGGATCCCGAAGCCCTGCCCGCCGACGTCTTCCGAGAGATGTACACCCTGCAGGCCCTGCTCGGCGGCGGCCCGCCAGAAGGACGGTGGATTCGGGATCGGGGTTTCGAGCGCTTCGTGCAAGGCCTCCGAAGGCGCGACGCGGGCGACGAAGGACCGCACCGAATCGGCCAGGTCGTTGTGCTCTTCGAGAATGGCTATGGGCATAGGGGAAACCCTCCATTGGGCTGGCTAACCGGTTGGTTGGCTCGAGGCTACCCTGTGACCTGGTTCACCAGGTTGGCTAGGTCCTTCCCGTCACGGAGTCGTTCGCAGTTGTCGAGGGCCACCTCGAGGTAGCGGTGCATGGTGTCCGCCGTGTACCAGGTGACATGCGGCGTCAGCACGACGTTGGGCAGAGCCAGCAGCGGATTGTCCGGAGCTACCGGCTCGACGCCGAAGACGTCGAGGCCGGCGGCTGCGAGATGTCCCGATCTCAGCGCGTCGGCGAGTGCGGACTCGTCGACGATCGGCCCACGGGAGGTGTTCACCAGGACCGCGCCCGACTTCATCGCCGCCAGCGCCTCGCCACCGAGCAGGCTGTGCGTGGCATCGGTCAGCGGTAGGTGCAGCGACACGATGTCGCTGTCGGCCAGCAGATCGGTCAGGGTTCGCCAGCCAGGAGTGCCGTCGTCGCGCGTACTGGTGTGCACCACGCGGGCGCCCATCGCGGCGACGATGCGCTCCACGCTCTTGGCCACGTTGCCGTAGCCGATGAGTCCGACGGTACAGCCACCGATGTCGCGCACGGTGTCACCGAGGCTCGGGTCCGGTGGCCAACCCGTGCCTGCGCGGGTGGCGGCGTCGAGCTCGGGTAGCCGACGCAGCGCGGCGAGCATCAACAGCAGCGTGCCCTCCGCGACCGACGGGGCGTTGGCGCCCGGCATGTTGGCCACGGCGACGCCGCGTTCGGTGGCCGCGTCGACGGCGATCGTGTTCACCCCGGCGCCCAGCTTGTGCACCAGACGCAACCGGGTCCCCAGCTCGATATCGCGTGCCGACAGCGGCCGCAGCACGTGCCACAGCACCTCGGCCTCGGGGAGCAGACGATAGAATGTCGTGTCGTCGTCCTCGGCGCAGAACGTGACGTCCAGCCACTCGCTGTGCGGGGCAACGAAAGCCGTCGCCCGCTGACCCGGGACGAAGTGCGCCAGCACCTTGATCGGCGCCACCGTCCCGTCCGTCAGTGCTGTGCGATCTCGATGTCGGAGAACAGCACGCGGACGCCGCCGGTGGACACCCGCGCCATCGCCTCGAAGAACGCGCCGGCCTCAGGTGTCGTCACCGCGGCGCTCGCTGCGTCGTAGTCGGAGTAGTAGAGGTCGATCATCCGGTAGGCCGGCGTCGGGCTGCCGTCCTCCTTGGGCCACACGCGGGAGGTCTCCATCCTGACCCAGCCGGGAATGCGCTTGGCCGCCTCCAATTGCTGTTCGGGATAAGCAGATTCGAACTCTGTCGGATCGGTCGGATTGTCGTAGATGACCGTGATCTTGGTTTCGGGCACGCACAGAGCCTACGACGCTCACCGGTGCAGCGAGAGCCTGTCGACGATCTTGTCCACCACCTTGCGATCGGCCCTGACCGCGATCCCGACGAGGTCGAGCGCGGCCCTGGTTCTCGCTGACACTTGCGCCCGGTTCGCCTCGTCGTCACCAGTGGCGAACAGCGCTCGGGAGAAGATCGCCAGTGTGACCCCGCGGGCGATGGCCCGGTCGAACGCGCGGTCCACCTGCGCCTGCGCCGCGGCGAACACCATGACCGGCTGCCCGAACATGGGGGAGTAGGGCGTGCCGTCGGCGTCGCGGTAGGCCGAGCCGATGGCCTCGCCGGCGGTCGCGGCGATGCCGCTGGCCAGAAACGCGGTCACGTTGAGCTTCTGCCACGTCGGCAACGTGTCGAGCAGGATGACGGCGATCTTGGTGTCGTGGCGGACCCGGGATGGCGTCGCGTCGGTTTCGAGTAGTTCGGTCATGATGCTGCAAAGTAATGAACACACGCCCCTGATGGCCACTGGTCCGAACGACATACGGAATTCGGTGCGACAATCCGGACATGGACGAATGGGATTCGGCGATCGTGGCCGCATTGCAGGCAGATGGCCGGCGCAGCAATCGGGATCTCGCGACTCAGATCGGGCTCTCACCGTCGACCACGCTCGAGCGGGTGCGCGCTTTGCGTGAGCGCGGTGTGCTCGGCGGTGTGCACTACACCGCGGATCTCGCCGCCCTCGGGCGTCCGGTCCAGGCGATGATCACGGTGCGTCTACGCCCCCAGTCACGCCAGGTCGTGCAGGGCTTCCGTGACTTCGTCAGACAGCTTCCCGAGACGCTGCAGGTGTTCGTCACCACGGGCGCCGAGGACCTGATCGTCCATGTCGCCGTCGCGTCCACCGAAGCGCTGCGCGATTTCGTGCTGGACTCGCTGACCGGACGGCGAGAGGTGGCCGGCGTTCGCAGTGAGGTCGTCTTCGAGCACGTACGCAACCACGTGATCGCGCCGGCTCGCTGACACGTCAGGCGTCGACGGGATTCACGCGGCTGACGATCAGCGGGTCGGCAGGGGTGAACGGGAACGCCGGCAGTTCGTCGATGTGGGTCTGGAACGTCGCGGCCAGCACCTCGCGGCTGTAGGCACTCGCGGAGGCCTTGTAGCCGATGTCGGCGGGGAAGGGCTGGTCGAAGAAGATCAGGAAGTGCCACGGGTCGGTGCCGATGTTCTCGATGTGGTGCGGGTAGGCCCGCGGGATGAAGTACATGTCGCCGGCGGTCATCGTCCACGTGTTCAGGTGGCCGTCGGGCGTCATCATCGTCATGCGGGCTTTCCCGTGCCGCACATAGCCCATCTCCGCGGTCACCGGATGCCAATGTGGTTCACGCATACCGTCTTCGGTGACACGCAGGCTGTACATCGAGATGTCCTTGAGGGCGGGCCAGAACTGATCGCGGGCAAAGCGTGCGTTGCCGCTGGCAAAATTCAGCCCCGGCGCTTGGGCCTCGATGTCGAACTTGTGCGGATCACTGAAGTGCGCCGAGGCCGGGACCTGCGGGTCGCCGGTGCGGCCGGCCAGCTTGTGGTCGACGGTGCTGCGCCGGATCGTCGAGAAGTCGGCGGCGGGCAGGTCGTAGGTGTTGCCCAGCACGGCATCGGTGAACGCTCCGAACGTCGCCCCGAGGCCGAAGTCCTCGGGGCGCTCGTTGCGGAACGCGATGATGAACTCTGCGGACTCGTCCCCGATGTTCTCGATGTGATGCAGGGCGCCGGAATCGATGTGGAACATCTGGCCCGCGGTGACGATGAAGTTGGCGAATCGGCTGTGGTCGTCGAGCACCGAGACCAGCGCCGTCCCCGCCACGCAGTAGGTGAGCTCGTTGGCGTTGGCGTGCCAATGCGGTGTGCGCATCGCGCCGGGCGCGAGCACCACGCGCTTGATAGACAGGTTCTTCAACGTCGGCAGGTTGTCGGCGGTCACCCGTCGCATCGAGCCGAAGTCGTTCTCCTCGACGATCTCCCCGTCGTGCAGCGATGTGGTGAACGGTGCTGATGCTTTCACGGTGGCCATGCTGTCCTCCTGCGTCGTTGTGCGTCGACACCTACTCTCATCGATGCGCGGGCCCCTGTCATGGAAGCTGGCCGCCAGCACGATTACCGCTAACCGGAAGATCAGTCGTCGGTGCGATACAGGCGCGGGTCGCCGAGTTGGTCGATGAGGGCGCCGAGTTGCGCCGCCAGTTCGGTTGGGCTGACCCGTAACTCGCCGAACAGCCACGCGCTCAACGTTTGTGCCACACCGCCGACCACGAAGTGCGCTGCCGTGGCGATCCTCTCGTTCTTCTCCAGGTGCAGTGCAGCTTGGGCGTGCTGGCC
Organism: Mycobacterium sp. IDUB_5; assembly: GCF_055419565.1. Taxonomy (NCBI): domain Bacteria; kingdom Bacillati; phylum Actinomycetota; class Actinomycetes; order Mycobacteriales; family Mycobacteriaceae; genus Mycobacterium; species Mycobacterium sp. IDUB_5. Next base: position 449,662 of record NZ_JBVAXX010000001.1, read on the forward strand.
GGACAGTAGAGCGAACAGCGCACCGGACTCCGCTCGCTTGCGCACCACGACCGGGTTGGTCAGGTGGGCGCTGAACAGCAGGCGCCCCAGCCGCGCGTCGTCGGAGACCACCCGGACGATGTTCGTCATCGCGGCGTGGGCCTGCTCTGCCGGCGCAGCGGCCGCCATCGCGGCCTCGGTGGTGCTGGCGATGTCGGCGACGACCTGGTCGAACAGCGCGGCGACCAGGGCGTCCTTGTCGGCGAAGCTCTCGTAGAAGTACCGGGCCGCGAGCCCGGAGCGGGCACACAGCGCGCGCACGGTGAGCTCGGTGGGAACGGGCGCGCCGCCGAGCAGGTCGAGACCCGCCTCGAGGAGCCGCCGGCGCCGCCCGGCCATCCGTTGCGAGGCGTCGACGCCGCGATACGGACGAACCTGGGCCATACCCCATCTTGACACCCGCTCGGCTCGGCAACACAATCAGGAAACGCACGTTCGCAACTTTGAGCGGCGGCGCGAGAGGAGCGGTTCGTGGCGGTACAGGACTCGGCGACGACGTCGCCGTCTGGAAGCACAAAGCCGTCTGCAAGCACAAAGCCGTCTGGAAGCACAAAGCCGTCTGGAAGCACAAAGCCGTCTGGAAGGACGAAGCCGTCGGGAAGCACGAAGCCGTCGGGAAGCGCGAAACCCGACGAGGGAATGCTGGGGCTCGGATTGCTGGCCGGCCCGGCGAACGTCATCATGCAACTCGCCCGGCCGGGCGTCGGCTACGGAGTGCTGGAGAGCCGCGTCGACAGCGGCCGTGTCGACCTGCACCCCATCAAGCGGGCCCGCACGACGTTCACCTACCTGGCGGTGTCCACGAACGGCACCGACGCGCAGAAGGACGCGTTCCGGCGGGCGGTGAACCGGGCCCACGCGCAGGTGTACTCGCTCGAGGACAGTCCGGTCTCCTACAACGCGTTCGACAAGGACCTGCAGCTGTGGGTGGGGGCCTGTCTGTACAAGGGCGTTGTCGACGTGTATCGCCTCTTCGTCGGCGAGATGGATACCGAGACCGAGGCCAGGCTCTTCGAGCAGGGCCGCAAACTCGGCACGATGCTGCAGGTGCCCGAGCACATGTGGCCGGCCGATCCCGCGGCGTTCGACCGGTACTGGCAGGAGTCGCTGGAGAAGGTGCACATCGACGACACCGTTCGCGAGTACCTGTATCCGATCGCGGTGTCCCGGGTTCGCGGAGTCCGCTTGCCCGGCCCGTTGCAGCGCCACGCCGAGCAGACGGCATTGCTGATCACCACAGGATTCCTGCCGCAACGCTTCCGCGACGAGATGCATCTGTCCTGGGATGACAAGCAGCAGAAGCGGTTCGACCGCATCATTAGGGTGCTGCGGCTGGTCAACACGTGCTCGCCGCGCGTGGTGCGGGAGTTTCCGTTCAACGTGCTGCTCAAAGACATCGACTGGCGCATCCGCACCGGACGCCCGCTGGTCTGAGGCCTCAGTCGAACATGTAGGGGCCGAGGAACCGCGTCATCCGTCGCAGGTAGTCCGGCTGGCTGACATGCAACACGTGGTTGCCGGGGAACCAGTGGAAATCGCAGCGGTCCCAGTGCCTCCAGAGCATCTCGGCTTGCGCAGGAGGCGCCAGCCTGTCGCCCAGGCCGGCGATGATCAAGCGCCGCACCTTGGCCGGCAGCGGCCGATAGTTGAGCGGCGAGGAATACATCGTCGCGGCGTCGACCAGTTCACTGTCCGCGCCGGACAGCCAATTCCGCAGCGCCACGACCTTGTTCGCAGGAAACCACTCGTCGACCGTGCGATCGGGCGTCACTACGGGAACGTTGGGGATCACGGCCTGGATGCGGTCGTCGACGCTGGCGATCAGGGCCGAGGTGTATCCGCCCAGCGACATACCGGTCAACGCGATGCGGTCCACGCCGGTGTACTCGAGATAATCCAGCACCGACCGGAAGTCGTGCACCGCCTGGGCCATCGCCTCGCAGAAGCCGGAGAACCCGTGCGCGAAGTAACCGTGCCCGGAGAACGGTGAGTACTGCTCGGCGCGGCGGCCGTGGAACGGCAGTGTGTACAGCAGGACGTCGTACCCCGAGCGGTAGAACCAGGGGAGTGCGAAGAACAGTCCGTTGAACAGATACGCCGAGCCCATGAAGCCGTGGATCAGGCACAGCGTGGGCCTTGGCCCGTCGTCGTGGCGCCAGTGCTGCGCATGGACGACGTTGTTGCGAACGAAGCCGGCACACTGCTCGCGCAGCGCGGGGTTGACGGCGGTGAAGCTGCTCTCGAAACGGATGTTGCGGACGTTGCCGTGGGCCACCCACTCGGCGACTGGGTTCGCTGGCCGGGACGACACCCGCGGCGGTGACTCCGGGGCCGGGAACGCGACGGACGGATCCTTCATCGACGCCATCTCGGCGTAGAACTCCAGGTGCTCCTGCTCGGCGGCCGACTGTGTCCGACGCAGCGCGCCCACCACCGACGGCGCCATCGTCACGCTGAGCAGTGATGCGATCGAGGTCCGCAGGGCCAGGTCGGCCACCGCGGAGGAGTCGACGATCAGCCGTTGACGCAGTGTCAGGTCGATTCGGCGCGGCAGGCCGCGGGCCGTCGCGTCGGCACCGGGAACGTCGGGTACCGGAAGCGGTAACTCGTCGGGCTCCTCGGCTGCGACGGTGGATTCCACGGTTGCCAATCTAACCGTCCACCGCCTGACAGACTGGCCGCATGTGGAATCCCGAGGTCTACCTCGCCTATGCCGACCACCGGGGCCGACCGTTCTACGATCTGACCTCGCGCGTCGGCGCCACCGCGCCGCGCCGCATCGTCGACCTGGGGTGCGGCCCGGGAAACCTGACCCAGACGCTGACCACCCGCTGGCCCGGCGCGACGATCGAGGCGTGGGATTCGTCCCCGGAGATGGTGGCCGCAGCGCGCGAGCGCGGCGTGGCCGCCGAGGTCGGCGATGTCCGGGAGTGGTCACCGGCGCCCGACACCGACGTCGTCGTCAGCAACGCCACGCTGCAGTGGGTTCCCGAGCATCGGGAGCTGATCGTGCGGTGGGCCGCCGAACTCAGCCCGGGAGCATGGCTCGCCTTCCAGGTGCCCGGCAATTTCGACGCGCCGTCCCACCGCGTGGTCCGTGACCTCGCGGCCCAACCCCAGTGGGCAGAGCTGTTGCGGGACTTCCCCTTCCGCAGCGCGGAGGTGGTGGACTCGCCGCAGTCATACGCCGGTCTGCTCCACGACGCCGGCTGCACCACCGACGTCTGGGAAACCACCTACGTCCACGAGCTGACCGGTGAGCACCCGGTGCTGGACTGGATTCACGGCACCGCGCTGCGGCCGGTGCGCGGCGCCTTGAGCGACGCGCAGTGGGAGCAGTTCCGCTCCGAGTTGATCCCGATTCTCGCCGAGGCCTATCCGCGGCGGTCCGACGGCACCACGTTCTTCCCGTTCCGTCGGATCTTCGTGGTGGCGCAGGTGGGTCAGCGGCGCTGATCGAGCAGGTCGATGACCTGCGCGACCAGGGTGTCGATGTCTGCCCCCGTCGTATCCAGCACGAGATCGGCGTCCTCTGGCGGCTCGTACGGAGCGTCCACGCCGGTCAAGCCCTTCAGCTCGCCGGCACGGGCCCGCGCGTACAACCCCTTGGGATCCCGCTTCTCGCACTCCTCCCGCGGAGTCGCGACGTAGACCTCGATGAACGGCAGCTTCGCTGCGTCGTTGAGGGCCCGCGCGATCTCCCGGTCCGACTTCAGCGGAGACACCAGCGACGCCAACGCCACCACCCCCGCGTCAGCGAACAGCCGGGTGAGATGACCGACGCGACGGATGTTCTCGGCACGATCGCCGGCAGAGAAGCCCAGATCGTCGGACAGCCCGTGGCGGATGTTGTCGCCGTCGAGCAGATAGGCCACGTGCCCGGCGTCGACGAGCGCGCGCTCCACGGCGACGGCGATCGTGGACTTGCCGGAGGCGGGGAGCCCGGTGAACCACACCGTCGCGCCGCGCTGCCCGGTCGCCGCGCGGCGGTACTCGCGCTCCAGCGACGACGGATGCCAACGGATGTCGTTGCGTGTCTGCTCGCCGGGCTTCACCTCACGCGGTTCGATGATCGTCCCGGCGCCCACCGTGTCGTTGGTGGTCTCGTCGATCAGGATGAACGCGCCGCTGTCGCGATTCTCGGCGTAACTGTCGGCCACCACGACCGAGCTGGTGCGCAGCGTCACCACGCCGATGTCGTTGAGCACCAACTCCACTGGATGGTCGAGATCGTCGAGAGTCTCGGGATCCAGCCGTGAATGGAGTGCCTGCGCCGTGGCCCGAACCGTGCGTGTGCCCTGCTTCAATGCGAAGCGGTCACCGGCCCGCATCGGGCTGTCGCGGAACCAGCAGACGGTGGCATCCAGCTCACGTGCCAGCACCGGCAGCACCGCGTCGTCGTCGCCGCTGACGAAGACGTCGCCGCGGCCGACGTCGATGTCGTCGGCCAGTTCGATCGACACCGACAGCGGCGCAACGGCAACGGGGCGATCGTCGTCGAGAGTGTCGACGACGGTCACGGTGGAGCGGGTCCCCGCAGGCAGGCTGACGATGGAATCGCCCACCTGCAGGGTGCCTCCCGAGAGCCGCCCTGTGTAGCGGCGGCGCTGTTCGGCCGTGGGGCGCGACACCCACTGCACCGGCAGCCGCAATGTGCGCGATTCCGGTTGCGGCGCCGACAGTTCCACCGACTCGAGGTACTCGAGCAGCGTGGGCCCCTCGTACCACCCGGTGCGTTGCGAGCGGTGCACCACGTTGTCGCCGTGCTTGGCGGCAATGGGAATGACGGTCAGATCGGCGCCGCCGAGCCGTGCGGTCACCGTGCGCAGCTGCCGGTCCACCTCGCTGAAGCGCTCCCGGTCGAAATCCACGAGGTCGATCTTGTTCACCGCGGCGACGAAGTGCTTGATTCCCAACAGGTTCGCGATGCGTGCGTGCCTGTTGGTTTGCCGCAGCACACCGGCCCGGGCGTCGACCAGCAACACTGCGACGTGGGCATTGGAGGCGCCGGTGAACATGTTGCGGGTGTAGCGCTCGTGCCCCGGGGTGTCGGCGAGGATGTAGCTGCGAGTGTCGGTGGAGAAGAACCGGTAGGCGACGTCGATCGTGATGCCCTGCTCGCGTTCGGCGCGCAGCCCGTCCGACAGCGCCGCCAGATCGGCCACACCCTCCTCGTCGGTGACAGCCTCGAGATGGTCCAGCGGCAGGCTGTCCGTGTCATGGAGGAGCCGGCCGATCAACGTGCTCTTGCCGTCGTCCACCGACCCCGCGGTCGTGATGCGCAGCAATTGACGAGTGCCCATCAGAAATACCCCTCGCGCTTCCGGTCCTCCATGGCCGCCGCCGACGTCCTGTCGTCGGCGCGTGTCTCGCCGCGCTCGGAGACGGTGGCTGCGGAGATCTCGCTGATCACCCCGTCGATGGCCGTGGCGTGTGATCGCACGGCTCCGGTGATGGTGAGGTCGCCGACCGTGCGGTAGCGCACCCACTCGACCGCGGCGGTCTCGCCGTCGGCCGGCTGGGCATAGTCCGAGACGGCAAGAAGGATTCCGTCGCGCTCGAACACCTCGCGTTCGTGGGCGAAGTAGATCGACGGGAGCTCGAGGTCCTCCAGTGCGATGTAGCGCCAGATGTCCAGCTCTGTCCAGTTGCTCAGGGGGAACACCCGCACCTGCTCGCCGCGGCGAATCCGCCCGTTGTACAGCGACCACGGTTCCGGCCGCTGGGCACGGGGATCCCATTGACCGAACTCGTCGCGGAAACTCAGGATGCGTTCCTTCGCGCGGGCACGTTCCTCGTCGCGCCGTGCGCCGCCGAACGCGGCGTCGAAGCCACCGGCCTCGAGCGCATCGAGCAACGTGCGGGTCTGCTGGCGGTTACGGGAGGCGCCCGGGCCGGGATCGGGCACGCGGCCCGCGTCGATGGATTCCTGCACCGAGGCGACGATCAGCTTGTGGCCTTGGCCGGTGACGCGTCGATCACGGAATTCGATGACTTCGTCGAAGTTGTGCCCGGTGTCGACATGCATCACCGGGAACGGCAGCGGACCGGGCCGAAAAGCTTTCTCCGCCAATCGCAACAGCACAATCGAGTCTTTGCCCGCGGAGAACAGCAGCACCGGGCGTTCGAGCTCTGCCACCACCTCGCGGATGATGTGCACGGCCTCGGCTTCCAGTAGCCTCAGCTCGTCGACGTGGATGGCGTCGTAGGTGTCCGAGATCCCAGCGCTCATGTGGGTAGGCCCTCCCGTTCGGCGTCGGCGCGGTACCGATCCACCCATTCGTCGGACCGTTGATCAGCCTGACGTTCCAACACCGGTGGCGGCGCCAGCCGCGCATCCTGTCCGACCGCCTCGAGCACGGAGGCCACCACCTCGGTGAGGTTGCGCCACAACACCGGGTAGGGCACGTCCATCGGCTCGATGTTCTCCTCGGCGAACCAGGACCGCCAGCCGTCCTCCTGCGCGCGCAGCATCTTCACGACATGCGCGATCGCGCCGGCGTGATATTCGGCGCGCGCATCGCGCACCGGGTCGGGCCGCCCGCGCCACACTCGGGTCTGCACGGCCCGCCAGAACGACACCGCCTGTGACACCACGTCAGGGCGGTACACGTGGATCAGCACCGGATCGGAGCCGATCACGTCGCGAATCGCTGAGAGCAACCCGGAGCCGCTCCGGTCGGGCAGCCCCTCGGCTCGCTGCATCAGCAGTGGGGTCTGGTTCCACATCAGCTTGCCGCCCCAGATGCCGTTCGGTGTGCGCCCCACGGTGCGGATGTAATCTCGCCAGATCTCCGGTGGGGCGAGATCCGGTTTGCCCTCGTCGAGCGGGTCGAGCAGACGCAGGATCGACTCGTCGGTCACGCCCTCGAACCACTGCCGCGGCTGCGGCGACTGGCTGGTGGTCGGCAGGTACTGGAAGAACTCACCCGGCTCACCCGCGACGCCGGTGGCCCGCAGCGATTCGACGAGAAGGGTGCTCCCGCTGCGCTGGGAGGCCAGCACCAGGTAGGCGGTCGGGGCGGACATGGCCGTGAGCTTAGCTGCCATCACGGCAGGTGAGACGACCCGACCAAAGGATCACGGTGAGCTTAAGTCTTGTCCTGTCTGCTCGTCCTCTGCGATCCCGCGGTCGGCGGCAATCGCTGCGCGGCTGGGCAATTGAAGATCCTGAACCAGCAGGTAGGTTTCCGTGTAGCGGGCGGCGATGCGCGTTCCCGCGAAGTCGGAGGGAATGACGTCACCGACGCTCTGACGCCAGTCGTTGAGCAGCAGCGCCAGATCACTGCCGAGCGCCTCGGCCTCCTCTGTGGGCTGCTCGGCGAGCAGGTTGTGCGCTTCGATGGGATCGGCTGCGAGATCGTAGAGTTCGCGCTCGGGACGCGGTGAATTCACCGACGGTTCGACTGCCCGCCCGGGTGCACTGTCGGCGATGTCCCACGGCAGATCCAAGAGTGGTCGCGCGGCGTAGTTCTCGATGTAGCTGTAGCGCTTGGTCCGGATGGCTCGGATGGGATCGAACGAGTCGTGGTAGGTCTTCGTGGTGTACACGGCGGTGCGCACAGGATCGGCATGCCTGCGGTTAGCAACCAGATGTGTTGCGTGCGAATAGCCTTCGACTTCTGACGGGATGTCGACCTCTACCAGGTCGAGCACTGTGGGTAGCAAGTCGACCCCGCTGAACAACTCGTCGTACACCCGCGGCGGCAGGTTCGCGTCACGGGGTGGCCGCATGATCAGCGCGATGCCGGTCCCTGCGCCGTACAGTGTGGACTTCGCGCGGGGCAGCGCGGGGCCGTGATCGGTGACGAACACCACCCACGTGGTGCGATCGAGACCGGTCGCCGCCAGCGCGTCCAGCAGCCGACCGACCGCGGCATCGGCGACTGTGATGGAGCCGTAAAAATCTGCCAGATCCTGACGCACCGCTGCGGTGTCGGGAAGGTAGTCCGGCACGCGCACCGACTCCGGATCAGCGGGGACGTACCGATCGTGCGGATAGGGCCGGTGGGTCTCGAAGAAACCAGCCGTGAGCAGGAACGGCTTGTCCGGGGGATCGGCAAGCCATTGCACCGCCTGTTCGACGACGTATTCGCAGTACGAATTCGACACGTCGAACTCATCGAAACCGAGGCGCGACGGGAACGACGTCTCGTGCTGCATACCGAAAAGTGCGCTGTGGTAACCACTTTCGGACAGAATCTGGGGAAGGGTGCGCACGCCGGGCCGGTACTCCCAGCCGTGGTGCGCCAGCCCGATCAAGCCGTTGCTCTGGGGGTACCTGCCGGTGAACAGGGAGCCACGCGATGGGGAGCACAGTGGCGCCGTGGCATGGGCGTCGGTGAACAGGATGCCGTCGCGGGCCAGCTCGTCGAGGTACGGGCTGGACACATCGGGGTGCCCGTAGACGCCGAGGTAGCGGCCCAGGTCATGCCAGTGCACGAGCAGAACGTTGTCCCGCCGGCCTTCACTCACAGCTGCGTCCTCCCGAGATCAGCTCCTACACGTCGTCCGGGCCCACGGTAACGACAAAAGCGCCAAGAGGGACAAGTGGGAGATGCCCACGCGGTAGCGTCGGGGAGGCGGTGAGGGGAGACGACCATGAAGGCGACGATCGTTGCGGTGGGACTTCTGACAGCGTCGTTGTCGGGTCTGGGCGTGGTGACTTCCGCGCCGGCCAGCGCCGGTTGCCTCTACGGCGGTGGATACATCAGCAAATGCGACGACCCGATCCAGCCGGATGGCAGCTGGCAGCGGTGCGTGGGGATCGCCTCGGTGGTGCCCAGCGGCTTCGGTACGCATCTGGTCCCGGTGCGTCAGTGCGCGGTCATGGGACCCGGCCGGCCCGGCGGTGACCCGGCGTTCAACGACCCGCCGATGCACATCGACGGCTGAGCCGCTACGGGTGGTACGGCACCCCGACCGCCCGGAACACGAACTCGGGCGGCACATCGTAGGCCAGTGAGCGCCGAGGCAACCGTGCCAGCACATCGGCAGGCAGATCTTCCTTGTAGTGCAGGGACAGCTCACCGGAGCAGCGCGGATCGACGGCAGCCACGTCGACGTCGAGAGTCAGCCCGCGTTCGTCGAACGTCGCGGTGACAGCTCCTGACTGTGGCGCGTCCCAACGCAGATCCATCGTGCGTCCGGCGAGCTTGGGCACGGAGGAGAGCGTGGCCAGCACCCGCTGCTCGGTCAGTACCAGCGACCCGACGTAACTGGCGATGCTGCCCGCCGAACGAAGTCCCGGCACCGCGCCCCGGAACCGCCGCGTCACCGCCACGTACTCGGCGATGAAGACGATCCCCTCGGCCTCTACTTCGGCGCGGAGCTCATGCGGAAGCTTCCCGATGCGGAGCAACTTGCGCAAGAACACGGCCATGCAGGCACGGTAGCTCAGATGGTTTTGTGGTCTTTCCACAATGTCGGGTGGTACACGTGGTCGGATGGATGCGCGCAGAGGGTTGCTAGCCGGATCTGCGGTGCTCGCGCTCGGCATCTTCGTCGCGATGCTGCTCGGATACCGCCTCGGCTGGGCACCGCTGTCGCGCATCGACGATGCCGCACTCGACGCCACGTTGCGGATCGGAGAACGGTACCCGGGCTGGGTCACGTTCTGGGACGTGTTCTGCACGGTGCTCGGCCCGACGGCCTTTCGCCTGGTGACGATCGTGGTGATCGTCGTCGCGTTCGTCCGACGCCACGTGCGCCTCGCCGTCTTCCTGATCGTCAGCGTGGAGCTGTCGGGCCTGGTCACCGAGATCGCCAAAAGACTGGTCGACCGGCCACGGCCGTCGACCGCCCTGGTGCACGCCGCATCGTCGTCGTTCCCCTCGGGACACGCGGTCGGCGTGACGGTCGCGGTCATCGCGCTGCTCACGGTGTCGCTGCCGCTCGTTCCCGCCGCTCGGCGGGCATGGCTGATCACGGCGGGAGTAGCCCTGATCGTCACGATCGGCGTCGGCCGCGTCGTCCTCAACGTGCACCACCCGTCCGACGTGATCGCCGGATGGGCGCTGGGCTACGCCTATGTGGTCGCGTGCCTATTGGTGCTGCGTCCGGTGCGTCCGGTCACGGAGCCGGACGAAATACGGGAAGTGAGCGGTAGCGCACGCTGAAGCTAGCCTTCGTGACCTCGGTGCCCACCTCGCCGTCGAGCGCGAGCACCGTCGGTCCGTCGACGGACTCGAAGGCGAATTCGGGCACGCGCAACTCACGGTAGAGGGGGCTGCGGACCAGGCGTCCGAACATCAGCGCCGCGAGAATCCGCCACTTCGCCAGCGGCCGGCCCGTCTCCAGGATGCGGATGTCGATGAGCCCGTCGTCCATGCGCGTCCGTCGCGAAGGAGCGAAGCCCGACGGCAGATAGATCGAATTGCCGAGGAAGAACAGAGAGGTCTGCAGCGTCTGGTTGTCGTACTTGATACGTACCGGCTGGTCGCGGCGCAGGGTGTGGAACATCGCGTAGATCCCGGCCAGCGGCTTGCCGATCTTGTGCTCCCACTTCTCACGCGTCTGGACGAACTGCGGATAGGCCCCGATGCTGGCGGTGTTCACCACCATCTGCTTCTCGTTGAGGCACACCGTGTCCACACACGACACCGTCCCGTTCTCGATGGCGGCCACTGTCTTGGCGGTGGTGTCGCAGCCGATGTCCTTGGCGAAGTGGTTGAACGTGCCCGCCGGGAACACCGCCAGGGGCACCCCCTCCTCCAGGGCGATGCTCGCCGCGACTGCCACCGTGCCGTCGCCACCACCGACTGCCAACACGTCCGCGCGTTGCGCGGCCGACCGGAACACCGCGGGCACGTCGTCGTCTTCACTCAGCTCGACGATCTCCGCCTCGGGCAGGGCCTCGCGCACCTCGTCGAGCACCCGGGCGCCCGTGCCGCTGCCCGACGCCGGGTTCACCACCACGGTCACCCCCGCGCCGCGCGGCCGCGGCGGCGTGTCGACGCTCAGCGGGGCAACCCCGGGCAGCCGCTCCTCGACGATCGGGGGCACCACGCGGGCGCCCAACACGGCGATTCCGGCGCCCAGGCCGAGGCCCGCCAGCACATCACCGGGGTAGTGCGCACCCACCGCGATCCGCGACATTCCGACCATCCCGGCGAGCAGAGCCAGGCCCAGCCCCACGGGCGCGTTCTCCAGACCGACTCCCACCGCGAACGCCGCGGCGCTCGCCGAGTGCCCCGACGGCAGCGAATTCGAGGTGGGTGCCCGCCGTGTCTGACGTGCCAGCGGCACCGTCAGCCGGTTCGGCCGGTCCCTTCGCCACACCCGTTTGGCGCCCTGATTGGTCACCAGACTCGTCACCCCCAGAGTCAGGACACCACGCATCGCGCCGCGCTTCACCGACGGATTGCCGAACACGGCTAGGCCCGCGGCGATCGCGAACCACAGCTTGGAATGGTCGGCCGCCCTGGTCAGCCGCGGCATGACCGCGTCGATCAGGGGGCTGGGGGACTCCGCGATCGCCTCGAACACCTCGCGATCCAGCGTGCCCAGCCCCCGGCCGATCTGGGTGATTCCTCGGTGTCGCGGCCGCCGCAGACGTGCGGGCAGTAAGTCCATCACGCCAACGTAGCCGAGACGCTGCGAGAGCAAACCTCGCGTACTGCGACCTGATCGTGTCCGAATCTTGACCCCGAATGCTGGGTCGGGCGACCACGATCGGAGCCCATGAGCCGACTGCTCACCATGCTGTGCGCGGCGATCGTCCTCGCGGGCACGCCACCTGCGATCGCGCGGGCCGCGCTCACCCCGTGGTTCTCCGCGTCGGTGGGCCGGGCCACGCAGGTGCTCGCGGTGACCGGCACGGGCGGCTCCGACGCCACCCTCGACGTATGGCAGCGCACCGCCGCCGGATGGCAGCCCGTCACCGGCGGAGTGGGCGTCCCTGCCAAGATCGGGGCAAAAGGCATGTCGCCCAACCACTTCGACGGATCGATGATGACGCCCGAGGGGATCTACACCCTCGACTTCTCCTTCGGTACCCAGCCCGATCCGGGCGGGGGGCTGCGCTACATCAGGGTGGGGCCCAACCACTGGTGGGACGGTGACATGAAGAGCCCCACCTACAACACCATGCAGGTGTGCGACAAGCAGAACTGCCGCTTCGACACCGCGCCGAGTTCGGGCACCGAGAATCTCGACATCCCGCAGTACGCGCACGCCGTGGTGATGGGTGTGAACAAGGAACGCGTCCCCGGTAAAGGCGGGGCCTTCTTCGTGCACAGCACCGACGGAGGGGCGACGGCCGGCTGTGTCGCGATCGACGACGCGACGCTGGTGAAGATCATGCGGTGGCTGCGTCCCGGCGCGATGATCGCCGTCACCTCCGCCGCGGGGTGATCCCTACTGCTTGACCGCCCGGCCGGCCTTGACCTTGAAGTTCAGCGCCTCCAGCGACATCGAGGCGTCGTAGGTGCGGTCGTATCCGGTCTCGCTGATCTTCCAGCCGGCGTCGGTGCGGCGGTAGCGGTCGTGGTAGAAACCCGCGCCGATCAGCATGAAGTTGAAGGCTGGCGCGATGACCCGATCCTGCAGATACCAGGTGGCCGTCGCCTCGTCGCCGTCGACGGTGATCTCGGGGTGGGTCACCCGGTGCTCGGTGATGATGTCCGGGCCCAGGGAGGTCCGCATGAAATCGACCAGTTCGTCGCGGGTGCCGAAATGGTGTTCCTCGCCGACCGATTCGCCGTAGTGGCCGATCACATCGTCGGTGAGGGTGTCGGCGAACTCGTCCCAGTGTTTGGTGTCGAGCGTGCGCAGGTACCGGTATTTGACCGTCTTGATGTCGTCGATGTCACCCATGGCGTCATTGCAGCACAGTTCTGCCGGGCAGAGTGTCTGATGGGCTGCAGCGGCGACGGCGATTAAGGTGTGCCCCGTCATGAGCGATGCACTCGGGTTGTCCGTCGGCGCCACCAATCTGGTCGCGGCCGGAGTCGGGCGGCCTCCGGTGCTCCGCCGGTCCGTGCTCACCGTCTACGGCCACACTGCCCCTGACGTGGGCCTTCCCGCGGGCCGTTCCTCGGGTCAGGGTGACGGGGTGACGCTGGGGGGCTTCGTCGAGCGTGTCGGTGATCCGGTGCCCCTGGTCGCTGACGACGGGTCGCGGTACCTGGCCGACCAACTCGTCGTCGACGCGCTGGAATCGATGGCTGCGCTGGCCGGCTCCGCCGCGCCAACCGACGTCGCGATCGCCGTGCCGGCGTACTGGGGACCCGGGCCGATCGACGCGCTGCGCGAGGCGCTGACGGCCAGCGGGCCGCTCGCGCCGGGGGGACCGCCGCCGCGGCTCATTCCGGACGCGGTGGCGGCGTTGACGGCGATGGTGGCCGACCCCGGTCTCGAACGCCGGGGGGTGCTGGCCGTTCTCGACATCGGCGGTAGCGGAACGAGTATCAGCCTTGCCGAGGCCGGATCGCTCGAATTGATCGCTCGCACCGAGCGGTTCGCGGAGTTCGCCGGTGACCAGATCGACCAGACCTTGCTCACCCATGTCCTCGAGCGCGTTCCGCACAGCGGTGAGGACACCGGCGCGACCGCCGCGGTCGGATCGCTCGCGCGCCTGCGGGAGCAGTGTCGCGGCGCCAAGGAGCGCCTCTCGACGGAGCCCGAAGCCCGCATCGACGTCGACGTGCCGGGGTACCGCGGTGACATCGTGGTCACGCGAGCCGATCTCGATGCGCTGCTGGCCCGCCCGCTCGACGACCTCGTCGAGGCGCTGCGAGACACCCTGCAGCGCAACAACAGTGGCGCTACAGCCCTGTCGGCCGTCGTCCTGGTGGGCGGCGGTTCTGCCATTCCGGCGGTACGGCAGCGCTTTTCGGCCTATCCCGGCCGGGTCCTGTGGTCACCGCGACCGGCGCTGGACGCAGCCGTCGGCGCGGCATTGTTCGCCGCCTTCGGGGGAGCCGCCGAGACCGCGACGCGCGCCGCGCCCGCCGTCGCTCCCGTAGGGCCCGACGCCGGCGCCGACTCGACCTATGCGCTGGCATGGTCGCAGGACGATCCATCGACCGACGACGTGGTGCCCTTCGACGGCGAGGACACCTACGTCATCGACGACTACGTCGACGAGCCCACCAGCAGCGCGGCGCGACCGAACCCCTACCGGCTCGATGACCCCCAGGAAGCGCGCGTCGACGACGAGCCGACGGGGTGGCGGCGGTTGCCTCTCTCGCTGCTCGGCGTGGTCGCGGCCATCGCGCTGGTCGCCGTCGGCGGCGTCGCGATCGCACTGACCAGTGTCGACAGCTCGGATTCCGACCGGCCGAAGCCGGGAACCGCGCCCCTGAGCAGGGAACTGACCCCGACGAGTCCGGTCGGCGAGACCGTCACCGTGCCGGGACAGCCTGCCGCGCCGCCCACCAGCGCGGCCCCGCCGCCCGCCCCGGTCGTCACCACCAACGCGCCTCCCGCGCCGACCACCACGGTGCCGACCACGACGACGACGACCACCACGACGACCACGACCACGACCACGACGACCACCACGACGACCACGACACCGTCGACGACCACCACGACCACGACGGTCCCGACCACCACCACGACGGTGCCCACGACCACGGTGCCGACCACCACCGTGCCGACGACCACGCAGGCGCCGACGACCACGCAGGCGCCGACGACCACGCAGGCGGTGACGACTCGAGCGGTGACGACGACGAGCTACCTCACCGTGCCCTTCGTGCCAGTCCCCATTCCTATTCCGGTCCCCGCGCAGCCCTGAGCGCGCAGAAATAGGGGTTTCCCCGATTGCTCCGGCCCGCGCGTCCGGCTTAGCTTGAGCAGAATCGACTCGATCGGCTGCGGAGGGGACAGCCGATCGGGTCGTTTCTCATTCCAGGACCAGGCCAGGACCAGGACAGGACCAGGCCGGCGTCAGACCGGCAGTGTCTCTACGTTGCGCGGATGATGGCACGCGGCCGTGTGACCGGATTCGTAGGACACCAGCGCAGGCTCCTCGGTGGAGCAGATCTCGGTCGCCCACGGGCAGCGGGTGTGGAATCGGCATCCCGACGGGGGATTGCTCGGACTGGGGACGTCGCCCTCGAGCACCACGCGCTCACGTGCCTCGTTGAGTCGCGGATCGGGAATCGGGACGGCCGACAGCAGCGCATTGGAGTACGGATGCACCGGCCGCTCGTAGAGGCTGTCGGTGCCCGAGTTCTCCATGACCTTGCCCAGGTACATCACCGCGACACGGTCCGACACATGTCGGACCACACCCAGGTCGTGGGCGACGAACAGATACGACAACCCGAACTCGGCCTGTAAGTCCTTGAGCAGGTTGATGATCTGCGCCTGCACCGAGACGTCCAGAGCGGACACCGGTTCGTCAGCCACGATCAGCTTCGGTTGCAACGCCAGCGCGCGAGCGATACCGATGCGCTGTCGCTGACCTCCGGAGAACTCATGCGGGAATCGGTTGTAATGCTCAGGCCGCAGACCGACGCGGTCCAGCAGGTCCTGCACACGCCGTTTCAGCTCGGCGCCGCTGGCCAGACCGTGCAGATCCATCGGATCGCCGACGATCTGCCCGACGCGCTTGCGCGGATTCAAAGAGGCATAGGGGTCCTGGAAGATCATCTGCATCTGCCGGCGCAGCGGCCGCAGCTCGCGACGGGACAAGCCGACGAGTTCCTGGCCGAGGAACTTGACCGAGCCCGAGGTCGGCGGAATGAGTTGCAGGATCGCCCGGCACAGCGTCGACTTGCCGCAGCCCGATTCGCCGACCAGACCCAACGTCTCGCCTTCGTTCAGCGTCAGACTCACCCCGTCGACCGCACGCACCGTGCCGACTTCCCGCTCGATCACGATGCCCGAGCGGATCGGGTAGTGCTTGACGACATCGGTGACCTCGAGCAGCGGTTCGGTCATGTGCGCACCCGCGCTTTCTCCTCGAGGTCCAGCCAGCAGCGGTCCAGATGCGTCCCGCTCAGCGTGGGGGCAAGGTCGGGCGGCTGACTGCACCGGTCGAACTCGAAAGCACACCGGGGCGCGAAGCGGCATCCCGGCGGCGGATCGAGCAGTGACGGTGGCTGACCGGGAATCTGCGTGAGTCGCTCCGAGCGCGGTCTGTCCAGGCGGGCCAACGACCCGAGCAGCCCCCACGTGTAGGGATGCTGTGGGGTGTAGAAGATGTCGTCCAGGCTGCCGTCCTCGACGATCTGGCCCGCGTACATCACCGCGACCCGGTCGGCGACTTCAGCGACCACCCCGAGGTCGTGGGTGATCAGCACCACGGCCAGTCCCCGCTCGGCGTTCAACTGGGCGATCAGGCGCAGGATCTGCGCCTGCACCGTGACATCCAACGCGGTGGTCGGCTCGTCGGCGATCAGCAACGCAGGCTCGAGAGCAAGCGCCATCGCGATCATCACGCGCTGGCGCATGCCGCCGGAGAACTCGTGCGGATAGCTGCGGAGACGGCTCTCTGCATTCGGAATGCCCACGGCCGTCAGCAGTTCGGCGGCCCGACGGGTTGCCTCGGACTTCGGCACGTCGCGGTGCGCGCGGATCATCTCCACGATCTGGTCGCCCACCCGATACACCGGGTTCAGCGATGACATCGGATCCTGGAACACCATGGCGATCTCCTCGCCGCGGATCTCCCTCAACCCGTCGTCGTCGAGGCCCACCAGTTCGCGACCGCGGTAGGTGACCGACCCGGTGATCCGGCTGTTCGGAGAGCGGGTGAGCCCCGTCAGCGTCTGCGCGGTCACGCTCTTGCCCGACCCCGATTCGCCGACGATGGCCAGGATCTCACCCGGACCCAGCGAGAAAGACACCCCGTCGACAGCCTGCACCAGGCCATCTTCGGTGGCGAATCCGACCCGTAGGTTCTCGACGGTCAACAGGTCTTCGCTCTTCTGCTGTTGATTCGCTCCGCAAGCGTCGCTCATGTCGGTGCCGCCTGTCCCAGTCGAATCCGCGGATCGAGCACGGCGTAGGCGATGTCGACGAGCGTGTTGAACAACACGATGAAGAACGCGCCGAACATCGTCACCGCCATCAGCGGCGGCAGATCCAGGCTGCGGATCGCCTCACCAGCGTAGAGCCCGACACCGTCGAGGTTGTACACCGTTTCGGTCAGGATCGCCCCTCCGCCGACGACCATGCCGAAATCCAGGCCGAACAGCGTGACGATCGGAATCATCGAGTTGCGCAACACATGTCGGATTCGGACCTGGCGTTCGGTCAGACCTTTTGCCCGCGCGGTGCGGACATAGTCCTCGTTCATCGCGTCCAGCATGTTCGATCGCAGCACTCGGCTGTAGAAGCCGATGAACAACACGGCCAACGTGAACCACGGCAGCACCAAGTGATATGCCCAGTCCAGGGGGTCCTCGGTGAGCGGCACATAGCTGCCCGTCGGGAACAGCTGCACCTTGTAGGTGAAGAAGTACAGCAAGATCGCGGCCAGCCAGAACACCGGCATCGAGATGCCGACCAGGGACAGGATGCTCAGCGCGCGGTCACCGAACCGGCCGGCGTGCACGGCGCTGAGGTAACCGAACAGCACCGCAAGCGCCATCCAGATCACCGCCGCACCGATGCACAGTGAGAACGTCGCCGGCAGCCCGTGCCAGATCTGTTCGCCCACATTGCGATCGCTCGCATACGACGTGAGTTCGCCGGTGAATATCTGCTTCATCATCGTCAGGTACTGCACGGGCAGGGGTCGGTCGAGTCCGAGGTCGGCGTTGACCCGGGCGATGAGATCGGGGTCGGCGTTCTTACCGGCGATCCGCGCCGCGGGGTCCGAATTCGGCACCACGTTGAAAATGAGGAACACGATCACCGAGATCGCGAACAGCACGGCGATCATGCCGAGGACCCGCCGCGCGACGAACTGCCCCATCAGTGCTCCAGCCTGATACGGGCTTTGGGGTCCAACGCATCCCGCAGACCATCCCCGAACACGTTGAGCGCCAGCACCGTGAGAACGATCAGGAGACCGGGCACGATCGTCAGGTGCGGTGCGGTGTAGATCAGCTGATAGCCATCGGCGATCATCGTGCCCCAGGAGGCGTTGGGCGGTCGGACCCCGGCGCCGAGGAATGACAGCGCCGACTCCAGCAGCATGTTGTTGGCGATGTTCAGCGTGAAGAACACGATGATCGTCGAGATGATGTTCGGGAGAAGCTCGCCGACCATGATCCGCAGCGGACCCATGCCTTGAGCGACAGCGGCTTCCACGAACTCCTTCTCACGCAGCGCCAGGATCTCCCCGCGCAGTGGCCTGGCCATGTACGGCACGTACACCAGGCCGATGATCAGGATCGGAATCCAGATCGAATCCCCCGCAATCTGCACGACACCCAGCTTCAGACCCCCGATCGCCAGCGCCGTGCCCAAGGCGATACCGAGCAGTAGCACTGGGAACGCCCAGATCACGTCGAGGATTCGAGACAGTACCGCGTCGATCCAGCCGCGGTAGTACCCGGCGAGCAGCGCGACGATCACCGCGAGCACCGTGGTGACCGCAGCGGCGGCCAGCCCGATGTAGATCGACGTCCGCCCGCCGTACATGAGGCGCACCATGACATCTCGCCCGTTCTGGTCGGCGCCGAGCAGGTACCTGCCGTGCAGGCCCGGCCCCAGCGGGGTGCCGTCGGGCGAGACGACGTCGGTGTCGACGCCGTTGATGCTCACCGTGTCGGTGATGTGGTTGTCATTCGGACCCGTCTGCGCGATGTAGTGCGCCCACAGCGGCGCCGCCAGGCAGAACAGCACGATCAGGACGAACAGCACACCGCAGGCCAGGGCAACCTTGTTGCGGCGCAGGCGAAGCCACGCCAGATACCACGGGTTGCGGCCCTGGATCTGTTCTTTGGGTACGCCGACGGGCAGTGGCGGCTCGTCGGGGACCTCCACAGGGACAGGAGCGACCATCGGTTGGTCGCTACTTCACTGCGAACGAGGTGAAGTCCTGCTTGAACAACAGATGCTGATAGGACTTGTCGAAGTCCATGCGCTCGGACAGGAACGTGGTGAACTGCTCGTTGCCGTAGGGCGCCCACACGGCCTGCTCCATGAACGCCTTGTCGAGGTCGGCGTATTGCTGCTCGACGCCGGGCTCGGTGATCTGCTTGGTCAGCAGTTCGTTCATCTTGGCGTCCAGGTCCGGCAGATTGGCCCGGGACAGGTTGTTGCCGTTGGTCGGGAGGATGCTGGCGCCGTTGAGCAGCGGGCGGAAGAAGTCGTCCGGATGCGGGAAGTCCTGGAACCAGTCGGCGAATCCGGTGTCCACATCAGGTGTGGATTGGTTTCCGATCGTGGTCCAATACACGTCTCCGGCAATCACTTTCAGTGTCGCGTTGAACCCGAGCTGGGTGAGCAGGTCGTGGTAGTACTCGCCGATGCGCTTACGGTCCGGCTCGTCGTCGGTCCACACGGTGATGTCGCGGTCGGCCGGGTTGGCCTCTGCGAGCAGCTGCTTGGCCTTGTTCATGTCGGGCCCGGGGTAGAGCTTGTACTCCTGGTAGCCCGGCATGCCCGGCGGCAGGATCTGCTGGCTCGGGTGCAGACGGCCACCGAAGATGCGATTCAACGCCTCTGGATCGATCGCGTAGTTGATCGCCTGGCGCACCTTGATGTCGTTGAACGGGGCCTTCTGCGTGTTCATGAAGAAGTAATAGGTGTTGATCGACTCCTCCATCCGGAACCGATCGGGGTAGCGGGTCTTGACCTCCTGCAGGCGGTCTGACGGAACCGGGTCGACCATGAAATCGACCTTGTTCTGCACGATGTCGGTGACCTGAGCGCTCTGGTTCTTGTTCTCCACCACGGTGATCTTGTCGACGTTCGCATCGGCCACCTCGGTGGCGCCGGCGTCCTTGACGGTCTTGAACTGCGGGTTGCGCTCCATGGTCAGCGTGCGCGGAGCGTCGACGTTGCTGATCATGAACGGTCCGCTGGCAGGCGGCGGTGTGTTGGTGGCGTCACCGTCCAGCTTCGTCGTGGGCGGCACGGGAGCGGCGAACATCAACGCGAGGAGGTTGTCGAACGTGCCGTTGGGTCCGGTCAGCTTGATCGTGATGTCGCCGGTGTTGTCGTCGGTGGTGATGCCGGTGATCGTGTCGGCCTTGCCGTCGGCGTACTCCTTGGCCCCGACGATCACGTTGTAGAACACCGACCCGCCCGAATCGGCCTTGAACAGGCGCTGAATGGCGTAGGCGAAGTCCGAGGCCTTGATCGGGGTGCCGTCGGAGTACTTCATGTTCTTGCGAAGCTTCAGCTTGTAGGTCGTGCCGTCGGGGGAGATGTCGGGCATCGCCTCGGCGAGACCGGGAACGATCTCGGTGCCCTCCTTACCCTTGGCGTGCTTGTAGGTCAGCAGGGGTGTGTAGACGTTCCAGAGGACCTCCCAGCCCTCGACCGTGTAGGACAGCTGGGGGTCGACGTAGTCGGGGAACGAGGTCAGCGCGACGGTCATGTCGCCACCGCCGCCACCTCCGCCGGAGCCGCCGCCTGACCCGCTGTCCTTGCCGCACGCTGCGACGCCGAAGGCGGCCAGCGCGATGATGAAGACGATCGCGATTCCTTGTCGAACCGAGCGTGCGGTGTTCACAGCGTTCCCATCTGTCGGGCGGCCCAAAATCCACGACTTGTCCGGGCCTCACAGCATTTTTCAGAAATTTTTCCGATTGGCAACTCGTGTTCACAGAAAACTGCCGACCGGACTGCTGGAGACACCTTAGTGCGGACTGTGCTCCGCGTCGCGCGATCCGGGAACTGCGCAACGCGTCGGCGCGGGCTCAAGGTTTGTCGGTGATCGAATGTATGTTCGAATCATGTCGGGGGTGCGGGAGGCGGTGGCGGTCTTGCGGGCCGCTGTCGATGGCGTGCTCGCTGCCGATCTGGACCTCGCGACGGCTGCGGAGCTCACGGAGTTGCTCGACGCGGTGGAATCCGCCGGCTGCCGGTTGCCGGCGGCCCAGCATCGGGCGTTGGCGCGGCTGCAGATCGAGACCACCGCGCAGCAGATGGGCGCCAAGAACTGGAAGGACGTGCTGGCGATCCGCTACCGGATCAGCGGTCCGGAAGCGCACCGTCGGTTGACCGGGGCCGCGCTGCTCGGGCCGCGGGTGTCGCTGACCGGAGAGCCGTTGCCGCCGGTGCTGCCCGCCACCGCCATCGCCCAAGAACAGGGGCTGATCACCGGCGAGCATGTGGAGATCATCCGTAAAACCGTCGACAAGCTGCCCGGGTTCGTCGACACGATCACCGCCGAGCAGTTCGAGGCCGATGTCGTGCGCATCGCGGCCGGTGCCGGTCCAAAAGCCACCCAGGATGCCGCCGATCTGGAGCTGTTCCTTCTCGATCAGGACGGCCCCGAACCCGACGATGCGGAACGCGTCCGCAAGCGGGGTCTGAAGAAGTCTCGGCAGTGTCGGGACGGGATGACGGCGTGGTGGGCGGATCTGACCCCGGAGGCTGCGGCGGTGTGGGAGGCGATCTTCGCCAGATACGCCGCCCCCGGCATGTGCAACCCCGACGACCCCGAACCGTGTATCTCCGGGACGCCGACCCAAGCGCAGATCGACAACGATCACCGCAGCCTGGCCCAACGCCAACACGACGCCCTGCTGGCGGTGGGGCGGATCGCGTTGATGAGTGGCGAGTTGGGTCAGCTCAACGGGTTACCGGTGACGGTGATCGTGCGCACCACCCTGCAGGATCTGGAATCCCGCGCCGGGATCGGGGTGACCGGTGGCGGCACCCGGCTGCCCATCCGCGACGTGATCCGGATGGGCGCGCACGCCTCCCACTACCTCGCGGTGTTCGACCGGGCCACCGGCTCCGCCCTGGACCTGTTCCGTACCCGCCGGGTCGCCTCCGCGGCGCAGCGGGTCATGTTGATCGCCCGCGACGGTGGCTGCACGAAACCCGGCTGCCGGGTCGGGGCGTACGGATGTCAGGTCCACCACGTCACACAAGATTGGGCTGCGGGCGGGCTGACCAACATCGATGACCTCGGCCTGGCCTGCCCACCCGATAACCGCGCCGTCGCACCCGGCAGCTGGACCACATCGATGAACACCCGCCACGAGGTCGAATGGACCCCACCACCCGAGCTCGACACCGGACAAACCCGCGTCAACACCCACCACACCCCCGAACGCCTGCTCCGCCCACCCGAACAGGAGGAGGAACCCGGCGGACCCGCACCACCCGACAACCAGGTGGCGTGAGAGCCGCCAGGAGAGGATCGCCACGTCTGTCTCGACAGCGGCTGCTTTGGGGCTGATGATACTGGCGGTGCCCATGGGGCGTTTTGTTATCGAAAGTTTGCCGTGCGTCTGTGATTTCGTGATGTGCCCTCGTAGTCTGCAGTGCGTGGGCAGGCATTCCCAGGTTCGACCGCGGCGTTCACGCGCCCGTGTCCTGACCGCTCTCGGCCTGCCCGCCGCCGCCTTGCTGGTCGCCGGCGCCGACGTGCAGCGCCCTGCAGAACAGCCTGTCCGGCCCGCGGTCGCCGAGGCGCCGCCATGCTGCATGGAACTAGTGGCTGCCCCACCGGTGGGCGTCGCGCCCGCCAGTAGCCCGGGCGGCACCCGCGTGCAATGGGTGGCCAGTTCGCGCGCGGCCGCTCGGCAACCGCAGATTCTTCCCGCCGGGTTGGCGCCCGAACGGGGGCTGCAGGTCAAGACGATCCTCGTCGCGCGTGCGGTCAGCGCGATCTTCCCGGAGATCCAGAGCATCGGCGGTGTCCGGTCCGATCCGCTGCCCTGGCATCCCAACGGCCTCGCGATCGATGTGATGATCCCCAATGCGAGCAGTGCCGAAGGCATCGCGTTGGGCAACCAGATCGTCGCGTTCGCGATGAAGAACGCCGAGCGATTCGGGCTGCAGGACTGCATCTGGCGCGGCGTCTACTACACCCCGGGCGGCGGCCGCGCCGGTGGCTACGGGCACTACGACCACGTGCACATCACCACCCACGGCGGGGGCTACCCGACCGGCGACGAGGTCTACTACCGCTGACCGATCACGGTGCGGGCGGCGGCGCGGTGGTGCTCGTCGGGGACGACGTGGGTGCCGACGGGAGATTCGGCAGGGACGGCCGAGACGGTTCCGTGCCCGCAGCGTCCTTGCACGGTCCTGCGGTGACGGGACCCGTGATGACCTCGCCAGGTCGGGGCATGTAGCCCTGGGGTGGAATGTAGAACGGCGCGCCGTTGAGGCGGGCGCACACGCCGCCGTCCTGCGCGTACGCCGTCGGTGAACTGCAGATGATCACGCCGATGAATGCAGCTGCGACGCCCGCGACCATGCCACCTGTTTTCCCGATGCTTCTCGACATCAGTTCTCCCCCCGTTGTCGAGACGATAACGCGGACCGGCTGCGCGTTTGCCGTTATCGAGCGACATCGCGGCGCGCGAACTCCGGTGCCCGCTCCGGGCGGACACCCACGCCCACCAGGTAGGCCGGGATCACCGACAACCACGGCGCGCGTTGCATGAGCCGGAGCACCCCGGGCGGCGGACCGCTCACGCCCTCCTCACCCCGCACGACCGGACCCAGTAGCCGCGCGTCGAGCTGACGCTGTAGGGCCTGGGTCAGCGCAGTCGCGACGATCCGGCGCCGACGCACTCGTGCCAGGTCCCGCTCCGTCACCACGCCGCGGCGCAGCGGCCCGGCCAGCAGCCGCGCAGTCGCGACGCCGTCCTGCACAGCGACGTTGATGCCGACCCCGCCGGCCGGGGACATCGCATGGGCGGCATCACCGATACACAGCAGTCCGTCGGTGTGCCAGCGCCGCAGACGATTCAGCTTGACGTCAAGGCACTTGATCTCGTCGAGTGAGGTGACAGCGGAGACGGTGTCCCCAGCTTCGGGTAGGAGCTCGAGAATGTCGGCGTGAAAGGCGGCCAGCCCGCGGCTGCGGACTTCGGCGTCCGACCCTTTCCGAATCAGCAGGGCGATCTGCAGATATCCCTCGCGGGGGATCACGATGATGGCCTTGCCCCGCCCGATGCGGGGGAACAGGCTGAAACCAGCGGTCGCGGCATTGCGGGGGAGCCGGAACCACAAAGCGTCGAAGCTCACCGGGTACTTCCGCACCGCCAACCCCGCCGATTCCCGGACCACGGAGCTGCGGCCGTCGCACCCGACGGTCAGATCAGCGCGCAGTTCGCCTGCGCCAGAGGGGCTTTGGTAGCGCACGCCGACGATGCGGCCCGATTCTCGGATCAGGCCGGTGACCTCGTGGTTCAGCCGCAGCGTGAAGGACGGTTCGTTCTCGGCGGCTCGAGCCAGCAGATTGAGCAGATCCCACTGAGGCACCATCGCCACGTACCGGTGCGGGAGACGGAGCCGATCGAAGTCGACCAAAGTGACCGGATGCCCCGGGGCGGCATCGACGGTGAAGTGGTGCACCCTGCTCTGGGGCAACCGATCGAAGACCGGAAACAGCCCGAGATCGTCGAGGAGCCGCAGAGTACTGGGATGCACCGTGTCGCCGCGGAAGTCACGGAGGAAATCGCCGTGCTTCTCGAGCACTGTGACCGCGACACCGGCGCGGGCGAGCAGCAAGCCGAGCACCATGCCGGCCGGCCCGCCGCCGACGACCACGCAGGTCGTCTTCTCGCCCATGTCGAGAAGGTTAGAACTTCAGGTAGCCGCCGTCGATCCTCAGCACGTCCCCGGTGTGGTACGTGCTCGCCGGGCTGGCCAGATAGACCGCGACACCGGCGACGTCCTCCCCGGCGCCCCACCGCCGTACGGGCACGCGCGGCAGCACCCGGGACCGGAACCGCTCGTCGGCCAGGCCGGCCGCCGTCATCTCGGTGTCGAACCAGCCGGGCGCGATGGCGTTGGCGCGAATGCCGTGTCGCGCCAGTTCCACAGCCAAGCTGTCGATCAGCGAGATGACCCCGCCCTTCGATGCGGCGTAGGCGGGCTGGCGGGGCATGCCCTGGAAGGCGCCGAGGCTGGACACGGCGACCAGGCTGCCGCCGCGCTCGGCCGCGACCATCTGCCGGGCCGCTTCACGCAGCGTGACGAACACGCCGTCGAGATCGACCGCGGTGATCGACCGGAATTCCTGCAGCGACGTGTCGAGCGTCGGGGTGAACCTGCCGTTCACACCGGCGTTCGCGAAACACGAGTCGAGCGAACCCCATTCGTCGCGGACACGGGCCATCGCCGCGGTGACAGCAGGTTCGTCCGTGACGTCGCAGGGCAACGCCAGAACAGGATTGCCGTGCGCGCGTAACGACTCCGCGGCCGTCTCCAGGCGTGCGACACTGCGACCGATGATGGCCACGGACGCGCCGGCCCGTGCCAGCCCGTCGGCCATCCCCAATCCGATGCCCGATCCGCCGCCGGTGACGACGCTGACATGTCCGGTGAGGTCGAAGAGGTCGGTCACGCACCAACCCTAACCGCTCAGATTCGGGTCCCCGCGGGGTCTCCGCCGAGGCGCTGAGTCAGCCACACCGGCACGATCGCGACGATCGTCAGCGCCGCGGCGACCACATTGATCACCGGTGCTTGATTGGGGCGGAACAGGTTTCCGAAGATCCAGATGGGCAGCGTCTGCACGGTGGGGCCGGCCGTGAACGTCGTCACGACGATCTCGTCGAAGCTCAGCGCGAAGGCCAGGATGGCGCCGGCCACCAGGGCTCCTCGCATCATCGGCAGCGTCACGAATCGAAAGGTCTGCCACGACGACGCCCCGAGGTCGGCCGACGCGTCCTCGAGACTGGTGCCCAGCCGGCGCAGGCGCGCCTGGGTGTTGTTGAACACGATCACGATGCAGAAGGTGGCGTGCCCGACGATCACCGTTGCCATTCCCAGCGTCACGCCCAGCGCAGAGGTGAACGTGGCGTTCAGTGCGATACCGGTGACGATGCCAGGCAGCGTGATCGGCAGGACCACAAGCAGATTGACGGTCTGGCGCCCGAAGAACTCATAGCGCTGCACCGCGAACGCGGCCATCGTGCCTAGAACCAAGGCGAGCACGGTGGCCGCCACTCCCACGATCACGGAGTTGCCCAGCGATTCCCACATGCCCTCGCTGGCCAGCGCAGTCCGCCACCACTGCAGCGTGAAACCGCTCGGTGGGAACGCGAACGTCCTCGATGCGTTGAACGCGTTCACCACCACCAGCGCCAGCGGCGCGTAGATGAAGATCAGCACCAGGACCGTCCATGTCCGGGTGGCGCCGCGCATGCGTGACGACAACATCTACACGTTCTCCAATGCACCGGTGCGTCGCATCGCGAACAGGTACAGCAGGATCGCGGTCAACGGGATCAGCGACAGCGCTGCGGCCATCGGCTGATTGTTGGCGGTCACCAGCTGGCCGTAGATCACGTTGCCCAGCAACTGGGTCTTACCGCCCACGATGGTCACGGCGATGTAGTCGCCCAGCGACAGCGAGAACGTGAAGATCGACCCCGCCGCGATACCGGGGAACACCATGGGCGCCATCACCAGCCGCAATGTCGCCGCATCCGATGCGCCCAGATCCGCGCTGGCGTCGACCAGGGAGTCCGGTACGCGCTGGAAGGCCGCGAACACCGGGATCACCATGTACGGCAACCACAGATAGGTCAGCGTGATCACTGTGGCGGCAAGGCCGTAGCCCGGTGAGTAGCCGATCGCCCAGTGCATCGGGCCCTCGGGAGACAGCAGCATCCGCCACGCATACGCCTTCACCAGATAGCTCGCCCACAGTGGTGTGGTGACCGCGACAACGAGAGCGACACGCACCGCGGGCGAGGCCACCTTGGCCATGTACAGCGCCAGCGGCACGGCCAGCACCGCACACACCACGGTGACCGTCAACGCCACTCCGACGGTGCGCAGCGTCGTCGTCCGGAACACCTCCGAGGTCGCCACCCGCACCAGGTTGTCGGTGGTGAAGGTGCGCACCACGGCACCGGTGAAGCTGCTCCGACTCCAGAACGCCGAAACAAGAAGGATTGCAAGCGATCCCAGATAGGCGACGACCAGCCAGGCCAGAGGTGGAATCAGCAGGAAGGCCAGCGTCACCCGCTGCCGCAGCCGCGGGGCGGCGGGCATCAGCCCTTGATCTCCTGCCACTTGTCGACCCACTGGTCATAGCTGGTGCAGTTGTCGCCGCTGCCGTCGACGCACTTCGTCTGCGGCGTGGTCCAGTAGTGGATCTGCGCCGCGTACTGCTCGTCGGTCGCGTGATAGGTCGCGCAGTGCGCCTTGTCGGTGGTCAGGTCACACGACTTCGTCTGCGCCGGAGCCTCTCCGAAGTACTCGGCGACTTCGGCGTTGGCTTTCGGGGAGATGATGTAGTCCATCCACTTGTACATGCAGTTGGGGTGCGCGGCCTTCGCGGACAGCATCCACGTGTCCGACCAGCCGGTGGCGCCCTCCTTCGGCAGCACCGTCGCGATCGGCACCTTGTTGTCGGCCTTGATGGTGTTGGCGATGACCTGCCAGCTGGTGCCGATCACCGTGGTGCCGGATTCGAACGCCTGCACTTCCTTCGTGTAATCCGACCAGTACTCGCCGATGTTCTCCTTCTGCTGCTTGAGCAGATCGACTGCGGCATCGAGCTGTTCGCTGGTCAGCGAGTACGGATCCTTGATGCCCAGATCGGGTTTGGTCTTCGACAGGTACAGCGCCGCGTCAGCTATGTAGATGGGGGAGTCGTAGGCGGTCACCTTGTCCTTCAACTCCGGTGCGCCGGGGAACACCGCGCCCCAGCTGTCCGGTGCTGCCTTGACGACGTCGGCGTTGTACATCAGCAGGTTGGCGCCCCAGCCGTGCGGGATGCCGTACATCTGGCCGTTCACCGAGTTCCACGGCTTGTCCTTGAGGAACGGCACCACCGTCGCGTAATTCGGCACCAGCTCGGTGTTCACCGGGGCGACGTCGCCGGCGTATATCAGCCGCAGCGTGGCATCGCCCGATGCCGACACCCCGTCGTACTGCCCGGTGCGCATCAACTGCACCATCTCGTCGGAGGTGTTGCCGATCTTGACGTTGACCTTGCACCCGGTCTGCTGCTCGAACGGCGTAACCCAGTTGACCGCAGGATCATTGGAGCCGTTCTCCGCGTATCCGGGCCACGCGATCAGGTTCAGCTGTCCCTCTCCGGCGCCGACCGAGCCGGCTGGCTCCATCGACGGGGGGCCCTCCGCGGTGCCGCCGGAATCTCCGGAACTCGAACAGCCGGCGAGCAGCACGCCACCCACGGCGAGCACGACGCCAAAGCGGTGCAGGGGTTTCAACATGTCTTCTCCTCGAGATCGGTCGACAGTTCGGTGAGATCGCGTACGGCGGCCTCGGGCCAGGTCAGGACCACGGGGCTGCCGCGGGTCAGGGCCGCGTCTGAATCCGCCGAGAGCAGGGTGGCGGTGAGCCGGACGTCGTGGCCGGTGACCGTCGCCGCGATACGCGTGATCGGGCCGGCGTAGACCACCTCGGCGACGTGCGCCTCGACGCGATGCGCGCCGGCAGGTTCGGAGGCAGCTTCCGGGGCGAGGACGGCGATGCGTTCCGGCCGGATCGCGAAGGTCCCGCGCCTGCCGAGCACAGCCTGCGCGCTGTCGCCGTCGAGCACGTTCGACGTGCCGACGAAGTCGGCGACGAAGCGGTTAGCGGGATGTTCGTACACCTGCCGGGCCGCACCGACCTGCTCGATACGTCCGTCGTTGAGGACCACAAGCCGGTCGCACAGGGTCAGCGCTTCGTCCTGATCGTGGGTGACGATCACGAACGTGATGCCGACTTCGCGCTGAATTGCCTTGAGCTCCACCTGCATCTGTTCGCGCAATTTCAGGTCGAGCGCGCCGAGCGGTTCGTCGAGCAACAGCACGCGGGGTCGTCCGACCAGCGCGCGAGCCAGCGCGACTCGCTGCTGCTGGCCACCGGAGAGCTCGGCCGGCTTACGGGCGGCCTGCCCGGAGAGCCTGACCATCTCCAGCGCTTCGCCGGCGCGGCGACGCCGCTCCTGCTTGTTCATGCCGCGGACCCGCAACCCGTATTCGACGTTCTGCGTGACCGTCATGTGCGGGAACAGGGCGTACTGCTGGAACACCGTGTTCGTGTCACGGCGTGCCGGGGGCAGTGCGGTGACGTCGCGGCCGCCCAGCTTGATGGTGCCGGCTGTCGGAGCCTCGAACCCGGCGATCATGCGCAGCAGCGTGGTCTTACCCGATCCCGACGGGCCGAGGATCGCGAACAACTCGCCGTCGGCGATCGTCAGATCGGCTCCTTCGACCGCCACCACCGGATGCCGCGCGTCGCCGAACTCCTTGCGGACGCCGATCAGCTCGATCTGTGGAACGGCCGCGTTGTCTAGGGGGTCGGCGCCTGGTCTCGACACCGCCGTTCCGGATGGCATGCAGGCATCCTAGGAATTCCGTTGCCGAAGCGCAGTTCAAGCACGAATTTCGTCTCGAGCGCGTCGCAGGGCCACGCGCTCAGTCGCTGCGCCCGTCAGCTGATCGAGTCGCGGAAGTCCATACCCTCCTGTCCGGCCTGGGCCCATTGCGCGATATCCACGACCGGATGAATCTGGAACTCGTTGAACGGTGCGAACCTGGTCGTCCCGTTCAGCAGTTCTGCCGGGTCGTCCGTTTCGACGATGGCGTACCCGCCTCCGGCGTCGACACGGCCGACGAACTGATGGAAGGTGGTGCCGGCCGGCGGTTGCCATTTCGAGAACAGCTGCAGAGCGCGGCGCAACGCCTCTTCGTTGTCTTTCCCTGATCCGGTGAGTCGCGACGTCCATGCCATGGCATATTTCATTTCGATCCTCCTAGCACACAGGCTGAACTGGATTCCCGCAGTATCCTCCCGGCGCGGTCACCTGACCAGGGCCGCTTCACACGGTCTTTGCGTCGCGAAACTTTAGCTCTACCAACGGTTCATAGCTGTGACGCCGTCCGTCCTCGGCGCCAGCGGGCGGCCGTTCGCTGCGACATGCGCGGCCAGTGGCCCGCGGCCCGAAAACGCTGCCCACCGAATCAGGCGCACCGGTCAGCAGAGCGCGAATTTTCCTGCCACGTAATCCGATTGGTAGGCCACTGCGGTGCTCGAGGCGCAGATTGGACACGACACTCCCCATACGTGCCACGGTGTCTAGAACGCTTGCGTGCCAATGGCGAAGCCTTGCGCTTTCGGGCATTCGATGGCCGTCGAGGCGCGTACTGTGGTGAGTCGTGCCCCGCAGCGGACCCCCTTCGGCCCGCTGGGTGTTGCTGGCCACGGTGCTCGGGTCCGGCATCGTGATGATCGACGGCACGGTGGTCAACGTCGCGCTGCCGCACATCGGCGCCGACCTCGGATCCGGTTTCGGCGGACTACAGTGGGTCGTCAACGCCTACACGCTGTCGCTGGCGTCGCTGATCCTGCTCGGCGGTTCATTCGGCGACCACTTCGGTCGGCGTCGCGTGTTCCTCGTCGGGGTCACATGGTTCGCACTCGCATCGGTTGCGTGTGGCCTGTCGCCGAGCACCGAATGGCTGATCGTCGCGCGGGCGCTGCAGGGGGTCGGAGGCGCGCTGCTGACCCCCGGCAGTCTTGCCTTGATCTCGGCGTCCTTTCACGGCGCGGACCGGGCCGCCGCGATCGGTGCCTGGTCGGGACTCGGCGGGATCGCGGGAGCCATCGGACCGTTCCTCGGCGGCTTCCTCGTGGAATGGAGCTGGCGGGCGGTCTTCTGGCTCAACGTTCCCCTTGCCGCCGTCGTGATCGTCGTGACACTTCTCCACGTGCCAGAAAGTCGAGACGAGGAGGCGCCGCCCGGCCTTGACATCGCCGGCGCCGTCCTCGCGGCGCTGGGCCTGGGCACGCTCACCTATGGACTGACGCGGTTGGGCAACGGCGACGTCGACCTGGCGGCGACGATGACGATCGGGACGGGGGTGCTGGCGCTCGCTGTGTTCGTTGTCGTGGAGCGACGCTCGTCCCATCCTCTGGTTCCGCCACGCCTGTTCGCCGACAACATGTTTCGCATCACGAACATCATCACGCTGTTGATCTACGGCGCCCTTGGCGCGGCCTTCTTGCTGTTGGTGCTGCAACTGCAAACCGTCGCTGGGTTCAGTCCCGTGGCGGCCGGCACCGCGCTCCTGCCGTTCACCGTGGTGATGCTGGTGTTCTCGGCGAGGGCCGGCGCGTTGGCTGCTCGCATCGGACCGAGAATTCCGATGACCGTGGGGCCGCTGCTCTCCGCTGCGGGTCTGCTCCTGATGATCCGCATCGGTCCGAACGCCACCTGGGTGGGGGATGTCTTGCCCGCAGCACTGACGTTCGGTGCCGGCATGGTGCTGGTGGTCGCGCCACTGACCACCGCGGTCCTCGACGCGGCGCCGCGCACCATGGCCGGCGCGGCGTCGGGGGTCAACAACGCCGTGGCACGCGTCGGAGGTTTGTTGGCCGTCGCCGTGTTGCCCGGGCTCTCCGGAATCAGCGGCGCCGACTATGCCGACCCCGCGGCGTTCAACACGGGATTTCATGTCGCGGTGAGTATTTCAGCCGCGTTGATGGTCGTGGCAGCGATGATCGCAGCGGCCGGCATTCGCCGGACCCGGAACCCGATCTCCGATGATCGGTTCCGAATCGACGAATGCCGGCACTGCGCGATCAGCGGACCGCCGGTGGACCCCGGCGACGTCCGCGCGACGTGAGGTTCTAGCCGGCCGGGACGGTGCCGCAGCCGACGCCCGGGATGCACCCGGAGGCTCCACCGGGGCCAGCTGCACCGCCGGGACCACCGGGGATCGCGCCAGCCGCACCGCCGGGTCCGGCGACACCGCCGGGACCGCCGGGGATCACACCTGCCGCGCCCGCAGGACCGGCCGCACCGGCAGGTCCACCGGGGATGGCGCCTGCAGCGCCGCCGGGTCCGGCGACACCGCCGGGACCGCCGGGGATCGCACCGGCTGCACCGGCAGGTCCGGCGACTCCACCCGGACCGACGTAGCCGGGAGCAGGCGGGACGTAACCGGCGGGCGGAGGCGGTGCATAGGCCATCGGAGGGGGCGGGGGCGGGGGCGCAGCGCAACCCGTGCCGTAGGTGTCAACGCATCCGGCCGGACCTCCGGCAGAAGCGAACGGGGCGAACGCGAGTGCGGCAGCGGCGGCACACGCAGCGATCACAGTTTTCTCCAGCATGCCGACACCTCTACCCGGCCGGCGATTTGTCAAACGCTGTGCTCCTCGATGTAGCGCTCAGCGTCCTTGTCATCAGCGTCGACGCCAGTGATGGATTCGCGTTCGGCATAGAACCGCAGCCATTTCATGCCGAGTTCGTGGCGCAGCTCGAGCGTCGCGCTCTTGATGAAGTCGGGCATCGCCTCCCGTTCCTCCTCGTCGAGGTGGGAGCCGTTCTCCTTGCGGGCTGCGTTGACGGCCGCGAACCACTCGTCGCTGCCCGGCTGGTGGTCCCGGGACCGGCGCACCGCATCGCGGATCGCGTTGTGGTCGGTGATCGCGTCCTCGGTCTCGTCCTCCGGGTCCCCTTCGGGATTACCCGGGTCGTCGCGACCTCCGTGGGCCAGCAGGGCCGGGTAGAACACCGTCTCCTCGGCGTCGGCGTGGGCATCCAATCGCGTGCCGAGTGCTTTCCAGATCGCGGCCAGCTCGTCGGGGGAGCGCGCGTCGTCGAGCCGGAAGAACTGTCGGCGCAGCCAGTCGTGGTCGGCGTAGATGAGATCGATGATGTCGGCCATGAGCGCAGGAATACCCGGGTTTCCCCATGCGGAACCGGGGTACCACGAAGCGGTGGAGCGAGACACCGAGCAGCGGTTCGATGTCGTCGTCGTCGGGGGCGGAAATGCAGGGATCAGCACTGCGGCGCGCTTGCTGCGCAAGGGATTTGAGCGTGTCGCCGTCATCGAACCGCAGACGGTGCACACCTATCGACCCCTGCTGTCCTATGTCGGAGGCGGGCAGGCCGCGTTGCGCAGTGCCGAGCGCACCCAGCGATCTGTCACGCCGTCACGATGCACCTGGATCCGCGACGCCGCGGTGTCCATCGATCCGGTGGAGTCGACCGCCGAATGCACCACCGGCCGCCGACTGCGCTACACCGACCTCGTGATCGGTGCCGGGTTGGTGCCTGACGACGACGAATTGCCCGGTGTGGCGGCCGCTCTCGAGACTCCTGCCGTCGCCAGCAATCACCTCGACCACGCCGAGAAGACATGGCGTCGGATCGACGCAATGCCGGCGGGCGGCCATGCCGTGTTCACCGTGCCCCGCGCCCCCGTCAGCTGTACAGGAACCACGATCAAGCCGCTGTTCCTCGCTGCCGCGCACTGGCGCGACACCGGGCGGCTACCGGGGGTGAGTATCACCCTGGTGATCGATCGCCCCCACCTGGTGGGCGTGCCAGGGATCGACGCCAGGCTGTCGAAACGCTTGTCGGAGTTCGACGTTCGCGTCCTCTACGACACCCGAGTGTGCGAACTGAAGCCGGAAGCGCAATCCGTCACCGTCGACGGCGGCGAGCATGTCTCCTACGATTTCCTACATCTGGTCCCGCCGTTCCGGGGCCCGCGGTGGCTCGAGGCATCGGGACTGACGGGCGATCAGCCCCACGGGCTCGTCGACATCGACCCGACCACGCTGCGGCACCGCACATACCCGAACATCTGGTCGGCCGGCGACGGCGCGGCCGTCGACACCGACCCCTCCGGCGGCGCGCTGCGCAAGCAGATTGCCATCCTGGTGCACAACGTGCGGGCGGCTCGCGAGGGCGGCCCGATGAAGCACTACGACGGTTACACCGTCGCGCCGATCACCACCGACAGACGGCGCCTCATCGCCGGCGAGTTCGATCGCCGCGGACGGTTGACGTCGTCGCTGCCGTCCTTCGTCGATTCGACGAAGCCGCGCCGCGCCGCATGGGTGTTCGACCGCTACGCGCTTCCCCAGACGTATTGGCACGGCATCCTCAGAGGGCGGTTGTGACGGCTCCGGGCTGACGGGTCGGGGTGATGCGGGCCTTGACTCCGTATACCGAAGCGCGGGCGAGCAATTCGCGATAGAAGTCCTCGGACACCACGGGCGTGCGGCTGAGGAGGAAGCCCGACAGGCCCGTCGGATCGGTCACGATGGCCCACTGGTAGTCGGGATCGAGATCGACGATCCAGTAATTGCCCGGCGGGTCGGCGTTCGGCGTGCCGACGAACGTCACCTTCAATTTGGTGTTGGTGTCGTCGACGGGCAACGCGGTTCCCTGGATGGTCGATTCCGGCCCGTTGTCGGAGAAGTAGTTGCCGGAGTTCGCGACACTGATCGAGCCGTCGGGGTTCAGCCCGTAGACGGCCTTGGTGTTCACCAGCCCGATCGAGAAGAACTGCTTGACGCTGCCGACCTCGTACCAGGTGCCCAAGTAGGAGTCGACGTCGACGAGTGGCGGGGGAGCCAGCACGATGGCCGAGGTGTCGCCGAGCACGATGTACTGGTCGGGCACCCCGTAGATGCCGGTGCCGTCGGCCGGCCCGAGACCCTGATACAGGTCGTTGATCCACCCGGACGCCAAGGTGTAGACCGCCGCGGTGTCGCCGGGTGCCGAGAACCGGGTGAACAGCTGCGACAGGACATCGATCACGGGGTTGCCGCCGAGCAGCGAGTCGACGTGCGACCCGCCGGCGAGGGTGACTCCGACGAACTGCCCCGGTCGCGCGGCGACGAGTTCCTTGGTGGTGGCGCCGAACAGATTGCCCGCCTGCGGTGGGGCTGCGATCTGGTACACCGGGATGTCGCCGAGGCGGGTCAGCGCCTCGGGGACGACGTTCTTGTAGGCGAACCCGTCGAACATCACGACGCCGCGCAGGTTGCCGGTGTTGCCGGAATCGGCCTCGTAGTAGCCGCCGGCCGCGGCGGCAAGACCGCCGCCGGCCGAGTGCCCGGTGAGCACGAAGTCCTTCGGCAGATCGCCGGTGAACCCGGCGGCGGCGGCACTCGTGGCGAGTTCGTTCTCGTCGTCGAGGAACAGATCGGCCACCGCCTGCTGTGTCTGCGTTCCGTTGAGCCAGCAGCCGCCGCACCGCAGCGACGGGAACGACGGGATGTTGGGCACCACGACGATGCTGTTGGTCTGCTGCGACAGGTCTTTCGCCAGCGCCGAGTAGAAGAACTTGCGGCCCATGAAGCCGTGCTGCAGATAGATCACACCGGTGGCGTCGACCGACCCGTTGGACTGGGTGGGGAAGTACCAGTCGGCCCGGGTCTTCAAGTCCTTCTCACCGACCGGGATGTCCAGCTTCGCGCGGCCGGTCCGCACACCCGTGACGGTGTCGGCTGCCTCGACCTGCGCGACGACCGGGGGTTCGGGCGCCGAGTCCCGGGTGTCGGTGGTGCGCAGTGTGAGCAGCCGCTGCCGCCCTGCGGGATTGGTGTCGGTGTCGGTGCTGCGCGCTTTCACGCGGCTGCGGGGCTTCGTGGACGCAGGTGCCGCCGCCGGATCGTCGTCGGCTCGGGCCGCCTTCCTCGCGGCGCGCTTCTCGGCCCTGTCTGCCTTGGCGGCATTCGCGTCCCGCGATGGACCTGCGTCGACCGACCGGGTCGGCGCGGCGTCACCGGTGCCCCCGACGTCGGGGTCAGCGCTGGCTACTCCCTCTCCGGCGCCCAAGGCGATGCACGCACCGGCACCCAGCCCAAACAACCAACGGCTGAAGAACCAGTAACCCCAGTGTCTCGACGTCACGGCCCGAACGTAGCCGGGCGGCACCCGTGGGCGGACAGATTTGTCGCCGACGTCAGTGAGTCGTCACGCACAGAGGCAGTGCCGCGTACAAAGGCAGGGTGCCGTCACAACCCGAGGTGAAGATCTGTCCGGTGTGTGGCCGCCCCTTCCACAACCGGAAGAAGTGGGCGTCGCGCGGACAGTGGGACCACATCGTCTACTGCTCGCGCCGTTGCCGCGGTGATGCGGTCAGAAAACGCGAATCCAGTCGATGAGCATCTGCGCCGGGTATGTCCCGCCGGCCGGTTCGCGACCGCCCGAGCCGCCGACGGCGATGTTGAACACCGGGGCCAGCGTGTACCCGGGGTCATTGAACGGCCAGTCGTCGATCGAGTTCGCGGGCACCGTGAAGAACGGCTCCATCCCGGGCTGATAGTCCTTCCAGAAGTACATGCCCGTCGGCAGCCACGTCATCCGCCAGGTGTGCCACCCGTTGTCGATCGGATGGCGGTCGGTGGCGAACGAGGTGCCGTCCAACCGGGCGTGCACGGTGGTTCCGGACGGCCAATCGTTGTTGCCGTACCACTCGACGAGGTCCACTTCGCCGCCGCGCACCGGGTTGTCGTTGAGGAGCCAGAACGCGGGCCAGGCGCCGTCGGTGAGGCAGTCGAGCTTGATGCGGGCCTCCCACGTCGTGCCGACGCCGCCGCGCCAGTTCCCGATGATCTTGGCGCTCGCGTACTTCTCCTGGATCGTCGTGCCGGGGCCGCGGGTGGCCCGAATGACGAGGTTGCCGTTGCCGTCCTGGAAGACGTGCTCCTGATCGGTGACGTAGCGGCCCATGTTGTAGGGCTTGTCCCACTCGACGGGGTTCCTGATCGTCTCGCGCTCCGGGACGATGAACCACCATGCCGGATCGGGCGGTGCGCCCGCGGGCCCGTTGAACTCCTCCTGGAACAGGAACACCGGGCCGGGGTCGACAGTGGCGCCCGGGGCGGGCGGGGCTCCCGGGGGAGCGGGGACGGGTGGTACGTCGCCGGGAAGGGGCTGCGCGTGAGCCGTCGCGGTGGGCAGCGCGGTGGGCAGCGCCACGGCGGCCGCGCCCAATCCGAACATGACCATCAGGTTGCGGCGATCGAGTTCTGGCACCGAATGACCATAAATGATGACGCCTGAAGGTGATCGGCCTTCCCGCGACGACGGCATCATCCGCCCTATCATTCAGCGCATGCCCGGGGGATGGCGACAACTGAACACAGCGAACTTCTGGCGCAGATCCGGCCTGGCTCTAGGTGTTGCGGCCGCCGTTGCTGCATTCGCGGCGACCGTTGCCGCGACGCTCGAGGCGTCTACCTGGGTGATCGTGACCACAGCCGCCGTCATCATGGTCGTCGCCATCGGCATCGAAGTCTCGAAGTCACGG
Organism: Mycobacterium sp. IDUB_5; assembly: GCF_055419565.1. Classification (NCBI taxonomy): domain Bacteria; kingdom Bacillati; phylum Actinomycetota; class Actinomycetes; order Mycobacteriales; family Mycobacteriaceae; genus Mycobacterium; species Mycobacterium sp. IDUB_5. Next base: position 486,774 of record NZ_JBVAXX010000001.1, read on the forward strand.
CGCGAGGGGATAACAGAGTCACTTCACCGCCAATCGCAGATCTTCCAGAAGGCCGAGGCGGAGAGGAAGAGCGCCGCGGCGCTGGAACTGTCGCTGGCGCATTGGCCACCCGCTCCGCTGGCGTCCTTGTCTCCGCAGGAGTTGGGAGTCCTTCCATCAGACAAACCAACTACGGCTGCGGGACCCGGCAATACCTATATCGACCGTGATGCGGACGTTCCGGCCCTGGCCAAGTTACGAAAAGGCGGACGGATTCTGTTGGTCGGCACGCCAGGCAGCGGAGTCACTCGTAGCGCGTTCGAGCTCGCTACCACCGTGGCCGGGCGAACCGCCGTCGCCGTCATTCCACACGGTCCGCGGGGACTGATCGAAGCTTGTGCGCAAGGATTTCTGAACGAAGCTGCACAGGAGCAATTGATCTTCTGGCTCGATCGCATTGACCGCTACACCGATGAGGAAGCGCTCGCCAAACTCCTCACGCGGTTGACGCAGCAGAATCCCGGGTCAAAGGTCATCGCGACCATATCGACGTCTTCCGTGCGGCAATGGCGTCTGCGCGCAGGTGATTTGAGCGACTTTTTCCCGGCCACCGCACTATACGAATCGGATTTGTCTGCCGCTGAGCGGACGCGGGCGAGGCATCTTTACCCTGGTCTCCAGATAGATACGTCGTTGCGGGCTACCTTCAGCTCGTTCAGTTTCATCAGTGACCGGGTGGTCGAAGGATTTGTCGAGTGCCCCCACGAAACCGCCGGTGAAGACTGCCTAGTCGCACGTTCGATCATCAAAGCTGCCGTTGCCTGGTCACTCTCGGGCAGTCCGCGACCTGTACCCGAGACCATGTTGAAAGAACTGTGCAGCCGCCGTACCGGAGCGATCAGCGACGATCACTACAACGATGCGATGGGGTGGGCGACCGGCCCCGTCACAGGTTCAGTTTCGCTCCTGAGGGCTGTGAACGCTGCGCGCGGACAAGGCTGGGAGGCTAATACGCGCCTCGTCGAGTTCGCTGTGGAACAGGACCTTGTCGTCTGCGAGCACGATAATTGGCTCGCTGCGTGGAAAGATGCCGCAGACAACAGTGACTTCGATGCACTGGGGCGCATTGGCTTCACGGCGTACGCCTCTGACGCCAATGTCGTTGCCGTAGAGATATTCGACTCCGTCGATGATTTCGACGCTGCAAGTACACCGTGGTTGCGTAACGCAAAGCACGCCGCGAACCGCAGGCGCGACAACGTCGAGGTGCGCTTTGCCAGCCATCTACACAGACTCGCTGTCGCGCGTTTCGGCGAGGAGTCTGTGCAGGCGGCCGAGGAGCTCATCGGACTGGCCGGTTCGCTGGCAGGACACAGAGATTACGAGGCTTCTATCTCCGCTCTCGACACCGCAATCGCCATCTTCGAGGCCCAGGATGAGATTCGCCAGCTCGCCTTGGCGCTGGGCCTAAGGGCAGCCGCACTGCAGTCCAGCGGCCAGTCGGCCGCAGCGATGATCGATGCGGACAGATCTCTGGACTTGAGCCGTCGACTTTGCGGCGAGCGTAGTAGGGACTTCACCAATTCACTCTCGGCCAAAGCTGCAATCCTCGCCTCGATGGGCTTCTACTCGGATGCAGCGGTGTGTTACCGGCGACTGGTCGAGATTGAGCGCGAACAGCCCGAGCCGGCCCGATCGTCTATCGCGTCGAATCTGCACAGCTTGGCAAAGATGCACCTCGAACAGCGTCAGAACGGAGCGGCAGTGCCGTTGCTTCGCGAGGCTCTGAGCTCTTACGAGCTCGACGCGGGAGATTCGACGCTCGACATCGCCGAGTGCAGAAGGACCCTGTCTGCAGCGCTCATCGAAACATTCCGCTACGACGATGCAATCACCGAAGCCAAGGCTGCAATGCCTGTGTTCAGCAAATATTTCGGGACGGAAAGCCCGGAAGTGATGCGTACCCTACTCGATCTGTCGGTCGCATATCGCAGCAAGGGGGAATTCGAGCTGGCGCAAGATTATTGCGACCGCGCCGAGGTGATCGACAAGCGCGCGAACTCCGGGAAGATCAGCGAACCCAGTATCCTCTCAGGTAGTGCCGCAATAGCTTTCGAGCGTGGGGACTATCGGCGGTCGTTGACCTTGATGCGGCAGGCGATGGCGATGACTGAGCAGAGTGTCGGTACTTGGCACCCGTCGCTGGTGGTCCATCTGTCCAATCTCGGGGCGTCCTACGAGATGCTCGGTGACTTTCGCCGGGCTCGGGATGTGTACAAGCGGGCGCTGCAGATCGCGGATCATTCGTTCGGCCCTGACTTTCCCATGCGAGAAGCACTACTGAGGGGCCTTGCTCGCTGTGGCTGACGTTTCGCGACAATGGCCAGCGGTTACCGTTCGTCTGTGATCCTCGACGATGCCATGCGGTTGGTCGGCCGAACGGTTGCCCGGATCGTCACCCGCCCACCCCGGTACGACCTGCAGGGCCGCGTCGTGTTCATCACCGGTGCGGCCAGGGGGTTGGGCGCCGAGACGGCGCGGCGAGCGCACGCCCGCGGTGCACAGGTCGCACTCGTGGGTCGTCGGTTGGCGCCGCTGCAACAGTTGGCAGACGAATTGGGTTCTGGTGCAGCCGCGTTCGAGGCAGATGTGACCTCGGCGGAACGGCTCCAACGCGCCGCCGACGATGCAGTGGCCACGTTCGGCGGCATCGACGTCGTGATCGCGAACGCGGGGATCGCGCCGCCGTCGCACACGGTCGCCACGATCGCCGCCGACGATTTCGAGCACACCGTCGACGTCGACCTGCTGGGCCAGTGGCGCACGGTGCGCGCCGCCCTGCCCGCTGTCATCGAGCGCCGCGGTCATGTCCTGCTGGTCGGGTCGATCTATGCCTTCTTCAACGGCGTGCTCGCTGCGCCGTATGCGGTGAGCAAGGCCGGTGTCGAGCAACTCGCCCGGACGCTGAGGGTGGAGCTGGCGTCCCACGGTGCCACCGCGGGCATCGCCTACCTGGGGTTCATCGACACCGACCTGGCCGCCGATGCGTTTTCCGACGCCTCGGCCGCAGCGATTCGGCAAGCCGTGCCCCGGGTGTTCACCAAGGAGATGACTGTCACCGAGGCTGCCGATGCCATGCTCGACGCGATCGAGCGCCGCGCACCGAGCGTGAGCGCACCGGCGTGGGTGCGGCCGCTGCTGGCGCTACGATCGGTGACCACCGTGGTGATGGACGACGTGCTGCTGCACAACCGCAAAGTGCAGGCGGCCATCACGGCAGCTGAAAGCGATGCGCGACAGCCTGATTCGTGATCTCAGGCGGCGACAGTGGACGTCGCGGTGCCCGAGACGGCGGTGAGCAGTTCGGGGATCGTGAACTCGCCCCAGCCGACGTTCACCGGTCCGCTCGCGGTTCCCAGCCACGGCACCACGCCCGGATCGGGTACGACGCCGAGGTGATAGGCCTGGATACCCGGCAGGTGGTACTGGAAGAAGTTGCCGAAGAAATCGGCCAGGAAGATCAGATTCCTGATCGGGCCCGTGTGCCACAGGGTCGCCGCGTTCAGCAGAGGTGTCATCGCGGCCGGATCGCCGATCAGCACGATGTTGCCGTAGTGCGGCTTGCTGCCCCCGCCCGGGACGTAGGGCGGCATGAGCGGTTGCAGGCCCGGCAGATCGGTCGCCATGAACCCCGCAGGGTCGCCGTAGGTGATGATGTTGACGAACATCGAGTCCCGCCCGTTTCCGTCGACGGTGGTGTTCATCCCCGGCGCTTCGAAGCTGACGCCGGGAAGGCCGAGCTGTTGCGCGACGTACTGGGCCTCCCAGCCGCCGAGTGAGTGCCCGGTGACGAAGACGTCGTCGGCGTCGTAACCCTGACTCTCCGCGGCGGCCTGTACCCGCTTGGCGAAGCGCAGCGCGTCGTAGAACGCGCGCGGAGTCTTGGAGGTGAAAACGACCTGCAGGTCGGTGAACAGCTGGGCCCCGGCGATGAGCGGGTTGAACAGCAGGTTGGTGCCGCCGGTGGTGCCCTGGTAGGCGATGACGACCTGCCCCTCGGGCGTCACCCACGCCCGCGCGGCCATCCCGGACAGGATGTTCGCCGACGCGAGCTGAAAGCCGTTGACGGTGAACGGAACCAGGCCCTCGGGTGTCGTCCCGAGCCCGTATCCCGAGGCCGACGCATTGAGGAACTGCGCCACGGTTGGTGTCTCTCCGGTCGGGGGCCCGCCATAGGTCACCGCCGGAATCGGAGGCTGTGGCGGAGGAGTCCGGTCCAGCCGGAACCACTTCTCGCCCTCGCGGAAGACCGCGAACAGCAGATCGTTGATCGGCGGGATGATCTTGATCGGTGGCTGCGGCCCGCTCGTCGACGACGTGATGTCGAGGACCTGCAGCACCGTGTTGATCAGCCGCGCGGGCAGTTGCACCAGCTTGCCCAGGGGAGAGAGCGGCTGAGGCACCGGGATCTGGGCGGTGGACGGCTCGGTGACCGCGGCGGCGATGGTCGGTTCCGCTACAGCCGGCAGCTCCGCGGAGCGTTCGGTGCGGACGATCTTCAGGCGCCGTGGGGTGTCGTCGGGAGCTTCGGCAACATCGGGAGCGGCCTCCGGCTCGTCCGCGGTCGCGATCCGGGCCCTGCGCTCCTCTGCCTTCTCCTGCAGCTTCGCGAGCAGGGGACGACGCGTGACCCGCTCGTGCTCGTCGCTGTCGTCGCGCCGCCACCGCGGACGCGTGACTTCACCGGTGTCACCGGAGCTGGTCGCGTCCGCTCTCGACTCTGTTTGCGGCGTGTCGTCCGTGGCCGTGGTCGGTGAGCTCGGCGGCGGGGTCACCGAGTGGGCGGCAGAGCTGTCCGAGTCCGAACCGGCTGGGCCCGCCCACGCCACCGCCGGTGCCGGTAGTGCTGCCAGGCCTGCGCACAACGTCGCGCCGGCGACAGCCGACCGAATGCGCGAACGTCTGGGTGCCCGCTGTACCGCGTCCCCTGTAGCAATCACCGCGAACCCGCCTGTCCTCACCAATCGTGACCGTGACAACATACGTTGTCCTGTGAGCCCAGTCACACACCGGTCGCCCTCGGCGATGGTCCCGAGGGTGGGGACCTGGTGGTTGACGATGGTATTCGGGATAGCTCGAGGCCATGCGCGACGCAGCCACCGATCGAGCCGTCCGTGATGGGCTGCGGCGGACGTCGACGGCAGCCTCGGTACCGGTTCACGCTTCTCTCGGGGAGCCGAGGCGTTACACTGCCGTCAATTGCCGGGCGTGACGGTTTTCGGTGCCGGGCTGGTCCACATCGTCGGGGGTGATCTTGAAAATGACTCGACAACAGTGCCTTTCGCATGACGGCGAGCTTCGGAGGCGTGGGGCGCACACGCTGGCCGATCCGGACAGCCGGGGAGCCGCGTCCGAGTACGCCGAGGTCGGTGCCCACCGGACCGCGAGCGTGCGCGGCTCTGCATGGATAGGGCGCGCCGGCGCACTCGCGGTCGCGCTCGGCATCGGTGCGGCCATCGTCGCCACGCCCGGCCTGGCATTTGCTGACGCAAGCGGTTCCGACGCCGACGGCTCGACGTCGCACACTGCGTCGAGTACGTCGACGACGACCCGTCCGCGCGTCGCCGCGTCCCGAGACCGCACGACCGAGACCCGCGCCGAGGCCCGCCAATCGCGGCGAGAGGCCGCCCGGGAGGCACGTCGGTCCCGGTCGACGTCGGGGGACGCCGCCACCGACGATGCGACCGAGTCGTCGCGGCCCCCCACCCGAGTGCGGATGTTGTCGCCTCGGACGCCCAGCGATCGGTCGGGGTCCGTCGGAGACGACCCGGTCTCGCCCGCAGTGATGCCCCTGGTGTGGGGTGCGGCGCTGACCACGCGTCGCGACGCGTTGGCCGACAAGATCCAACTCTTCGGTGCCGGTGTCCAACGGATGAGCCTGCAGCTGCAGGCGACCACGAAGGGCAGCAAGTCGAGCCCGTCGATCACCGTGGGCTTTCCGCAGGGCACCACCTACCTCACCGAGGGCGACGGCGGACCGCACGTCGAGCTGGTGACGGTCCAGTTGTCCGGTGCGTCCAAGACCGCGGTGACCGTTGGATACACGGTGTCCGGCTACACCGGGACCGGGTACCGGGCAACGGCGGGCACGGACTTCGTTGCTGCCACGGGTTCCGTGGTGTTCGCACCGGGGCAAACGTCGGCGACGATCCCGATCACCGTCGTCGGCGACACGACGTACGAGCCCGACGAGATCGTCCGCGTCGAATTGACCAGCGCCGTCGGCGCGTTGATCGTGCGGACTGCAGGTCAGTTGGTCGGGCAGAGCAACGCCGTCATCGCCGACGACGATCCGGCGTCGGGCATCGGCATGACACTGCATCTGCGAGGCGCCGATGCGGCCACCGTCAAGCAGGAATTCGACCTGATGGCGGCGATGGGCGTGACGTGGGTGCGCATCGACATGGATTGGTCGGCCATTCAACCGACGAAGCGCCGCATGGACTGGTCACAGACCGACCTCCTCGTCAACGAGGCCGTCGCCCATCAGATGAACGTGCTCGTAATGCTCGGCTTCACGCCTGCGTGGGCGCGCTCGTCCGGGACGCAATCGCTGTCGGAGCCGACCCACGCCAGGCCCTCGGACCTCGCGGACTTCGCGAAGTTCGCGCAGCTCGCCGCGCAGCGGTACGCGCCGTCGGGGGTGAGCTCCTGGGAGGTCTGGAACGAACCGAACACCGCCAAATTCTGGCCTACGATGCCCGATGCCGACGAGTACGGACGGCTGTTCAGGGCGGCCGCGACGGCGATCCGCGGGGTCGATCCGCGAGCGACACTGCTCATCGGCGGTCTCAGCCCTCAGTACGACGGCCAGGTGGGGGAAACACCTCCCGTCACCTATCTGGAACAGCTCTATGCCAATGGGACCGCTCAGCTCGCCGACGCGATCGCTGTTCACCCCTACAGCTATCCGAATCTGCCGATGGATCCTCAGCAGCGGCAAGAAGGGGGCTTCTACGACCTGCCCGCGCTGCAGGCCGTCATGAACAGCCACGGTGACGGCGACAAGCAGGTCTGGATCACCGAATTCGGCGCGCCCACAGGCACGAGCGTCAACGCCGTCTCGGAGCAGCAGCAGGCAGCCATCATGCTGGGAGCCCGCGACCAGGTCGCGCTCTGGGATTGGGCAGGTCCGCTGATCTACTACGAGCTGGTCGACGGCGGTACGAATCCGGCCGACGGCGAACAGAACTTCGGTGTGCTCCGCGCCGACCTCACGCTCAAGGCTGTCGCCCGGGCGTTGATGGACGCTGCGGCGGTTCGGCTGTGACCCAGACACCTGCGCGCATCACCCCGGTCACCGCCAGCTGATCGTCGAGCACGACAAGGTCGGCAGCCGACCCCGCGGCGAGTTCGGCACTGGGTAACCCCAGTGCTGCAGCGGGATTCACCGACGTCTGCGCCACCGCGGCCCGCAGCGCCTCGTCCCGTGGGACGCCGCTGTACTGGACTGCACACCTGAGCACCCGGTCCATCGTGGCCGTGCTGCCGGCGATGGTGTCGCTGCCGGCAACCCGGGCCACCCCGTCGACGACGTCGACGGCCAGCGGGCCGAGATCATAGCGTCCGTCCGCCATGCCGGTTGCCGCCATCGCATCCGTGATCAGCGAGATGCGTTCGGGGCCGACAGCTTTCGTCACCAGACGATAGATGGCGGGATCGAGGTGCACGCCGTCGGTGATCAGTTCGACTGTGACACGGGGATCTTCGAGCAGTGCGGTGATCGGACCCGGTTCGCGGCGGTCGATCGGACGCATCGCGTTGAAGAGGTGGGTGCCGACCGTTGCGCCCGCGTCGATCGCGGCCTGCGTCTGCGCGTAGGTCGCCTCGGTGTGCCCGACGGCGACCACCACCCCCGCGGCGGTGAGCTGCTCGATGGCGGCGATCGCCCCTGCACGCTCCGGGGCCAGGGTGACCATCCGGATCGCGCCGTCGCCTGCCTCGACGACGGCGTCGATCTCGGCCGGTTCGGGATCGCGCATCAGCGCTGGTTGGTGCGCACCGCAGCGCTGCGGCGACAGCCACGGTCCTTCCAGGTGAATCCCGTCGAGCAGCCCGGTCCGGACGTCGCGCGCCAGGGCGGCGACCTGCCTCAGCAGGTCATCGCGATCGGCGGTGACCAGCGACGCGACCAGCGTGGTGCTCCCGTGGCTGCGGTGGACGGCGACCGCGGTGGCGGTCTCCTCCGGGTCGGCGGCGGTGAAGTTGGCGCCGCCGCCGCCGTGCAGGTGGGTGTCGACGAACCCCGGCACCACGGTGACCGCGCCGAGATCGCGATCGACCGTCGTGGGTGCGTCGCCCTCGCCGACTGCGCGGATGGAGCCGTCGACGACGTCGATCCATCCGGGCTGCAACGACTTTCGTCCCGTCAGGACGGTGTCGGCGCGCAGCAGCACCTCAGATGCCCTGCCAGTCGGGTTTGCTGCGATATGTCTCGCGGTAGTAGTCGACGAGTTGCAGCCGGCGCGCGGCAGCGTCGTCGAGCAGCACGGTCACGTGCGGATGGTGCTGCAGCACGGTCGCGGGCCACATCGCGCTGACCGCTCCTTCGACCAGGTGGTGCACCGCTTCGGCCTTACCCCGTCCCGTCGCCACCAGCACGATGTGCCGCGCCTCGGAGATGGTGCCCAACCCTTGCGTCAGGCAGTGCGTGGGCACCGCGTCGACGTCGTCGTCGAAGAACCGGGCGTTGTCGAGACGGGTCTGCCGGGTCAGTGTCTTGATCCGGGTGCGCGAGGCGAGCGACGACCCGGGCTCGTTGAAACCGATGTGTCCGTCGGTGCCGATCCCGAGGATCTGCAGGTCCACCCCACCGGCGGCGCGGATCGCCGCCTCGTAGGCCGCGCACGCGGCCGGGATGTCGGCGGCCAGGCCGTCAGGACCCTGCACGGCGCCGTCAGCGAAATCCACGCGCGAGGCGAACACCGCGTCGATGACGTTGCGATAGCGCTCGGGGTGATCGGCAGGCAGGCCGACGTACTCGTCGAGCGTGAAGCCCTTGGCCTGCCGGAACGACAGCTCGCCCGCCTCGTATCGGGCGACCAGCTCGTCGTAGATGCTCAGGGGCGAGGACCCGGTGGCCAATCCGAGAACCGCATCGGGTGTGCGTCGGAGCAACGCGGTGATGGCATCGGCGGCGACGCGCCCGATGTCGCTGCGATCCTGCAGGACAACGACTTCCATCAGGTACCGGCCGTGAACAGGCCGTCGCCCGAGGTGAGCACCGCGCCTTCGAGGACGGCCTCGTCGGGCGTGATGTTGGCCGGCTCCCGCTCGTCCATCACCACAACGGGCACAATGGGATTCAGCCCCTTGGCCACGATCGCCGGAACGTTATAGGTGATCACCGTCTGGCCCGCGGTGACCTCGTCACCTTGGCTCACATGGGTCGTGAAGCCCTCACCGTCGAGCGCGACGGTGTCCAGCCCAAGATGGACCAGGACACCGACGTTGTCGGCCGTCATGATCACGTACGCGTGCGGCATCAGCTTGAGTACCTTGCCGGTCACCGGAGCGACCGCCTCGATCACCTCGTGCGGCGGGTCCACCGCGGCCCCGTAGCCGACCATGCCCGCCGAGAACACCGGATCGGGCACATCGGAGAGGGGGACCGCGCGGCCCTGAACAGGGGCGAGGACGGGTGTTGGGCTCACTGGCGCGACTCCTTTTGTCGATCGGATGAAAGCCGATCGCACCAAGAATAGGCTTGCAGAACTTGCGCCCGGGCACGGAACCGGCGAGAAGGAAGGCTGACCTGTGACGGATCGATCTGCGAAACCACAAGAAGCGCAGAGTAAGTCAGGTATGCGGATACCCGGATTCGCCCAATTGCAGCGGCTGGGCAAGAGCCTCATGCTGCCGATCGCGGTACTGCCGGCCGCGGGCATCCTGCTGCGGCTCGGGCAGCCGGATCTGCTCGGACGGATCGAGGTCCCCGTCATCGGCGCCTTCTTCAAGGCGATGAGTGCGGCCGGCGACGCGCTGTTCACCAACCTGCCCCTGCTGTTCGCGGTCGGTGTCGCCATCGGTTTCGCGAAGAAGGCTGACGGGTCGACGGCGCTGTCGGCAGTCGTCGGGTACCTGGTGATGCAGGCGGTGTTCAAGACCATGTCGCCGATCGTGCTGGCCGGCGAGGTCGACAAATCCGGTGAGCAGGCGCTGATCAACTACAGCGTGTTCGCCGGCATCGTCGTCGGGTTGCTCACGGCCTGGTTGTTCGACCGGTATCACACGATCGAGTTGCCCTCGTATCTCGGCTTCTTCGGCGGTCGACGCTTCGTCCCGATCGTCGTCTCGCTGGCGTGCCTGTTCCTCGCATTCGCGATGAGCTACTTCTACCCGATCTTCGACGCCGGGCTGACCGGCCTCGGTGAGTTCATCGGCGGTTCCGGAGCAATCGGCGCGTTCGTGTACGGATTCGCCAATCGAATGCTGATCCCGTTGGGGCTGCACCACATTCCGAACTCCTACATCTGGTTCCTCTACGGCGACTACCAGACCCCGGGCGGAGAGACCGTCACCGGCGAACTCACCCGATTCGCGGCGGGAGACCCGACCGCGGGCATCCTGACGTCCGGTTTCTATCCGATCCTGATGTTCGGTCTTCCCGCGGCGGCACTGGCGATGATCCACGTCGCGAACAAGAAGCAGCGCAAGGTCGCCGTCGGCATCCTGTCGGCAGCGGGGCTGACCGCCTTCCTCACCGGCGTGACCGAACCGCTGGAGTTCGCGTTCATGTTCGTGGCGTTCCCGCTCTACGTCATCCACGCGGTCCTGACCGGCCTGTCGCTGGCGATCGCGTACCTGCTCGACATCCATCTCGGGTTCTCGTTCTCGGCCGGCCTGATCGACCTGCTGCTCTACGGCACGGCACCGGCCGCGAAGAACATTCCGCTGCTGGTCGGCATGGGCGTCGTGTTCTTCGTCGTCTACTACCTGCTGTTCCGGTTCGCGATCACGAAGTTCAACATGCGTACCCCGGGACGTGAGCCGGAAGACGAGTTCGAGGCCGAGGAGCAGGCCAACCTGGAGGCCGGCGCGGACGGAGCGACGACGACCGCAGTGGCCGCGCCCGCTCAGACCACAACGCGTACGAAAGCCGAAGAACTCATCGAGGCGTTCGGCGGTCGCGAGAACCTGGTCAACGTCGACGCGTGCATCACCCGACTGCGCATGGAGGTCGCCGACAAGTCGAAGGTCGACCAGGGCCGTCTCAAAGCGCTCGGAGCCGCCGGCGTCATCGAGGTGGGCAACAACGTACAGGCGGTGTTCGGCACTCAGTCCGAAGCGCTGAAGAACGACATCCGCGAGGCGCTGTAGTTCCGGAAGGTCAGCCGACCTTCTGCAGCTGGAACGGGCTCTGGGTCACGATGCCGCCCGCGCAGCCGTAGTTCGAATCCGACGACACCACGCCGCCGAGGGTCACGGGGTCGATCGACATCGACACCACAGCTGGTTCGTAGTGGCCGTCGTCGCAGGTGAGGCCGCCCGGTTTGGACACCGTGAAGTTCCAGCGACCGTTGGTGAAGGTGATCGGCGCCGTCCACCCCTGGTTGCTGGACACGGTGCCGGTGCAGCCGGCGGGGCTGCAGCTGGTGGCGATGGTCCAGACGTTGTACGGATCGCCGTCGGTGGAGCCGTAGGTGCCGTTGAGAAGTGCCGGGTCGGCGGCCGCGGAGCCGGCGAGGGCCAGGGCGACAACTGCCGGTGCGGCGACGGCGGCTATCGGCCGGAGAAGCGTGCGGAAAACCCTTGCCATAGTGACTCGCAATGTACGGCCTGGTCAGGGTGGGAAGTGGTAGGCGGAATCGGTTGTATCCGTTGTGTCGCCGAACCGAGATCTGATGCGGTGCCGGACCGTCCTGAAGGGGCGATCCGGCACCGCCGGGGATCAGAGCGGAATCCAGATTCCGAAGAACCAGAAACCCCATGCGTGGAAGCCCGGATCGAAGACCGGTTGCACCCTGTGCCCCCAGTAATCGAAGGGCGGAGGTGGCGGTCCCCACGGTGGAGGGAGAGGCCCGTGCGGAGGGGGCGGCGGGGGCGGTCCGAAGCCCCACGGCGCCGGACCGTCACCCCATGGTGGTCGGTGACCGCGCCACCCTGGGCCCTCCGGCGGACCCCAGTCCGGAGGTGGTGGGGGACCCCAGTTCGGGGGTGGGGGCGGCGGCGGTCCCCCGGGCGGCCCCGGCGGTCCCCAACCGGGCCCACCGGGCGGCGGAGGCGACGGGGGAGGCGGCCCATGCCAGCCAGGGCCGGGCCCAGGACCGCCCGGCTGCGCCATTGCCGGGGCGGCACCCAGGCCGAGGACAGCAGCGCCGATCCCGGCAGTCACTGCAGCGCATGTGACGAATGATTTCGCCTTCATCCAGTGCTCCTTGTGTCGTGCTTCCCCGACGCCTCCGCGAGGGTAGGGACGGAGTTTGGACAGGGGCTGCACAGATCCTGGGGACTGGCTGACCCGCCCGTTGAGGCTTGGTGAGGCTCGTGCGGTCGCCGGAATGTGGAAGGCTGCGGCAGAGGGAGTCGCCGTGTCATCGCGGATTCCGGTGAGCGGAAAGGGGCGATCGATGTCAGACGAGCCGGGCCACGACAATGCGTTCCAATTGCGGCAACTCATCGATCGGTTGCCGTCGATGGTGGCCTACTGGGACGCCAACCTGTGCAACGTGATCGCGAACAACGCCCACACGCAATTCTTCGCGAAGACTCCCGCCGAGATCCGGGGCCGCCACATCTTCGACTTGCTGGTCGGCGATCTCGGCGAGACCAGCCGCCCCTATGTCGAGGCAGCGATGAGCGGCCGCGACCAGGTCTTCGAGAAGACACTCACCGACGGACACGGTGTCACCCGGCATGTGCAGGCGTCGTATCTGCCCGAGGTGATCGACGGGCAGGTGCACGGGCTATACGTCGAGGTCGCCGACGTCACCAAACGAGTCGAGGCCGAACGAGCTCGAGACGAGGCACAACGACTGCTCCACATCAGCAGGGAGAACGCGCCTTTCGGCGAGGCTATGTTCACCACGGCTGGTGACGCTCTGTACGTGAACCCGTCGCTGTGTCAGATGTTGGACGTCTCTCGCGAGGAGGCAGAAGGGTTGCCCGGGCAGGACATCCCGATCCCGACGCCGGCAGGCACCGCCGACGCCGTGGTCTTGCCCCTGGGCTATCCGGCGCGCCCCGTGTGGAACCCAGTGGTGGAGGCGGTCCTGACCGCGATCTTCGACTTCGGTGGCCGGAACTGGTTCGTCTACGAGCCACTGCCGGGCCACGAGGTGCCGGTCAGGGCAGTTTGATGGCCGACAGGTACATCTCGATGACTGGGCGGAACAGGTCGACGTCATCGATCTGACTGCCCAGCACCACGGAATCGCTTGTAGAGACCAAGATCTGGGCGAAGATCGCCGGCGAGATCGATAGCGAGCCACCGAGGTTGTCGATGCCATCGACGATGAATCGGGACAGTGCTTCGATGACCTCGGCCCGCTTGGCGGCAACGCGCGGTCGCGCTTCCGGGTTGCGATGGAGGTACAGCGCGAACTCGAGACCCAGCGCGGCGTACTCGGCTCCGCGATCGGCGGCTAGCTGACGCCAGCGCGCGGCGATGGCGTCGAGCTCTCGCGCGCCCACCTCCGTGGCCGCCGAGAGGACGTCGGCGAAGTTGTCGAAGTACCGACGCCAGTGGCGGTCACTGACAGCGAGGAAGAAGTCCTCTTTGGTGGCGAAGTGCTTGTAGATCGCGCCCTTCGTGTATCCGGCTGCTCGCGCGATGTCGTCGAGACTTGCTGACGTGAAACCCTTTTCGGCGAACACCTCTTCGGCGGCGTCGAGCAGTAGTGTGCGCGTGCGCTCTAGGCGGCGCTCCCGCGTCCATCGCTCGACCATGCTGTGAGTCTGCCAGAAACTCTGAAAAACCATTGGGATGCTCAGATACTGGGTGGTATCTTCGGTGAGCGCAGGATGCGGCGCTTGACGAGAGGATCTACCGGACGTGAGCGAGCTAGCGAACAGGAAGAGCGGGTCCCCGGTCACCGAAACACTGGGCACGGTGCCCGATCTCGGCGCATCGGCACAGCCCCCGAGCAAGGCGGTCCGGGTGTGGGCCGTAGTAGGTGGTGCTGTTCTGCTGCTGCAGCTCTACGTGTGGATCCGGTGGGTCTTGGGGCCTTACTTCACTCGAGTTCCCGGCGGACCCAGCGATCCGCCGCTCTACATGAAAGTCCCGCTGATCATCAACATGGTCGTGGTCTGCGTGGGCCTGCCGATCGCCTTCTACTGGTTCCTGATCAGGCCGTGGCGCCGAGAGCGCCGGATCACCCTCGACGGCCTGCTGTTCATCTCGATGGGGTTGATGTTCTTCCAGGACCCTCTGCTGAACTGGTTCAACACCTGGTGCACCTATAACAGCTGGCTCCCCAATTTCGGAGCCTGGACGCCGTACATCCCGGGCTGGGTCTCACCGGACGAACCCGGCCGAATGGTGCCCGAGCCGATCTTCACGAACTCTCCCGGCTACGCCGCCGGTGTGCTGATGCTGACCATTCTCGGGTGCTGGCTGATGCGGAAGGTGAAGTCGCGCTGGCCCGACATCAGCAACCTGCGTCTCATCCTCGTCACCTACGCGGCCGCGTTTGTGCTCGACTTCATGATGGAGGGCCTGATCCTGCTGCCCACCGGGCTGTACAGCTACCCCGGCGCGATCCAGTCGCTGTCGTTGAACGCCGGCACCTATTACCAGTGGCCGGTGTACGAAGGCTTGATGTGGGCCGGCGTGCAGGCCGCGCTGTGCAGCCTGCGGTACTTCACCGACGATCGGGGCCGGACCATCGTCGAACGCGGACTGGACCACGTGCGGGGCGGTTTCGTCACCCAGCAGTTCACGCGGTTCCTTGCGGTCTTCGGTGCGGTGAGCGCGTGCTTCTTCCTGTTGTTCAACGTCCCGATCCAGTTCTTCGCCATGCACGGCGACCGCTGGCCGGAGGACACCGTCAAGCGCTCGTACTTCACCAACGGGCTGTGCGGCCCAGGCATCGGCACCCCCTGCCCCGATCCCGCGCTGCCCATCCCCACCCGCGAGTCCGGCTACGTCAACGTCGACGGACAGCTGGTTTTGCCCGACGGCGTCGAGATGCCTCGGACCGTGCCCTTCGAGACGGGGAATTGAGTAGTGACCATCACAACCACACCCACAACGTCGCCGCTTCCTGACACCGCCTCCGCCGCACCGTATTACCGGGCGGTCGGAGACGAGGTCGAGGTCTTTCGGGCGGCCGCCCGCCGGGGTGTGCCCGTTCTACTCAAGGGACCCACCGGATGCGGCAAGACCCGCTTCGTCGAGGCGATGGCCCACGACCTGGGGCGAGACCTGATCACCGTGGCCGGACACGAAGACATGACGTCAGCCGACCTGATAGGTCGCTTCCTGCTCAAGGGGGGCGAGACCGTCTGGGTGGACGGCCCGCTGACACGCGCAGTCCGGACGGGGGCGATCTGCTATCTCGACGAGATCGTGGAGGCGCGTCAGGACACCACGGTCATCATCCACCCGCTGGCTGATCACCGGCGCGAACTCCCGGTCGACCGCCTCGGCATCACGTTGCAGGCAGCGCCCGGTTTCCAGCTGGTGATCTCCTACAACCCCGGCTACCAGAGCGTCCTCAAGGACCTGAAGCAGTCGACCCGGCAGCGGTTCGTCGCTATCGAGCTCGCCTTCCCGCCGCCCGACATCGAGATCGACGTCGTCGCGCGCGAATCCGGTGTCGACGTCACCACGGCACAGTCCATGGTGAGTGTCGGCACGGCGATCCGCACCCTGGACGGTTCTCCGCTGCACGAGGTGGTGTCCACCCGCCTGCTCGTGCTGGCGGGAATCCTGGTGGCGGAAGGGCTCAGTGTGCGCAGCGCCGTGCAGTCCGCCATCGTCCAGGTGCTCTCCGACGATGCCGGCATGATCCGCGCCCTCGGTGAGCTGGTCGACGCGGTCCTGTCGGCTCGTGGCCGAGCCTGACCCCTCCGGCCCCGGCCGCTTCGCGCTGCTGGCGGGCTTCGTGGCCGGCCGGTCGCTGGAGGTGGCGTCCGCCCCAGCGGGTGAGGCGGCCTACACCGACGGCGGAGTGGTGTTCGTCTCCGTCGGCGGTGACCTCACCGAACAACGGCGGGAGGTGCTGGTCCAGAGCGCGCTGCTGGGAGCCGGCAGTCTGCGTCCCGCGCACGTGAAATTCCTGCGGGGGCGGCCATCGGTGGCGCGACGCTATCTCGGCCTCGAGGGTCGGCGTGCGCTCGCCGACCTGGCCGCCCGGATGCCGTCGGCCGGCACACTCGCGCCCGCCGACGGGCCACTGACGAGCAGCCCTGAGGATTCACTTGCGTTGGCGCGCAACCGGACTCGGCTCGAAGAGCCGCCGCCCTGGTTCGGAGTGCTGCGGCCGTCCCGGCTCCTGGCGGCGACCTCGTCGCGCGGCTCCACCCCGAGTGACGGCGACTTACGTTTGCAGCTCACCCCGTCGGACACCGACGACGAGAGCGACGACAACCGCGAAGAGACCGAGGGGAGCAAGCTCCTTCAGCTGTTCGAGGCGCCGCTGACCGGTTCGTCGACCGTCGCCGACTTCCTCAAGAAGCTGTTCGGCAACTCCAAACCCTCCGAGGGAAACGCTGCCGGCGGCGAGCTGCGGGTCGGGTCAGCCCGCAGAACGCGCGAGGTGGGCGCAAGCGCCCGGCCACTACCGACGCGGATCCAGTTCTCCGACGAGGACAGACCCGGGGCGGCAGTAGGAGTGGGCGGTGCGCTCCACCCGGAGTGGGACGTCTTCAGCAGTCGGTATCGGCCCGACTGGTGTCGTGTCCTTGACCTACCGCTCACTGCGGCGGCCGACGCGACAGCCGGCGGCGTGGCCCGTGACGAGGTGCTCAAGCGCAGGCTGGCCCGGGTGGGACTCGGGCTGACGGTGTTGCGTGGCCGCCCCGACGGCGACGAACTCGACCTCGACCCCCTCATCGACATGGCCATCGACCTGCGCTGCGGACAGTCGCCGCCGGAGAACGTCTACACCGAACGGCGGAAGCTGGCTCGCAACCTCGGGGTGCTCATCCTGCTCGACTCCTCGGGGTCGGCTACCGATACCGACGCCGGCGGGCTGACCGTGCACGACCACCAACGTCGCGCCGCGGCCACTCTCGCAGTAACCCTTGAAGAGCTCGGAGACCGCGTCGCGCTCTACGCGTTCCGCTCGCAGAGTCGCCACGACGTGCATCTGCTGCGCATCAAGTCCTTCGCGCAACGCTTCAGCGCGGTGGAGCGAGCCCGTCTCAACGGGCTGCAACCGTTCGGCTTCACCCGTCTGGGCGCCGGCATCCGGGGTGCCGGCGAAATCGTGAAAGCTCAAGCAGGAACGCCCAACCGACTGCTCGTCGTGCTCTCCGACGGTTATCCCTACGACAGTGGGTACGAAGGAAAGTACGCCGAGGCCGACACCCAGCGGGCGCTGGCCGAGCTGCGCGCAGACGGTGTCGCGTGCCTGTGCCTGTCGATCGGCACGGCGGCGGACTCGGCGACGCTCGCGCGGGTCTTCGGATCCGTCGGGCACGCGAGTGCCGCGGAGCTCGCCGAACTCAGCCCGCAGATGGACAAGCTTTTCCTGAATGTGCTGCGGGAACTGGCCGCACCGTCGACGACGAGTGTCCGCTCGCAGAGGTACGGATGGTCGCCGCTCGTCTCCCAGCGGACGTTGTTCCATCGGTAGTCGATCGACGCAGGTCGGTGTGTGGAGCCGATGACGGGAATCGAACCCGCGTATTCAGCTTGGGAAGCTGTGACAGCTAGTTCTCGGCGATGTACTGACCTGTGGGTACACATCCAACTTCGTAGTGAAATCACCTGTGCGACAACCCTTAAGCGTGCCTGCAGCCGGGCTGCGGTCAACTTCGGATCTGACTCCAGTATGCCCGCATCAACTGACAAAGCAAGGACGGGTCCAGCAAACCCGCCGATCTGAACGCACCTATTCCGTACCGATGAGGGCGCGAGTGCGGCTATGGCAAAACTTGCCGCCCTGGCGGAACCAACGGGAAACAACGTAGTGCGGTTGCGGCGACGCTACTGAGTTGCTTTTTACGCCAAGCTATTTGGTGATATGGCCGGCTGGATTCGTGAAGTTGCCGATGCGTTGATCGCGGTCGTCACAGATCGAGTCGGCGATTTTTCCGATCCATCGAAACAACCACCGGTCGGCAGCACTGCCGGGCGAATAGTCCGCCGGAGCTGTGTTGTTTACGCGGCCCTCGTCTTGGAGTTGCTGTACGCCGTCATAATTCGTTTCACCATAGACTGCAAGCGTTTTGCCGCCATTCTGGCCAACGACCGAGAATACGGGCACATCGCTTGGGCCGTCGGCGATGTAGATCATATTCTTGAAGGGGACTCGCCGCTCATCGGCAGCCATTCGGGCGTTCACGTTGATTCCCTCTAGCTTGTTGATTCCCTTGTTGATTTCGAAGATGGCACGTGTCTTCGTCGTGTTGTCGATTGTGTAGCCGATCTGTGTTAGCACGCCATCGGGATCGAAAGATTGTCCTTCCCAATTGATTCCGTCGAAGGCCGTTGGGGCATCAGGTAGAAGTTCACACGCCCACACACCGTCGAGATGCTCGTTGATCGGGTTGCCTTCGATCATTTGACGGAACCCTGTGGACACAACGTAGTGCTCAACCGAGATAATGTTGTCGACGTAGCGTTGATTGCCTGCAATGAAATCTCTTGTGCGCTGCATGAATTCAGGCATGCCGGGCGCCAATTCGACCTGAGCACCTAACTCCCTGAGTATGCTGTTTGTGAGACCGGGGAACTTTCCTGACCGCACGTAGTTAAGAGTGTGTTCCAAGTAGGCGGTGTCGCTCGACACTTTGAGCCCGAATTTCTCGTAGAACTCTTCAAGGGCATTGACTTCATCCCAAAACTGGCTTTCATCGACGCTGAAGCGCTCAAAGAGAGGTTTTTGCATATATCCAGTTGTAAGAGTCTTATCGAAGTCCCAGATCAGTGCGATTTCCGTCTGCGTTACAAGGGAAACCGGCATTTACGCAACCTCGGGGCCTATGAAGCGAATTATTTTGTCGCCCCTGTCAATCCAGCCGTAAAGATGAAGACCTGTGCCCCACAACTCTTCGTGAGCCCGACCGAGTTCTGGCATGGGCAGCACAATCGCAACATCTATTCCGCGCTTGCGGATCTGATCGAACGTGTCCTTAAGGGCGGCAGCAGAATTGGCGTCTTCGAATACCCATTCGACAAGCTTCCGCTCGTAGAGATAGCACGCAGATGGGCTGAGCATCTCGACAGTTGTCTGACCATCCGCTTGCCAGCTGGCCGCAATCGCACTCGCGATCTGTTCAACGGAAATCTGGCTTCTGGCCGGGGTCCCCAACTCCGTCATATCGACAGTGTATGGGCACCGACTGTCATCGGATGACAATCGGCGGTTATCCGCGTGGTGAGGCTGATCTGCGCCCATGATGTTGACGGTAGCGGGATGGTCCGACAAGTCTAGAACATCTGTTCGACGCTGAAGGACTATTCCCACCGGTGGCACCTGTACAGGTTTGGCGCGTCGTTTCGATGTCGTACGGAAACTCATCTATGCTTGTTGGCAGTGCGCCCCGATGTGGCCGGTGAAACAAACGGCTTCAGTACCAGCGTGGGGGATGGCCTATATGGCCTGTGCTCTAGTCGACTGGCCCCGGTCTCGCCGAAAGGCTTGAGGCCGGGGTCAAACGATTTACGGGCTCGAGAAATCGCCCCAAAGTCCAGACGTTGAAAGGCCGAAGGCGCCGCCTCGGTCAATCGCCAGGTGGTGCGAGGCTGCGCTTCCCCGCGGCCATCCGAACGCATCCTCAACCGTCTCGGATTTGAGATTGTCGCTGTGGGTAACCACCAAGATGTTTGGGGGGTTTCTTTTTGCCTCCCAGCACTGACTCAATAGGTTGTTGACGCACACATCGCGAAACGAATAGCCGACAATTAGCCAATTATCGGCATTCTTAAAATCCGTTTCAGCAACCGAATACGCCAAGCTATAAGGATATTGAGTTATATAGTCAGTCTTTTCGTGCTGATTTGCCAGAATCACTAAAGGTTGCCCGCTGAAGGTGTCTTCGTTGCGGTAGACCTCCCAGATGTCGCTGCGCACTGCATCTACGGGAAGCTTGCAATAGTTGTCCGCACCAAATCGCCAGAACGTGAGCGAGCCGTGGAGGTGGAGTAACCTCAACCGCCGCTGGTGTAGCGACATGAACTCTGCTTCCGTGGCGCGGAGTCGCTTGACGGCGTACCTTATGCCGCCAATTCCCACGGAGCCTGCGTCATAGCGGCCGTTCGCCATATCGCTAAGGATCTCGCTATAGCTCTCTGTAAGTACCGAAAGAACCAGCGTATCGTAGTTGAGATTAGCGACGGTGACGTGCTGATCGAATTTTTGCAACACTTCGTCAAAAAAATCAGACAGCGGCTGCCGTCGATCATAATCAGAGTATGAGCGCTCGGCAATGATTTCAAGCGTGTGGCCAATGCCGCGACGCTGTACTTCGCTCACGAATTCACGGACTCGCTGGATCGCGTCGGCAATCTCTGGATCGGAATTTCTGGTTAGGTCCGCAAATATGGCTAAGTCTTGAAGCACGTCGCTCTGGCCCCCGAAGGCCCCAATCAGGGCTTCAAAGTCTTTCTCGGGGTCTCCGCTTTGCGGAACATGCTTTGCGACGTTCTGCATGGCAGTTGCGACAGAATCGCTACCGGTGTATTCGTTCGTGAACCGCCGGGTCATTTCCTCGCTGATGCTGCTTAGCAGCAGCTCAGGACTGAAAGCAATGCTTAGACCGTTGCCAATGAGCATGGCGAGGTTTCGATCCCCGGGCATCGCTCCGACTCCTCCCTCGCCACGTGCTCCTCGATCTTACTGGCCGTAGCCGTGGGGGCGGGCAAACGGATTTCGGGGAGTCCTTCCGCACAGGCACGGACAAGTCACGGACAAATCTCAACTGATAGTCCAGAACTGTCCGCCCGCAAACCGCTGTGACCAGTGCTTCTCCTGGAGCCGATGACGGGAATCGAACCCGCGTATTCAGCTTGGGAAGCTGATGTTCTGCCATTGAACTACATCGGCCGTGTTGTGAAGGGCAAGGCTAACACGCGCGAAACCTCGCCTGGTGTGCACTCGAGCGCACACCAGGCGAGGTCGTCACGTCAGGTCAGAGGGCGACGCTCACCGGCAGCGGTGTGATCGGCGCCTGCACCGAAACCGTCGTCGTCGCGCCACTCGAATCGGTGGCGGTGACCACGAAGGTGTCCTCCGGCGGCGTGGTGCTGAACCGTCCCGGACCGCTGGTGTAGAAGGTCTGCGGAAGTCCCAGGGGTCTGCCCGCAGAGAACGTCGTGACGACGATCGAGACCTGCTCTCCCGCGACGAGATCGAGCGTGACCCGCGGGCAGAACCCCGTGTTGCCGCCACAGCCGGTCACCGGCACGGTGTGTGCGCGGCTATCGTCGTTGAGAACCACGGCACTGGTCTCTGGCGAGCTGGGGTCAAATGTCCCGCGGTACATGATCATCACGGTGTCCACAGGGGCTTCCGTCTGGCCGAAGACGTATGTCTGCGTGGCGGTCGCGGTGAAGAACGTCGCGATGTAGTTCCGGGTGGCGCCGCGCTGAGTCAGTTGACTGATGTTGCGTAGTCCGTCCGTAGTGCTGCCGAACGTGCCCTGGGTGAACTGCGAGGGATCGGTGAGGTTGATCGTCCCGCCGGTCGTTCCGCCGCTGACCGCCGCTCGCGCGTCGTCCGTCGGTGTGTAGACGAACGCGCCCGTGTTCGGATCGATCGTCACGGTTCCGTACGGGGTATTCACCGGCGCGCTGTAGGTGATCGTCCCACCCTCAGGGTCCGTCGCGCCGACCGTGCCCCGCACCTCTCCTGACGTCGGGTCGGCGGCGCCGGTGTTCACGCCCGTGATCACCGGTGCGTCGTTGACACTCTCGACGGTCACTGTCACCGTCGCCGGTCCGCTCGAGAAGGTCCCATCCGTCGCCGTGTAGGTGAACGTGTCGACGCCGAAGAAGTTCGCGTTTGGCGTGTAGGTGTATGAGCCGTCGCCATTGCGCACCAGCGTGCCGTTGGCCGGCTGGGTGAACGAGTCGACGTCCAACGTTCCGCCCGAGGTGCTGACGTCGTTGCCCAGCAGTGTTCCCGGCAGGAACGTCACCGAGGTGTCTTCGGTGGCGTCCAGCGCGTCGTCGGTGGCCACCGGCCCGTCGTCGACGGCCGCGACAGTGATCGTGACCGTGGCCAGCGCGCTGGTCGTGGTGCCGTCGGACACCGAGTAGGTGAAGGTGTCGGTGCCGTTGAAGTTGGCGTTGGGCGTGTAAGTGAATGAGCCGTCCGCGTTGTGGACAAGTGTGCCGTTGGCCGGCGCCGCCCCGATGACCGCCGTCAGCGTGTCACCGTCGGCATCGGTGTCGTTGCCCAACAGCGCATCTCGCGGGAAGGTGACTGAGGTGTCCTCGGTGGCTTCCACTGCGTCGTTGGTGGCGACGGGTGCGTCGTTGACGGCGTTGACCGTGACAGTGACTGTGGCGGTCACGCTTTCGGTGCCATCGCTGACGGTGTAGGTGAAGGTGTCAGTGCCATTGAAGTCCGCGTCGGGGTTGTAGCTGATGGTGCCGTCGCGGTTGATCCAGAGGTCGCCGTGTTCGGGTTGGGTGTAGCCCTCGACGGAGAGGTCGTCACCGTCGATATCGGTGTCGTCGGCGAGCAGGTCGGCCGGGTTGACGATCAACAGGCCGTCCTCGTCGACGGACACGGCGTCGTCGGTCGCGACGGGTGCGTCGTTGACGGCGTTGACGGTGACCGTGACTGTCGCCGTGGCGCTTTCGGTGCCGTCGGTGACGGTGTAGGTGAAGGTGTCGGTGCCGGTGAAGTCCGCGTCGGGGTTGTAGCTGATGGTGCCGTCGCGGTTGATCCAGAGGTCGCCGTGCTCGGGTTGGGTGTAGCCCTCGACGGAGAGGTCGTCACGGTCGATATCGGTGTCGTTGGCCAGCAGGTCGGCCGGGTTGACGACGAGCAGGCCGTCCTCGTCGACGGACACGGCGTCGTCGGTCGCGACGGGTGGGTCGTTGACGGGGTTCACGGTCACGGTGACTGTGGCGGTCGTGGCTTTGATGCCGTCGGTGACGGTGTAGGTGAAGGTGTCGGTGCCGGTGAAGTCGTCGTCGGGGTCGTAGGTGAAGGTGCCGTCGCGGTTGATCCAGAGGTCACCGTGTTCAGGCTGGGTGTAACCGTCGATGGACAGGTCGTCACCGTCAGGGTCGCTGTCGTTGGCCAGCAGGTCTCCCGGGCTGACGATCAGCAGGCCGTCTTCGTCGACGGTGACGCTGTCGTTGCCGGCCACGGGCGCGCGGTCGGTCGCTGCGACGTTCACGGTGATGATCGCCCAGTCGCTGTGCCCCCCGAACAGGCCGTGGACGTGGAAGTCGTCGCTGTCGTAGTCGGACACCCGCACCAGGAATCTGTCCCGGCCGCCGGTGAGTGCGAACTCGTTGTCGGCGTCATAGGTGAATGTCCCCGTGGCGGGGTCGACGGTGACGGTGCCGTGCTTGGGGCCGAACCACTTTCCCCGCGCCACCCGATAGGTCAGTGGGTCGTCGTCGGCATCCGTGCCGCCGAACGC
The DNA here is from genome assembly GCF_055419565.1 of Mycobacterium sp. IDUB_5. Classification (NCBI taxonomy): domain Bacteria; kingdom Bacillati; phylum Actinomycetota; class Actinomycetes; order Mycobacteriales; family Mycobacteriaceae; genus Mycobacterium; species Mycobacterium sp. IDUB_5. The sequence continues at coordinate 510,528 of NZ_JBVAXX010000001.1, forward strand.
GATCGGGACGCTGACGTCCTCGTACTCGTCGAGCGTTACGTCGACCTGCTGGTTGTCCAGCACGGGCCGACGGTTGAACAGCGTGCGCCGCGACTCCCGGTTCGCGACGCTCAGCATGCTCCACAGGCCGGTACCGGCGGGGGCGTCGGGCTCGGCCGGCGCTGCCGGTTCGTCGAGCTCCACGACCGCCGTCTCGGCCACCACGTGCGGCGACGTCACCACCGACGTCGCGATGAGGGTCCTCGTCGGCCGCGCCACAGACCTGCGGAGGGGAGCCTTCGGGGCGCTTTCCGCCTGCGTGGCCTCCGCGTCGGGGGCTGCGACCGCAGGTGCGTCAGTCCCGCGGACCTCGACGGCGTCCTCGTCATCCGTTCTGGTCGTTCGTGTGGGCGCGGCCGGCTTCTCGAGCTTGTTGCGTCGTTGGGTACGCGGCGACGCATCGTCAGCGGAGCTGTTGTTCTTGGCGGAGCTGTCGTTCTTGGTGGAGCCGCGCTTGCCTCGCGTGGACGTCGACGTGGCGGAGGGTGAGGAATCCGGCCGCGAGACGGACTGGTTGTCCGAGGACGAGCTGGTGGATGTGGAGTCGCTGTCAGCCGACGCGACGCCGGTGGCGCTGCTGGCTATCGCAAACCCGACTCCCACTACCACAGCTAATGCGCCGACGCGCCCGATGTGGGTACCGTGGGCGAGCGCCGCCGCTGTCGCAGTCGCGTGCCGATTGTTTGACCGTGCTTTCATGGATGTTTCCCCCAATTGACAGCCCGGACTTGATATTTGAGGCACAACGGTGGAACGTGCAGACGCGATGGCCCCCCGGGCAGCAACGCACCACGACGACACGTGGGATAGGACAGAGACACCAGTCGCCGCATCACACGGCCATCCCCGATAGCAAAACTGGTGACGGGATCGAAGCTAACATGCGTTCGCAAATTCGTGCGGGAATCTGTGGGAAAAATTGTTGCTGACGTAAGATTTTCTGTGAATTTTTCCCAACCGTTCACAACCGGCGCGTTCTGTGTGGAGGCCCGCCGCCCGCCCCCGGGCGGATTCCCGCCGTTACGCTCGTCCCGTGCTGCTCTCCGACCGCGACATTCGGGCCGAGATCGACGCCGGACGGCTCGGCGTCGACCCGTGCGACGACAGTCTGATCCAGCCCTCCAGCGTCGATGTCCGCCTCGACAGCCTTTTCCGCGTCTTCAACAACACCCGCTACACGCACATCGACCCCGCACTGCGGCAGGACGACCTCACCACCCTCGTCGAGCCCAAAGAAGGGGAGCCGTTCGTACTGCACCCCGGAGAGTTCGTCCTCGGTGCCACGCTCGAGCGCTGCACGCTGCCCGACGACCTCGCCGGCCGCCTGGAAGGCAAGTCCTCGCTGGGCCGCCTCGGCCTGCTCACGCACTCGACCGCGGGCTTCATCGATCCGGGGTTCTCCGGCCACATCACGCTCGAGTTGTCGAACGTCGCGAACCTGCCGATCACGTTGTGGCCCGGCATGAAGATCGGCCAGCTCTGTCTGCTGCGGCTCACCAGCCCGGCCGAGTATCCCTACGGCAGCGACAAGGTGGGCTCGAAATACCAGGGCCAACGCGGCCCCACGCCGTCGCGGTCGTACCAGAACTTCCTCCGGTCGAATTGACCGCGGCGGGAATCACCGTCCGGCGGGTAATGTCATAACAACTGGCGCGCCGGCTGCGAATCACCGTCGTACAGCTAACCGCGACGTGTGTAACACCGTGGCTGTCCGCGCCGATGAAGTACTAGTTGTCAGTGCTCACCGCCCAGGTGGGCCCGTACAGCGACCAGGCTGCAGCAAATATTTGGAGGGGTCGAGTGGACATCGTTCTCGGTGTGTCGATGACACCTACGACGGTCCGCATGGTGCTGGTGGAAGGCGAAAAGGCAGACGGCGTCACCGTTGACCATGACGTCTTCGACGTCACGTCGCCCGACGCTTCGGCAAACGTTGCCGAACATGTCGTCGCCGCCATCCAGGGCACCAAGGAGAGCGCGGAGTCCGGGGGGCATCACCTCAAATCCATCGGCGTCACGTGGAGTGACCACACCGAGGCGTCGGCTCTACGCGACGCGCTCACCGCGCAGGGCATCGACGACGTCATGCTCGTCGCCGAAAGCCATGCCGCCGCCTCGTTGGCGCAAGCGGTTGGGCGCGCGGTCGGATACGACACGACCGCTCTCCTCTTCGTCGACCGGGACACCGCGACGCTGTCGGTGGTTCGCACCGACGACGGCTCGGTGGTCAAAGTCCTCAGCCGTTCCCTGCACAGCACCGACGCCATGGCCGTGCTCACCGAGATGGCTCACGCGGTGGCCGCGCAGGACACCCCGCCGCAGGGAATGTTCGTCGTCGGCTCCGGTGTCGACGTCAGCTCCGTGAAGTCCCATCTCGAACACCTCGTCGCCCTGCCTGTCAGCGCGCCCGACGACGCAGACCTCGCCCTGGCCCGCGGCGCAGCGCTGGCGTCCGCCGCCGCGCCCGCCTTCGAAGCGACCACGGTCGGGCTGGCCTACTCGCAAGATCCCGACGGCGACACCGCCGGCTCGGTGTATGCCGGGCTCGCCGGCGCGGACACCCAGCTCGCGCCCGTCGGCGCCGAGGTGGTCGACGAGTTCGCACAGACCGAGATGCGCGAGGTCGAGGAGGGCCGCAAGCCCTTCCTCCTCGTCGGCAGTGCGCTCACGTCGGTGTTCGTCATCGGCGTGGTCGCCCTCGTCATCTCGCTCGCCGTCAGCATCCGGCCGACGGTCGATTCGCGGCCCAGCCCGGCACAAGCGGCGATCGTGCCGAGCAGCCAGGCTCCCGCGCCCGCGCCGATCGAGCAGGCCGCCCAGGTGCCGGCCGACCCGCCACCATCGGCGGAGACCATCAAGCCTCCGGTGCCCGTCGCGGTGCAGCAGACTCCACAGCAGGCGCCGCGCACCGTCTACGTCGAGCAGGCCCCCGCTCCGGCTCCCGCCGCCCCGGCTCCCGCGCCCGCCCCGGCGGCGCCGCCTCCCGCGCCGGTGCCGGCACCCCCGGTCGTGGCCCCGGTGCCTGCGCCTGTCGTGGTGCCTCGGCCGATCATCGTGGTGCCGCAGCGGCAATGGCCGGTGTTCGCGCCGCCGAAGCCCGCGTGGACATGGCCGAGCCAGCCGGAGGCTCCCGAGCCCGAAGAGCCGGAGACCCCGCCGTGGACGCCGCCGATGACGCAGCCGCAGGTTCCTCAGGTGCCGCCGGTGCCGCAGACGCCGCAGTGGCCCGGATCGAACTCCGGGAGCGGTCGCGGTGGTGACGACTACCCCAGCGGATCCGGCAGTTACGGCGGTTCGGGTGGTTCCGCCGGCTTCGGCGGGCCGAGCGGTTCGGGGTCGTCGTCGCGTGGCGGTTCGGGCAGCGGATCCTCGGGCGGCGAGAAGTGTTTCCTGATCTTCTGCGCGCCCGGTGGGGGCGGCCGCGGCTAGCCGACCGAGCTGATCGTCGCGTCGCAGATCGGCAGGTTCACCTCCAGTAGGTGTGATTTCGTCGTGTTGGGTGCTGTGACGACGAGCGTTCCGGTGCGCCCACATCCGTTGTCTGTAGCGGTGTCGATCGCCGACGACTGCACGTCGGCGGTCGCCTTCTCGCCCGGCTGCAGCTCCAGATGCGGTGCGGAGTTCTGCGGCCGGCGCTCGACATGCACCAGCACTCCGCCGGCCGCCGTCACCAGGTCGGCGCCCGGATAGCCCACGAGGACACACGCCTGCGCTGAGCTGTTGGTGAACGTCACGTCCACCCGGCGCAGCGTGTCCGCCTCGGCCACGGGTCCCGCGGCGACGGTCAGATCGGCGTTGCCGCACGCCGCCGGTACGGCAGGCGTTGTTTCCGTTGGTGACGGGGGCGGGGCGGCCGTAGTGGACGGCGCCGGGGACGCGGTTGCGGATGGCTCCGCGGTTGCCGACGGCTTTGTGGTCGTGGAGGGCGCAGCGGTCACGGTGACCGTCGTCGTCGTCGACGGCGCCTCGGGGCGGTCGGAACCGCAGCCGGCGAGCAGAAGCGCCGCGGCGGCACCTGAGATGAGCAGGGGTGTTGTCCTCATGGCATCAGTACAGAGCACGCCGCGGGCTACCGATCCCAATTTCGCGGCACGCGACCGTCACTTCCCGTTGATCTGGCGGCCAGTGTCGCGTTATGACCACCTCATTCCGGGCACCTATAGAGGCACTATGCGATGCACCGTTTTCGGCACCGGTTACCTCGGCGCCACCCATGCCGTCGGGATGGCAGAGCTCGGCCACGAGGTGATCGGCGTCGACATCGACCCCGGCAAGATCGCCAAACTGGCCAGCGGCGACGTCCCCTTCTACGAGCCGGGACTGCCAGAGATGTTGCAGCGCAACCTCGATACCGGCCGACTGCACTTCACCACCGACTACGCCGAGGCTGCCGACTTCGCCGACGTCCACTTCCTCGGCGTCGGAACACCGCAGAAGAAGGGTGAATACGGCGCCGACCTGAGGCACGTGTACGCGGTGATCGATGCGCTCGTACCCCAGTTGCGCCGCCCCGCGGTGATCGTCGGTAAATCCACCGTGCCCGTCGGAACCGCAGCCGATCTCGTCGACCGTGCCGCTGCGCTGAGCGCGGAAGGGATACCCGTCGAGATCGCGTGGAATCCCGAGTTCCTGCGAGAAGGACTCGCCGTCCACGACACACTGCATCCCGACCGCATCGTCCTTGGCGTACAAAAGGAGTCGCAGCTGGCCGAGGCCGCGATCCGGGCGCTGTACGCACCGCTGCTCGAGGACGGCGTGCCGTTCCTGTTGACCGATCTGCAGACGGCGGAACTGGTCAAGGTCTCCGCGAATGCCTTTCTGGCCACCAAGATCTCGTTCATCAACGCGATCTCCGAGGTCTGCGAGGCCGCCGGCGCCGACGTGACGACGCTGGCCGACGCCCTCGGGTACGACGCCCGCATCGGGCGACGGTTCCTCAACGCCGGCTTGGGTTTTGGTGGCGGCTGCCTACCTAAGGACATCCGCGCGTTCATGGCGAGAGCCGGCGAGCTCGGCGCCAATCACGCGCTCACGTTCCTGCGCGAGGTCGACAGCATCAACATGCGCCGCCGTACCCGCATGGTCGAGTTGGCGACCACCGCATGCGGAGGCTCTCTGCTCGGCGCCAACGTGGCCGTCCTGGGGGCGGCGTTCAAACCCGAGTCCGACGACGTCCGCGATTCGCCTGCATTGAACGTTGCCGGGTTGCTACAGCTCAACGGCGCGACCGTCAACGTCTACGACCCCAAAGCGATGGAGAATTCGCGCCGGCTGTTCCCTACCCTGACGTACGCGACGTCGGTCGCCGAGGCCTGCGACCGTGCCGACGCTGTCCTGGTGCTGACCGAGTGGGACGAGTTCGTCGACCTGGACCCCGAGACGCTCGCCGATACGGTGCGCACCAAAGTCATTGTTGATGGCCGTAATTGCCTTGCCGTCGAGCGGTGGCGGCAGGCCGGCTGGAAGCTCTATGCGCTGGGTAGACCAGCTGGCTAAGCTCGGGTGATGTCTGGATTCCAACACCGGCTGCGATGGTTGGTCCTGCACGGTATCGTCCGCGGCCTGTCCAGGGTCGGCGCCCGGCGCGGTGATCCGCAGGCCCGGCTGATCGCCGATCCCGCGGTGAGGGCAGATCCCGCGGCGTTCGCCGACGAGATGCGAGCTCGCGGCCCCGTCGTCCGCTCCCGCACAGCACTGATGACGTTCGACCACGCCGTCGCCAACGAGGTCCTGCGCTCCGACGACTTCCACGTCATGAGCCTCGGGGCCGGCCTGCCCCCGATCCTGCAACGCATCAACGAGAAGACCCGCACCGGGTTGCTGCACCCGATCGAGCCTCCGTCGCTGCTGTCGATCGAACCGCCCGAGCACACCCGCTGCCGCAAGATGGTGTCGTCGGTGTTCACCACTCGCGCGGTCGCCGCGCTGCGCGACCGCGTGCAGGACACTGCGGACGGGCTGCTGGACCGCCTCGAGGGTGAGAACGGCGTCGTCGACGTCGTGGACGCCTACTGCGCCCAGCTGCCGGTTGCGGTCATCAGCGACATCCTGGGTGTGCCGGAGGCGGACCGGCAGCAGATCCTGCGCTTCGGCGAACTCGCCGCCCCCAGCCTGGACATCGGCCTGTCCTGGAAGCAGTACACGAGTGTCCACCAAGGCCTCGTCGGGTTCAACGCATGGCTGACCCATCACCTCGACGAGCTGCGCCGAAATCCCGGCGATGACCTGATGAGCCAGCTGATCCTGGCCAGCGCGCAGGCTGAGGAAGGCGCCCAGCTCTCCCAGCGCGAGCTCCTGGCCACCGCGGGCCTGGTCCTGGCAGCCGGCTTCGAGACCACGGTCAACCTGCTGGGCAACGGCATCCGAATGCTCCTGCAGTCGCCCGGACACCTCGAGACACTGGCCGCCCGCCCCGAGCTGTGGCCCACCGCCGTCGAGGAGGTGCTCCGGCTCGACTCACCCGTGCAGATGAGCGCCCGCTTCGCCCGCAAGGACGTCGACATCGCCGGCACCCACATCAAGCGGGGAGAGTTGATCATCCTCCACCTGGCCGGGGCGAACCGCGATCCCAAGGTGTTCACCGATCCGCACCGCTTCGACCTCGAGCGGGAGAACGCGGGCAAGCACCTGTCGTTCTCCGGTGGCCGGCACTTCTGCCTCGGCGCCGCGTTGGCCCGCACCGAGGGCGAAGTCGGGTTGCGCACCTTCTTCGAGCGCTACCCCGGTGCGCAGCTCGCCGGAACCGCCCAGCGGAGGGACACCCGCGTGCTGCGCGGGTGGTCAACATTGCCGATCACCCTTGGGAGCGCGCGCACCGCGCTAGCGTGAGGTGGTGGACTTCCGAGCAGCTCTGCTCGAGCAGACTCGAGCTTTCGGCGATCTGATCCGTACGGCAGACCCGGCGACACCGGTGCCGACGTGCGGCGACTGGAACCTCAAACAGTTGTTCCGTCACGTCGGACGCGGAAACCGTTGGGCCGCACAGATGATCCTCGAGCGCCGAAACCAGGAGCTCGATCCGAGAGACGTGCGCGACGGCAAACCGCCGGACGACCCGGACGCTGCCGCGGACTGGCTGGTGAGGGGCGCGGAACTGATCGGCGAGGCGATCGATCGGGTCGGCGCCGAGACTCGCGTGTGGACGTTCGTCGGGCCCCGACCGGCGGGCTGGTGGATACGGCGACGACTGCACGAGGCCACCGTGCACCGTGCCGACGCTGCCCTGGCCCTCGGTGTGCCGTTCGAGCTGGCGCCGGATCTGGCCGCGGATGCCCTCAGTGAGTGGATCGACCGTGTGACCGAGGACCGGCGGCGTCCGCCGGCCCTGGACCGGGACCAATCCATTCATCTTCACGCCACCGATTCGGATTTGGGACCGACGGGGGAGTGGATGATCGTCCACGACGCAGAAGGCGTGTGGTGGTCTCACGACCACGGCAAGGGCAGTGTGGCGCTTCGGGGCCCGGCGACAGATCTGCTGCTGGCCACGGTGCGCCGCATCGGCACCGCCGATGCGGGCCTCGAGGTTCACGGCGACACCGCCGTCTGGGACGGCTGGCTGGAACGCACGCCGTTCTGAGCGGCCTAAGCTCTCGATCATGACCACTTCGGAGATGGCGACCGTGCTCGCCTGGCACGACGCCCTCAACGCCGGCGACCTCGACACGCTGGTGTCGCTGTCCAGCGACGACATAGAGATCGGTGACGCCTACGGCGCGGCACAGGGTCACGCCGCACTGCGGTCCTGGGCGCAGGGACTGGGCCGCACGATCGAACCCGGTCGCATCTACGTGCACGACGGTGTCGTCGTGGTCGAGGAGAAGGTCGAAGGCGAAGGTCCGGCCGCGTCGGCCTTCAGGGTGGTCGCCGATCACGTGACATCGGTGTTCCGGCACGACGATCTGGCTGCCGCGCTGGCCGCCACGGAACTCACCGAAGCAGACCTCACCGGCTGATGCGCGGCATCATCCTGGCCGGCGGATCTGGCACCCGGCTGTACCCGATCACCATGGGTGCCAGCAAGCAGCTGCTGCCGGTGTACGACAAGCCGCTGATCTACTACCCGCTGTCGACGTTGATGATGGCGGGTATCCGTGACATCGCCGTCGTCACCACCCGCGAGGACGCGCCCGCGTTTCGCCGGCTGCTCGGCGACGGGGCGGACTTCGGTGTCAATCTCAGCTACGCCGTGCAGGACGAACCCGAGGGCCTGGCACAGGCTTTCATGATCTGCGCCGACCACATCGGAACCGATTCGGTGGCACTCGTGTTGGGCGACAACATCTTCTACGGTCCCGGACTGGGAACCAGCCTGCGGCGTTTCCGCACCGTCGAGGGCGGATCGATCTTCGCGTACTGGGTCGCCGATCCGTCCGCCTACGGTGTGGTGGAGTTCGACGACGACGGGACGGCGTTGTCGCTGCAGGAGAAACCGGCCACACCGAAATCGCACTACGCGGTGCCGGGCCTGTACTTCTACGACAACGACGTCATCGAGATCGCGCGCTCGCTACGAAAATCGGCGCGGGGCGAATACGAGATCACCGAAATCAACCAGCGGTATCTCGAGCAGGGCCGGCTCAGCGTCGAGGTGCTCGCGCGCGGTACGGCCTGGCTGGACACGGGGACGTTCGACTCGTTGCTCGACGCGAGCGATTACGTACGCACGATCGAACGCAGACAGGGCCTCAAGATCAGCGTGCCCGAAGAGGTAGCGTGGCGGGTCGGTTTCATCAGCGACGACGAATTAGCCGCGCGCGCAAATAAACTCCTGAAGTCTGGCTACGGCGCGTATCTTCTGGAGCTTCTGGACCGCTGACCCGACTCGCGCATATATTGCTCATTGCCATACAGCCGTATTGGCCGTAAGTTTGCTGTGAACTCAACGGGGAGGACCAGTCATGGCGTGGGAGAACTGCATAGGTCGTGTCGGGGGATTAGCCGTGGCATTGGGAATCGGCTCCGCGATCGCAGCGGTACCGACCGTGGCCTGGGCCCAACCTGACGACACCCCGTCGGTCAGCCCCTCCGCCGGCCCCGCGAAAGCCTCAGCGGATACGAAGGCTGACACGAAGGCTGACAAGAAGGCCGACAAGCCGCTAGCCAAGCGCGGGTTCGGCGCGAAGCCGGCCGCGCGGGCCGAGGCCGCCGACGCCGACGATGCGAAATCGGTTGTCTCATCAACAGATACTGAAAGCGAAGCAGAAGCGCCCACCAAAGGCCGGCTGTTCAAACCCCTGTTCACGCCGCGGCCGGCAGCCGGGAAGGACGACCGCGACGACGATTCCGAGCCCGCCGCCGCGCCTCTGCTTCTGACGATGCTCGCCTCTGCCCGCCAGCAGGCCGAGGAGCGCCGGGCCGACCGGGCAGCAGCGGCGGCAACCTCGAGCGCCGTCCAGGCGAGCCCCTCCGTCGTGGCAGACCCCGCCGACACCGAGATCCGTGGAGTGCCGGACGGACCCGTGGTCATCGGCTCGACCGGCACGGTGTATCAGGTCACTCACGACGCGGACGGAACCCGCGTCAGCATCGTCGACAGCAGCGGGAACGTCGTCACCACCAGCGATGCGATCGCTGGTACATCGGGCTCGTCGATCCCGGTCGCCAGGCCGGATGGCTCGCTGGTGGTCGTCACGACCAACGACCGCGCCACCCGCTCCACGCTGTGGTCGGTGAACAGTCAGGGCGAGGTCACGAAGATCGCGACGGTCGCCGGATTCACCAGCGGTCGGCCGCAGGTGGGGGCCGACGGTTCGCTGTACTTCGGCACCAACATCCCCTTCATCTTCAGCCCCATCGGGAACATCGACTACCGCACGGTCCGCGTCTCGCCGACCAACACGGTGCGGACATACGCTTCCGACACGAGCGTGACGCTGGCGATCGACGGCAGTGCGTACCTGGTGTCGTCCCAGTTCGGTAGTCGGACGCTGCGTGCCATCGGACCAGACGGGAAGACGAAGACATTCCTGTTGCCCGGCGGGACCGACGGCATGGACCCGATCCGCGGCGAGGACGGATACATCTACCTTCCCGTCGGAGTCCGAACGCTGTTCGGTGGCAAGACAACTCGGATCTACACGATGCGAGACGGCGACAGCACCATTCGCACCGTGGCGGGTCTGCCGAGCGTCTACACGGTGAAGAACGACGGCGTCTACCTCGCGACCGTCACCTACCCGGGCAACACCGATGTCGGCAACGGCAGCACGTCCATCTACATCATCAACCCGACCGCCATCACCACGCCGAGGGTCATCGACGCACGCCTGCGCAGCTTCCAGGTCAGTGCAGAGGGCACGATCTACGCCGTGGTCAGAGACCCCGCCAGCACGCCGGTCGTCGTCATCAGTCCCGATGGCACCACACGCAGCACCGTCGAACTGCCCGGCACCGCACCATTCCTGACTGCCGCCAACCAGGTCCTCGGCGGGGGAGAACAAACCGACGACAACGGATATGTCACCTACACCGCGGACGGCTCGAATTACCTTGCTGTGCTGAACCCCGATGGATCGGTCAACCGCACCATCGCGCTGCCCGCAGGGACCGTGCCGGGCAATGTGTTCTTCGGTCCCGACGGCGCGGCCTATCAGATCAACCAGGTGCGTCAACTCGGCGGCGCAGCGACCGCGCAGATCCTGCTGACCTTGTCGAACGACACCTTCTCACCCGAGGTGCGAGGCCCGGCGCTCGTCAGCGGTCAGGCCGACGTCCAGTTCGCCCCCGACGGCAGCGGCTACCTGATCCTGCGCAACGATCCCGCTCTCGGCCTGCAGATCGTCGGCTTCGACTCCACCGGATTGACGGGGGTGGCCCAGACGCTGACACATCCCGTGACCACGGCATACCCGATCTACCCCGTGCAGACGCTGGTGTTCGGGCCCGACGGCACTGGCTACGCCGCGAGTAATGCCCCCGACGACCCAGCGGTGTACGCGTTCACCACGACCGGAGTGACCAAGGTGCTCGACCTCGACGACGGCACGCGTCCGACGGACATCCCCGTCGTCGGCCCCGACGGCACCGTCTACGTCACCACGGTCAGCGCCGACGGCTTCACCATCGTGCACACCATCGCGCCCGTGGTCTAGGTCGCGGCACGGTTCGGGGTGGCCAGCACCGCCGCGATGCCGGTGGTCAGCGGCACCGACAGCGCCAGTGCGATGCCGCCGACCGCCGAGCGGGCGATCTCGATCGCCACGCTCTCACTGGTCAGCACGTCGCCGAGTGACCGATTGGCGACGCTGAACAGCAGCAGGAGCGGCAACGCGCTGCCGGCATAGGCGAGCACCAGCGTGTAGACGGTGCTGGCGATGTGGTCGCGCCCCACCCGCATCGCGCCGACGAACACGGCCCGCCGGCCTGCTGATTCGACTCCGGCCAGCTCGAACACGGCCGAGGCCTGCGTGATGGTGACGTCGTTGAGGACGCCGAGAGAGCCGATGATGAAGCCCGCCAACAACAATCCGGTGATCGAGACGTTGCCCAGGTAGGCGGCGACCTCGTTGTTCTGGTCTTCCGACAGTCCCGTCAGATGGGCCAGTTCGATTGCGGCCCAGGACAGTACGGCGGCGAGAAGGAGCGCGGTCAACGTTCCGAGCAGCGCGGCGCTGGTGCGCAGGCTGACACCGTGTGCGAGGTAGATGACGGCGAACAGGATCGCAGCCGACGCGACCAGCGCCACCGGAACCGCGGGTGCCCCGTCACGCAACGCCGGTAGCAGGAACACCACCAGCACACCGAAGGCGATCACGATGCCGACCAGTGCACGCAGGCCACGCCAGCCCGCGACCGCGACGATCACCACGGCGAAGACCGCGGCCAGCACGGTCAGCGGCCACGTCCGCTCGAAGTCGTAGAACGCATAGCTCGTGGTCCCGGCGTCGTCGACCTGCCGGCTGACGCGGACGTGGTCGCCCACGGCCAGATGAGGTTGCCCGGGACCTCCGCTGAACTCGAGCAGCGTCGTGGCGCCCTTGTTCGGCCCGGAGTCGATGTCGACCAGCGTCTGCACGCACTGCGCACCCTGCCCGGGCGCCGGGATCGGATCCGCGGTGAGAACCGCGCCGGCCGACGGGCTGCCACAGGTCGCGGTCGTGCTCGACACGACGTGGCCCGCCTCGGTGGTGACCGCGCCGCCGGCACTGTTCTGGAAAGGCAGCGGGATGTCAGCTTTCGGGCTGCTGGGCCACAGCACCACCAGCCCGATCGCGACCGCGATGCCGCAGAGCGCGAGGAGGATGACGACGACCTTGGCTGCCAGCGGACCCAGTGGCGACGGGCCGCCCAGCGAGTGTGAATGGGAATGCGAGTGCGCCACCTTCGACAGAGTAGGCCGCGCAGCTGGCGGGATCACTCCGCCCACCGTTGAAATTGCTGCGGAACAGCCCCCTTCGGCGGCCCTAGTGTTCTTGTCAATCGATCTGACAGGGGGCGAAGGTGGGCAGGCAGAACAACGAGACAGCGTCGATGGACCGGGCATATCACGCGATGTTGGCGACGAAAGTCCCGCTGTTTCTCGGTGATCGGGGATTCGTGAAGAACGACAACGAGTTCCGCCGTCAACGCGGCGCGATCTACGACGTGATCGACTTCCAGGAGAACTGGCACAACGGATCTGTGCGTTGGCACGGCTTCTTCATCAACGTCGGGGTGGGTTCGACCGAGGTGGACGCGGCGTGCGCGGCGCAGCAGCGCGCGAAGGCGGGCCGTAATCGACACCTGCTCAACCGCCGTTGGGAGTCCCTCGTTCCCGAACTCCCGTACGAGTTGCGGTTCCGACCGGACACCGACATGGCCGTCTTCAGTGCGGAGTTGTGTCGTGGACTCGGCCTGCTACTGGACGCGCTCGAACGGATCGACAGCACAGCGGCTTTGGTTCGATACGCCGTCGAGAACAACCTGTTGATCGCCTACGAAACCACGTGCTGTTACCTCGCCGCGATCGACGACATCGAGACGCTGACCTCGTATGTGGCGACGCTGCGAGACTGGTTCGGCCATCAAGAGCGGTGGGTGAACTTCAGCCGCCAGATCAGAGAAGAGACGGGACGTTGGGCGTCGGCTCTGAGCGAGCGCGGCGTCCTGGATCCGGTCACTGCCGATAGCTGACCAGGAAGTTGCCCAGGCGCTCGATGGCGTTGGACAGATCGCGTGCCCAGGGCAGCGTCACGATCCTGAGGTGATCCGGTGTGGGCCAATTGAATCCGGTGCCCTGTACGACGAGGATCTTCTCCTGCAACAGCAGGTCGAGCACCAGCTGCTCGTCGTCGTGGATCTCGTAGACCTCGGGGTCGAGCCGCGGGAAGGCATACAGCGCGCCCTGGGGCTTCACGCAGGAGACGCCGGGGATCTGGTTGAGCTTGTTCCACGCCACGTCACGCTGCTCGAGCAGCCTGCCGCCCGGCAACACGAGGTCGTCGATGCTCTGGTGTCCACCGAGCGCGACCTGAATGGCATGCTGGGCAGGCACATTGGGGCACAGTCGCATGTTCGCCAGGAGGCTGATGCCCTCGATGAAGCTGCCGGCGTTCTCTTTCGGGCCGGTGATGACCAACCATCCCGACCGATAGCCGGCGACCCGGTAGGCCTTCGACAGGCCGTTGAACGTCAGCGTCAGCACGTCGGGGGCCACCGAGGCCATCGAGATGTGCTTGGCGTCGTCGTAGAGGATCTTGTCGTAGATCTCGTCGGAGAGCAGCAGCAGTTGATGTTTGCGCGCCAGGTCGGCGATCTGCTCGAGCGTCTCGCGGCTGTACACGGCGCCGGTCGGGTTGTTCGGGTTGATGACGACGATCGCCTTGGTGCGGTCGGTGATCTTCGACTCGATGTCGGCGACGTCGGGGTTCCAGCCCTGCGTCTCGTCACACAGGTAGTGCACCGGGGTGCCGCCGGCCAGCGACGTGCATGCGGTCCACAGCGGGTAGTCGGGTGCGGGGATCAGCACCTGGTCGCCGTTGTCGAGCAGCGCCTGTAGCACCATCTGGATCAGCTCGGAGGCGCCGTTGCCGAGGAACACGTCGTCGATGTCGAACCGTGGGAACCCGTCGACCAGCTCGTAGCGAGTGAACACCGCACGCCGGGCGCTGACGATCCCCTTGGAGTCGGAGTAACCCTGCGCGTAGGGGAGCGCTTGGATGATGTCGCGCATGATGACGTCGGGGGCCTCGAAGCCGAAGGGCGCGGGGTTGCCGATGTTGAGCTTGAGGATGCGGTGACCCTCGGACTCCAGGCGCGCGGCGTGCTCGTGTACCGGTCCGCGGATCTCGTAGAGGACGTCCTGCAGCTTGCTGGACTGCGTGAACTCGCGGGGGCGCACGTGCTGGCCACTTCCGGTCTGCCAGGGCACCTGATGCGTACTCATGCGTTCGATCCTCCCACGCTGTGTCCAGGGGATTTCTGAAGCACCTCTAGGCGTACTGCGCGGCACGATTGGTGTACTCCGCCCATGTGCGCTGGAAGTCCGCCGGGGACAACGTCGTCTCCCGGTGCGTGCCGACATCTCGGAACAATTCCGGTGCAAGCAATTCGAGCGCAGCAGACTGGTCCCAGAACAGCGATCGGCCGCCGTATCCAGAGTTCTCCCAGTTGTCGATGGCCCAGGAATTCGGGTGGTTCAGCAGGATCTGCTTCAGGGTGTTCGGCAGACCCACAGGCCCCAACGAGCGCGCCATGTCCAGCGTCGGACCGTAGACCGTGCCGACACAACCGGCTCGGTTGGGCGTCAGATCGCAGTCGCTGCGCGGCACGTCGACGAAACTGTGGTCCAGTCCCGGCAGCTGTTCGTGGAAAACCGTTGCGCACGAGGGTCTGTCGTAGGTGCAGTTGAAAGACTCGACCGCCTCGAGGTCGCCGTCACCGGTCAACGGTCGGCCTGAGATCACCACCCGACCGATCTTCGAGCGGATCGCCGGCCCGTAGCTCACGAATGACGTGAAGGCGCCGAGGAGTAACACGTCGACCCGTTGACAGTTCGCGACGCTGTCGACGATCTGGTGCACGTAATCGTCCTGCTGCGGAGTGGGTGGCAGCGCGGTAGGCAGGAAATCATTGAGCCGGTTCATCAGCTCGCGGAACACGAGCACGAAATCCCCGAAGCTCGAGGCGATATCGGATTCGGTTCGATGAACGCCCGCACCGACGATCACGGGGATCGCGCGCTGCCCCGGCTCAGCCAGCAGCCGACTGGTGGCCGCCGCACCCAGCTCGGGTGTCGTGAATCCCTCGGTGGTGACGACGGCTGCGACATGGCGGTTGCCGACGACCATCGGCATGGACATCATGTCGTCGATGTCGAGGTCGGTGTCGATCAGCACGCACGTGTCCGGAACCGCGCGGCTGTGCGGTGGGGCTGCCAGGCCCGAAAACGCCAACGCCGCCGTCGCGAGGACGACGGCGGCGAGAACTCTCGGCAGTCGAACGTGGGCCCTGTGTACGGGATCTGACGGAATTCCGTGCACAGGGCCCACGTTCGTGGAGTTACTTTCGGCCCGGGCGGCGTGCACCCTTGGCGATGCCGAGACCCTTCACCGGCGGCTCATCGCCGACGACGCGGGCCTCGCCGTTGCCACTGCCGTTGCTCGACGGAGCGGCGGGCTCCGGGTCCGCCTCAGCAGACTCCGGCTCGGCAGCGGGCTCGGCGACGGGCTCCGGCTCGGCAGCGGGCTCGGGCTCGGCCTTCGGCGCCGCAGGAGCCGCGGCCGCAGGCGCCTTCTTCGCGCCCGGACGGCGGGCGCCCGCGGCGATACCCAGGCCCTTGACCTCAGGCTCCGGCTTGGCCTCCAGACCGCGGTCGGAATCTGCGGTGTCGGCGGGCTCGGTGCCCGCCTGGGCCGCGTCCGGTTCGGCGTTGGCCGGCTGCACGACCGTCGCAGCGCCCTCGTTCGGGGCCGCCTTCGGCGCTGCGGCGGCCTTCTTCGCTCCGGGACGACGGGCGCCGGACGCGATGCCCAGACCCTTGACCTCGGGCTCGGGTGTAGCCGGTGCGGCAGACGTCTCCGCCGGCTTGTCGGCGGCCGGAGCAGAGGCAGCGGGAGCGGAGGCCGCGGGAGCGGAGGCCGCGGGCGCGGCCTTCTTCGCGCCGGGCCGCTTCGCCCCGCCCGCGATGCCCAGACCCTTGACCGGGGCTGCGGCCTCGGGTTCGGCCTTGGCCGGTGCCTCGGCAGGCGCAGCTGACGCGGCGGCCTTCTTGGCTCCCGGACGCTTGGCGCCGCCTGCGAGGCCGAGCCCCTTCGCCGGAGCTGCAACAGCGGTCTTCGCCTCGGCAGGGGCGGGCGCCTCAGCCTGCTTCTCCTCGACGGGCTTCTCCTCGACGGCCTTTTCCTCGACGACCTCGGCCGGCGCGGACGCCTCGACACGAGCCGCACGCTCCTCGGCTTCCTTGGCCGCGGTGCCCTTCTCGGGCAGCGTGACACCGGTCTTGTCGAGCGAGCCGAGCAGCAGCTGGGCGACGTCGAGAACCTCTGGCGTCTTCTCCAGGCTGCGCGTGGACGTCACGTCGTCGACGCCGTCGGTCATCATCACGCGGCAGAACGGGCAGCCCGTCGCGATCGCCGATGCGCCGGTGTCCACGGCCTCTTCGGAGCGCTCCACGTTCACGCGCTTGCCGATGTGCTCTTCCATCCACATCCGGGCGCCACCGGCGCCGCAGCACAGGCCGCGCTCGGCGTGACGCGGCATCTCGGTCAGCTTGGCACCGGACGCCCCGATCAGCTCACGCGGCGCCGAGTACTCCTTGTTGTGACGGCCCAGGTAGCAGGGGTCGTGGTAGGTGATGTCCATGCCACCATCAGCCGGCTTGACCGGCACCAGCTTCTTGTCGCGCACGAGGCGGTTCAGCAGCTGCGTGTGGTGCAGCACCGTGTAGTTGCCACCCACCTGCGGGTATTCACGGCCCAGCGTGTTGAAGCAGTGCGGGCAGGTCACGACGATCTTGCGGTCCACCCGCTCGACGCCCTCGAACAGATCGTTGAGCGTCTCGACGTTCTGCGCGGCCAGCTGTTGGAACAGGAACTCGTTGCCGGAGCGGCGGGCCGAGTCGCCGTTGCAGGTCTCGCCCTCGCCCAGCACCAGGTACTTGACTCCCGCGGTGGCGAGCAGTTCGGCGACGGCCTTGGTGGTCTTTTTGGCGCGGTCCTCGTACGCGCCCGCGCAGCCGACCCAGAACAGGTACTCGTAGCCCGCGAACGACTCGACGTCCTTTCCGAACACCGGGACGTCGAAGTCGACCTCGTCGATCCAGTTCGTACGGTCCTTGGCGTTCTGGCCCCAGGGGTTGCCCTTGTTCTCCAGGTTCTTGAAGAGGCCGCTGAGTTCGGCGGGGAACTCGGACTCCATCATCACCTGGTAGCGGCGCATGTCGACGATGTGGTCGATGTGCTCGATGTCGACCGGGCACTGCTCGACGCAGGCGCCGCAGGTCGTGCAGGACCACAGCACGTCGGGGTCGATGACGCCGCCCTGTTCGAGGGTGCCGACCAGCGGGCGGGTCGCCTGCAGCGGCGAATCGGCGGGGATGCGCTCGAAGCCCGACTCCGGCACGTGCTCGTGGGAGTGCTTCTCGCTCTCCTTCTCGCCGCGCACGTCCTCGCCGAGACCGCCTTCCGGCGTGTTCTGCAGCGGTGATTCCTTGCCGTCGAGGAAGTACGGCGCCTTGGCGAACATGTGGTCGCGCAGGTTCATGATCACGAGCTTGGGAGACAGCGGTTTTCCGGTGTTCCACGCCGGGCACTGCGACTGACAACGCCCGCACTCGGTGCAGGTGGTCATGTCGAGGTAGCCCTTCCAGGTGAAGTCCTCGATCTTGCCGCGGCCCAGCACCGCGTCCTCGGCGGGATCTTCGAAGTCGACGAGCTCGCCCTTGGACTCGACGGGCAGCAGCGGGCCCAGGCCGTTGGGCATCCGCTTGAACGTGACGTTGATCGGCGCCAGGCCGATGTGCAGGTGCTTGGAGTGCAGCACGATCAGCAGGAACACCAGCATGATCGCGATGTGGCCCAGCAGGGCCAGGGTCTCGATCCACTCGTTGGCGGGCTCACCCAGCGGGTGCAGAATCCAGCCCATGAACTGGGAGAAAAACGCGCCGTTGCCGTAGGGAAGCGCGCCGGTGTTGGCGCCGGCGCCGCGGACCAGGGCGTAGGTCCAGATGACGTTGAAGATCATGAACAGGATCAGCCAGGCGCCGCCGGTGTGCGAGCCGTAGAACCGGGAGTCGCGGCCGTGCTTCTTGGGCTCGCGAACGATGCGGATGATCGAGAACGTGATGATGCCCAGCAGCACGGCAAGGGCGAAGAAGTCCTGCAGGAAGCCGAGCACATCCCACCGGCCGATGATCGGGATGTGGAAGTCGTGGTCGACCAGCTGGCCGAAGGCCTCCAGGTAGACGGTGGCGAGGACGAAGAAGCCCCACATCGTGAAGAAGTGCGCGATGCCGGCAGTGTTCCAGCGCAGCAGGCGGGTCTGGCCGAAGACTTCTTCGATCTGGGTGGTGATGCGCTTGCCCAGATTGTCTTTGCGATTGTTGGCGTCGCTCATCGGCTGGCCCGACCGGATCAGCTTGGTCAGCCACAGCACGCGCTTGACCGCCAAGAGCCCGACGACGACGATCATCAGCGCCCCGACGATGATCCTGATCAGCATCTGGGTATCCACGCGCATCCTCCGGTTCTGGTTACCGCTGGGTAACTTAGACCATGTTACTGACAAGTAACTTAGCTCGCTGCCAGCTCATAGTCGCATCACGCACGGAATCGGCGCTACGAAGGTCGCCCTAACTACCGGTTGGTCAGTTCGCCGGAGCCAACATCACCCTCAGCATCGACAGCATTTCCGACCGCGATTCCGCGCCGAGGCGGCGCCGTATCCGGGCGACGTGATGCTCGACGGTCTTGGCTGAGATGAACAGCTGCGCCCCGATGTCGCGGTAGGGCAGGCCCTGCAGCAGTAGCTCGGCGACCTCACGTTCGCGCTCGGACAGCGAGGCGGCCGGCCGGGGGCGCGTGGTCGTCGGCGCCGTGGCCGGCCGCGCGTCGACGGCATCGGTGGGTGCCTCGGGTGCCGCGACCGACTGCTTGAGATCGCGAGCCAGCTGCAGCATCGCCTGGGACACCCGCGGATCGGTGGTGTGCAGGGCGGCCTGGCCGGCCAGCCGCGTGGCATCGGAGGTGTGGCCCACCTGGGCCAGCCCGCGCGCCGCCGCGGCCACCTCGACGGTGTCGACGGCATTGGCGAGCACCCGCAACCACGTGCGCCCGGCCGTGGCCAGGACTTTCGCCAGCGCCGAGTGCGCCGCCGCGGCCGTCAACGCCTGGCCGTGTGGTGCGACGTCGTCGGGAGAGTTGGCCAGGATGCCCGCGTGCACGCCGGCCCAATGCAGCGGAACCGACCACAGCACCGGATCGCCGAGCCCGGCCAGGGCCTCGAAGGCCTGGTCCACGGCGTGCCGCAGCCGGTCGACCTGACGCATCCGAGCGGCAGCCATCCACAGTTCGCCGAGCGGCAGCAGCGTGAACAGATCCGGGGCGCACTCGGCGAGCACTTCCATACCCGCGAACCAGTGGTGCTGCATCGCGCCCGTGTCGCCGCCGCGCCGGGCGATCGCGGTCTGCAACGCCGCCGCCCACAGCGCGTCGCGCCGATGCAGCTGACGGCCGGTCACCGCGGCGACGGCGGTCCCGGCTGCCTGCAGGTGGCCGTCCTGCATCAGCGTCCAGCCGTGCAGTAACCGGTGCCGGTACGTGACGAAGATCGCATCCGATGCCCGCTCACCATCGACGTCGTCACCGGACCCCTCCCGCACCGCCCGCCCGATCACCGAGCGGGCCCGCACCGGGTCGCCGCCGTGCAGTGCGGCCAGGGTCACCAGCGCGGCCGGGGTGTCAGGGGTGACGACGGACGGGTTCGTGTCGGGGCCGATCGCCTGACTGAGACGAGTGAGTGCGACGGGATAGGGGGCATCGAGCGTCAGCACCAACCCGTCGGTGACGGCGCGGGCCGCCCTCGCCATCGAGGTGGGCGGTCCCGACAGGGGCGCATCGGTGCCGGCACGTGCCGCGGCCACGTCCCCGGCAGCCATCGCCGAGATCGTCGCGGCGGCGCCGACGACGGCGTCGGGGGTCGGTCCGAGCCAGGTGAACAGGTCCCGGGCCTGGGCCGAATTCCCGTCGTGCAGGGCGACACTCGCCGCGATGCGCACCGCGGCAGACCGCTCGGCGGTGTCGGATGACGTCAGCATCTCGTCGGCCAGCCGCGCCGCCGTCGCACAGTCTCCTGTCAGCGCGAGAGCGTCGGCCACGTGCGCACCGGGTATCGCGTCGCTCGCTCGCGCCGCCGCCCGGTACAGGCGTGCCGCTCGCACGGGCGTCGCAGTGTCCGCTCCGGCCAGCTCGGTCAGCGCGGAGCCCAGCCGCTCGTCGCGCAGTCCGTGCTCGGCCAGCCGCAGCGCCAGCTCGGGTGTCAACGTCGACGTCGCCACCTGCGACGTCAGCACCGCCACTTCGACGTCGTGATGGTGTGCGGCGCCGACGATCGAGGCAACGGCGTCGTGGACGTCGCGCACGAAACCGGGCGGATGCGACGGGTCGAGGAGCCCGCTGGCACGAGCACGGTCGACCGCCGCCCGCGCGTCGCCCGGTGCGATGGCCAGGCCGGCGGCGACGTCGTCAGGTCCCAGGCCGGAGGTCAGCGACGAGATCAGCAGCGTGTCGAGCAGCGGTTCGTCGAGGCGGCGGAGGCGCTCGATCAGAGCGAATCGCGCGGCCTGGCGCACCGCCGGGGTGCCCTCACCGATCGCGGCCAGCGCCGGCCGCAGTACGAACGGCAGGCCGGCGGTGGCCCCGACGAGCATCCGCACCAGTTCGGGCGCGGCAGCCTCACCCAGTGCGGCGCCGCTGATCCTCCCCACGTCGACCGGCGTCAGCGGCCCGAGCGCGACCGGGAGGTTCTCGCGTTCGAGGGCGGTGACCAGGCGTCGGAGCGCCTGATGATGAGCGAGCGGTTGCGCCGCGATCACGAGCGTCGCGGTGGGATCGGCGACCAGCGCCGTCAGCTGCTCCAGTTCGTCGTCTCCGAGCAACTCGGCGTCGTCGACCAGCACCGCTGCGCCGTCGCTGTCGCCAGGACGGGGTGGCCGGGACAGCACGGGACGGCCGGCAGCGCGCAGAAGCTGACGCAACGCCGCCAGCACGATCGACTTGCCGGTCCCGATACCACCCGTGACTGCCAACTTAGTGGCGACGTGGGGGTCACGCTCGACCGCGCCCACCGCCTCGCGCGCCGCCGGCGGCAGATCGGTGGATCGAGGCCCCGGACCGGTCATCGCCGAGGTCAGGCGCCGGCGTCCGGGACGACCGTCGTGGTCACCGGCGGAGCCTCCGTCGTGGGCGGCGCGGCCGTCGTCGTCGGAGGAGCCGCCGTGGTGGTCGGCGGTTGCGTCGTGGTCGTCGGACGGGTCGTCGTGGTGCGCGTCGTCGTCGTGGTCGGTTGCGTGGTGGTCGTCGTGGTGCTCGTCGTCGTGGTGGTGGTCGGTGCCGTCGTGGTGGTCGACGACGACGGAGCCGTGGTGTCGGTGGTCGACGGCGGCGGTGGTGGCGGGGGCTGGCTCACCGTCGTGGTCGCGACGCCATCGGGGCCGATCGTCACCGTGGTGACCGGCGGGGGCAGCTCCACGGGCGAGGACGCCGCGGGAGGTGTGGCGGTCTCGGTGACCGTGCCCGGGTCTCCGTCGGAGCTGGTCAGCGTGATGGCCAACCCGCCTGCCGCCAGCAGCGCAGCGGCGGCAGCGATGCCGAACAGCACGGGCGGGCGCTTGTACCAGGCCAGCGGCGCGGGCTCGTCGAGCCGGTCGTCTTCCGGGGCGAACGCCACCGATGGCCGGGCCGGATCGGGGGAGGCCACGTAATCCGCGCCGGTGTAGGGGACCGGCTCGCTCCCCAGATCGTCGTCCTGAGACCACGCCAACGCACGGAACGTCGCCGATGCGGCCCCGTCGTCGGCGGCCTGCCCGGCAGCCAGACCCGCTGCGCCCGCGGCCCATGCCGCCGGTGCCATCGCGGTCGGCTCACCGGCTGCGGGCGCCAGACCGGTCGCGGCCTGGGCGTCGAGACTCTGGTTGGCCACCAGTGCCGCACCCGCCGCGACGTTGAGCCCCGACTCCGGCGTGGTGATCACCGGTGCCCGCAGGCGATCTGAAAGCCGTTGTGTGACAACGGGTATGGCGGCTCCACCCCCGACGGTCGCGATGGCTGCGACGTTGGCCGCCGGGACCGCGGCCCGCTGCAGGGCTTCGTCGATGACACCGAGGAGACCGCCGAGGGGTTCGGTGATCAGCTGCTCGAGTTCGGGTCGAGTGACCCGGATGTCCGACCGGACGCCGGGCAGCTCGGCAGGCACCACCGTCGCCGTCTGCTCAGAGAGTCGCTCCTTGGCCTTGCGGCATTCGTCGCGCAGCCGGGCCAGCGAGCCGACCGCGGCCGTGCCCGCCGGATCCGCGTCGTTGGCGTCGGCGATGCCGGACAGCACATGGTCGAGCAGGAGCTGGTCGACCGCGTCGCCGGAGAAGTCCGGATACCGCACCGTCTGGCCGACCAGATCGAGGTTGGCTCCCGCGTCGGCGAGCGTGACGCTGGTGCCGCTGCCACCGAAATCGACGAGCACCACCACCCCCTGATCCGGCAGACCCGGCGCGGCCTGCAGTGCGGCCAGGGCTGCGGAGGCGTCGGGGATGAGGGCGGCGGGCACACCGTCGGGGGCGAGGATCGGGCGGGATCGCAGCGCGCCCCGCAACGCGCCCAGCGTTCCCGGCCCCCAGTGCGCGGGCACGGCGATCGCGACCGGAGAGCCGCCGTCGACCAGACGCGCCATCGCTGCCAGCGCCTCGGCGAGGACGACCTCGCCGCGGTGCGCCGACCCGTCGGCAGCCACCAGCGGAACCGGATCGCCGACACGGTCGACGAAACCGCTCAACACCAGTCCGGGGCGCGTCGCGTCGGTCGGGATTCCGACCTCAGGTGCACGATCGGGATAGACGGTCAGGATCGACCGGCGCGTCACCGGTGGCCGGCCGACGCGCGCGGCCACCAGGTTCGTCATCCCGATCGACAATCCCAGTGGTTCGGTCATGGCGGTGGTGTCCCCTCCTCGGCCCCGTCGGGTCGGTCCGATGCTCGGACCGCACACCACCTTAACGGTGGGAGGCGGGGTGAACAGGCAAGCGCCCCTAGTGTCGCCGAAGCCCCTAACGGGCCATCCCCTAATGGCCCCACCTGCGAGGTGGGTCGAACACCGATCCGTCGAGGCCACCGCACCGATAGCATCGGAGCACACAAGCTGCCAAGGTCATATCGAGGGGAAGGTCAGGACGTGGCGAACTCACTGGTCGATTTCGTGGTGTCGCTGGTGCGCGATCCTGCCGCAGCGGCCGCGTATGCCGCCGATCCGGCGCAGGCTCTCGCCGACGCCCATCTGACGGATGTGACCAGCGTCGACGTGCAGAATCTCCTCCCGGTGGTCGCGGAATCGATCTCGACGGTTGCGCCGGTGCACAGCGTCGACGTGTTCAGCGCCGACCCGGGAATCGATCACGTATCCAACGTCTGGTCCAGCGGAGCCGCCACCGCCGCGTTCGATGCGTTCGACGACCACGTGCCCACCACCTCCGTGATCGACACCGAACATTCCGTGCCCACCATCGTCGACCATCTCGACGAACCCCTGGACCTGATGTCGGCCGTCGACACGTCACCCGAGGTTCCATCGGTGCAGCTAGAGGACCCGGGGGCCGAGCACCTGGGGCTCGCCGAGCCGATGGTCGCAGAGCAGTGGGCCCACGACGTCAGCGGTGGCATCGATGGTGTCCACGATGTCCACCTGATCGATCACCTGCCCGATGTCGATCTCTTCTGACAAACGCCGCCCGAAAAGCCCGCGCAGACCTGTCTGCGCGGGCTTTTTGTGTGTTGAGCTGCGCGAACGGGAGATTCCCCCCGATCCCCTGCTGACCCCCTAATCCCCTAACGGGGGTGGCTGCGAATCCCGTATGGGGGATCTGCAGCGGCGGGTGTCATCCCCGTTTCCGGGCCGCCGCGCAGTCCATAACGTGGTCTCCAGATCGCCGGGAACGGACCGGCGGATTGCCCCGGACACACCAGAAAGGCACTTCCATGACGACCCTGATCGACTTCATCCTCGACCTGTTCCGCAGCCCGGCGTCGGCCGCCTCGTTCGTCGTCGACCCTGACGGTGCCCTGCGCGACGCCGGCCTGCCGAACGTCACCGCCGCGCAGCTCGCCTCGGTCGCGGCCACCGCCGCACCGGCCGGATACGCACTCGGCGGCGGCGACCCGATCGTCGGACTGCAGCGCGCCGTGGCCGACCACCACCAGCTGGCCTCCAACTTCGCCTCTCCGTTCTCGCCCCAGACCTCCTGGGCCCCGCAGAACACCTTCGCCCCCGAGACGAACACCGACCTGGCCAGCCACAACAACATCCCGGTCGCCAGCCCGGTGCAGGACGCCGGCGCGAACGCCCAGAACGGCGCCTTCAACCTCGGCTTCGGTGACATCACCCTGGGTGACAAGAGCACCAACACCGCCACCAACGGTGGCGTCGTGGTCGACGGAGACAACAAGGGCGACATCGTCAGCGGTGACGGCGCGGTCCTCGGCAACAACAATGACGTCAACAACGGCGACATCCTCGCCGGGTCGGGCTCGCACGTCGCGGTCGGCCGCGGCAACGAGATCGAGGACAACAGCCAGCACGCGGGCGGTGACGTGGTCTCGGGCAACTCCGGCGCCGTGATCAAGGACAACGATCTGTCCGGCGGCAACGGCGGCGGCTCGCACGGCGGCGGCAGCCTGCTCGGCATCGGCAGCGGCAACTCCGCAGGCGGTGACGGCGGCAACGCCGGTTCGATCATCGTCTCGGACAGCCACGCCAACAGCGGAACGCAGACCACCATCGGTGGTGACTCCGGAAGCCACAACTCGGTGGACTCGTCGACCAACACCTCGGTGAACACCGAGACCTCGCACGACACGTCGATCGAGGACCACTCCTCGAGCTACGAGTCGAACATCGGGTCGGGCAACGAGACCGCGATCGGGTCGGGCAACCACACCGACACGTCGCTGTTCTCGGGCAACGAGGCCGGGCTGTCGTCGCACACCGACATCGCCTCGCACAACCCGGACGTCGCGTCTCACAACGATGTGGCCTCCCACAACCCCGTTCTCGACGCGTTCTGATCCACCCACCCGCTGGCGGGGACCGCACCGGTCCCCGCCAGCTCGGCGTTTACCGTTGACATCCAGAGCGAAGGCGAAGGAGGGGTACATGACCCAACCGACCCGCGTGCTGATCGAGCTTCTCGACCACACGAAGGCGATCGCCGAGACCCGCCAGCGCGGGGACCTGGTCGCCCGGCTCGCCCGGGCCAAGACTCGTGTCGAGGACCCGCAGATCCGCGTCGTGATCGCCGGCCAGCTCAAGCAGGGCAAGAGCCACCTGCTGAACTCGCTGCTCAACATGCCGGTGGCGCGTGTGGGCGACGACGAGTCGACGGTGCTGCCCACTGTGGTGTCCTACGGCGATCCGGCGTCGGCCCGCCTGGTGGTCGCTCGCGCGGGTGGCGACGAGCCGGAGCTGGTCGAGATCCCGGTCACCGAATTGGGCACCGACCTGCGTCGCGCTCCGGTGGCCCGCGGCCGTGAGGTGCTGCGCATCGAAGTGACCGCGCCGAGCCCGCTGCTCAAAGGTGGCCTCGCGTTCGTCGACACCCCCGGGGTGGGCGGACACGGCCAACCGCACCTGTCGGCCACGCTGGGCCTGCTGCCCGATGCCGACGCCATGGTGCTGGTCAGCGACACCAGCGCCGAGTTCACCGAACCGGAGATGACGTTCCTTCGCCAAGCCCTCGAGGTGTGCCCCGTCGCCGTGATCGTCGCGACCAAGACCGACCTCTACCCGCACTGGCGCCAGGTGGTCGACGCCAACACCACACACCTGCGCCGGGCCGGCGTCACCACGGCGATGATCCCCGCGTCGTCGGTCCTGCGCAGCCACGCCGTCCAGCTCAACGACAAGGAACTCAACGAGGAGTCCAACTTCCCGGCGATCGTGAAGTTCCTCTCCGAGGAGGTGCTCGGTAGGCAGAAGGACCGGGTGCGCGACCACGCTCTCGGCGACATCCGCGCCGCCGCAGAACACCTGATGCTCGCCGCGCAGGCCGAACTCGCCGCGCTCAACGACCCGCACACCCGCGAGAAGCTGACCGCCGACCTGGAAGCCCGCAAGCAGGAGGCCCAGGATGCGCTGCAGCAGACCGCGCTGTGGCAGCAGGTGCTCTCCGACGGCATCGCCGACCTGACAGCCGACGTGGATCACGATCTGCGGCAACGGTTTCGAACCATCACCTTCCACACCGAAGCGGTGATCGATGCCGGCGATCCGACGCTGCAGTGGGCCGAGATCGGCGCCGAACTGGAAGAGGCGGTGGCCACCGCGGTCGGCGACAACTTCGTGTGGGCCTACCGGCGCGCCGAGGCGTTGGCCGCCGAAGTGGCCCGCACGTTCTCCGAAGCCGGGCTCGACTCCGTCCGGATGCCCGCCCTCGACCCGCGCGCCATGGGTGCGGAATTCGCCGAGTTCTCGTCACTGGCCCACCTCGAGGCCAAGCCGATCAAGACCGGCCACAAGATCGTCACCGGCATGCGCGGCTCCTACGGCGGCGTGCTGATGTTCGGCATGCTGACCTCGTTCGCCGGGCTGGGCATGTTCAACCCGCTGTCACTGGGTGCCGGCCTCGTGCTGGGCCGCAAGGCCTACAAGGAGGACATGGAGAACCGGATGATGCGGGTGCGCAACGAGGCCAAGACCAACGTGCGCCGATTCGTCGACGACGTCGCGTTCGTCGTCGGCAAGGAGTCCCGCGACCGGCTCAAGGGGATCCAGCGTCAGCTGCGCGACCACTACCGCGGGATCGCCAATCAGACCAGCCGCTCGCTCAACGAGTCGCTGCAGGCGACGCTGGCCGCGGCCAAGGTGGCCGAGAGCGAACACGCAGGCCGGGTCAAGGAACTCGAAAGGCAGCTCAACATCCTGCGCCAGGTGGTCGAGCACGCCGACAAACTCGCCGTCGAAGGGTCACTAAGCTCGAAGAGCTAGACAGTCGGGCGAGCAGGACGGGACGGCACTGAGCACCAGCGACCGCGTGCGGGCGATCCTCGGCGGCACCATCGCCGCCTACCGTGCCGACCCCTCCTACCGCGACCGCCCCGCCCTGCATCACGAGCTCGCCCGCGTCGGCCACCGGCTCAACCAGCCGATGCGCATCGCGCTTGCCGGCACCCTCAAGGCCGGCAAGTCCACGCTGGTCAACGCCCTCGTCGGGGACACCATCGCCCCGACCGACGCCACCGAGGCCACCCGCATCGTGACGTGGTTCCGGCACGGGCCCACCCCGCGGGTGAGCGCCAACCACCACAACGGCCACCGCTCGAACGTGCCGATCACGCGTGACCCGACCGACCGGGGTCTGACCTTCGACCTGGCCCGGCTCGACCCCGAGGACGTCGTCGACCTCGACGTGGAGTGGCCGGCCGCCGAGCTGGTCGACGCGACGATCATCGACACCCCCGGCACGTCGTCGCTGTCGCGCGACGTGTCCGCCCGCACGCTGCGACTGCTGGTCCCCGCCGACGGGATACCGCGCGTCGACGCGGTCGTCTTCCTGCTGCGCACCCTCAACGCCGCCGACATCGCGCTGCTCCAACAGATCGGGGACCTGGTCGGCGGCTCGGCCGGCGCCCTCGGCGTCATCGGGGTCGCCTCCCGGGCCGACGAGATCGGGGCAGGCCGCATCGACGCGATGATGTCCGCCCGCGACGTCGCGCAGCGGTTCACCGCCGAGATGGACCGCACCGGGATCTGCCAGGCCGTGGTGCCGGTGTCCGGCCTGCTCGCGCTGACCGCCCGGACCCTGCGACAGAGCGAGTTCGTCGCGCTGGAGAAGCTCGCCGGGGTCGAGGGCGCAGAGCTGGCGAAGGCGATGCTGTCGGTCGACCGGTTCGTCCGAGAGGACGCTGAAGGAAGCCCGGCCCTGCCTGTCGACGCCGCGACCCGGGCTGCGTTGCTCGACCGCTTCGGCATGTTCGGCATCCGGATCTCGATCGCGGTGCTGCGCGCCGGGGTCGGCGACTCGGTGGCCCTGGCCGAGGAGCTGCTGGAACGCAGCGGGTTGGTCGCGTTGCGCGAGGTGATCGACCAGCAGTTCGCCCAGCGCTCGGAGCTGCTGAAGGCGCACACCGCGCTGCTGACGTTGCGGGAGATCGTCACCCGCAACCCGATCCCCGCGACACCGCACATCCTCGCCGACATCGAGCCGCTGCTCGCCGACACGCACGCCTTCGAGGAGCTGCGACTGCTCAGCGCGCTGAGGTCCCGCCCGACGACGCTGAACCCCGACGAGATGGCCTCGCTGCGACGGCTGATCGGCGGGTCGGGCGCCGACGCCGCAAGTCGGCTGGGCCTGACGCCGGAGACCTCCGACGACGGTCCCCGGGCGGCGTTCGCCGCGGCGCAACGCTGGCGTCGCCGCGCCGAGCACCCCCTCAACGACCCCTTCACGACGCGGGCCTGCCGGGCCGCGGTGCGCAGTGCCGAAGCGCTGGTCGCCGGCTATTCCTGAGTGCGCTCGCGCGCTTAACGTTTCGGCCGCGCCGAGCGATGGACAGGTATGCGTTCTTCTGTGGGGATTTCGCTGGGTTCGGCGAACGTCGTCGCGGTGGCCGACGGCCGGCCGATCGTCCGGCCCACGGCGGTGACGGTCCGGCCCGGCGTCACGGTGACCGGTTTCCTCGACCGCGTCGGGGACCCGGTGCCCATGCTGGCCGCCGACGGTTCCGCACACCGTGCCGACCGCCTGGTCGCCGCCGCGATCGAGGCCGCTACCCGGCACGCAGCTCCTCGGCGGCGCCCGCAGGTCGGCGCCATCGCGGTGCCCGGGCACTGGACCGCCGGCGCGATCGCCGCGCTGAGTGCCGCTGCCCCCCACCTGCGCGTCGTGCCCGACACGACCGCAGCGCTGACCGCGGTGGCGGCCGGAGCCGGCCTGCCGGCGCGTGGCGTGGTGCTTCTCTGTGACCTCGGTGCCGGCGGCACGAACATCACGCTCGCAGACGCCGGTGCCGGGTTCGCGCCGATCGGGCCGACCGTGCGCTGCGATGACTTTTCCGGCGACCTCATCGACCAGGCGGTGCTGCGCCACGTGGTCGACGGGCTGAACCTCGACCCGGCCGGCACCTCTGCCGTGGCCTCACTGCACGATCTGCGGGCCGAGAGCCGGGCCGCCAAAGAGCGGCTGTCGCAGGTGACTGCGACCGCGCTGGCCGGGGCTCGCGGTCCCGTCCGCGTGACGCGCGGTGAACTCGAGGCGCTGATCGACGAGCCCCTCGATCGCCTGATCGCGACGATCGTCGACATCGTGCACCGCGCCCGCGTCGTTCCCGTCGCTGTCGTCACTGTCGGTGGCGGAGCGCGTATTCCACTGGTGACACAGCGGCTCTCCGACGCGTTGCGCTGCCCGGTCCGCACCACCGCGCACCCGCAGATCGCCGCGGCCGCCGGCGCCGAGCTGCTCGCCCGACGCGGTCTCGACCAGCAGGCCGTCACCATCGCGGCGCCCGCGCACGACACCGTCCTCGCGCCGCTCGTCCCTGCGCTGGCCTGGTCGGCCGAGGACGACGACGCGGCAGAGACCGAATTCGCCATGCCGGCTGCGGACACCGGGGCGGCGGCGCGACCTGTCGTGCAGTTCAGTCATGAGTCCGCCGCAGAGAGCCCGGCGACGAAGCGTGTGGCGGCACCGGTGTGGCTCGCGGGCGCGGCGTGTGCTGCGGCGATCGCGACGGCTGCGGTGATGCTGACCAGCCAGATCGCCCGCAGCGACGAGACCACGGCCGCGTCGGGCATCAGCACGCCCGTCGCCATGCACGCGCTGGAGCCCTCCGCGGCACCCCCGGCGGAGGCACCGCCGGCCGATACCGTCACGCAGGCGGTCCAGGCCGCCGCGCCGGCACCCCAGCAGGTCGCGGTCCAGGCCGCCCCCGCGCCGGCGGCTCCGCAGGGTCAGGTGGTCGCCAAGGAAGCAGCTCCCGCGCCGGCTCCCGCTGCACCCGCACCGGCTCCTGCGCCGGCGCCCGCCCCGGCGGCACCCGCTCCTGTGTGGCCGAGAATTCCGTTGCCGCAGTTCACGTTCCCCGCACCAACGCCGAAGCCGAGTCCCGAGCCTGCGCCGTCGTCGGCCCCGCCGTCCACGCCAGAACCGACCCCGACGCAGACACCCACGCAGACGTCGACCCAGGCGCCTGAGCCGTCGACCCCGGCACCCTCCAGCGAGGCGCCCACCAGCGAGGCACCCGCGACGACTACGGCTACGGCGCCGGTGGAGGAGCCGACGACTGCGTCACCGTCTGTGTCGCAGTCTCCGTCTGCGTGACGGTGCTCGTACTGGTACTCGTACTCACCGATGTCGAGGGCGTTGTCGTCGCCGTGGTCGTCGTCGGCGCAGTGGTCTCGGTCGTCGTCGGTGTCGTGGTGGTCGTCGTCGGAGCTGTCGTCTCGGTGGAGGTCGCGGTCGTCTTGTCCGTGGTCGAACTCGGCGCGACAGCCGGCGCCGAACTCGATGTCAGCGGGGTCAGCGACGCGGTCGTCGGCTCCGACGGGGCGTCCCCGGTGATGGCCTTCGCGAGGCCGAAGATGATCAGCGCGACGATGACCGCGCCGAGCGCTCCGAACGCCACCAGCGCAGCGGGCTTGCGGTACCAGGGCGTCGGCTGAGCGTGTTCAGCCTGGTAGTCGTCCTGATAGCCGGGTTGACCGTAGCTGCTGAGCTGGGTCTCGTCGTCGTCGGAGTAGTAGTTGTCGTCGTCACCGGATCCGTTTCGCGCCACGGATCCCGATAGTAGGGCTCTCGCCCGCTACGTCCCCGGGTACAGCGTGCGTGTCACGTTGGTCCTCGGCCGTTTGCGCGTCGTCGTGGTGTCGCCGTCGTCGTCATCGTCGCGGGTGCGTGACGTGCGGGGTGGCCGGGATGTGCTCGACGTGTCGGAATCCGTGGTGGTCGGCGGCGTCGACTCCGGATTGATGTCGGTGGTCACCGGGGGGCTGGTGCTGGTGATCGTCCCCGTGGTGGTCGGTGTCGACGACGCCGGCGCCGAGTTCGACGAGAACGTCGGGTCGACGTAGTTCAGCGGTGCCGGCTCAGGACCGGAGAACTGCCGACCGAGCCAGAGCCCGCCCGCGACCAGCGCCGCGATGACCGCCAATCCCACCACGCTGACGCCGAGAAGCGTCGAGGTGCGGTTGTGCCACGGAACGTCCGACGGATCGCGATGCGCGCCCTCGTCTCGATCCGGCCTGGTCACGGCCACCGATAGTAACCGCGGGCCGGCCCGATCCGCTGAGTCAGCCGAACTGGGGGACGACGGACTCGGCGAAGAAGTCGACGTGGTCGAGGTCGGACATGTCGAGGAGCTGCAGGTACACCCGCTGGACGCCGGCCTCGACGAAGGGTCCGAGCTTGTCGACGATCTCGTCGGGGGAGCCGACTGCGGGGGAGTTGCTGCGCAGTTCGTCGACCTCGCGGCCGATGGCAGCGGCGCGGCGAGCGATCTCGTCGTCGTCCCGGCCCGCGCACACCACGAACGCCGCGGAGTACACGATCGAATCCGCCGGTCGGCCCGCCGCCTCGACCGCGTCGGCCACCCGGCCGAACTGGGTCTTCACCGTGTCCAGTGGCGCGAACGGGATGTTGAACTCCTTCGCGAAGCGTGCCGCCAGCGCCGGTGTCCGCTTGGCGCCGCCGCCGCCGATGATGATCGGCGGATGCGGCGACTGCGCCGGCTTGGGCAGTGCCGGCGAGTCCGCGATGCTGTAGTGCGTGCCGTCGTAGTCGAAGGTCTCGCCGGTCTCGGTGGTCCACAACCCGGTGATGATCTCGAGCTGCTCGGTCAGCCGGTCGAACCGCTCGCCCAGCGGCGGGAACGGGATCGCATACGCCTTGTGCTCAGCTTCGAACCAGCCCGCGCCGATGCCGAAATCGACACGGCCGCCGCTCATCTCGTCGACCTGAGCGACCGAGATGGCCAACGGACCCGGGTGGCGGAACGTCGCGGAGGTGACCATCGTGCCGAGTCGGATCGACGTCGTCTCGCGGGCCAGGCCTGCGAGCGTCACCCAGGAGTCGGTGGGGCCGGGCAGCCCGTCGCCGCTCATCGCGACGTAGTGGTCGGATCGGAAGAAGGCGGAGTAGCCGGCGCTCTCGGCCGCCTGTGCGACGGCGAGCTGATCGGCGTACGTGGCGCCCTGCTGGGGTTCGACGAAGATACGGAAGTCCATGGCTTTCTCCTCTGTCACAGTCCGCCGCGGGCGGACTTCACCGTGGCCACCAGCTCGGGCGGGCCGTCGAACTCGACCTGGGCTTCGTCGCGGCCGGTGATGAACAACAGCAGCTCACCCGGGTCCCCGATGACCGTCAGCATGGGGCCGCGTCCCACCGTGGCGAGGCGCTGGCCCTGCGGCGTCTGCAAGACCACCTTCGCGGGGGAGCGCCGCAGCGTCATCCGCGCCATCATCCCGACGGGACGGCGCAGCGCAGAGACGGTCTGATCGTCGAGCGGGCGGGGTTCCCAGCCCGGGCGTGCCCGGCGGACGTCCTCGTGGTGGATGAACATCTCGGCCACGTTGGCGATCGGATCGAGCAGCTTGAACGGCGAATACAGCGGGGGACCCTCGGCCACCTGGTTGACGAGGGCATCCCAGTCCGACGCCGCGGACACCTGCTTCTGCACCCGATCGGTGTAGCCGGCGAGCGCGGGGATGAGGATGCCGGGCGCGGCGTCGAGGCGGCGTTCCCGCACGACGAGATGGGCGGCCAGTTCGCGGGCGTCCCATCCGTCGCAGAGCGTCGGGGAGTCGGGCGAGAGGGTGCGGAACGTGGACACCAGGGCGGCACGTTCCCGCTGCGCGACGGTCATGGGTGCAGTTCCTTTCAGCCGAGCGCGCGATCGAGGTTGATCGCGGCGCTGATCAACGACAGGTGGGTGAAGGCCTGTGGGAAGTTGCCGACCTGATCACCGGTGGCGCTCACTTGTTCAGCGTAGAGACCCACATGGTTGGCATACGTGAACATCTTCTCCAGCGCCAGCTGCGCGTCCCGCAGCCGCCCCGCCCTAGTGAGTGCCTCGACGTACCAGAAGGTGCACAACGAGAACGTGCCCTCCTTTCCGTCGAGGCCGTCGCTGTCGTCGTACCGGAAGACCAGGCTGTCGGTGACCAGCTGGCGTTCGATGGCGGCCAGAGTCGACAGGAACCGCGGATCGATCGGCGAGATGAACTTGACCATCGGCATCAGCAGCACACCCGCGTCGAGCGTGTCGTCGTCCTCGAACCGGGTGAACGTCTCCAGCTCGGCGTTCCAGCACGCTGTCATGATCCGGTCGTAGATCTCGTCGCGGACCCGCGACCAGGTCACCAGGTCGGCGGGCAGACCGCGCTGCCGGGCGATCCGGATGGCGCGTTCCAGCGCGACCCAGCACATCAGCCTCGACGTGGTGTTCGCCTTGTCGCCGTCGCGGACCTCCCACATCCCGGCGTCGTCGCGCTGCCAGTTGTCGACCACCCAGCCGATCACGTAGCTGACGTCGGACCAGGCGTCGTGGCTGATTCCGGCGCCGTACTTGTTGAACAGGTACACCGAATCGATCAGATCGCCGTAGATGTCGAGCTGGAGTTGCTCGGCTGCGGCGTTGCCGATCCGTACCGGCTTCGAGTCCAGATGCCCACGGAGATGGTCGAGTTCGATCTCCTCGGGCGTGTTGCCGTCGATGTCGTAGAGCACCCGCAGCGGCCCCAGGCCGTCGGCTTCCCGCTCGCATCGGCCCAGCCGCCGCGACAGCCATTCGATGAAGGCGTTGGCCTCGTCGTTGAAGCCCAGCCGCAGCAGCGCGTACAGGCTGAATCCCGCGTCGCGCATCCACACGTACCGGTAATCCCAGTTACGCTCGCCACCAATGGTTTCCGGCAGGCTGGTGGTGGGTGCCGCGATGATCGCGCCGGACGGCTCGTGGGTGAGCAGTTTCAGCGTGATCGCAGAGCGCTCCACCATCTCGCGCCAGCGCCCTCGGTAGCGTGACTTCGCCAGCCAGCTCCGCCAGAACCGGGCGGTGGCCTCGAACAGGGCGTCCACGTCGTGAGCGTCATCGGTGTCGGCGTCGGGGCTGTCGAGCACCTCGAGCACGAACTCCGTCACCTCACCGGTGCGCACCGTGAACTCGGCGCTGACCACGCCGTCGTCCACGGTGACATCGATGGTCGGGGTCAGCGTCATCGCCAACTCGTCGGAGCGGAAGTCGATCCTGCCGGCGCGCGATGTCACGGCGAACCGCGTTCTGCCGTAGTCCGGCCGCGCGTCGAGGGTCATCCGCAGGGTCGTGGTGCCTCGCACCGCGACGATCCGGCGCACCAGACGCTGTCGGTGCTCCTCGTCGCCCGCCCGCAGCACCGGCATGAAGTCGTGTATCTCGATCACGCCGTGCTCTGTCAGAAATCGGGTGATCAGCGTGGCTGATTCGGGCAGGTAGAACTGGTGGGACGCGGCACTGTCGCAGACAGGTGTCAGTGTCCAGCTACCGCCAGAGTCGGTGTCGAGGATCGCGCCGAAGACACTGGGGGAGTCGAACCTCCGCGCGCAGAACCAGTCGACGGTGCCGTCGGTGGCGACCAGCGCGCACGTCCGCAGATCGCCGATCAATCCGTGTTGCGCGATCGACGGGCCATCAGGCATCAGGTAGCCGCCACCCGCGAGGGCCGGGCAGCGTCAGCGCGGATTCTGGGCCCCACGACCCCTGGGCATAGGGCTGCACGGACGGCGGATTGTCGAGAACGGGTTGGCACACCTGCCAGAGCCGGTCCACCTCGTCGCCCCGGGCGAACAGTGTCTGATCGCCGCGCATGACATCGAGCAGCAGCCGCTCGTAAGCCTCGAGCGCGTCGTCCTGGTGGTCGGTCCGGGCCACGTCGAGCTGGGTGCGCAGCGGTTCGACGACGGTGTCCGCTCCAGGCCGCTTGACGTTGAGAACAACTGTGGCCGAGGGCTTTTGACTCAGCTCGAGTCCGAGCTCGTCAGGCTCCGGCGCGTCTCCGGTGAACGGGGACGGCGGCGTGCGGAACGTCATCGTGACGCTGCGTCGATTGTCTGCCAGTGCTTTTCCGGTGCGCAGATAAAACGGCACGTCGCGCCAGCGCTCGTTGTCGACGAAAGCTTCGAGGGCCACGAAGGTCTCCACCTGCGAATCATCTGCGACATCTTCGTCGTCGCGGTAACCGTCGTACTGTCCGAAGACCACCCGGTCGGGGTCCAGCGGGCGCATCGCCTGGAACACCGCGGCTTTGGCTTCTCGCAGCGCGTCGGCGTCCACCGTCTCCGGCCTTTCCATCGCGACGAACCCGAGCACCTGGCACAGGTGGGTGGTCACCATGTCCCGAAAACATCCGGTGGACTCGTAGAAGCTGCCCCTGCCCTCCAGTCCGAGGTCCTCGGGAACATCGATCTGCACCGACTCGACATTGTCTCTGTTCCAGGCGGATTCGAGGATCGCATTGGCGAAGCGCAGAGCGAGGATGTTCTGCACGGCCTCCTTACCCAGGAAGTGATCGATGCGGTAGACCAAGCTCTCTTCGGTGACAGACGACACCGTGGCATCGAGAGCGCGCGAACTGTCGAGATCGGTGCCGAAGGGCTTTTCGATGATCATCCGGGCGTCGGTGGCGAGCCCTTCACGGCCCAGCATCGCGATCATCGACTCCATTGCCGTGGGTGGCACCGACAGATAGATCACCGTCTGGGCGTCTGCGCCGAGATCGGACTTGGCGGCGGACACCGCCGACGCCAGATCGGCGCCGTCGTCGGCATTCGAGGTCTGAAAAGACAGGCGCTGCAACAGCTTGTCGGCGACGTCGGCGTCGAGATCATCGATCGACTCCGACAGCCCGGTGCGGACCGACTCGCGGAAGGCGTCGATGCTGTCGGGTGCGCTGCGTCCCGATCCGACGATCGCGTACTCGTCGGGGAAGTGCCCGGCTGCGGCGAGCCGGTAGATGCTGGGGAACAGCATCCGGCGGGCAAGGTCGCCGCGGGCGCCGAAGAGCACCAGGACGAACGGATCGACAGTCATGTGGCTGACTCCTGGAGGTTCAACAGTGCGTTTTCGACGACTTCGGTGAGCGCCGGATGGATCCAGTAGGGCCGGCCTGCAAGGTCCTGTGCGGTGATGCCGAAGTTCATGGCGACGACGAAGATCTGGATCAGGCTGGCGGCCTGGCCGCCGATCAGATGGGCGCCCAGGATCGCTCCGCCGGGTTCGGTGAGCACCTTGCACAGCCCCGTCGTGTCCTGCATGGCCCATCCGTAGGCCACATCGGAGTACTCGGCGATGCCGACGCGGTACTCGAGTCCCTCACGCCGACAGTCGTCTTCGGTCCGCCCGACCGACGCGATCTGGGGGTTGGTGAACACTGCCGACGGCACCAGGTCGTGAATGATCTCCCGGAGGTCGTCGGGGTACAGCAGATTGTGCTTGACGATGCCGGCCTCGCGATTGGCGACGTGTTTGAGGGGGATCGGGGTGCTGACGTCGCCGAGGGCGAAGATCCCCTCGGCGGAGGTGCGGCAGTAGCTGTCCACGGCGATGCGGCCGTCGTCGTGGGTGTCGATGCCGGCCTTCTCGACATCGAGGCGGTCGCTGTTGGAGCGGCGTCCCGCGGCGACCAGCAGCGTGTCGGCCTTCACCGACGTGCCGTCGTCGAGCTCGATCGTCAGATCCCCTGGCCTGCCGGCGATTGTGACGAGCGCCGTGCCGCACCGCAGGTCGTAGGTGTCGCGCATCAGGTCCGTGTACACGTCGCGCACGGCGTCGTCTTGCGGACTTCCCAGAAGTCGCCCCGACTTCTCGATGATCGTGATGCGACTGCCGGCGGCGGAGAAGACGTGCGCGAGCTCGGCGGCGATGTAGCCGCCGCCGAGCACTGCGAGATGCTCAGGTGGCGCGTCGCGTCGCATCACCGTGTCGGATGTCTCGTAAGGCAGACCCGAGTCCGCGACGGCGTCGGGCACCACCGGGCGGCTTCCCGCCGCGATCACGATCCGCTCGCCTGCGATCTCGACGGTGCCGTCGTCCGTCGCAACCTCCACCCGGCGCGGACCCGTGAAGCGCGCGTGCCCGTGGTAGACGCTGATGAAATCACTGTCTCGGCGCCCTTGTTCACCCTCATCGGCCAGCGCGTCGGTGCGACGGAAGACGCGATTCCGGACGTCCGACCAGCGCATGCGCGGGTTGCCGGCGTCGATGTCGAAATGCCCGGCCGCAGCGACGGTGTCGGCGACCGCAGCGGTGTAGGACTGCATCTTCGACGGGATGCATCCGTAGTTGACGCAGGTGCCGCCGAACTTTCGATCGTCGATGATCGCGACGTCCAGATCGGCGAACTGGTCGTCGATGACCATGTTGCCCGAGCCGGCCCCGATGACAACGAGGTCGTGTGTGTGCACCCACCGCCTGTTCCCGGCGCACCGGGCGGGTCAAACCCTAGAAGCTCTCGACACCCTCGGTGCTGATCGTCATGCCGTGCCCGGTGCCGTCGTTGGTGAAGGTGGTGCCGTCCTCTGTCGCGTCGATGGTCCACCCGAGTGCGGAGTAGGTGCTGTAGTCCAACGTGACGGCCGGGATGGCGCCGAGATTGCCGAGCACCCAGCTGACCCGGCCGTCGGCGGTCAGGCGTACGCCGTTGGCCGGCTCGCCCTCGACCTCGGGGGCGTTGGTGAAGGCCGACTCGCAGCCGACCTCCTGCTCGTCGAGCTGGCAGCGGGTCTTGCCGGACTTGGTCTGGATGAAGACGTAGCCGTTCTGTGGGCTGAGCACCTCACCCGACGGTGCGCGGATGGTCGTGGACGGCGGTGCAGGTGTGGGAGGGCTGGGCGGCGGCGTCGAACGGCTGGGCCGGGGGGTGGGGAAGTTCGGCTCGATGCCGGTGTCCGGGCTGCGGGTGGCGGTGCCGTCGATCGAGGACTGGCAGCCGGTGAGCGCGGCGACGGCCAACAACCCTGTCGCCACCAGCCGCGTGTTCACCTGCCCCAGCCTACGCAGCGTGTTATCCGTGTGACGGGAGTGACTCGCGGTCGGCGTAGAAGTACTCGCGCGCGGCAGGCTGCGCGGCGGCCAGCATGGAGTCATGACAGCTGAAGAGGCGCGGACCCCTGCGGAGTTCCTGTCGGCTTGCGGACTGGGCGCCGCCCTCGTCGCCGTGCTCGCGGCACTGTCGGTGTTCGGCGACTCGTCCTTCGGGGTGCTGGCGTTCACAGGTCTGCAGCTGGCGTTCGGCTGACCTGCCACCCAGTGAGAAGCCATGGTCGTGAATCGCGCGCGATCGCAGCCGTGACTGCGCCCGCGATGCGCCCAGCCATCGCGAAAGTGCCCTGGCGGTAGTTGAAGGCGCGTTGCAGCGACGGTGAGTGCACTTTCGCGGTGGGTGTCACGCCCTGGGAACAAATCTCGCCGCCGACCCGTTGACACCTTCGACAGTTGAGTGGCATCGACTCAAGTTCTGCTTGACAGGGCCCGCCTTCGAAGAGCAGTCTTGAGCCTGGTGCACTCAGTACACACGTTTCGTCTAATCAGGAGGCAGTAACTATGGCTCGTGCGGTCGGCATCGACCTCGGGACCACCAACTCCGTCGTCGCAGTTCTGGAGGGCGGCGACCCCGTCGTCGTCGCGAACTCCGAGGGCTCCCGCACCACCCCGTCGGTCGTCGCGTTCGCGCGCAACGGCGAGGTACTGGTCGGTCAGCCCGCCAAGAACCAGGCGGTGACCAACGTCGACCGGACGATCCGTTCGGTGAAGCGGCACATGGGCTCCGACTGGACCGTGGAGATCGACGGCAAGAACTACACCGCGCAGGAGATCAGCGCCCGCGTGCTGATGAAGCTCAAGCGCGACGCCGAGTCCTACCTGGGGGAGGACATCGCTGACGCGGTGATCACCGTGCCCGCGTACTTCAACGACGCCCAGCGGCAGGCCACCAAGGAAGCCGGCCAGATCGCCGGCCTCAACGTGCTCCGCATCGTCAACGAGCCGACCGCGGCCGCGCTGGCCTACGGCCTGGACAAGGGCGAGAAGGAGCAGACCATCCTGGTGTTCGACCTCGGTGGTGGCACGTTCGACGTGTCCCTGCTCGAGATCGGCGAGGGTGTCGTCGAGGTCCGCGCGACCTCCGGTGACAA
Source organism: Mycobacterium sp. IDUB_5 (assembly GCF_055419565.1). NCBI lineage: Bacteria > Bacillati > Actinomycetota > Actinomycetes > Mycobacteriales > Mycobacteriaceae > Mycobacterium > Mycobacterium sp. IDUB_5. The sequence goes on from NZ_JBVAXX010000001.1 coordinate 549,898, forward strand.
CCACCTCGGTGGCGACGACTGGGACGACCGGATCGTCGAATGGCTCGTCGACAAGTTCAAGAGCACCGCGGGTATTGACCTGACCAAGGACAAGATGGCGATGCAGCGGCTGCGTGAAGCGGCCGAGAAGGCCAAGATCGAGCTCTCGAGCTCGCAGAGCACCTCGATCAACCTGCCCTACATCACCGTCGACGCGGACAAGAACCCGTTGTTCCTCGACGAGCAGCTCACGCGCGCCGAGTTCCAGCGCATCACCCAGGATCTGCTGGACCGCACCCGCAAGCCGTTCCAGCAGGTGATCAAGGACGCCGGCATCGCCGTCGGCGACATTGATCACGTCGTGCTGGTCGGTGGCTCGACCCGTATGCCTGCGGTGTCCGAGCTCGTCAAGGAGATGACCGGCGGCCGGGAGCCCAACAAGGGCGTCAACCCCGATGAAGTCGTAGCGGTCGGAGCTGCCCTGCAGGCCGGCGTGCTTAAGGGCGAGGTCAAGGACGTGCTCCTGCTCGACGTCACCCCGCTGAGCCTGGGTATCGAGACCAAGGGCGGCGTGATGACCAAGCTCATCGAGCGCAACACCACGATCCCGACCAAGCGGTCCGAGACGTTCACCACGGCCGACGACAACCAGCCGTCTGTGCAGATCCAGGTGTTCCAGGGCGAGCGTGAGATCGCCGCGCACAACAAGCTGCTCGGCAGCTTCGAGCTGACCGGCATCCCGCCGGCTCCGCGCGGTGTGCCCCAGATCGAGGTCACCTTCGACATCGACGCCAACGGCATCGTGCACGTCACGGCCAAGGACAAGGGCACCGGCAAGGAGAACACGATCAAGATCCAGGAGGGCTCCGGCCTCTCCAAGGAAGAGATCGACCGGATGATCAAGGACGCCGAAGCGCACGCCGACGAGGATCGCAAGCGTCGCGAAGAGGCCGACGTCCGCAACCAGGCGGAGTCGCTGGTCTACCAGACGGAGAAGTTCGTCGCCGAACAACGCAGTGCAGCGTCCTCCGAAGGTGGGTCGAAGGTCTCCGAGGACACGTTGACCAAGGTCGACGGCGCCATCGCCGAGGCCAAGTCCGCCCTCGCCGGCACCGACATCTCGGCGATCAAGTCCGCGATGGAGAAGCTGGGCACCGAGAGCCAGGCCCTGGGCCAGGCGATCTACGAGGCCACCCAGGCCGAGCAGGGCTCCGCGGGCGGCGACGCCCCGGGTGGCTCGAGCTCGAGCTCCAACGATGACGTTGTCGACGCCGAGGTTGTTGAGGACGATCAGGAGCGCAAGTGAGTGACGAGCAGGAACCGATCACCGTCACCGACAAACGCCGTATAGACCCGCAGACCGGCCAGGTGCGCGACGCACCTGAGCCGGCCTCCGGGCCGGCTGAGGAGGTGCCGACCGCGTCCGAGGAGTCGCAGGACCAGGCGGCCGAGCTGCTGGCCGACCTGCAGCGGGTGCAAGCCGATTTCGCGAACTACCGCAAGCGGTCGCTGCGCGACCAGCAGGTGGCCACCGAGCGGGCCAAGGCTCACGTGGTGACCCAGCTGCTGCCCGTGCTCGACGATCTCGAGCGGGCCCGCGCACACGGCGACCTGGACTCCGGGCCGCTCAAAGCCGTTGCGGACAAGCTGGTTTCGACCCTCGAAGGGTTGGGTCTCAAGCCGTTCGGCGAGGAGGGCGACGCCTTCGATCCGTCGCTGCACGAAGCGGTGCAGCACGAAGGCGACGGCACCCATCCGGTGGTCGGGACGGTCATGCGGCGCGGCTACACCGTCGGCGATCACGTCGTTCGCCACGCGATGGTGGGCGTCGTCGACACCGTGCCCGACGCGGCAGGATCGGCGAATGCCGACCAAGAGCCGCAAAACCCATCAGAATCATAGGAATTGAAACCGCAACACACAGGTATGCGAAAGGGTGAGGAGGTGACGCGGTATGGCCCAGCGTGAATGGGTTGAAAAGGACTTCTACAAGGAGCTCGGCGTCGCCTCCGACGCCGGCCAGGACGAGATCAAGCGGGCTGCCCGAAAGATTCTCGCCGAGAACCACCCCGACCGAAACCCCGGCAATGCCGCGGCCGAGGAGCGGTACAAGGCCGCCTCGGAGGCCAAGGAAGTGCTGACCGACCCCGCCAAACGTAAGGAGTACGACGAGACCCGTCGGCTCTTCGCGGGTGGCGGATTCGGCCGGGGCCGCTACAGCGGCGGCGGTGGCGGATTCGGCGGGTTCGGTGCAGGCGACGGTCAGGAGTTCAACCTCAACGACCTGTTCGATGCGGCCGGTCAGACCGGCGGTGCGAACATCGGTGACCTGTTCGGTGGGTTGTTCGGTCGCGGCGCGCAGCAGCCGCGTCCGAGCCGTCCCCGGCGGGGCAACGACCTCGAGACCGAGACCGAGCTGAGTTTTCTCGAGGCCACCAAGGGTGTGGCGATGCCGTTGCGGCTCACCAGCCCTGCCCCGTGCACGAACTGCCACGGCAGCGGTGCCCGCCCCGGCACCAGCCCGAAGGTCTGCCCGAACTGCAACGGCGCCGGCGTGGTCAGCCGTAATCAGGGCGCCTTCGGCTTCTCCGAGCCGTGCACGGAATGCCGTGGCAGCGGGTCGATCATCGAGCACCCCTGCGACGAGTGCAAAGGCACCGGCGTGACCACCCGCACGCGCACCATCAACGTGCGGATCCCGCCGGGAGTCGAAGACGGACAACGCATCCGGCTTGCCGGGCAAGGTGAGGCCGGGTTACGCGGTGCCCCGTCAGGTGACCTCTACGTCACCGTGCATGTGCGCCCCGACAAGGTGTTCGGCCGCAACGGCGACGACCTGACGGTCACCGTGCCCGTCAGCTTCCACGAGTTGGCTTTGGGCACAACGCTGTCCGTGCCGACGCTGGAAGGCAAGGTCGGGGTCCGGGTGCCCAAGGGGACGTCGGACGGACGCATCCTGCGGGTGCGCGGTCGCGGCGTGCCCAAACGCTCCGGTGGCAACGGCGACCTGCTGGTCACCGTCAAGGTGGCCGTGCCGTCGAATCTCGAAGGTGAGGCCGCCGAAGCGTTGGAGGCCTACGCACAAGCCGAGCGCGCCAGCGGCTTCGATCCGCGGGCGGGATGGGCCGGTGTCCAGTGAGTCCCGGGCGCAAAGACCACAATGACCAGGCCAGGACGTTCCTGATCTCGGTCGCGGCCGAGCTGGCCGGTATGCATGCGCAGACGCTGCGCACCTACGACCGGCTCGGCCTGGTCAGCCCGGAGCGGACATCCGGTGGGGGACGGCGCTATTCGCAGCGCGACGTCGACCTTCTGCGTGAGGTTCAACGGCTGTCGCAGGACGAGGGTGTCAACCTGGCCGGTATCAAGCGCATCATCGAGCTGACCAATCAGGTCGAGGCGCTGCAGGCGCGGGTGCGTGAACTCACCGCCGAGGTCGAGCACCTGCGTGCCCAACCTCGGCCCAAGAGCACAGCGCTGGTTGTCTGGCAGCCGCGCAACCAGCGCTGAGCCTCAGGAGAGCAGCGCCCCTCGCGACCGCAACGAGGAATGCATCCCCGCATACGGGTGTGCCTCGGGCAGAAGGTCTTTCGCGATCTTGGTGACGGCGCTGTAGTTCACGTCGACGACGTTGGCCAGCGGCGAGCGGCACAACTGGCTACACAGTTGATAGGCGTCCAACTCGCCCAGCCCGTAGAGCTCCACCAACCAGCGCACCATCTCCACCTGGCTGCAGCGCCACGCATCTTCGAGTGGACGCGCCGACCCCACGGTCAGCAAGGCGTCGTCGTGTTCGAGCCGGGGCCATGCGGGCGCGTTGCCCTTGATCAGGTCGACGATGAGCGTCACGTCCATCGCCCCTTCCAATGCGGTGCCGCAGGTTTCGCCCTCGCCCTGCCGGTAGTGGCCGTCCCCGACCGAGAACAGGGCGCCGTCGACGTTGACCCCGAGATACACCGTGGTGCCGGCCCGGAGTTCGGGGGTGTCCATGTTGCCGCCGAAGTAGTCCGGCACCAGCGTCGTTCGGACCTCCCGCAGGGCGGGTGCCACCCCGACGGTGCCGAGCATCGGTGCCAGCGGCAGCCGCAGCTCGAAATCCGACTGGTGCGCGGTGAACAGCGCCGTGTCGGTGGCCCGGTCGACGGTGTAGATCCACGTCAGCTCCGGCAGCGGCGGCTGAAGACCGGCGGTGCGGTCGGTCCCGGTGAGGGCGCCGAACAGCGGAATCGTCGTCGATGCAGCCCAATCCCGCGCCGGGGTCAGCGACACCACATGCAGAGCCAGAGTGTCCCCGGGCTGGGCGCCCCGGACGTAAAAGGGTCCCGTCTGGGGGTTCAGTTCCTTCGGATTGAGCACCTGGCTGGGTCGGTCGTCACGGGACGTGACCCGGCCGGCGAAGGCATCTTCGGTCCACAAGCGTAGTGCCGTACCGGGTTCCACCTCCGTCACCGGTTCCGCGCCACCGAATGTCCAGACGTACTGGTCCCGGCTGGGGGTGAATTCAACGACCTGCACGGGCAGCTCCTGCCATGGAAGGGGCGAGAACCCGGGGCAGCAGCACGGACGTCACCGCGCCGAGCGTCGCCCACATCAAGGCCTGACCGACCAGTGACGACAGCCGGAAGTCGGCGAGCACGTCAGCCGGGAACCCGACGGGGACCTCCCGGAACGCGGGCAGCGCGATGACGACGACGGTCATCACCGCGAGGTAACCGGTGACCGCGGCCGCCGCGGCAGCGGCACCGCCGATCCGTGACGCGAGACGCAGTCCGACGATCAGCGCAACGACAGCTGCCGCGAGTGAGGCGGCAACCACGATCAGATAGGCCACGGTGCGGTCACCCGCGGTCTCCGACAGCCCGACGCCCGGAGGATTGGCGGGGTAGGCCAGGAACGGAACCACGGCCACGCAGACGAAACCGGCTGCGGCGCTTGCGATGGCGACACCGGACAGATTCGCGTGCGGACGGTGGCGCATGACGGCGACGATCACCATGGCCAGCGCCACGGCGAACAGGGCCCCTATGATGACACCGAAGGCCACCGTGCCCACCGCCGATCCGACGTTCTCCTGCACGGCCCGGCTGAACACCTCGTGCTCGTGGCCGTGCCCGCCACTCAGTGCTTCCTCGGCGTGCGAGCGCTGCTCCTCGTAGTCGATGGCTTCGGCGATCAGCGGCGCGAGCTGCCAGCGCGCGAACGCGAAGGTGACGATGCCGGCCGCGAATCCGCCGGCGATCCCCAGCCCGATGATGCGTTTCTCCATGGTCGCGACCTTCCTAGTGGCAGGGGAAACCGAGCAGGTGGCGGGCGTCGTGCAGGAACTCGTGCACGTGGGTGTCGGACCCGAACACCGACACCGCACCCTGGTCGTAGCCGAGGAAGTAGTAGGCGATCAGGGCCAGGACGGTGGTCGCGGTGAGCCACAGCGCCCCTTCCAGGCGGGAGGTGTCGATGGCTCCCGCGCGTGCTGTCGCGGCGGTCGGTGTGGTCATGAGCGGCCCCTTAATCTCCGCAAAAGTTGCGGATTGGAAATATTTCTGACGATGGCAAGTGTGGAAAGCAGGCCTGGTCACGTCAACTCGAATGCGGCTTCCCGACGCCAGCGATACGCAGATTTAACAAGAACCCGTCCCCAGGTTAAGGCGCTGTAACGGCTGCCTCGAGCGATTGCGGAACCGCCCCCTCCGTGCACATAGTTTCTGGTGAAAGTATTGACCACTTGAAATAAGGAGGCCGGCCAGATGCATGGTCCGCATGATCTCGGTGGGCGCGATGGCGTGGGAGCCATCGCCGAGGAATTCCTCGAGCCCGGAATTCCCGACTGGCGCTATCCCTTCGAGGGCCGCATGCACGCGGTCACGGCCATGGCGATCGCGAAGGGCGCCTTCAACCTCGACGAGCAGCGGCATGGCATCGAGTTGATGAAGTGGAGCGACTATCTGGACTCCACGTACTACGCCCACTGGTTGTTCTCGGTCGAGAAGCTGCTCAACGACAAGGGATACATCTCGCACGAGGAGGTCGATGCGCGGATGGCCGAGCTCGGGAAGCCCGAGATGACCCCGCATCCGACGAAGCCCGACACGCTCTCACCGTTCGCGAAGACCATGATCGACGTGCTGTGGGCCGGCACCCCGCACGACCTGCCCGCCGACAACCCGCCCGCGTTCGCGGTGGGTGATGAGGTCGTGGTGCGCAACATCAGCGCCACGACGCACAACCGGCTGCCCGGTTATCTGCGTCGTGCCCGCGGTGTGATCGCCAAGCAGTACGGGGCATTTCACGATCCCGCGGCCAGCGCCCATGAGTACAAGGACGTCCCGCACCAGCTCTACATGGTCAAGTTCAGCTCGACCGAGCTGTGGGGAGACGACGCGGCCGAGGAATTCGACCTCTACGCCGACCTGTTCGAGAGCTACCTCGAACCCATCGGCAAGTGACCCAGTAGCCCCAGTGACCAAGGAAACCAAGGAGAAGCAGATGGACTGGCTGTCGTTGAGCGATGTCGAGGCACGCGTGAATGCACTCGAGTCGCTGATGGTGGAAAAGGGTCTCGCCGAGCACGAGGCCGTCGACGCGGTGGTCGCGTCATTCGAGAACGACATGGGCCCGGTCAACGGTGCCAAGGTCGTGGTCCGGGCCTGGACCGACCCGACGTACCGCGAATGGTTACTCGCAGACGCCACCGCGGCGATCGCCGACATGGGTTTCACCGGCCTGCAGACCGAGCACATGGTGGCGGTCGAGAACACCGCCGAGCGGCACAACGTCGTGGTGTGCACGCTGTGCTCCTGCTACCCGTGGACGCTGCTGGGTATTCCGCCGGCCTGGTTCAAGTACCCCCAGTACCGGGCGCGCGTGGTCAAGGAACCGCGCAGTGTGTTGGCCGAGTTCGGGGTGACGCTGCCCGACGACGTCCACATCGACATCTGGGACAGCAGCGCCGAGATCCGCTACCTCGTGATCCCGCAGCGCCCCGCGGGCACCGAGGACCTCAGCGAGGACGAACTCGTCGCGCTGGTCACCCGGGACTCCATGGTCGGCACCGCGCTGCTGTCTGCGCCGAAGGCGGCCTGACATGTCGGCACCCACCATCGTCGAGTTCGACGCACCCGGTACGGCAGCGGCACTACCGCGCTCCAACGGCGAGCTGGTCTTCGACGCGCCATGGCAGGGGCGGCTTTTCGGCCTCGTCGTGCAGATGTGCCAGGCAGGCGTGTTCACGTGGGACGAGTTCAAGAAGCATCTGATCGAGGTGATCGGCGAGTCGGGGATCGACGACGTCTGCGACCCGTCGGTGTACTACCGCCAGTTCGGAGAAGCGTTCTGCCGGCTCGCTGTCGAGAAGCAGTTCATCGCCGAGGCCGGCCTCGAGGAACGTGTGCGGATCGAGTCACTCCGGTTGGCGCACGACGATCATGACCACGATCATGACCACCCCCACGAGCACTGAGAGGCGCGCGATGTCGAAGATCACCGCACTGTCGATCAGCGTCGGCGTGCTGGGCATGATGTCCACCCTGATGACTGCGACGGTGTGGCCGTTGCCGGTGTGGGTGCTGTTCCTGGCGTGGGCGTCGTTCTTCTTCGTCGGATCCGGGGTCTCGGGTCTGCTGAAGTCGATGGCGTGCAACTGGACCGGAATCGCGATCGCGACCGCCACGCTACTGGCTGTTCAGGCCAGCGGTAGCGCGCTCCTGCTGTCGATCGCTGTCGGTATCGGCAGCCTGACGATGGTCCAGGTCTCGCGATTGCCGTGGATCTCCGCGACGCCGGCGATCGTGTTCGGGTTCGCCATGACCGTCGGGACGATCGCGGCCACCGGAAACGGGATCACCACAACGGGATTGGGGCATCCAGCACTGGTGGCCGCCGTCACCGCTGCTGTCGGCGCCTGCTTCGGACTCGCCTCGGAGTGGGGCGCTGCGCTGATCGAGCGTGTGGCCGCGCCACGGACGGTGGCTGCGCCGGGCTAGCCCGGTTATGCTACGAATCACAAATTTTGTTTTATGGAAGCAACCGACATGAGGAGCGCTGTGCCGACGTCCATCGCCACCGAGAGCGTCTCCGAGGTGTTCTTCCGGCTCGGACGCTGGTGGAGCGACGCGCTGTCGCAGGGATTGCTCGACGGTGACATCGCCAGCCTCGAGGGCTGGCGTGTCCTGGGTGCCCTGCGCAGCGGGGACGGCTTCACGATGACCGAGATCGCAACGGCCATGGGCATTCCCGCACCGTCACTGACCCGGATCGTGGACAAGCTGGTCGACGGGGGATTCGTGCTTCGCAGGGTCGACGCGACCGACCGACGTCGGGTGCTCATCCACCTGTCGGTGCGGGGCAAGACCAAGGTCCGCCGGCTGGCGCGCCAGGAGGCCGCCGTCAAGGCCATGCTGGTCGAGGAGTTCGGCGACGACACCGCCGTGCACCTGATCCGCACGCTGGCCCGGGTGACCGAACTGCCGCTCGACACGCGCTGATTTTCGAGACCAGAACAGGGCGGCAACACCACGGTAATGCGGTGCCGCGACGATGGGCGCACGGAGGAGGCGCTGCGATGGATCTCTCATCTCTCGGCGTGCGCCGGGACACCATCGACATCGCCCTGGTGGTCCCGCGTAGTGGGTCTGCGGGTATCTACGGACCGTCCTGCGAGGCATGCGCCGAGCTGGCCATCTCCGACCTCAACAACACCGAGGGCCTCCTCGGCCGTCAGGTCCGGCTGACCCCGGTCGACGGCAGCCGCGCACCCGAGGTCGTGGCCGCAGAGGTCGGCCGTCTGGTGGCGCACGGGATGGTCGACGCCGTCACCGGCTGGCACATCTCCCCGGTCCGGCAGGCGTTGGCCAAGGTGACCGCGGGTCGCATCCCGTACGTGTACGGGCCGCTCTACGAAGGCGGCGAGCGCACACCGGGGCTGTTCCTCACCGGGGAGACGCCGTCGCGCCAGCTCCTGCCCGCCATGGACTGGATGACCGCGGAATACGGCGTCGACCGCTGGATCGTCATCGGCAATGACTACATCTGGCCCAAGCAGACCGGCGCGGCAGCCCGGTGGCATGCGCGTGCACAGGGCCGCCCCCTCGTCGACGAGATCTACCTGCCGCTGGGCACCGAGGACTTCAGCACCGCGATCCGCCAGGTCGAGATCACCGGCGCGCAGGGCGTCGGCGTCGTGCTGCTGCTCGTCGGCGGCGACGGGGTGGCGTTCAACCGTCAGTTCGCCGGCTGCGGTCTCGCGGCGTCGGTACCGCGGCTCAGCCCGCATGTCGAGGAGAACATGCTGCTGGCCAGTGGATACGGCAGCAACGACGGACTCTTCGCTACCGCAGGCTATTTCGAGGCGCTCAACACCGCGGCCGGCATGGAGTTCGCCGCCCGCTACTACCGCCACTTCGGCTTGGCCGCGCCCGCTCTGAACAGTATCGGCGAATCCTGTTACGAGGCAATCACCTTGCTGATCGCGCTGGCACGGCGGGCCGGCTCCCTTGACGTTGCGGCGATGACCCTGGCCGCCGAGAACCTCACCTACGTGAGTCCGCGAGGTGAGGTGTCGATGTCGGGGAACCAGCTCAACCAGGACATCTACGTCGCGGAGGCGCTCGGTCTGGACTTCGAGGTGCGCGCGCGCATCACGGCGGCCTGAGCCGGGGGGCAGCCCCCGTCTGGACGCGGGGGTGGGCACGGTTGATCACCGCAGCCGCCGAGGGTCACCATGGACGGTGTGTCCACGCCCTGGCATCCCATGACACGCATCGCCTTCCGCTTCTGCGTTGTCTACTTCGGCCTCTTCTGCCTGCTGTTCGCGCAGATCCTCTTCGTCTACGTCGGCGTCCTCGCCCGCTGGTTGCCCTCCGACGCCGTGGTCTGGCAGATGACGCTGATAGAACCGGCGCTGACGTGGATCGGGCAGCATATGTTCGGCGTGGACGCGGTGCTGCACCGCGATTCGGGGAGCGGCGATCAGGCTGTCATCTGGGTGATGCTGTTCGTCCTCGTGGTGATCTCGGCGCTGGCCACGCTCCTCTGGTCGATCGCCGACCGCCGCCGCACGCAGTACCCTCGTCTGCACGCCTGGTTCTGTGTCTTCCTCCGGGTGTGTCTGGGCGGGCAGCTGCTGTTCTACGGCATCGCGAAGGTGATCCCGACCCAGATGCCTGCCCCGCCGTTGGCGGCGCTGGTGCAGCCGTTCGGTGAGCTGACTCCGGCATCAGTGCTGTGGTTGCAGGTCGGCACCTCGCTGCCCTACGAAATGGCGCTGGGCACAGTCGAACTCATCGCCGGACTGCTGCTGTTCTGGAATCGGACCGCCACGCTCGGCGCCCTGGTGGCTGCGATGGCGATGGCCCAGGTGTTCCTGCTGAACCTCAGCTACGACGTGCCCGTGAAGATCCTGTCCTCGCACCTGTTGCTGATGAGCCTGTTCCTGCTCGCGCCGCAGACCCGCAGACTCGCCGACCTGCTGGTGCTCCAGCGGCCCGCCCACCCCACGACCACACCACCGCTGTTCGCCGACGCCCGTCGGAATCGGATCGTCGCCGCCGTAGTGGCTCTGCTGGGGGTGTGGGCGCTCGCCGGGTGCCTGGTCCAGGGCGCGGCGGCCTGGCGCGACTACGGGGGTGGGCGCGCCAAACCCGAGCTCTACGGCATCTGGGAGGTCACCCCTGCCGCCGCCGACAATGGCTGGCGCCGTGTCGTTTTCGATCTGCCCGGAGTGCTCACCTATCAGCGCGTGGACGGCACGCTGCGTGACGAGGCGATCACGGTGGAGCCGGACGGGACGATGAGATCCGCGGGGTTCCAGCTGCGCCCGGTGCGGCACGGCCCGGATCGGCTGGAGCTGGACGGCAGAGTCGCCGGGCAGCCCGTCACCCTGACGTTGCGGCGGGTCGATCTGGAGTCGTTCCCGTTGCACAGCGCCGAGTTCCGCTGGGTGCAGGACTACCCGCGGTTCGCGGGGCAGATCAACTGACGACGACGCGGAAGATCGCGGAGACCGATTCACCGGGCGCCACCTCGCGGTAGCCGCCGCGGCGCAGCGCGTCAGTCGGCGCGGCCATCGGTTCGAAGCACACCACGTCGTCCTCACCGGGTGCGAACACCTGGGCGGCGGTGTAACCCTCGTCGTAGTGCACCTCGATGCGGCGGCCGCCGCCGGAGACCGCGAACACCGAGCCCGGCTCCACCTCGTCGAAGCCCTCGTCGATGAACCTGTCGCCCAACAACTCCGAGGCAGCCGGCCGCGGCTCGACACGGCCGGTCGGAATGCCCCAGGCGTTGACCGGCTGATACCGCATCGCCGGCGTCTCGATCAGCCACTGGGCCCGCGGCACCCCCGGCAACTGCAGGTAGGGGTGGAACCCGAAACACAGCGGCACCCGCGAACCCGTCGTCGCGGTCACCGTCGTCGTCACGGTCAGAGTGCGGTCGCGCAGCGTCACGTCGAGCGTGAGCAGGTGCGGGAACGGGAACGTGGTCAGCAGCGCCGGGCGCGCCGCGAAATCCAGCTCGGCCGTCAGCTGCGACTCCAGCGCCGTCGTCACGGTCCAATCCGGGTAGGCCGCCAACGTCCCGTGGATCGGCACCCCGTGCTCGTCGGTGCGGACCCCGCCCGTGCCCGGCGTCAACGTCACCACCGCGCCGTCGACCCCGTAGCCCATGCTGCTCAACCGGTTGGCCCACGGGTAGAGGATCGGGATGCCCATGGTCTTGTGGTTGGACACGTAGGCCTGCAGCCCCCGACGCTGACCCAGGAATTCCACGCCGTCGTCGTTCAGCGAGCTGGCCACCATCCCGGCGGCCGGAACGTAGGTGGCTGTCAGCGCCGAGGACGGATCACGCAGCGTCACGGTTTCGAACGTGTCCATGGCCACCGATACTGCCACGTGCGGTCAACTCGCCAGAGGATCGTGGCGAATTCGGTGCGCAGGCGCGCCTTTCGCGATCAGCGCGGCCTTGGTGGCCGCCACCATCTCCGGTCGGCCGCAGAGCAGGATCTGCCGATCCCCCCAGCTCCCGTAGCGGGTCACCACCTCGGGCAGCCGCCCGGTCTGACGGACGTGCAGGCCCCGCGGCGGCGTCACGTCGGGATACTGCGCCGCCCACGGCGGATCGAAGTCGAACTCCGAGACCGGCGTCACCGACAGCCACGGATTGGTCGCCGCGATCTCCCACAGCGTGCGCAGATCGTAGAGCTCACAGGGGTGCTTGGCGCCGAAGAACAGGTGCACGCGCGGGTTCTCCCCGAACCGGGTCAGGTCCATGATCAGGGCGCGCAGCGGAGCCAGACCGGTGCTGCCGGCAACCATCAGGACGTCGCCGTCGTCGCGGTCGACCTCCAGCGCGCCGTGGGGGTTGGACACCCGCCAGCGGTCACCGGGGCGCGCCTCGCCGACGATGGCCCTGCTGACCATGCCGCCGGGAACCGACCGCACGTGGAACTCCACGTAGCCTGCGGGGTCGGCCGGGATCGCCGGGCTCAGGTAGCGCCACCGCCGCGGCCACTGCGGGATCTGCACCGGCACGTACTGGCCGGGGTGGTAGCCGAGCGCGTGATCCATCTTGAGCCGGATCACCGAGACGTCGCGGGCCGGCCGCAGGTGTTCGAGCACCGTGCCGTCGCAGAACGGAGGACTGGTCTCCGCATCAGCTGCGCCGCTCATCACGCCCACCATCAGCGACACCACGTCGGTGACCGCCTCGGCGAGGCGCCGATCCCATCGGTCGGCCAGATGACTGCGCAGCGTCGCAAGCAGCGCGGGCTGCAGTGTCTCGTAGTGCCCGGACGTGACGCCGTACTTGCGGTGATCGCGCCCGAGCTGAGCCAAGAACGCCACGGGTTCCTCGGCCCGCTGGGCGATCAGCTCGTCGCACAGCCAGGTCATCGCGTGTCCGAACACCTTGCGCTGCGTGGCCATCTCCGGGGGGAACAGGTCGCGCGCCGACAGGTCGGCGGCAAACCAGCGTGTGTAGAAGTCGCCGACGAGCGCATCGTCGTCGGTGTCGAGCACATCCCTCAGGATGTACATCGACTCGCGATCTTCCAGGCCCACGCCGCACGATCCTAGGTCACCCGCGGCAGAGTCACCTACAGGCCGTGAATGCCCTTGTAGAGCACCAGGATTCCGATGACCACGAAGATGGCGGCGATGAGCGCCGCGTGCTGGCGCTCCAGCCACGCCCGGATCCGGGCCAGCGTCGGGTCGAGCCGCTGCCCGGACACGGCATAGGCCAGCACCGGCAAGAGCACCGTGGATCCCGCGACGAGCACGTACCAGGCGACCGCGGCGTACACCGTCGGCACGTCGATGCCTGCCGATCCGATCGCCAAACCGGCTGCGGCGCACAGGAACAGCACCTTCGGGTTGACGACGGTGAGGGTCAGTGCGGTCACCCCCGCCTTGGCTGGGGTCAGGGAACTCATCCGGGTCATCCAGCCGGGCATGTGCTCGGACTTCGCGCGGTTGATCCAGCGGTACACGCCGAGCGCGATCAACGCCGCCCCGACGACGATGCGCAGCCACGACGCCCAGCCCGGCGGCTTGGTGCCGATGCCGCCGATCAGGTTCGACAGCTCAAGAAACACCGACGTCAGAGCCGCGAGGCCGACGATCCAGCCGGCGAGGAAGGCCAGCCCGGTGGGCCGCGGATGCGGGGTCTGCAGGACCAGCACCGCGGGAATGATGGTCACCGGCGACAGTGCGACGACAAGGCCCAGCGGGACGAGCTCGGTCAGCACGGATCCCCATGACACCGGCAAAACCTAGCAAAGCCCCGCCGGTATCGTCGTCTAATGACACAGCCCGGTCCGCGCCCGGCAACAGCGGTGACGGTCTTCCACGCCGACGGCGACGACGCGGCGTTCACCCGGTGGGCCGAGCAGCTCCTGACCTCGGCGCGAAATGCGGACGGGTACCTGGCGGGTCGGATATCCGATGGCGTGGACCCCACGTCGGATCGTGCTGTGGCCGTGACGTTTTCCGAGGATGCAGTGTTACACGGATGGCTGGACAGCCCCGACCGCGCGGAGGTGCTGCGCGACGGGCGTGCTCGGGGATTCTGGACCGCGACGACGGACCTGGTCACCTCTGCCGAGAACCTGGAGGCGTCGGGCATCAGCGTGTTCGGGCATGTCGTGGCCGCAGGTCGCGACAACGAGTTCCGGGCCACACAGGCCCGGCTGTCGCGCGCGGCGGCTGCGCTGCCGGGCTACCTCGGGACGGTCCTGGTGGCAGGTGACCGGGACGGCGAGTGGACCTCGGTCGTGCGGTTCCGCACGGGCGCGCAGCTGGCGCAGTGGCTCGCGTCCGCCGAACGCGATGCCGCACTCGAGCGGATGCGCGGCACCCTGAGCAGAGACTTCAGCACTGGCACCACACCGTTCGGCACCACGGTGCGGGTACAGGACGGACGGACGCTGATGACGCCCAACTGGAAGTCGGCGATGTTGGTGCTCGCCGTGCTCTACCCGACGGTGATGCTGCTGTCCCGTTTCCTCGGGCCCGTCGTCGATCACGCGGGTGCGCCACCGTGGCTGGGTCTGTGGATCAGCCAGATCGTCAGCATCGTCGCGATGCAGTGGTGGCTCATGCCCGCCGCATCGCGCCCGCTGCGCCGGTGGCTGGACCCGGTTGACGGCTCCGGTGCCCGCGTGAGCGCAGCCGGGGTTGGGGTGATTCTCGCGGTCTACGCGGTGACGTTGACGGTGTTCGCGACCGTGCACGAGCTCCAGTTCTGGGATTACGCGACGTGACGATGAGTCCCGGCGGTCCTGCGGGTCAGCACCATATGGCTTTCACCAACCTCCTCGCCGTTCTGCCCGTCACCGACATCGAGGCCAGCCGCCCGTGGTTCACCGCGCTGTTCGGCAGGCCTGCGGACAACAACCCGATGCCCAGCCTGATCGAGTGGCAGGTGCTGCCTGGAGCGTGGCTTCAGGTGTTCTGCGACGAGAACCGCGCCGGATCGGGACTGTTCAACCTGGCCGTCGACGATCTCGAGGCCTCTCTCGCGGGGCTACGGGCGCGGGGGCTCGAGCCCGGCGAGGTGGTCGAGGCGAACAAGGGCGTGCGGTTGTCCGCGCTCACCGATCCGGACGGGAACACGATCACCGTCATCGGCGGATTCCGCGTCGACTACTGATCCGACCACTAGTGGCCGTCGAACCGGTTCTGTCCGAGGCTGTCGACGAAAGCCGCTCCACGCGAATCGAATTCGCGCAGATACTCCGCGGACCACGATCCGAAGGGATGGTGGGCCAGGTACTCGTTGCGGAACCGGTCGTCCTCGGAGACCTCGGTGACGCAGAACGCCGGAATCGCGAGATCGACCACAGGACCGTCGCGTTCGACCTCGGCCATCAACAGCGGTGCATTGGCGGCGAGGAAGCGGTCGATCACCCACCCGTCCTCACCGAGCCAGACCGACGAGCGGACCTTGAGCACCACATGGTCGGCCCGCGAGACGATCTGGCCCGCCACCAACGGATCGAGTTCGCGCTCGGCCTCGTAGCGGGTGCCGCCGGCGGCCGGGCCTTTGGCGGTCATGGTGCCCATGGCCTCGTCGCCCAGCGCGGTCACCAGCTGCGCCGGGGTCGCATCCAGGTCGGCGGGGGCCGGTCCCTGCAGGCGCACCCGCACCGCGTAACCGTCGGAGGCGAACAGATACGCCTGTGCGATCAACAGCGGGGTGGGGTCCGACGCCGCGACGGCCGGCATGTCGCGAACGAAGAACTTCCGTTCGTACTCGAAGTCACCGATGTCGGACATACTGCGACGGTAATCCCGGTGGTGGTCACAGTCGGGGACGAGGAGTTCGTGTCCTCCGGCCGACGTGCGTCACCAACGGCCGTCGGCGACGTCCTCGGCGGTATCGGCCGCCCGCTGCGGTCCACCGTGTCTACGGAGTTCGGCACGAACGGCGTCCAGGCGTCGGCGGATCGCGGGGTCCGACGCCACGTCGAGCACGGCCCGCCTCAGCTCCGCCGGGTCCGGATGCTCCTGGCGCAGGTGGCGCCCCACCCCGATCTCCTCGAGCCGATCGGCGTTGGCGGGTTGGTCGACGGCCTGCGGGAGCGCGACGGTGGGAACGCCGAACCACAGCGCCTCGCTGCACGATCCCATGCCGGCGTGGGTGATGAAGGCGTCAGCCCGGGCGAGGACCGCTGGCTGGGGCACGCTCGCCCGAGTCTGCACCCAGTCGGGTACGGGACCCAGGTCGTCGGCCGATGTCGTCGCGCCGATCGCGAGCGTGAGCCGCCACCCGGTGCCGTCGAGGCCGTCGATCGCGGCGCGGTAGATGTCCGCGCGATCGGTGTAGGCGGTGCCGAGCGCCAGCAGGGCGAGCGGACCGTCGCCGCGCGGCGGCGTCCAGTCACCAGGGTCTTGACGCCGCGGATCCAGACAGGGGCCGACGAAGCGGTACCGATCCGACACCCGGTCGGCGTGGCGCTGCATGATCCGCGGGATCAGCACGAGGCACCGCCGAGGAACCCCCGTCACGTCCTCGACCGTCAGCGTCGACCCCACCGAGGCCAGCCACTGCTCGAAGGTCTGCCGGTAGTCGACGCCGCTCGGACTGCCCATCAGCGGATCCAGGATCGCTGCCATGTCCTCGTAGTAGCCGTCCCAGGCCACCTCGCTCGGGGACAGCTGCGCAGCCGGCACGCCCCACGCTTGGGCCGCGACCGGACCCGCCATCCCACCGATGTCGTAGAGCACCAGGTCGGGGCGGTCGGCGTCGAATGCATCGCGCAGTTGCGGCAGGACGTGGATGGCCTCGTCGAGGAAGATCCGCATGCCGGCGACCGGGTCCTCGTCGTCGTAGCCCGTCGGTGCACCCGGCGCCCCGGGAAGCACTGACGTGCAGGGGACCACGTCGGCGCCGGTGAAGTCGACGAGTGATGCCAGGTGGCCGCCGACGGCATAGCTGACCCGGTGGCCGCGGTCGGCGAGCTCGCGCACCACGGCGAGGTGGGGATACATGTGGCTCGGCGCGGAGGCGGCGACCACGAGGACGTGGAGTCGGCGTTGGGTCGGCACCGACGGATTGTCGTCGGATCGGTGCAAGCGTGTCACCCCGTTTTCGGGGACGTTCGGCCCCTGGTGCTCCGCCGGCAAAAAAGCTAAAGTTGAGCGGAACAGACTCAAGGTTGTCCGCGTTGATTCTGTCGACAAGCAATTTTCCGGGCCACCCGTGTGGCCCATCGGACCTGTAAAGGAGTGTCGTGGACTCGTTCAACCCGACGACCAAGACCCAGGCGGCCCTGACGTCGGCGCTGCAGGCGGCAACGGCCGCGGGCAACCCGCAGATCACGCCTGCTCACCTGTTGATGGCGCTGCTGACGCAGAACGACGGCATCGCCGCCCCGTTGCTCGAGGCCGTCGGCGTCGATCCCGCAACCGTGCGCGCGGAGACGCAGCGTCTGCTGGACCGGCTGCCCAGCGCCACCGGATCGGCATCGCAACCGCAGCTCGCGCCGCAGGCCGTCTCGGCCATCACCAACGCCCAGCATCTCGCCACCGAGATGGACGACGAGTACGTCTCGACCGAGCACCTGCTCGTCGGCCTGGCCACCGGTTCCGATGACGTCGCGAAGCTGCTGACGGGACACGGCGCATCGCCCCAGATCCTCCGCGACGCGTTCACGAAGGTCCGCGGCAGCGCCCGCGTCACCAATCCCGACCCTGAGAGCACCTACCAGGCGCTCGAGAAGTATTCGACCGACCTGACCGCGCGCGCCCGCGAGGGCAAGCTCGACCCGGTGATCGGTCGCGACACCGAGATCCGGCGCGTCGTGCAGGTGCTGTCCCGTCGCACCAAGAACAACCCGGTGCTGATCGGCGAACCCGGCGTCGGCAAGACCGCGATCGTCGAGGGCCTGGCCCAGCGTGTGGTCGCCGGCGACGTGCCGGAGAGCCTGCGCGGCAAGACCGTCATCTCGCTCGACCTGGGCTCGATGGTCGCCGGCGCGAAGTATCGCGGTGAATTCGAGGAGCGCCTCAAGGCCGTCCTCGACGACATCAAGAACTCGGCAGGACAGATCATCACGTTCATCGACGAGCTGCACACCATCGTCGGCGCCGGTGCCACCGGTGAGTCCGCGATGGACGCCGGCAACATGATCAAGCCGATGCTGGCCCGCGGTGAGCTGCGGCTGGTCGGCGCGACCACGCTCGACGAGTACCGCAAGTACATCGAGAAGGACGCTGCGCTGGAGCGCCGCTTCCAGCAGGTGCTGGTCGGCGAACCGTCCGTCGAGGACACCGTCGGCATCCTGCGCGGTCTCAAGGAGCGCTACGAGGTGCACCACGGCGTGCGGATCACCGACTCCGCGCTCGTGGCCGCCGCGTCGCTGTCCGACCGCTACATCACCTCCCGTTTCCTGCCGGACAAGGCCATCGACCTCGTCGACGAGGCTGCGTCACGGCTGCGCATGGAGATCGACTCCCGCCCCGTCGAGATCGACGAGGTCGAGCGCCTGGTCCGTCGCCTCGAGATCGAGGAGATGGCGCTGGAGAAGGAAGAAGACGCCGCGTCGAAGGACCGGCTGGAGAAGCTGCGTGCCGAACTGGCCGACCACAAGGAGAAGCTGGCGGAGCTCACGACCAGGTGGCAGAACGAGAAGAGTGCCATCGACGTCGTCCGCGAGCTGAAGGAACAGCTCGAGGAGCTGCGCGGTGCGGCCGACCGGGCCGAACGCGACGGTGACCTCGCCAAGGCCGCCGAGCTGCGGTACGGGCGCATCCCCGAGGTCGAGAAGAAGCTCGACGCAGCCGTCCCCCAGGCGGAAGCCCGCGAGGACGTGATGCTCAAGGAGGAGGTCGGCCCCGACGACATCGCCGACGTGGTGTCGGCGTGGACAGGCATCCCGGCCGGCCGGATGCTCGAAGGCGAGACCGCCAAGCTGCTGCGCATGGAGGAGGAGCTGGGCAAGCGCGTCATCGGTCAGCGCAAGGCCGTGGCTGCGGTGTCCGACGCGGTGCGCCGGTCGCGTGCCGGTGTCGCCGATCCGAACCGTCCGACGGGCTCGTTCATGTTCCTGGGCCCGACCGGTGTCGGTAAGACCGAGCTCGCAAAAGCGTTGGCGGAGTTCCTGTTCGACGACGAGCGGGCGATGATCCGTATCGACATGAGCGAGTACGGCGAGAAGCACTCGGTGGCCCGCCTCGTCGGTGCGCCTCCCGGCTACGTCGGCTACGACCAGGGCGGTCAGCTGACCGAGGCGGTACGCCGCCGTCCGTACTCGGTGATCTTGTTCGACGAGATCGAGAAGGCCCACCCGGACGTGTTCGACGTGCTGCTGCAGGTACTCGACGAGGGCCGGCTGACCGACGGCCAGGGCCGCACGGTCGACTTCCGCAACACCATCCTCATCCTGACGTCCAACCTGGGCGCCGGCGGAACCGAGGAGATGGTGATGGCGGCGGTGCGCTCGGCCTTCAAGCCCGAGTTCATCAACCGGCTCGACGACGTGATCATCTTCGACGGGCTCAACCCCGAGGAGCTGGTCTCCATCGTCGACATCCAGCTGAACCAGCTGGCCAAGCGGTTGGCGCAGCGCCGGCTCACGCTCGAGGTGTCGCTGCCGGCCAAGAAGTGGCTCGCCGAGCGCGGCTTCGACCCGCTCTACGGCGCGCGGCCGCTACGCCGCCTGGTGCAGCAGGCCATCGGCGACCAGCTGGCCAAGCTGCTGCTCGCGGGCGACGTGCACGACGGCGACATCGTGCCGGTGAACGTGAGCGCGGACGGCGACCGGCTCGTTCTGGGATGAGCGCTCGCGCAAAGACCCATCCGCGGCGCTGAGTTTCTTCCCGCGACAAGACACAAACTCGCGTGTTTTCCCAGGAAAGCACGCGAGTTTGTGTCTGCTCGGGCTAAGAAAACGCGGTGCTCGGGACGTCCGTCTCGTCGCCGAGCAGTGCCTCGACAATCCGCGCGGCCACCGTGTCGGGGTCCAGCCCCTGCGGGAGCCGTGGCGGGTCGCCGGCGATCGCCCGGTCCGCCAGCCCGGTCTCGGTGTGGGGCGGCCGCACGTCGACGACACGGACCTTGCGTCGCCTCGCCTCGCTGCGCACGGCCGTGAACAGCGCTGCCGTCGCCGCCTTGACCGCCGAATACACCGCCATGTTCGGCAGCGGCTTCTCCGCGACGACCGCGCTGATACCCAGGATCACCCCGCCGGGTTCCAGCACCGGCAGCGCGGCACGCATCACCCGCAGCGGCGCCAGGAAGTCGACCAGCACGAGGTCGTCGACGGTGTCGTCGTCGATGTCGGTGAACGGCCCGAACGCCACCGCGCCGGCCGCGATGACGACACCGTCGAGCCGGCCGTGCCTGTCGCGGGCCGCCTCGACGACGGTCCGTCCGGCGTCGGGCTCGCGGAGATCGGCGGTGACCGAGTGCGCATCGCCGATCTCGGCGAGCGCGTCAGCGTTGCGGCCCGTCACGGTCAACGCCGCCCCCTTGTCGGCCAGAATTCGCGCGATCCGCGATCCGAGCGCCCCGCTGGCCCCGACGACGAGGAAGGACCTACCGGTCAGATCGGTCATCGGGCCAGTATGCGTGGCCTGCGCCGACGAGAGATCCCGGAGAAGGTGACCGGGTTGTGACCCAAACGGATTCGGACCGGACCCCCGGAAGCGGATACTCTGGTCGCAATGGTTCCGCTCTGGTTCACGCTGTCCGCACTCTGTTTCGTGGGTGCGGCGGTTTTGCTGTACGTCGACCACGACCGCCGCCGCGGTCTGGGCCGGCGCCGCAAGTCGTGGGCGAAGTCGCACGGCTTCGACTACGAACCCGAATCCGCCGACATCCTGGCGCGCTGGAAGCGTGGCGTGATGTCCACCGTCGGCGACGTCACGGCCAAGAACGTCGTCCTCGGGCAGATCCGCGGTGAGGCGGTGTTCATCTTCGACCTCGAAGATGTCGCCACGGTGATCGCGCTGCACCGCAAGGTCGGCACCAACGTCGTCGTCGACATGCGGCTCAAGGGCGTCAAGGAGCCGCGCGAGAGCGACATCTGGCTGCTCGGGGCCATCGGGCCTCGGATGGTCTACTCCACCAACCTCGACGCCGCCCGGCGCGCCTGCGACCGTCGGATGGTGACGTTCGCCCACACTGCGCCCGACTGCGCCGAGATCATGTGGAACGAGCAGAACTGGACGCTGATCAGCATGCCGGTGACGAGCACCCGCGCCCAGTGGGACGAGGGCCTGCGCACCGTGCGCCAATTCAACGACCTGCTGCGCGTCCTGCCGCCGGTGCCGTCCGCCGCGGCCGGGCAGCCCGTCGCGCGCCGCAGTGGCTCCCCGAGTCGGCCGCTCACCCCCACTCCTCCGCGTCCTGAGTCGCAGCGTCGCCCCGCGCCTCCGGTGCCTCCGGTCCCGCCCGGGCAGCGCAACGGCCGGCAGTCGCCGAACTATCAGCGGTAGCTATCCTCTGGGGCATGCCCCGCCCTGTCGCTCTGATCACCGGGCCGACCTCCGGAATCGGTGAGGGTTTCGCGCGCCGCTACGCCGCCGACGGCTACGACCTGGTGCTCGTGGCCCGTGACACCGCCCGGCTGGATCGGCTGGCCGACGAGCTGCGGCAGCGGCACGGCGCCGGGGTCGAGACCATCACCGCCGACCTCTCGTCGGCCGCCGACCGGGACACGGTCGCCGAGCGCCTGCGCGCCGGGGTTCGGGTCCTGGTCAACAACGCCGGATTCGGCACCGCCGGCGAGTTCTGGTCCGCGCCCTACGAGAAGCTGCAGGCCCAGCTCGACGTCAACGTCACCGCCGTCATGGCACTCACCCATGCAGCGTTGCCTGCGATGATCGCCGCGGGCGCCGGCACGGTGCTCAACGTCGCCAGCGTCGCGGGTCTGCTGCCCGGCCGGGGGTCGACGTACTCCGCGTCCAAGGCGTGGGTGGTGTCGTTCTCCGAGGGCTTGGCCAACGGTCTGGGCGGCACCGGGGTCGGCGTCCACGCACTCTGCCCGGGGTTCGTGCGCACCGAGTTCCACGCCCGCGCCGGCATCGACATGGCCGGTACCGCGTCCTTCCTCTGGCTCGAGGTCGACGACGTGGTGGCCGAGACAATGTCCGACATGGCCAAGGGAAAGGTCGTGATCATCCCCGGCCTGCAGTACAAGGCGCTGACCACCGGCGGACGCCTGGTGCCGCGCAGCCTGGTGCGTGTGCTGACCCGAACCGTGGGCAAGGGCCGTGGCCGGACCTGAGATGCCGTGCGGCTGATCGCGTTCCTGGTGGTCCTGGTGCTGACCGCCACCTCGTGTTCGAGTGACGACGACCGTCCCGACGTGTACTCGGCGCTGACCGCGACGATCGGCGAATCGCTGGCCGTGCTGGGCTGGAACATGTCGGTGACCGACCTGCGCTTCGACGCCGACTACGTGCTCGTCGACATCGACGCCGCCCCGTCGCAGCAGGGGGCACCCCACGCCGCGCCCCGCGACGTCCGCTTCGGCCTCTACGGAGCGCTCGACCATCCCGTGGAAGCCAATGCGATCGGCGGCTGCGAGGATGTGACAACGCTTGCGCTGCAACCTGTTTCCGCCGATTCGCCGGATCGGATGACCGGCACCGTGTGCATCGGACCGTTCCGCGACCAGAGCCAGGTGCGCGGGGTGTACGCCTACTCGCCGCGTGACCGCATCGCCGGGTCGACCGTCGCCTACCCCGTCGCGTTTCCCGTCGGGCTTCCGGAGATCAACGCCAACGACACCGGGCTGGACCTCACGGCCACCAGCCTGGACGCCTTCCGCGCCGACGGCACCGCACTGAACCCGACCGCGCTGGGCGATCCGGATGCCTTCAGCGGCAAGGGATACATGCTGATCGGGCTCGACATCAGCGGCCTGGCCGCCCGGTACCGTGATGACGCTGCCGCCCGCGGCGGACCGCTGATGGTGGTCGCCGCTCCCACTGTGCAGGGGAGAGGCCTCAGCCACGCCTGCGACGTCTACGGTGCGTCGGTCCTGGTCCTGCCGGAGGCGTCGCGCGACGGGGTGAACGTGCGGGCGTCGCTGTGCACCCAGGGGGACATCAACCAGGCGCTGCTCTACGCCACGGTGTCGGTCATCGGTACCCACGCGGCGCTGTGGACGCGCTGATGACGGAACCACCCGAACCACCTGGACCCACCGAATGGGGGGAGGGGCCAGGTGTCGGCCCGTGGCCGGGTGCGCTGCCCGACGATCCTCGTTACGACCGAAACCTGTTGCGCGACGGCGATACTCGCAACGTCGTCGACGCTTACCGGTACTGGACGCGGGAGGCGATCGTCGCCGACATCGACGAGCGGCGACATCCGCTGCACATCGCGATCGAGAACTTCGGCAACGACGCCAACATCGGCGCCGTGGTCCGGACCGCCAACGCGTTCGCCGTCCACACGGTGCACATCGTCGGACGGCGGCGCTGGAATCGGCGCGGCGCGATGGTGACCGACCGGTATCAGCGGCTGCGTCATCACGACAGCACGGCCGCGCTCCTCGATGCCGCAGTGCGCGACGGACTGACCCCGGTGGCCGTCGACAACGTGCCGGGCGCGGTGCGCATCGAAGAGGTGAGGCTGCCGCATGCGGCGCTATTGATCTTCGGCCAGGAGGGGCCCGGCATCACCGACGACGCGAAAACCGGTGCGGCGCTGACGGTCTCAATCGCGCAGTTCGGCTCCACACGGAGCATCAACGCGTCGGTCGCTGCCGGGATCGCGATGCACACCTGGGTCCGGCAGCACGCCGACCTCGGCCGGGCCTGGTGATTTCAGCAGAATCCACACCGCGACCGCCGAGGAGAGCAGCAGCAGCGCGCCCACCCCGGAGGCCACCGACAGCCCATGCGTGAACGCCGTGCGTGCCGCGTCGAGCAGACTGTCTGCCTGCGCCGGCGGGAGTGTCTGCGCCGCGTGGACTGCCTGCGCCAGCGAGTCCCGGGCCCGGTCCGCCGTGTCCGACGGGATGCCCGGCGGCACCACGATCGTGCGGTAGAACGCGGTGACGATCGAACCCAGCACGGCGATACCGAGCGCCATGCCGAGCTCGTAGGCGGTCTCGGAGACCGCCGCGGCCGCACCGGCCCGCTCCTTCGGGACGCTGGCCAGGATGACGTCGCTGGCCACCGTGAACGCCAGGCCCAGCCCGATGCCGACGACGAAGAGCGCCAGCCCCAGTGGCAGATACGGCGCGACCGGCGTGAACACCAGCAGTGAGACCATCAGCCCGGCCATCGCGATCCCGACCATCGCCAGGCCGGCCGACAGCACCGCGCGGTGCGAGACGTAGCGCACCATGACGCCGGCCAGCACACCGAACACGGTGGCCGTCACCGGACCGGGCAGCTCGGCCAGCCCCGCCTTGAGCGGGCTGTACTCGTGCACCAGCTGGAAGTACTGCGACAGGAAGAACAGCAGGCCCGACAGGCCGAGCACGGCGAGCAGGTTGCCCGCGACGACGCCGGAGAACCGCGGGTTGGCGAAGAGCCGGACGTCGATCAGCGGGTGCGGCAGCCGCAGCTGCCGACGCACGAAGGTGACGAGCGCCGCGATGCCGAGGGCACCCACCACCACGACGTCGCCGCCGATCCCGTGCACGAGGCCGGCGAACCCTTCCTTGATCGCGTAGACGACGGCGAGCATGCCGACCATCGACAGGCCCACGCTGGGCAGGTCCCACGGGCCGGGCTGCGGGTCCCGATGCTCGGGCAGCAGGAGCAGGCCGCCGACGACGAGCACGACCATCACGGGCAGGTTGATCAGGAACACCGATCCCCACCAGAAGTGTTCCAGCAGAACGCCTCCCACCACCGGACCGAGCGCGGCACCGGCGGAGAACGCCGCCGCCCAGATGCCGACGGCGATGCTGCGCTCGCGCTGTTCGGTGAACAGGCCGCGGATCAGCGCGAGGGTCGCGGGGGCCAGCGTCGCGCCCGCCACGCCGAGAAGTGCGCGGGTGCCGATCAGCATCGGCGCGCTCGTCGAGTAGGCGGTGATCACCGAGACCACCGCGAAAGCCGTTGCGCCGCTGAGCAGGAGCTTCTTGTGGCCGACGCGGTCACCGAGGCTGCCCATGCTGATCAACAGCGCGGCCAGCACGAAGGAATAGATGTCACCGATCCAGAGGATCTCGGTGCCGGTGGCGTCGAGATCGGCGGTGAAGAACGGGGTGGCGAGCGAGAGCACGGTGCCGTCGATGCCGATCAGCAAGACAGCAAGGGTCAGGACGCCGAGCGCGAGCCAGCGGCGAGTCATGAGGTACGTACTCCGTTCAAGAGAAGGTCGATGATCAGTCGGGTGCCGTCGCGGGCTGCGACGCGGCCGACGCGGATCGACCAGTCGGTCGCCGCGACCAGGCTGTAGAAGGATTCGGTGAGCCAGGCGGCGGGCAGCTCGGGCCGGAAGACGCCCTCGCGCTGCCCGCGCGCGAACAGTGCGCTGATCGCGCCGTCGACCTCCTCCCACTCCTCGACGCATGCCGCCACGTCCTGGCTCTGGCTGTACAGCAGCGCGAGGTAGGGCGCGATCGGCTCGCACGCCATCACGAGCCGGCGCAGCGCCTCGTCGGCGGGCCCCTCGTGCGGGCGTACCTCGGCGAGTACCTGGGTCATCTCGGTGATGGCGAGCTGCTCGAGCGCCGACATCAGCGCGGTGCGGCCGGAGAAGTGCCGGTGCAGCGTCGCGCGGCTGACGCCGACCGCCGAGGCGATCTCGTCCTGGGTCGCATTCGGCCGCCGGCCGAGGTAGTCGGCGGCGGCGCGCAGTAGATCCTCACGCGTCGACATGACACAACTGTAGCTCATATGAGACATATTTGTCTCATGCATTTTCGGCGGCCGGTGAGGCAGGATCGACACATGGATCAGATGTGGGCCAACCGCGCGGCGAGCGCCGAGGCCGCGATCACCCAGCGCCACCTCCGCAAGCTCTGGGGGCTGCCCGGCACTCAGCTCGGCGTCGTGGCCTGGCCGGCGACGGGCGGGCAGCGCCGCTTCGGCACGTGGCACTACTGGTGGCAGGCCCACCTGATCGACAACCTCGTCGACGCGCAGGTCCGCGACCCGCAGCCCGAGCGGCTGCTCCGCATTACCCGCCAGATCCGCAGCCACCGGCTGCGGAACATCGGCCGCTGGACCAACGACTACTACGACGACATGGCCTGGCTGGCGCTGGCGCTCGAGCGCGCCGGCCGGCTCGCGGAGGTGGCCCGGCCCAGGGCCCTGGACACGCTGGCCGACCAATTCGTGACCGCATGGGTGCCCGAGGACGGCGGCGGCATCCCGTGGCGCAAACAGGACCAGTTCTTCAACGCCCCTGCCAACGGCCCGGCGGGGATCTTCCTGGCCCGCTTCGAGGACCGGCTGCGCCGCGCCCAGCAGATGGCCGACTGGATCGACGAGACGCTGATCGACCCCGAGACGCACCTGGTCTTCGACGGCATCAAGGGCGGCTCGATGGTGCGCGCCCAGTACACCTACTGCCAGGGCGTCGTGTTGGGCCTGGAGACCGAGCTCGCCGCCCGAACCCAGGACCCGCGGCACGCCGAACGCGTGCACCGCCTGGTCGCCGCGGTGTCCGACCACATGGCGCCCGACGGCGTGCTCAAGGCCGCGGGCGGCGGCGACGGCGGGCTGTTCCACGGCGTCCTCGCGCGCTACCTGGCGTTGGTGGCGACTGATCTGCCCGGCGAGTCACCCGAGGACGAGGCGGCCCGCGCCACCGCCCGATCGCTGGTGCTGTCCTCGGCAGAAGCTGCCTGGGGCAACCGGGCCACGGTCGAGGATCTGCCGCTGTTCAGCGCGTTCTGGGAGCGCGAGGCGCAGCTACCGACGGCCACATCGGCTGACGCGCAGTTCGTCGCCGGCGCGGTGAACTCCTCGGAGATCCCGGAGCGCGATCTCTCGGTGCAGCTGGCAGGGTGGATGCTGATGGAAGCCGCCCACGCCGTCGCCAGTCAGCCGTGACCGAACCGGCCACCCAGCCGCGCGGATTCCCGCTGCGGCCCTCCCGACTGAGTCGCGGCAGCGCGACGAACCGGACTACCGACAACACCGCTGCTGCTCTTCTGCTGATCGCGACCGTCATCGCGATCCTGTGGGCGAACTCGCCGTGGGCCGAGGCCTACTCGGCGCTGCTGCACACCGATGTCGGGCTGACTGTCGGCTCGTTCCATGCCGAGATGTCGGTGCAGCACCTGGTCAACGACGCGCTGATGACGTTCTTCTTCTTCATCGTCGGCCTCGAGGTGACGCGGGAGTTCACCATCGGCGAGCTGACGGACCGGTCCCGCGCCGCGGTCCCCGTCGTCGCCGCGATTGCCGGGCTCGTGCTGCCCGCCGTCGTGTTCCTGGCGCTCAACCCATCGGGGGAGAACGCCCAGGCGTGGGGCGTGGTCATCTCGACCGACACCGCGTTCCTCGTCGGGGCGCTGGCGATCATCAAGCCGGTGTTCCCCGCCCGGGTGCGGCTGTTCCTGCTGACGTTGGCCGTGGTGGACGACGTGGGCGCGCTCGGGGTGATCGCGCTGTTCTACTCCGACGAGATCCAGTGGGTGCCGCTGCTGGTGGCCGCGTTACTGCTGGCCGCGCTGGCCGCCGTCCGCTACCTGCCGAAAGCGCACGGGCCCGCCTACGCGGTGCTCGGTCTCGCGCTGTGGATCGCGCTCTACATGGGCGGTGTGCATCCCACCCTGGCCGGCGTGGCCGTCGCGCTGCTGATCCCCGTGTTCACCCCGGAGCGTCAGCCGGTCGAGCGTGCCGTCGAGCAGATCCGCGCGTTCCGGCAGTCCCCGAATTCGCGCTACGCCCGCGCTGCGAGCCGCTCCCTGCAGGAGTCGATCTCGATCAACGAGCGGCTCCAGACTGCGGTCGGGCCGGTGGTGTCGTTCGGGATTCTGCCGCTGTTCGCTCTGGTCAACGCCGGCGTGAAACTCGACGCGGCAAGCGTGGGTGCCGCGCTGCGCTCACCGCTGACGTGGGGCATCGTGGCCGGCCTGGTGATCGGCAAGTTCATCGGCATCACCGGGGCGACGTGGTTCATGCGCCGGACCGGGCTGGGCGTGCTCGCGCCGGGGCTGACGCTGCGCCGCGTGATGGGTGGGGCGGCCCTGTCGGGCATAGGCTTCACGATCTCGCTGTTCATCGTCGACATCGCGATCGAGGACCCGGGCCGCCAGGACCAGGCCCGCATCGGTGTGCTGGCGGCGTCGGTGCTGGCGTTCGTGTTCGGCTGGGCGATCTTCCGGATTACCGACTGGCTGAGCCCGCCCGAACCCGTCGGCCTGCATCTACTGCGCCCGGTCGATCCTGACCGGGACCACGTGCGCGGCCGGCCCGACGCGCCGCTGACGCTGGTCGAGTACGGCGACTTCGAGTGTCCGTTCTGCAGCCGCGCGACCGGCGCGATCGACGAGGTCCGCAAGCACTTCGGCGACGAGCTGCTCTACGTGTGGCGACACTTCCCGCTGGAGCGGGCGCATCCCCGAGCGTTCGACGCGGCACGCGCGAGTGAGGCGGCGGCGCTGCAGGGCCGGTTCTGGGAGATGTCGCGGCAGCTGTTCGCCCATCAGGACGACCTCGACTGGGCCGACATCTACCGCTACGCCGTCGCTGCGGGCTGCGACATCGAGCGGTTCGACCACGACGTGCGGCTGCACTCGTCGAAAGTGCTGCACCGGGTGACCGACGACGCCGAGGATGCCGAGGCGATGGACCTGAACGCAACGCCGACGCTGTTCGTCAACGGGGTCCGGCACAGGGGACCGTGGGACGCGGCAAGCCTCATCCGCGCGCTCGAGCAGCGCTGATCCCGAACGCGACCAACGCCGCGGCAATTGCGGTTAGCACGAGCCCCGCGACCGTGACCGAATCCCGGAACTCCGTCGTCTGGGCCGCGGTCCAGTGCGCGGCCGTGATCGTGCCGGTGAACATCGCGGCCAGGATCGTCCCGCTGACGGCGATACCGACGCCGGACGTCACCTCACTGGAGGTGTCCACCAGGGCCGTCCCGATCGTCGTCCGATTCTCGGGGAGCCCGCGCAACACATTGAGCGCGGCGACAACCCCGACCACCCGCAGGCCCGCTGCGACGAGCACGAGTGCGACGGCGACCCACGGATAGCCGAACCTGCCCAGCACGGCGTAGACCGCAAGCCCGACGACGACGGCCGACGCGCTGAGCCACGCGGCGCGTTCCGGCCCGACCCTCTTCACGAACGGGTTGACGACGAAGCTGCCCGCGATGAGCACCGCGACCTGCGGCAGCATCCCGATCGCGGCGAGCGCCGGGGGCCACCCCCAGTCGAGCTGGAGCTGCAACGTGACCAGGTAACCGAGGCCCGCGACCGCCAGACCCGCCGCAGCTTTGAACGCCAGTCCACTCGACACCAGTGGGTGCGCCACGAGCTGTAACGAGATCAGCGGGAACCGCGCGGTTCGCTCCCTGACAACGAATGCCACGCACGCGGCCAGGGCCAGTGCCGCGGCCGTCCACGGCAGCCACACGCCGGGACCGTCCTCGACGAACAGCGTCGGTGCGACGAGCGCGCACGCGATCGCGGCCGTGCCCAGAACGCCGCCCGCGACGTCCACCGGATCGCGATGCAGATCCTCGAGGCGGTCCGCGGCGATGCCGAAGCGCACGCCGGCGATCGCGAGCAGCGCGATCGGCACATTGACGAGCAGCAGCACCTGCCAGGGCGCGACCTCGACGACGAAGCCGCCTACCGTCGGGCCGACCGCGAGACCGACCAGGCCCACGGTCGAGATCAACGTGATCGCACGAAGACGAAGGGAGTCGTCGTCGAACAGCCGGAAGGCCAGCGCCATCGACCCCGGTGTCGTCATCGCCGCTGCGACGCCGGTCAGCACGCGCACGGCGATGAGCTGTTCGGCCGTCGTCACGAACGCCGTCGCCAGGCTCGCGATAGCGAGCAGGATGAGGCCGAGCAGCATGACGCGTCGCCGTCCGACACGGTCGGCGACGGCCCCGAACGCCAGCATCAGCGCGCCGAACGCGACGGCGTACGCGCCCGTCACCCACTGCAGTGCAGTGGTCGACGCGTGCAGGTCCCGGCCGATCGTGGGCAGCGCGACGTTGAGGATCGAGTTGTCGAGCATCTCGAAGAGGAACACGGCCGACAGGCCCAGGAGTGCAGGCCACGCCTGCGTGAGTGAGCGAGGAGAGACAATGCTCGAAGCGGTCATGTCACTAAGTTAAGTGACTAAATTTAGTGAGTCAATAGGATGAGGTGGGATGCCCAGAACATCGGAGCGCGGCGGGCCGCTGACTCGACGGAAGATCTCGGATGTCGCGACCCGGATGTTCCTCGATCGCGGTTTCGACGAGGTGACGGTCGCGCAGGTCGCCAAAGAGGCCGGCGTCTCGAGCGTCACGGTGTTCAAGCACTTCCCGCGCAAGGAGGATCTGCTGTTCGACCGCGTCGACGACGCCGTCGAGATCCTGCGTGAGGCAGTTCAGGACCGGGCGGCCGGCAGCACCGTCCTGGCGTCTCTGCGCGATGCGGCGTTCCGTCTTCTCGACGAACGGCACGCACTGTCCGGCGTCAAGGTCGGATCGATCCCGTTCTATCGGACGGTCGCCGGGTCCCCGGTGTTGATCGCCCGCCTGCGGGAAATCGCTGCCGAGCTCGTGCAGGCGCTGCGTGACGCACTAAAGGCCGACCCGGAGTTCACCGGTGATGCGGAACTGTTCGCCGCCCTCGTCATCGCCGGATACTCCACGGTCTTGACCGCCACCGCGCAGCGGGTCACCGAGGAAGGGTCACCGGATCCCGTGGTCGAGGACCATCGCCACCGACTCGGCCGGCTCTTCGAAGCGCTGCAGAACGGGCTCGCCGGTTAGGCCTGCTCTTCGGCGTCCATCGGCGGCGTCGGGATGCCGGCCGCCTTGGCGGCCTTGCGCCGCTTGTACCACTCCCAGAGCATCGGGGTGATGGACGCGACCGCGATCAGGATGAAGATCGGTTCCAGCAGCTTCTGCACCACCTCGAACTGACCCAGGCCGTAGCCCATCAGCACCAGTCCAACGCCCCACACCACGGCGCCCAGGACGTTGAACGCGGTGAACAGGCCGTAGTTCATCTTCGCCGCGCCCGCGGTGATCGGCGCCAGCGTGCGCACGATCGGGACGAACCGGGCGATAACGATCGCGAACGGTCCGCGCTGCTCGAAGAACAGGTGCGCCTCGTCGAGGTAGCGCTGCTTGAGCACCCGCGAGTTGGGCTTGAACATCGCGGTGCCCAGACTGCGGCCTATCCAGTAGCCCACCTGGCCGCCGAGGATGGCCGCGAGGGGAATGAACACCAGCAGCTGCCAGAGATGGAAGTTCGCGTCGACCGTCGCGGCTTCGGCTGCCGTGCCCGCCGCCAGCATGCCCGCCACGAACAGCAGGGTGTCGCCCGGCAGGATCGGGAACAGCACCCCGGATTCGACGAAGACGACGACCAGGATGCCGATCAGCGCCCAGGTGCCGAAGTAGCCGATGAGCTTGATCGGGTCCAGAAAGTCGGGCATCAGCGCGAGATTGTCGACGACCACGGCCACAAGGGTACCGGCGGCTTAGGCTGAGCCATGCCCACGCACAAGGCCGTCCACGTTCCCGAAGCCAACGCCGCGCTGACCGTCGTCGACGTAGACACGCCGTCGCCGTCGGCGGGCCACGTCCGGCTCGACGTCGCGGCCTGCGGCGTCTGCGGCACCGACCGCGAGTTCCACGCCGGGCACTTCCCGGGCCTGCAGTGGCCGCTGACGCTGGGCCACGAGATCGCCGGCTCGATCGCCGAGGTCGGCGACGGGGTCGAGGACTTCGCCGTCGGTGACCGGGTCGCCGTCGGTTGGTTCGGCGGCAACTGCAACCGCTGTATCCCGTGTCGGCAGGGCCACTTCATGCAGTGCGTACGCATGGAGGTGCCGAGCTGGCACTACCCGGGCGGCTACGCCGAATCGGTGACCGTGCCGGCCACCGCGCTGGCCCGCATCCCGGACGGATTGTCGTTCGTCGAGGCGGCGCCAATGGGCTGCGCGGGGGTGACGACGTTCAACGGGTTGCGGCAGACGCGCGCGAAGGCTGGCGACGTCGTCGCGATCCTCGGCGTCGGCGGCCTCGGCCACCTCGGCGTGCAGTTCGCCCGCGCGATGGGCTTCGAGACGGTCGCGATCGCCCGCGGCACCGGGAAGGCCGAGGAGGCCACCCAGCTCGGCGCGCACCATTACATCGACTCGACCGCCCAGGACGTCGCGGCCGAACTCCAGAAGCTGGGCGGGGCCGCGGTGGTCCTCGCGACCGCGAACAACGCCGAGGCGATGGCGGCGACAGTGGGTGGCCTGCGGCCCGAAGGCGAGCTGGTCGCCGTCGGCGTCACGCCTGAGAACCTGCCGATCAGCCCGCTCGACCTGATCAACTCCGGGCTCTCGGTCAGCGGCCACCCGTCCGGCACCTCCCGCGACGTCGAGGAGACCCTGCACTTCGCCGTGCTCAGCGGCGTGCGGGCGATGATCCAGGAGCGGCCGTTGGCCGAGGCCGCCGACGCGTTCCAGATGATGGATACGGGCAAGGCCCGCTATCGCATGGTTCTGACCGTGTGAGCTTTCACCGCACCTGAGATACTCCAACCACCCAAGCCGAGAGGAACAGTCATGCCCATCGCCACGCCCGAGGTCTACGCCGAGATGCTCGGCCGGGCCAAGGAGCACTCCTTCGCATTCCCCGCGATCAACTGCGTCGGGTCGGAGAGCATCAACGCCGCGATCAAGGGCTTCGCCGACGCCGGGTCCGACGGCATCATCCAGTTCTCGACCGGTGGTACGGAGTTCGCCTCTGGGCTCGGGGTGAAGGACATGGTCACCGGCGCGGTCGCGCTGGCCGAGTTCGCCCACGTCATCGCCGCCAAGTACGACATCACCGTCGCGCTGCACACCGACCACTGCCCCAAGGACAAGCTCGACGGGCTGGTCCGGCCGCTGCTCGCGATCTCCGCCGAGAGGGTCGCCAAGGGGCAGAACCCGCTGTTCCAGTCGCATATGTGGGACGGCTCCGCGGTGCCGATCGACGAGAACCTGTCGATCGCGCAGGAACTGCTCAAGCAGGCCGCCGCCGCGAAGATCATCCTGGAGATCGAGATCGGCGTGGTCGGCGGCGAGGAGGACGGCGTCGAGGCCGAGATCAACGAGAAGCTCTACACCTCCCCCGAGGATTTCGAGAAGACCATCGAAGCGCTCGGCGCCGGTGAGCACGGCAAGTACCTGCTGGCCGCGACGTTCGGCAACGTGCACGGCGTCTACAAGCCGGGCAACGTCGTCCTCAAGCCGGAGGTGCTGGCAGAAGGTCAGAAGGTCGCGGCCGCCAAACTCGGACTGCCCGAGGGCTCCAAGCCGTTCGACTTCGTGTTCCACGGCGGGTCGGGCTCGCTGAAGTCCGAGATCGAGGACTCGTTGAAGTACGGCGTGGTGAAGATGAACGTCGACACCGACACCCAGTACGCGTTCACCCGGCCGATCGTCGGGCACATGTTCAGCAACTACGACGGTGTGCTGAAGGTGGATGGCGAGGTCGGCAACAAGAAGGTCTACGACCCGCGGAGCTACTTCAAGAAGGCCGAGGCGTCGATGAGTGAGCGCGTGGTCGAGGCCTGCAACGACCTGCACAGCGCGGGCCGCAGCGTCACCGCCGGCTGAACGAAGAGAAGCCGGCAATCAGATACCGCCGGCTAGCTACTGGGAGCCTGGCAGATCTTCCACTGCTCGTCGGTGAACTCCAGGTCGAAGCTGCGCGTGGAGCGGGTCTGCGGCGCGTAGGCCATGAACGTGGTCACGTTGGCCTCGGCGTGGTCGCCGTTGACGACGACCTGGTCGACGCTGGCGACGACGGGGTACTGCTTGGCTGCGGCGACACGGGCGTGGGTCTGCTCCCACGCCTTGTCGTTGTAGGCGACGTAGCTGTCGCGGGTGCTGCCGCAGGTGATGCTGCGCAGCGCCGCCAGGTCGCCGTTCTGCACCGCGACGTCGAAATCGGAGATGGTGGCCCGGACCTTGTCCTCCTGCGAGGCGGCAGGCGACGACCCGCGGGTGAGCAGGATGGTGCCCAGGATCGCGACGGCCGCGAGCGCGGCGATCACCAGCACGATCGCGATGACCCAACCCCAGCTGCGCTTCTTGGCGGGCGGCTTGGGGGCGTCGTCGCGGGCCGGAATCTTCTGTGGCGCAACGTTTTGCGCGGTGAAGGCCTCGGTCTCGGCGGTGCCACCCGTGCCGAAGACCTCGGTGGCCGGCTCCTGCGGCCTGTTGATGATCTGCGTTGACCCGGCGTCGAATCCCGACGGTGCAGTGAAGCGTCGCTCTCCTGCCGCGGGGTCCTGCTGCTCGTCGGGATCGGCCGGCGCGAACACCTCGGTGGCGGGCTCGTCCTGCGGGTGGGTGGGATCGTCCGGCTGATCCGGGCCAGTGGGGTTCGACATCGGTGCTGCGGTCCTCCTGACGGCTACGGGCGAAGCTTATCCATCCGCGGTGACGGTCCGGTAACCCCGCACGGCACAATGGGGGCCATGACTCGGATGGGCGATCTCCTCGGACCGGAACCTGTACTGCTGCCCGGCGATCCTGAGGCCGAAGCCGAGCTGGACGCCGCGGAGAACCCGGCGATCGTCGCCGCCGCCCACCCGTCGGCGTCAGTGGCATGGGCCGCGCTGGCCGAGGATGCGCTCGACAACGACCAGGCGGTGACCGCCTACGCCTATGCGCGCACCGGCTATCACCGCGGCCTGGATCAGTTGCGCCGCAACGGCTGGAAGGGTTTCGGCCCGGTGCCCTACGCCCACGAACCCAACCGCGGCTTCCTGCGCTGCGTGGCGGCTCTGGCCCGCGCGGCCGACGCGATCGGTGAGGAGCCGGAGTACCAGCGTTGCCTGGACCTGCTCGACGACTGCGATCCGGCCGCGCGCGCAGAGCTCGGGCTGGCTTAGGCCCACAGCGCGGCGATCGTCTCCGACGACGCCCGCTCGACGGCCTGCACCTCGGGTCGCAGGCGGGCGGCGGTCTCCCGCTGATCCCGCGGCCCGGCCTGCGCGGCGTCGAGGACATCGAGCATGTCCAGCGTGATCCGCTGAAGGTCGCGCCGCGCGGTGCGCGCCTCCAGGCTGGCGGCGTCGCCCGCGGCGACGAAACTCTCGGCGATCGTCAACGCTTCCCGGGTGGCTGCCAGCGCGTCCGGCAGCCGGCGTATCTCCTGCCTACGGGCGAGAGCCAGATAGACCGCCAGGCCGATGGCGCAGCCGATCAACGTGTCGACACCACGGGCCAGCAGCAGGTGTCCGACCTGCCCCGGCTCCAGTGGGTGGCTCGCCGTTCCGATGGTCAGTGCGGTGGCGGTGATGAACACCGAGGCCAGCAGGTAGTTACTGGCAACGAGCATCTCGATCGCGAAGTTGAGTAGGGCCAGCACCGCGGCCAGCAGCCAGCCCTGCGGGTGGATCACGATGATGGCCGCGGCCAGTGCGAGGCCGATCCACGTGCCGACCAGTCGTTCGGCGCCGCGGCGCAGCGCATGCCACAGGGGCGCGCCCTGGTGCAGGATCAGTACCGCCGCGGCCATCGCCCAGTAGGCCCGGTCGACGCCGAGGCCCACGGCGGCGAAGCCGGCCAGCGGCACCCCGATCGCCACTCGGACCATCACCCGGCGCGTCTGCGAGCCGGTGCGCAGCGCCGACCGCAGCAGGTGCTGCGGGGGTGCCGGCGCGGGCGGGCGTTGCGCGGGGTCGCGATGCGCGACGGCGTCCGGATCGGCCTCGAGGCGTCCGACGGCGCGTGCCAGGTCAGCGGTGTCGGGGTCCGCGCGGGCGAACAGCACGTGCACCGCGTGGTTCGCCGCGCGTAGCCGGTGGAGTTGGGAGCTCACCGACGCGGTCGGCTGCTGCTCGATCAGCGTCGTCCACGCCTGGTGCAGCGCGTGCGCCGCGCGATGGCGGGCGGTCTCCTCGTCCGGCCCGCCGATGGCGTCGAGGTAGTCGGCGACGCGATCAGCCGCCGTCTGCACCACGGACCGTTCCGGGCGCCGGAACCCCGTCACCGCGCCGAGCATCTGGACCGTCCAGGCCACCGCGCCGCCCGCCAGCACGAGAGCCCCGATCTGCCAGGGGCTCAGCCGGGACGCCGAGACGCCGATCCCCGCGGCGCAGGCGACGACGAACACGTAGGCGCCCGGCGGCCCCACCTTCAGCGCGCTGCACATCCACACCGCGACGACCGCGACGGCGGAGACGGTCAGCACTCCGGCCCACGCGACATCGGCAGCCCAGGAGCCGGCGGCGACCGCGATGGCCAGCGCGATCGCCACCAGGGCGAGTTGCAGGGCGCGGCTCAGGTAGGGGCGGCCGACACCGAAGCGCGAGGTGAAGGCGCCGAGGGTGGCGATCAGGCCGGCGCCGAGATTGCCTGCGGCCACGCCCAGGAGGACGGGGATGGCGGTGCTGACCGCAGCGCGCAGCGCGACGGGCAGCCGTGGCGGGGCTACCGGTTCTGGCTTTCGCACTCGCAGTCGGCGGCCGAATCCGGCGGCTCGACCTGCACCGTCGCATGGTCGAGCCCGCGCGCCGTCAGCACTGCCCGCGCGTCGTCGAGGACCCGGGCGGAGTCGCGCCCGCTGGTCAGGTGCGCGGTCACCATGTCCTTGCCGGGCACCAGCGTCCACACGTGCAGGTCGTGCACCTCGGTGACGCCTTCCACCGCACACAGCGCGGAGCGCAGTTCGTCGACGTCGATGTGGCTGGGCGAGGACTCCGACAGGATGCGCAGCGCGGCACGGGCCAGCGCGATCGCCCGGGGCAGCACCCACAGCGCGACCAGGACCGCGACGACGACGTCGGCGTAGGGCCACCGCGTGGTGACGGTGACGATGCCGGCGATCAGGACTCCGATGCTCCCGACGGTGTCGGCGACGACCTCCATGTAGGCGCCCTTGACCGCGAGGCTGTTCTCCGACTGGGAGCGCAGCAGCAGCACCACGGCCGCGTTGGCGAGCAGGCCGGCCAGCGCGACGACGATCATCGGCACGCCGGGCACGTCAGGCGCACCCCCGAGCCGCTCGAACGCCTCGTAGAGGATGAACCCTGCGACGCCGATCAGCAGTGCGGCGTTGGCGACCGCGGTGAACACCTCGGCGCGGTGCCAGCCGTAGGTCCGGGACGGGGAGGTGCTGCCGCGGTTGGCCAGGAGCACCGCGGTCAGCCCCATGAACATCGCGACCAGGTCGGTCAGCATGTGCCCGGCGTCAGCGAGCAGTGCGATGGAGTTGATGGCGAGCGCGGTGCCCAGTTCGATCGCGAAGAACACGGTCAGGATCGCTGCGGCGATCACCATTCGGGAGACGCGGGCGTCTTTCCCATGGCTATGGTCATGTCCCGCGCCCATGCCGGCGAATATATGCGTACTAACGCATATATGGCAAGGCTGCTACTGCCAGGCCGACCAGAATCGCGTCAGTTCGCCCCCGACGGCCGACAGATACGCAGGCACCCCGGACAGCTCGAACAGGGCGGAGACCCCCGAGAAGAACCACTGGTTCACACCCGGCGCGAACAGCAGGAGTACCAGCAGCAGAAAGCCCCACTGCTTCGCAGGCGCCACTGCGCGCTGCGTCTGCGGGCTGAGGTGCGGCTCGAGTGCGCCGTAGCCGTCGAGCCCCGGAATCGGCAGGATGTTCAGCAGGAACGCGGTGATCTGCAGGAAGCCCAGGAACGCGACCCCGGCCCAGAACACCGAGTGGCCCGGTTCGTAGAACAGCCGGGTCGCCGTCAGCAGCAGCACCGCGCACACCACGTTCGCCGCCGGGCCGGCGAGGCTGATCAGCGTTCGCTGCCACTTGCCCATCCAGCCGGTCTGCAGATAGACCGCCCCGCCGGGCAGCCCGATCCCGCCGAGCGCGATGAACAGCACCGGCAGCCCGAGTGACAGCAGCGGGTGGGAGTACTTGAGCGGGTTCAGCGTCAGGTAACCGCGCGCCTCGACGTCGCGGTCGCCGAATCGCCAGGCGGAGTACGCGTGCCCGAACTCGTGCAGACAGAGCGACACGAGCCAGCCGAAGATCACGAAGACGAACACCCCGAGGTAGGCCATCGGGCCCACCTGGTCGGCCGAGAGCCACGTCGCCACGCCGCCGCCGGCCGTGGCGGCGATCAGGACCAGGAACAGGGGGCTCGGCCGCACCGACTGGCGCAGCGGGCCCCCGCCTCTGGTGACGCTCACGCACCCACGCTACCTGCGGCCTACGCGCAACCAGCCCTGCGTGTGGCGGTAGAACGTGGAGCGCCGCACCGGCCGCGCCCCGGCGACGCCGTCGCGCAGTACCAGCGCGCCGGTGGTGCCCAGCTGCGCAGCCCGCCCGACCACCCAACGCCGCGGCCGCCGCCGGCCGGTCAGCACCGCGGCGCGCAACCCGGGCAGCTGTCCGATCGGCTCGACGCGAACCCCCGCCACCTCGCCGTCGAACAGCACGGTGTCGTCGACGACGGCCTCACCATGCAGGGTCCGCTGTCCCTCGGTCGGTCGCCACAGCGCCGAGCCGACGACGACCGCGCCGGTCTCGTCCCTGATCAGCGGTACCCGAGTGGCGGGCGCGTGCAGCGACCGGCGAGCGCCGAGCGCGCGGCGAATGTGGGCGACCTCGACGTCGAGACGGTCAGCGCGCAGCAGTGCCTTCAGCGCGGCGGCCAGATCGGCGTCGGAGCCGACCACGACCACGCGACGCCAGGCCCCGATTCCGTCCAGATCGGTGCGCGGAAGGTGGCGCAGCGGACGCGGCACCCGGGCACCGCCGAGGTTGCACACCGCGACAGACGGGTGCGCAGCGCGCGATCGGATAAGGTAGCTCACCGGCTGCACACACTATGCACAGCATTCGAGCGGGAGAGGCGCGGCATGCCGGCAATCGTCCTCATCGGCGCCCAGTGGGGCGACGAGGGCAAAGGTAAGGCCACCGACCTGCTCGGTGGGCGGGTTCAGTGGGTGGTGCGCTACCAGGGCGGCAACAACGCCGGCCACACGGTGGTGCTTCCGACGGGGGAGAACTTCGCCCTGCACCTCATTCCGTCGGGCATTCTGACGCCCGGCGTGACCAACGTGATCGGCAACGGCGTCGTCGTCGACCCGGGTGTCCTGCTGACGGAGCTACGTGGCCTCGAGGAACGCGGTGTGGACACCGGGCGGCTGCTCCTGTCGGCCGACGCGCACCTGCTGATGCCCTATCACGTGGCGATCGACAAGGTCGTCGAGAGATACGCGGGCAGCAAGAAGATCGGCACCACCGGCCGCGGCATCGGCCCCTGTTACCAGGACAAGATCGCGCGGCAGGGTATCCGGGTCGCCGACGTCCTCGACCCGGGCCTGCTGGCCGAAAAGATCGAG
Organism: Mycobacterium sp. IDUB_5; assembly: GCF_055419565.1. NCBI lineage: Bacteria > Bacillati > Actinomycetota > Actinomycetes > Mycobacteriales > Mycobacteriaceae > Mycobacterium > Mycobacterium sp. IDUB_5. The sequence goes on from NZ_JBVAXX010000001.1 coordinate 589,287, forward strand.
GGCGCACTGGAATTCAAGAACCAGGTGCTGGTCAAGATCTACAACCGCAAGGCGCTCGACGCGGGCGAGGTGGTCGACAACCTGCTGGCCCAAGCCGAGGGCTTCCGGCATCGCATCGCCGACACCCGACTGCTGCTCAACACCGCACTCGACCAGGGTGAGACGGTGCTGCTCGAGGGGTCGCAGGGCACGCTGCTCGACGTCGACCACGGCACGTATCCCTTTGTCACGTCGTCGAATCCGACGTCCGGCGGGGCGGCCGTCGGCTCCGGGATCGGGCCCACCCGCATCACGACGGTGCTGGGCATCCTCAAGGCGTACACGACGCGGGTGGGGTCTGGTCCGTTCCCGACCGAGCTGTTCGACGAGTACGGCGAGTACCTGGCCAAGACCGGCGGCGAGATCGGTGTCACGACCGGCCGGCGGCGCCGCTGCGGCTGGTTCGACGCCGTCATCGCCCGGTACGCGACCCGCGTCAACGGCATCACCGACTACTTCCTGACCAAGCTCGACGTGCTCTCCAGCCTGCAGACAGTGCCGATCTGCGTGGGCTACACCGTCGACGGCAAGCGGACCGACGAGATGCCGATGACCCAGAGCGACATCGCCCGCGCCGAACCGATCTACGAGGAACTGCCCGGGTGGTGGGAGGACATCTCCGGTGCGCGCGAGTTCGACGACCTGCCCGCCAAGGCGCGTGACTACGTGCTGCGTCTGGAGGATCTCGCCGGGGCCCACGTGTCGTGCATCGGTGTCGGACCGGGCCGGGACCAGACCATCGTGCGCCGCGACGTGCTGGCGTGACCGACGGCACCCGGGGCGGGTTTCCTGATCTCCAGCCGATCACCCCGCCGCCCGGGTTCGCCCGGTTCCTGGCGGCCATGCGCCGCGCCCAGGACCTCGCGGTGTCGGCCGATCCGGGCGACGCGACGTGGGACGACGCGGCCGATCAGGTGGAGCGGCTGGTCGAGCTCCTGACCCCGTTCGAGGCCGCCGAGGGGGTGGGGCCCGCGAGCCGGGCGCCGTCGCTGCCGGGCATGGGGAGCTTGCTGATGCCTCCCTTTCGGGTCACCGAGTTCACTGACGCAGGCGTTGAACTGCAGGTAGAGTTCAGTCGGTTCTCGGTGGGCGGGAACCGTGCCGTCCACGGTGGAGTGTTGCCGTTGCTGTTCGACAGCATCTTCGGAATGGTGATCCATGCGACTGGACGCCCGATCAGCCGGACCGCGTTCCTGCACGTGGACTACCGCAACGTGACGCCGATCGACACGGTGCTGACCGCCAGGGGCTGGCTGCGCGAAGCGCAGGATCGCAAGGCGTTCGTCAACGCCGAGTTGCGCGGCCCGGACGGCACCCTGCTCGCCGAGGCGAACGGACTGATGATCCGGCTGCTTCCCGGACAGCCGTAGCGGCGTCTTCAGGGGGGCGATGGACAAGGGTTTACGCGAGTACCTGCTGATCTGGTGGCAGCAGCCATCTGACTTCGAGTGGACGAAGCGGCATCTGCGCTCGCGCGGACTTCTCAAGCTCCACGCGGTGTTCATCGGCTCGTTCTCGTTTCTCTACGGGCTGACCGCGCTGCTGACGGTGATGTGGTCGGCGCATGACGGTGGTGCGGTGTCGGGTCGCCCGCTCGTGCTCGCGGTGGCGTTCAGTTCCGCGATACTCGGCGTGCTCTGGATGTTCGCCCCGTTCCCGTCGGCGCTGCAGTCGGCGTTGTTCGCCGTCTACGCCGACCTCGCTGTGCTGGCGGTGATCGCGTGCTATCAGGATGCGTTCACCGCGATGCCCGGCTTGGCGCTGCTCGCGGCGAACGGGATCTACGTCGTGATCGTGCACGGCCCGCGCGCGTTGGCCGTGCATCTGGCGTTCACCGTCGCGGCGTTCGCGCTTCTCTACGTGATGGCTCTGGCGCAGGACACGCAGGCCACCAGCGTCATCACGATCCGCCTGCTGGTGTTGCTGCCCGTCGTGGTCGGCGTTCCGGTGATCGTGCAGTCGTATCTGCTCGCGCTGCGAATGGGTGCCGTCGATTCGTTGCAGGATCCGCTGACCCGGTTGTTGAACCGGCGGGGGCTCGAGGAGGACGTGGCCGATCTGCTGCCGCCCGGCGGCGCGCATCTGGGGGTGCTCGCTGTCGACATCGACAAATTCAAGGCGATCAACGACGGCCACGGCCATGACGTGGGAGATCAGGTTCTGGTCTCGGTGGCCAACGCGCTGCGCGACGCCGCTGCGCCCGCCGAGGTGCCGTCGCTGATCGCCCGCACCGGCGGTGAGGAGTTCGCGGTGGTGCTCGCGGCCCCGCCGGCGGCGGTGCGCTCGGTCGCCGCGCGTTTACACGACGCGGTGGCCCGCTGCGGGGCCACCGTGGTGCCGACGGTCAGCGTCGGGGTCGCGACGGCGTGGACCTCCGACCGGGAGGCCCCCTCTACGGTGCGCACGCTGCTCGAACTGGCCGACGGCGCGATGTACCGCGCGAAGAGCGTGGGCGGCAACCAGACCGTGGTTGTCGGCGCATGACGGAGCCCGCGGCACGCCAACTGCGCAGCCTCACCACTCCGCGTGCCGCGGCGCTGGCCGGAGTGGTGTTCGCGGTGCTGTTCGCGGCCGTGCTCGTGGCGCTGCGGCTGCCGGAGCCGGCGACCACTACTCGACTGCGCATCTCGATCGTGCTGACGCCGTTCGCGGGCATCGCGTTCCTGTGGTTCATCGGTGTGGTTCGCGACAGCCTGGGCCGGCTCGAGGACCGGTTCTTCACCACGGTGTTCCTCGGCAGCGGCCTGCTGTTCCTGGCGATGGTGTTCGCGGGGACCGCGGTCGAGGCGGGTCTGTTGGCCGGCAGGGCGGCCGGTATCGAGGCCGACCCCGAGGTGGTCGCGTTCGCCCACGGACTGCTGCTCGCGCTGACCAACACCTATGCGCTGCGGATGGCGGCGGTCTTCATGATGTCGCTGGCCACCATCTGGTTGCGGACGGGCCTGATGCCGCGATGGCTGGTGGTCACGACCTATCTGGTCGCGCTCAGCGTGCTCGTCGCCGGTGACGTCAGCCCGTGGATGACGTTGACGTTCCCGGCCTGGGTGCTGGTGGTCAGCCTGCTGATGTTGCGTCGCCCGCCGAGTCGTCCTGCAGCGTCAACGCCGCCGCCGGACAGAGGTTGACGGCCTGACGTGCCCGGTCTTCGGCGTCGCCACTCACCGCGTCGGTGAGCACGACGACCACGCCGTCGTCGTCCTGGTCGAACACGTCGGCGGCCACCATCACGCAGTTGCCGGCCTGGATGCAGATCTTGCGGTCGGCGCTGACCCGGCTCACCACCGCACCGCCAGCGATGCGACGCCGTAGATGAAGTGGAAGGACCGGAACGCGATGTCGTCGATGTCGTCGGCGAGCGTCAGCGTCGGGAAGCGGCGCAGCAGCGCCGGGAACGCGATCTGCATCTCCATCCGCGCCAGCGGCGCACCCAGGCAGTGGTGCACGCCGTGGCCGAAGGCCAGGTGACCCGGTGCGCCCCGGCTGATGTCGAGTGTCTCCGGCGCGGAGATGACGTGGGGATCGCGGTTGGCCGCCGGCAGCGAGGCGAACACCAGCCGCCCGGCCGGGATGTGCACCCCGGCGAGCTCGACGTCGGTGGTGGTGATGCGGGGGATCGAGCTGTGCACGATCGACAGGTAGCGCAGCAGCTCCTCGATGGCCGGGCCCACCGCCGCGGCATCGTCGCGCACCGCCGCCATCTGCTCGGGGTGGCGGAGCAGCGCCAGCGTGCCGAGCGCCAGCATGTTCGACGTGGTCTCGTGCCCGGCGAGCAGCAGCAGCCCCGCGATGCCGATCAGCTCGTCGTCGGTGAGCTCGGCGCCGTGCTCGCGCACCAGCATGCCGAGGATGTCCTCGCCCGGCGCCACACGGGCCCGGTCGACGAGCGAACCCATGTAGGCGCGGCCCTCCTGCTGCAATTGCAGGCGTTCGGGGATCGGAATGGACAGGTCGAGCTGGCGGGCGCTGCGGCGCTGGAAGTCGTCGCGGTCGGCGTAGGGAACGCCGAGCAGCTCGCAGATCACCAGCGAGGGCACGGGCAGCGTGACGTGCTCGACGAGGTCGGCCGGGGAGCCGGCGGCCTCGAGGGCGTCGAGCTGGGCGTCGACGATCTCGACGATGCGGGGCGCCAACCGCTGGATCCGCCGGATCGTGAACTCCGGGGTGAGCATGCGTCGAAGTCGTTGGTGCTCAGGGGGATCGAGGCCCAGCAGGTTGCCGGCGCGGTTGCGCGCGGCATCCTCCTCGTCGATCGGGGGAGCGCCGGCGACGACGAATCCGGGCGGCCTGCCGTTGGAGAACCGCGCGTGATCGCTGAGCACGGTCTTGACGTCCTCGTGGCGGGTCACCAGGAACACCTGCATGCCAAAGGCATTGGTGACGCTGGCGACGCCGACGCTGTCACGGATCTGGGCCAGCATCGGCGTCGGATCGAGGCCGTCGCGGCGCATGTGCAGCGGTGGCAGCCCGGCGTCCGGTTCAGTGCGGGTATCGGCCTGACTCATGTCTCGACGCTACGCGCCGCAGTGTGCAGCTACCGTCCCGAGCGCAGGGCCGGCCACCAGATCTTCGGGCCGATGAGCGTGAACAGCGCGGGGATCACGACGGTCCGCACGACGAACGTGTCCAGCAAAATGCCCAACCCGACGATGATGCCGACCTGTGTCAGCGCGATCAGCGGCAGCACACCCAGCACGCAGAACACCGCGGCCAACACGATGCCCGCGCTGGTGATCACCGCTCCGGTTGCCGAGACGGCCCGGACGATCCCGTCGCGGGTGCCGTGCTCCGGCGTCTCCTCGCGTGCCCGGGTGACCAGGAAGATCGTGTAGTCCACGCCGAGGGCGACGAGGAACAGCAGCGCGAACAGCGGCACGGTGTTGTCCAGTGCGGGGAACCCGAACACGTGCACGCTGGCCCAGCCGCCGAGGCCGAGCGCGGCCAGGGCACTGAGCACGGTGACCGCGACCAGGATCAGCGGCGCCAGTGCGGAGCGCAGCAGCACGAACAGCACCAGCAGCACGACTGCGAGGATCGCGGGCACCACGAGGGTGCGGTCGCGGCCGGCGGCCCCCGCCGCGTCCCTGGCCTTGGCGTCGGAGCCACCGACCAGGCTGTCGGCGTCGGCGCCGTGCACCGCGGTCCGCAGCGCGTCGATCGTGTCGAACGCCTCGTCGGAGGCGGGTTCGGCGGCTAGCACCACCGACCACTGCGTCAGGCCCTGCGGTGAGGTGCCGGCCGGGTTGACGGAGACGACGCCCGGGGTGGCGGTGATCGCCTGCTGGACCTGGGCGGCGCGGTCGGTCGAGGCGATGACGAGCGTGGGATCGGTGACGCCGCTGGGGAAGTGCTCCGACAGGGTGTCGAAACCGCTCACCGATTCGGCCTGCACGCGGAACTGTTCGGTCTGCGACAACCCGATCGGCGTGCTCAGCAGGCCGGTGCACAGCAGCCCCAGCACGCCGATCGCGACGACGGAGACCACGGCGGGCTTGCGCGCCACCCCATCGGCGACGCGGTGCCAGGCGCCGCCCTCGGTCAGCGCCGTCGCCCCCACGCGGGGAATGAAGGGCCAGAACAGCTTCCGGCCGAAGAGGTCGAGGAACGGCGGCAACACCAGCAGTACGAACACCGCGGCGACGACGAGGCCGGACGCGGCCTGGACCCCGAGGCTGCGGGTGCTCGGGGAGGAGGCGAGCAGCAGGGTCAGCAGCGCCAGCACCACGGTCGCGTTGCTCGCGATGATCGCCGGCCCCGCCCTGCGCACGGCGGTGGCGAGCGCGGTGTGGTGAGAGTCGTTGCCGGATCGGGGGCGGCCCAGCTCTTCCCGATAGCGCGAGATGAGCAGCAGCGCGTAGTTGGTGCCCGCGCCGAACACGAGCACGCTGGTGATGCCGCCCGTCGAGCCGTCCGGCGACATGCCGAGCCCTTCGGCGACGGCCGTGCCCACCACGCCGCCGACCCGGTCGGCGAACGCGATCACCAGCAGCGGTACCAGCCACAGCACCGGCGAGCGATAGGTGACGATCAGCAGCAGGGCCACCACCGCCGCGGTGACGGCGAGCAGGGTGACGTTGGCACCGGAGAACGAATCGGCGATGTCGGCGCCGAACGCGGGGCCGCCGGTGACCTGGGCGCGCAGCTGCGGGTCCAGACCGTCGGTGGCCGCGCTGCGGAGCTTCGTGACCTCGTCGCCGAGCGCGAATCCGGACAGGTCGGCCGGTAGCGGGACGACGGCGATCGCGGCCTGACCGTCCTCGGAGACCTGAAGGGGTGGCCCGCCGGGGCCGGCGTCGGCCGTGGCCAGCATGCGCTGACGCGCCGCGTCGGCGGCCGCCTGGTCTGCCGGGCTGAGCGCGGAGCCGTCGGCGCGGGTCAGGACCATCAGCGCAGGCGCCTGATCGCCGCCGGGGAAGTCGGCGCGGAGCTGGTCGGCGCGCGTCGACTCGGCGCTGGCGGGTACGGGTACCGGCGACTGCTCGGCGGAGGAGCCGCCGCTCAACAGCCCGAGGGAGGCGCCGGACACGACGATGATCATCAGTGCGATCACCCACGACAGTCGTCTGCTCATGCCGGTCAATATTTCAGATACTTAACCGTTAATCAAGTGAACAACCTGTACGATGTCGGCATGGCTGACGACGACCGCGCAGCGCTGGAAGAGCTCATCGCCGCCGACGTACGTGCGCTCACTGCGCAGTCCGACCAGATCGGCCATGCCTTCGCCGCCCGTCACGGGCTGTCGGACAACGACTTCCGGGCCCTGCTGCATGTGCTGGTGGCCGAGACCACGGGCGAGCCGCTGGCCGCCGGCGGGTTGCGTGCCCGGATGGGGGTGTCCGGCGCGGCGATCACCTATCTGGTCGAGCGGATGATCGCCTCCGGTCATGTGCTGCGCGAGCCCGATCCCGATGACCGGCGCAAGGTCAAACTGCGGGTGGCCGAGCACGGCATGGACGTGGCCCGCGACTTCTTCACCCCCCTGGCCCACCACCTCAGCAGCGCGCTGGCCGACGTGCCCGACGCTGATCTGCGGGCCGCTCACCGGGTGTTCGGCGCCATCGTCGAGGCGATGAGCGGGTTTCACTCCGATCTGGGCGTCACGTCCGACTGAGGGTTCTGGCAGGCTGGATGCTCGATGAGTGAGACGACTGCGGCCGAGATGACATCGGTGCTGCTCCTGCGGGGTGGCGAACACACGCACGACCTGGCGCTGGCCTTCGAGCGGCTGGGCGCGCGGGTGACGGTGTCCGACGACATGGCCGCGATGACGGATGCGGACGCGTTGACCGCGCTGATCGACGCAACCCAGCCCCGAGTCGTCGTCGCCGACGCCGACGGGGTGGCCACCGACGCGCTGCTCGCCGCTGCCGACCGCGAGGACGTCGAGGTGGTGCCGACGCCGCGCGCGCTGCGGCTGTCGGTGGACGGGGAAGCGCTGCGCCGGCTGGCCGCTGACGAGCTCGGGTTGCCCACGGCGCCGTTCTGGTTCGCCGGCTCGGTGGCCGAATTGACCGCGGTCGCCCAGCACGCGGGGTTCCCGCTGCTGGTCAAGCCGGTGACCGCCGCGCCCGGCGAAGGGGAGTCTGTCGTGCTGCGGCCCGACGACATCGAGCCGGCGTGGCGCAGCGCGGTGGCCGGCGGCCGGCTGAGCCTGCAGCGGGTGCTGGCCGAGACCGTGGTCGAGATCGACGTCGCCGTGACGCTGCTGACCGTGCGCACCACCGGCCCGTCGGGGCCGGTGGTCAGCTTCTGCGAACCCATCGGCCACCACCGGGAGTCTGCCGAGACACTGGAATCCTGGCAGCCGCAGCATCTTTCGGCTGCCGCGCTGGACGCGGCGAAGTCGATCGCGGCGCGGATCGTCAACTCCCTTGGCGGGCGCGGCGTGTTCGCGGTCGAGCTGCTGGTGCGCGGCGACGAGGTGTACTTCAGCGATGTCGCACCCCGGCCGCAGGACAGCGCACTGGTGACGTTGCGCTCGCAGCGCCTGTCCGCCGTCGAGCTGCATGCCCGGGCGATCCTGGGGCTCCCGGTCGACACGATCATGATCTCGCCGGCGGCGATGGAGGTCTCCTCAGACGGGTACGACGCCGCCGACACCCCGTGGCGCGCGGCACTGGGCGCAGCGCTCGAGGTCGCGGAGAGCGACGTGCGATTGTTCTCGTCGCAGCGCTGGCTGGCCACCGCCACCGCGCCGGATCCGATCGTCGCCCGTGATCGCGCCCGCCGCGTCGCGTCGGCGCTGCGCAGGCTGACGTGACCGAGCCCGACGAGTCCACCGGCACGTCGGCGGCGCCGTTCCTGGGTGCGCTGGCCATCATTGTCGCCATCGTGATCACAATCTGGTTGTTCACGCTGTTCTCCGGCGGCGAGCTCACCGACGAGCAGCTCATCGGGCGCGCTGCGGCCGGCCAGAACGACGCGCTGCAGCGAGACGACTACACGGATTTCCGCAGCTTCACGTGCGCCGCGCAGGTGGGTACCGAGGCGGACATCCTTGCCAGGCAACGTGATTCGAAGGCCAAGCAAGGTGAGCGATTCCTCGACGGGGTGACGACCGTCAAGGTCGACGGGGACCGGGCCACGGCATCGGTCACCTATCACTTCGCCAACGCGCCGGACGCCAAGCAGACCTCGGACATCGCGTTCGCACGGGAGGACGGGACGTGGAAGGTCTGTTCGACCGGCCCCAGCTAGCTGTGCGACACTCTCGACCGTGAGTTATGCCGGAGACATTTCGCCGGAGGAGGCCTGGAAGCTCCTGAGCGAGAACCCCGATGCCGTGCTGGTCGATTGCCGCACCGATGCCGAATGGCGCTTCGTGGGGGTACCGGATCTGTCGCCGCTGGAGCGCGACACCGTGTTCATCGAGTGGAATCGCACCGACGGCTCACGCAACGACGGCTTCGTCGACGATCTGTTGGCCGCCGGCGTCACCCCGGGTGAGCGGCCGGTGGTTTTCCTGTGCCGATCCGGCAACCGTTCGATCGGCGCCGCCGAGGCCGCCACCGAGGCGGGCATCGGGCCGTCGTACAACGTCCTGGACGGCTTCGAGGGCAATCTGGACGAGCACGGTCATCGCGGTGGCACCGGCTGGAAGGCCGTGGGTCTGCCGTGGAGGCAGTCATGACCGAGTCGGCAGGCAAGTCGGTGCGCACCCCCGCCGAGCTGCCCGACGGCGTCAGCCAGGCCACTGTCGGCGTGCGCGGTGGTCTGCTGCGGTCCGGGTTCGAGGAGACCGCCGAGGCGCTGTACCTGACGTCGGGCTACGTGTACGAGACGGCGGCCGACGCGGAGAAGGCGTTCACCGGCGAGATCGATCGCTACGTGTACTCGCGCTACGGCAACCCGACGATCTCGATGTTCGAGGAGCGGCTGCGGCTGCTCGAGGGTGCGCCGGCCTGTTTCGCGACGGCCACCGGTATGTCGGCGGTGTTCACCGCGTTGGGCGCGCTCCTGGGTGCCGGCGATCGTCTGGTGGCCGCCCGCAGCCTGTTCGGCTCGTGCTTCGTGGTCTGCAGCGAGATCCTGCCCCGATGGGGTGTGGAGACGGTCTTCGTCGACGGCGACGACTTGTCGCAGTGGGAGGAGGCACTGTCGGTTCCCACGCAGGCGGTGTTCTTCGAGACCCCGTCGAACCCGATGCAGTCGCTGGTCGACATCGCCGCGGTGTGCGACCTCGCCCATGCCGCGGGTGCGAAAGTAGTGCTGGACAACGTCTTTGCCACCCCGATCCTGCAGCAGGGCTTCCCGCTGGGTGTCGACGTGGTGATCTACTCCGGCACCAAGCACATCGACGGGCAGGGCCGCGTTCTCGGCGGCGCGATCCTGGGCAGCAAGGACTACATCGACGGCCCGGTGCAGAAGCTGATGCGTCACACGGGACCGGCGTTGAGCCCGTTCAACGCGTGGACGCTGCTCAAGGGTCTGGAGACGCTGGCTTTACGTGTGCAGCACCAGAATTCGTCGGCTCATCGAATCGCCGAGTTCCTGGAGTCTCATCCGTCGGTGAGCTGGGTCAAGTACCCCCTGCTGGAGTCGCACCCGCAATACGACCTCGCCAAGCGGCAGATGACCGGTGGCGGAACCGTCGTCACCTTCGAACTCGCCGGCGGCACGAAGGAGCGCGCGTTCGAGGTGCTCGACAAGCTGCGGATCGTCGACATCTCCAACAACCTCGGCGATTCCAAGTCACTGATCACGCACCCGGCGACCACTACGCACCGCGCGATGGGGCCTGAGGGCCGTGCGGCAATCGGCTTGGGCGACGGCGTCGTTCGCATCTCGATCGGCCTCGAAGGCACAGAGGATCTGATCGCCGATCTCGACCAGGCGCTGGCCTAGGTGTCACGCCGCTCCGACAAGAAGAAGGCCCGCCGCAAGAAGCGCCAGGCAGTGCGCGAGGAGGGCTGGATCCCGTCGCGCGTGCTCGAGCAGCTCGACATCGCTTCTGATCTCGAGGCTTTCGATACGCAGTTGACCGAGCGCGGCTGGGAGTTCTCCGAAGACGTCGACGACGAGACCGGCGCGGCCTGGTACTGGGTGCCCTCGGAGGCCGACGTGCCCGACGAGGGCGAGGTCGTCAACGTGACGGTCGCGCTGCTGACCCCCGAGGACGACGGCGAGATCGTGCACGTGGTGTTCGTCGGGACTGCCGACGACTACCAGTTCGGTGTCGAGGAGTTCTTCGCCCACCTCGACGCCATCGAGGCCTACCGACTCGGCGATCCGATACCGGAATTCGCCTGACGGGCGATCGCCGCGGTGACCGCCGCGGGGGCGTCCAGCGGCACGAACGTCGTCGCGCCCGGGACGTCTATCACCGTCGAGTTCGGGAACAAGGCCGCCAGCCGGCGCCCCAGATCCGGGGTGAAGCACCGGTCGTCGGTGCCCCACACCACGGTCACGGGTTTGGTGAATCGGTGCAGGCGCGGTGCAACCGCGGTCAGGTCGGTGCGCCCGATCCCGCGGGCGAGCGCGGCGAAGTCACCGGCGATGCGTCGGTCGGTGCGGGCCGGGGTGAGCCACGACGCCGTCAGTGCAGGATCGAGCTTCTTGGCCAACAGACCGAAACCCAGCGGGGAGTGTCGCAGCGCCGTGATGCCCATGGGTGCCATCAGCGCGCTGACGGTTGCTCGGGTTCGCATCGCGGCGAACACCGCGTTGAACGGAAACGGTGGAAACTTCTCGAACGCATCGCAATTGGTGAGGACGAGCCGGCCGATCCGGTCGGGGTGCGCGTCGATCAGGAACTGGCAGATGCCGCCGCCGGTGTCGTTGCCGACGAGGATCACGTCGTGCAGATCGAGCTCGGCGAGGAACTGGTGCACCATCTCGGCGACGCCCTCGGGCGTCAGAGCTGCGCGATCGCGCACCGGGACGCGGTGTGCGCCCAGCGGGAGATCTGGCTGGAGGCAACGGATTCCGCGTGCGGCGAGGTCGGCGGCCACGGAGTCCCACAGCCGTGAGTCGACGAGTGCGCCGTGCACGAACACCACCGGCGGGGAGGTCGAGTCCGCCGGGCCCGACTCGCGGAACTCGATGGTGGTCGACGGCAGTTCAATGGAAGACGTGACGGTGGGCATGCCGGTTATCCTTTTCGTCGACACTTACGAACACTGAGTACGAAAGTTACGTGCAGACTGTATGGAAGTCAACCCCCGGCCCCGCCGCACTCAAGCCGAGCGCACCGCGGCGACCCGCGCGAAGCTGGTCGCGGCAGCGCGAGAGCTGTTCGCGGTCAACGGTTTTGCCGATGTGTCGACGCAGGAGATCGTCGCGGCGGCGGGTGTGACGCGCGGCGCGCTCTATCACCAGTTCGACGACAAGACGGAGCTCTTCGCGGCGGTCTACGAGGATGTGGAAGCCGAGCTCGTCAGTCGGATCGCCACTCGGATCGCCGAGGCTGAGCCTGCGGATCACCTCGCGGCGATGCGCACGGGGGCGCGGCTGTTCCTGGATGTGTGCTCAGCGCCCGATGTGCAGCGGATCGTGCTGATCGATGCGCCTGCGGTACTCGGCTGGCAGCGCTGGCGCGAGGTGGGGATGCGATACGGGCTCGGCGTGGTCGAGGCGATGTTGGCGCAGGCAATGGCCGACGGTGTGATCCCCGAGCAGCCGGTGCGGCCGACCGCTCATGTGCTGCTGGGTGCGCTCGACGAGGCGGCGCTGTTCATCGCCCGGGCAGCGGATCAGGCCGCAGCGAAGACCGACATGTACTCGGTCTGCGATCGCCTGATCGACGGTATCGCAGGCTAGCCCTTGTTGTCGGCACCTTCGACCACGCCCAGAGCGGACTGCGCGCGCTGCTCGTAGCCGGCCCGCTTGGTGGTGTCGAACTCCAGGAAGACGTTGTCCAGACCGAGCTTTCGGTTCATCCAGCGACGTCCGCGGGGTCCGAGCATCTGTGCGGCCTGTGCGGTGAACCGTAGGAACGGAGGCACCGATACATGCGTCTTCGGCTTGTTCAGTGTCTTGACGATGGCCGCGGCAATATCCTCAGGCTCAACGGGTTTGGTGCCGGGCGTCTCTTTGGTGCCGGAGATCAGCTCGGTGTTGGTGAACGGCGGCATCACCACCGACACGTGCACACCGTGCGGTGCGACCTCGTCGGCCAGGGCGGCGGAGAGTCCGACCACGCCGAACTTGGCGCCTACGTAGACCACCTGGCCGGGCACGGGGATGACGCCCGACAGGGACGCGATGTTGATGATGTGGCCGCGGCGGCGCGCGATCATGTCGGGCAGGGCCAGCTGACAGCCGGCGATCACGCCATAGAGGTTGACCTCGATCGACGAGCGGATCGACTGCTCGGACTGCTCGAGGAACGGCCCGATCGGCATGACACCCGCGTTGTTGATCAACACGTCGATGTGGCCGCCGCCGTCCGTGCGGGCCTTGTCCAGGAACGTCGCGAACGATTCGCGATCGGTGACGTCGAGCGGGTAGCCCGACGCCGGGCCGAGATTGGAGAGCTTGGCGACCGACGACTCCTGAAGGGCCACGTCACGATCACCAATGACGACTCGTGCGCCGCGCTTGAGCAGCGCTTCGGCGGTGGCGTAGCCGATGCCCCGCGCGGCACCGGTGATGGCGATCGTTCGTCCGCGGATGTTGTCCATGCGGCCGAACTTTACACGTGTCAATTTTGGCGGGGAAGCGGGTGGCGTCGGGAGGTGGGCTATGCGCGGCGGCGGATGGCGCGTCGCACGATGTCGGCGTCGGGGTTGCTGCCGTTGTCGAACTCCTTGCGCCGTGCCTCGTCGACATTGCGTTGGATGAACAGATCGAACGCCATGACTGGGTCGCGGGCCTCCCGTAGTGCCGTGTACTCGATGTCGACGTCGGGGTCGTCGCGCTCGGCCAGCCAGGTGTAGTACTCGGACATGCTTCGAAACGACCTCATCGCCGCCGTCCCTTGCCTCGATCAGGATCGCCCACTCCATCGGAACGCGGTCGATCGAAAAAGGGGTCAGCTTCGCCGTGAGGCTCGTTTCTCGGCGGCGGGCGGGGCGGCCGAGAGCAACCTGACCTGGCTGCGGTGTCAACGCCTCGAAGTTTAGCCGACGCGACACGTCAGGGTGGCGAAACTTTTCGATCGGCGCCTATCCGTAGAGGCCATGGTGCCGCCACCACACATATGGCGGCGTTTGCTGTAACCCCGCCGGCGCGTCCTCCCACGTCTCCTGCCGCCCCAGTGCGGTGATGTCGAGGAGGCTCCACGTGTTGACGAACGCCTCGTCTCCGCGGTTGTTGACGAAGTACGTCCGGAAGACCTCGTCGGTGTCCGGGTGTCGAATGAACGCGTTCGTGCCATGCCACTCGTCGACGTCGAAGTCGACGTCGAAGAAGCCGTCTTCGCCGTCGACCATGGTGAACCACGGCATGGTCCACCCCATTCGCTTCTTGATCCGCGTGATGTCGGACTGCGGCCCGCGTGACACGTACACCAGCGTGGTGTCGCGGGCGTGCAGGTGCGACAGATCAGGGATGTGGTCAGCCATCAGCGAACATCCCACGCACCCGCGTTCGGGCCACCCGCTGACACCGGGATCCATGAACGCCCGGTACACGATCAACTGGCGTCGGCCCGCGAACAGGTCCCGCAGAGTGACTACACCCTCGGCACCCTCGAATCGATACTCCTTGGGCACCAGGGTCCACGGCATCCGCCGACGCATCGCCGCCAGCTCGTCGCGCGCGCGGGTGAATTCCTTCTCCCGAATCAGCATCTCCGCCAACGTCTTCTGCCACTCGACCGCCGATACCGTCCGAGGCTCCATCGTCACGCCGCCCTCCAAACATTCAACAGTTATGTTGAACGTCAGCACACCACCAGTCGCCGCTATAGTCAACACAATGGTTGAAGATCTTCTCGATCGCGCCTACGCCGCGCTCGCGGATCCGACGCGACGGCGGCTCCTCGAAGCCCTCAGGGACGGCGACGCCCGTATCACCGACCTGGCCGAACCGCTCCCGATGAGCTTCGCCGGGGTGTCCCGGCACGTCGCCGTCCTCGAATCGGCCGGCCTTATCCGCCGCGAGGTCCGCGGCCGCGAACACTGGGTGTCGCTGCACCCGGACGGACTCTCGCCGGCCCGGCAATGGATCGACGAGCAGACCGACTTCTGGGCTGCCCGCGCCGACAAGCTCTCCGAGCGGCTCCGCAAGAAGACCAAGCGATGAGCCAACCGACCGTGCGCGTCCGCCGCGTGATGCCCGCAGTCCCCGACGACGTCTTCGACGAATGGCTCGATCCAGAAGCCCTGATGGACTGGATGTGCCCACGGCCGACCCGCTGCGTCGCCGTCACCGTCGAACCCCACGTCGGCGGGCGCGTGCGCTTCGACATCGACGACTCGGGCCGCTCGATCCTGGTCACCGGCCAGTTCCTCGTCGTCGACCGACCGCGCCACGTGAGATTCACCTGGAGCCATTCGGGCTGGGCCGACCCGACGGCCACCAGCATCGTCGACGTCACCTTCGAACCCCACGGTGACCAGGACACCCTGATGTCGATCGAGCACACGCTGCTACCGACCGAGGCGGTCGACGACCACGACCACGGCTGGGCCGTCACCGCCGACCAGTTGCAGACCCGTCTCGGTTGTCGCCGAACAGGGAGGAATTTCACTCACCCTGAGTAAATGGGCCGGCCCGGAAATGCACCACGCACAGATGCGTTAGACAGGAAGGTGATGCCCGTGTCTAGCGTCGGTGAGTTGCAGTTCGTCGCTGTCCGCCAGGACGATCCACTCGCCACCCCGCTGATCGACGAGCTCGCCGTCGAATACGCCGATCGGTACGGCGGGCTGCGCGACAAGGTGCACGCGTGGCTTCGCGGCTACCCGGCGGCTGAATTCGAGCCCCCCAGCGGCGAACTCCTGATCGGTCTGCTCGATGAGCAGCCGGTGACCGGAGGAGCCTTCCGGCAATTCGACGCGACCACCGCTGAGCTCAAACGCATCTGGACAGACAGTCGTCATCGCCGGCGCGGCTATGCCAAAGCCATCGTGATCCGACTCGAAGAGGAGATCGCCGCCCGCGGCTACACCCGCGTCTACCTCACCACCGGTGACCGCCAACCCGAAGCGGAGGCGCTCTACACCTCCCTGGGTTACACCCGCCTCAGCGAGCCCCTGCAGGCAGAGGGGGAGGTCTACCCCGTCGCGTTCCTGAAGGTACTGCCGTGACATCCGACATTCACCTGGGTGTGGCGCTGGACGGGTACGGTTGGCATCCCGAAGCGTGGCGCTACGGTCCTGAGCCACTGCCGATCACCGATGGCCGGTATTGGACCGACGTCGTCGCGACCGCCGAACGAGGACTTCTCGACTTCGTGACGTTCGACGATGCGCTGACCCCGCAACGTCGCCGCAAAGCCACCATCGAGCCGCGCTGGCTCGCCGGTCGGCCCGACGCCGTCCTCATCGCGGCCCGGGTGGCCCCGACCACCCGACACATCGGCCTGATCCCGGTCGCGACGACCACCCACACCGAGCCGTTTCATGTGTCCAAAGCCATTGCCACACTGGACTTCATCTCCCACGGTCGGGCAGGCTGGCAGCCGCGGGTCAGCGCGACCCGGCACGAGGCGGAACTCGTCGGCCGCCGCGATCCCGACGCGCTGGGGGACCTGTTCGGTGAAGCCCGGGACGCCGTGGACGTGGTGCGCCGGCTCTGGGACAGCTGGGAGGACGACGCGGTGATCCGCGATGTCGCCAGCGGCCGCTTCGTCGACCGCGACAAGCTGCACTACATCGACTTCGCCGGAACGCATTTCAGCGTGAAAGGACCGTCGATCACCCCGCGGCCCCCGCAGGGTCAACCCGTCGTGGCGGCGCTCGCACACAATCTGCAGGCCTACACGTTCGCCGCAGCGAGTGCGGACCTCGTGTTCGTGACACCTGCTGATCCCGAGTCCCTGACGGGAATCGTCGACGAGCTCGCCTCTGCGGGCGGTGCACATCTCAAGGTCTGGGTCGATCTGTACGTCAGCTTCGACGCGGTGGTGGACGACCGCAGTGACGCTGCCGTGTTCGACGGCAGCCCGGCACGTCTCGCCGACGACATCGCAGTCTGGCACGCCGCCGGCGCCGACGGAGTCCGACTGAGGCCCGCGGTCACCGCCACCGACCTGCCGGTCCTCGTCGACCAGGTGGTTCCACTTCTACAGCAGCGCAATGTATTCCGGACAGAGCACCGAGATGGCGAGACGCTGCGTTCGCGCCTGGGGCTAGGTGCTCCGGTGAACCGATACGTATCGGTGGGTACGCGATGACCATCCCGCTGTCTGTCCTCGACCTCTCGCCGATTCCCGCCGGTGCCGACGCCGCGACTGCGCTGCGCAATTCCGTCGACCTGGCGCGACACGCGCAGCGCTGGGGGTACCGACGCTTCTGGGTGGCCGAACACCATTTCGCCGCAGTGGCCGGCTCCGCACCGGCGGTGCTCATCGGCCAGATCGCCGCGGCGACAACAGACATCCGCGTCGGGGCGGCCGCCGTGCAGCTGGGGCAGACCACCGCGGTCGCCGTCGTCGAGACCTTCGGGATGCTCGACGCGTTCTATCCGGGACGCATCGATCTCGGCGTGGGACGTTCGGGTCAGCGCCGCCGAGAGGCGCTGGCCGGTTCCGCGCCGACGCAGCGGGCCGGGGTACGCGAGGCCGACGGTGTGGTGGTACCCGCCCCGTTCGACGTGGCGGCGCTGATGCGTAACCCACGTCTGCGGGCGCGGATGTCGGTGCTTCAGCAGCCGGGTGCCGTCGCCCCCGACTTCGGTGACCAGGTCGCCGACATCCTCGCGATGGTGCGAGGGCAGTACTGCGTCGACGGTGTCGAAGCGCACCCGGTGCCCGGTGAGGGGGCGGCGCTGACACCATGGATCTTCGGTAGCAGCGCCGGCGACAGCGCGAGAGTGGCTGCCGCGCTTGGCCTGCCGTTCGTCGCGAGCTACCACATCACCCCGGCCACCGCGCTCGACGCCGTCGCCGCTTATCGTGAGCGGTTCGTCGCGTCGGTCCACCTGAATGAGCCGTACGTGGTGGTGTCCGCGGACGTGGTGGTGGGCGACGACGACGACGCCGCAGCACGACTCGCCGCCAGCTACGGACACTGGGTGTACTCGATCCGGACCGGTGACGGCGCGATACCCTACCCCGATCCCGCCCACGTCGAACCCCTCACCGACGAGCAGTACGCACTGGTGCAGGACCGACTCGACACCCAGTTCGTCGGCAGTCCCGACACCGTGGCCGACAGGCTCACCGCTCTGCAGCGCGCGACCGGCGCCGACGAGCTCGTCGTCACGTCGATGACCCACCGGCACGCCGACCGGCTGCGCTCCCACGAGCTCCTCGCGCGAAGGTGGGGCATCTCATCGTGACCGACAAGCCCCGCAAGCAGATTCATCTCGGCGCCCACTTTCCCGGCGTCAACAACACCACGGTGTGGTCGGACCCGCAGTCGGGCAGCCAGGTCGAGTTCGACTCGTTCGTTCACCTGGCCCGCACCGCTGAGCGCGGACTGTTCGACTTCTTCTTTCTCGCCGAGGGTTTGCGATTACGCGAGCATCGAGGGCGTATCCACGATCTCGACGTCGTCGGACGGCCGGACACCCTGACGGTGCTCACTGCGCTTGCCGCCGTCACGGAGAGGCTCGGGCTGGCCGGAACCATCAACACCACCTTCAACGAACCCTTCGAGGTGGCACGGCAATTCGCGACCCTGGACCATCTCTCCGACGGCCGGGCAGCGTGGAACGTGGTGACGTCTTCGGACGCGTTCACCGGTGAGAACTTTCGTCGGGGCGGGTTCCTCGACCACGCCGATCGGTATCGGCGCGCGGAAGAGTTCCTCACGGTGGCGCGGCAGTTCTGGGACAGTTGGGCTGAGGACGCCGTTGTCGCCGACCGGGACCACGGCGTCTACGTCGACCCCACCCGAATCCGGACCGTGACGCACACGGGCCCGCAGTTCGACGTCCGGGGAGTAGCCACGTTACCGCCTGCGCCGCAACGCTATCCGGTGATCTTCCAGGCCGGTGACTCCGCGGACGGCAGAGCGTTCGGCGCGCGGCACGCCGACGCGCTGTTCACCCTGCACTCGCAGCTGGAGGCCGGCCGCGCCTACTATGCCGATGTCAAAGGCAAAGCGGCTGCCGCGGGCCGGGATCCGAACTCACTCAGGGTGTTTCCCGCCGCCACATTCGTACTGGGGGACACGCCCTCGGACGCGAGAGAACGCGCACGGCACATCCGACTCCAACAGGTGAGCGGCCCGACCGCCATCGCCATGCTCGAACAAGTGTGGCAGCGAGACCTGTCGGCCTACGACCCCGATGGACCGCTGCCCGACGTGGACCCCCTTGACGACCCCACGGTGTCGCAGGGCAGGGTGCGCCACGGCGACCCGAAGGCCGTCGCCGCCGCATGGCGCGAGCGCGCCGAGGCCGAGAACTTGAGCATCCGTGAGCTGGTCATCGCCGTCACCTCCCGCCAGCAGTTCGTCGGCACGCCCGCGCAGGTGGCCGATGAGATGGACCTGCACGTGCAGACCGACGCGTGTGACGGCTTCATCCTGGTGCCGCACCTCACGCCGCACGGGCTCGACGAATTCGTCGACCGGGTGGTTCCGCTCCTGCAGGAGCGGGGCAGCTTCCGCACCGGCTACGCCGGCAGCACCCTCCGGGATCATCTCGCGCTATAGGCTTGCCGATGTGTCGCAGGCGACCGTGGGCTGGTTGATGCTGGCCGCTGCTGCGCTGACGTTCGTCTTCGGCGGGCTCTCCCGAGTCTTCGTCGGGCGCCGTCGGCACACCGCGGGTGTCCAGCGGATGGTGCACGTGTTCCGCCGCACCGGCATCGCACGGGTGCTGTTCGGCCGCTTCGACGACAACGTGCTCAACGACGACGAACTCGACACCATGATCCTGATGCCCTCGATCGTCCTCGCCTGCGGCCTCACCCTGACCGCGATCTTCCTGCTGGGCTACGACACCCTGGTGTGAGCGGCGTGAGCCCTCCGGGCCGCCTCCGCCACCGGACCCCGCCACACCGGCCCGTGCCCTGGCAGCATCACCTCGGACTGCACTCCCGCCAACACGTCGAGGCTGCGCCGGCACGCATCCTCGTCGTGATTGAACAGCGACGGCAGCAGCTGCGGGCCGGGTCGAGGGGCCACCGGGTGATCGGTGACCAACGCGTCGCCGCTGACCAGCACGCCGTCCACGAGGTACGAGCAGTGCCCACCCGTGTGTCCGGGCGTCGCGATCACCTGCGGAGCGCCGGGTAGGCCGGCCGCCACCTCCTCGGTGAGCGGTTGCGCCGTCGGGATGCCCTCGTGGGTCAGGCCGCCGTTGCGAACGAGCGACACCGTCCACAGCAGGAACTTCGGCTGCCAAGCGCGGGTGAGAACATCGCGCGGCGACGCCTGCTCGAGGTACTCCCGTCGGACGTGCCGCACCTCGGCGCCGTGGCAGTACACCGGGGTGCCGTGCTCACGGGCGAGCCAGATCGCCGAGCCGAGGTGGTCGACATGCGCGTGCGTCAGCAGGATCGCCCGCACGTCGGACGGGCCGAAACCCAGGCCGGACAGGGACGCCAGGACGTCGTCGCGGTCACCGGGATAGCCCGCGTCGATCAGGATCACCCCGCCGCCCGATGAGGGGTCGCCGGCCACCAGCGTCCAGTTCACGAGATCGGTCTGTGCGAAGTGCACGCGGTCGGTGATGGCCGCGACAGCCAGGGTCATGTCGCGAGTGTAGAAACATATGTATGGCTGAACTGAAACTGGGCTACAAGGCGTCGGCGGAGCAGTTCGCGCCCCGCGAACTCGTCGAACTCGCGGTGCTGGCCGAGGAACACGGCATGGACAGCGCCACCGTCAGCGACCACTTTCAGCCGTGGCGCCACGAAGGCGGGCACGCCCCGTTCTCGCTGGCCTGGATGACTGCCGTCGGCGAGCGCACGAAGCGGATCGTGCTCGGCACGTCGGTGCTCACCCCGACGTTCCGCTACAACCCGGCCGTCATCGCACAGGCTTTCGCCACGATGGGCTGCCTGTACCCCGACCGCATCTTCCTGGGCGTCGGCACCGGCGAGGCGCTCAACGAGATCGCCACCGGCTACGAGGGGGAGTGGCCCGAGTTCAAGGAGCGCTACGCCCGGCTGCGTGAGTCGGTGCGGCTGATGCGGGAACTGTGGCTCGGCGACCGGGTGGACTTCGACGGCGAGTACTACAAGACCAAGGGCGCCTCCATCTACGACGTGCCCGAGGGCGGCATCCCGATCTACATCGCCGCCGGCGGACCGCAGGTGGCCAAGTACGCGGGCCGCGCCGGGGACGGTTTCATCTGCACCTCGGGCAAGGGCGAGGAGCTCTACAAGGACAAGCTGATCCCCGCGATGCGCGAAGGTGCGGAGGCCGCGGGCAAGAACCCCGACGACGTCGACCGCATGATCGAGATCAAGATCTCCTACGACACCGATCCCGAGGCGGCGCTGGAGAACACCCGCTTCTGGGCGCCGCTGTCGCTGACAGCGGAGCAGAAGCACTCGATCGACGATCCGATGGAGATGGAGAAGGCCGCCGACGAGCTGCCGATCGAGCAGGTCGCCAAGCGCTGGATCGTCGCCTCCGATCCCGACGAGGCCGTGGATAAGGTCAAGGACTACGTCGGGTGGGGCCTCAACCATCTGGTGTTCCACGCCCCCGGACACGACCAGAAGCGCTTCCTGGAGTTGTTCCAGCGCGATCTCGAACCGCGGTTGCGCCGCCTGGGATGATCCGCGTCCTCGCGGCGGTGCTCGGCCTGCTCGGCCTCGTCGTCGCCGCGGCCGGCATGGCCGCCCGCTATCTTCCGCTGTCCAACCAGCCGCTCCTGATCGTCGCCGCGGCGGCGCCCTACCTGCTGCTCGCGGCCCCGATCGCCGCCGTGCTGCTCCTGCTCGGTCGACGCTGGTTTCTGGTCATCCTGGCCGTCGCGCTGACCGCGGCCGCCGTGGTGGTGTACCTGCCCCGGTACCAGGCACCGGCGGCTCCTGCTCGGCACGACGTCGACGTCCGCGTGCTCACCACCAATCTGGCCATGGGACAGGCGGATCCGCAGGCGTTCGTCACCCTCGCGAGCGAACGGGCCGACATCGTCGCCGTGCAGGAGATGACGCCGCAGGCGGCCGCCGGGCTGTCCGGCGCGGGCATGGACGTCGCCTTCCCGTATCGGGTGATCGCGCCCGCCCAGCTGGCTTCCGGCATCGGGTTCTGGAGCCGCTACCCGATCGTGAATTCCGGTCGCATCGATGGGTACTCACTGCCGATGATCGGTAGCCGCGTCCGAATCCCGGGCGTGGTCGTCGATGCGACCGTGCTGTCGGTGCATCTGGCCGCGCCCTGGCCGCAGGACATCAGCCATTGGCGCGGCGACATCGCGCGCCTGCCGGACACGCTGGTCGAGACGGGCCGCGCCGCGGGAGCAGGCGCCGTGGTCGTCGCGGGTGACTTCAACGCGACCGCGGACATGGCGCCGTTTCGGGCGTTGCTCACCGGCGGGTACTCCAACGCCGTCGCCGGGGGTGGGTTGCTGCGCACGTACCCACAGAATCGTGTCGCGCCGGCACTTCTCGGCATCGACCACATCCTGACCAAGAACGCCGATGCGACGTCGGTGTCGACGGTGGACGTGGCGGGCACCGATCACCTGGGTTTGGTGGCCACCGTGAGCGTGCCGGTCGACATGACGTCGAGCTGAGTCGGCGACATGGCCGGTGACATGGCCGGCGACAATGGCCGGCCGGTGGTCCGGTACACCCGGAACATCTCGTCGGAGGTGGGGCCGTCGGTGGTGTAGCCGAGCGCGGCGATTCCGGCGCCGTCACCCCACAGCGACGGGTAGCGTCGGTTCAGTGCATCCGGCACGTTGCGTTCGGGATTGGTGGCGACGATGTAGCGAATCCCGAAGTCCCACGGGCGGTTCAGCGCGGCGGTGAAGTCGTAGTCGCTGGTGATCACGAACTGCTTCGGATGCTCCGAGGAGAGCCAGATGCCCCAGGTGAGGAACGTGTCCATCAGCACCGAGCCCTCCGGCAGATCCATGCTGTCGAACCACTGCGCCAGGCGTCGCTCGCTGAGCAGCCGGCGGCGGGCCGGATCTTCGCCCGGGGGATGGGCTTCGGGGTCGATCAGCGACGGGAAGCCGGCCTCGAGCTGCCCGTAGGCGATGTCCTGGTCGACGATCACCGGCGTGGTGATCGGGATGGCCACCACCACTGACGCCGCCACGAGCGCGGCAGCCACCGCCCGGACCGCGGTCTGCTTCTGCCAGCAGGCCAGGGCGACGCAGATCACCATCGGGATGGCCAGCAGGTAGAACCGGAACCATCCGAAAGTCAACGAATCATGTTGTGCCACTGCGGCGAACGTGAGGGTGGCACCGAACACGACGACCGGCACGAGCGGTGCGGCCCTCCTGCGGGCCACGGCGACCACCACGGCCACCGCGACGGCGATCCCGATCAGCGGCTGCATGCCGAAGAGGCGGGATGCGACGACCGACCACTGCGCCCCCGCGTCGGCCGTACCGCGGGCGAGCCGGCCTGCGACCTGGCTCGCGTTGCCGTATTGGGAGGACATCGTCGCGAAGAACTCGTCGTTGATGATCCAGCCCGTGATAGCCCACGCGAAAAACGCTGTCACGACGGGGAAGGCGACGATCACCACGTCGGCCGCGGTGGCCGACCACCGGATCTCTCGGTCGGATCGCCGCCACGTCATCACGGCGACCAGCGCCACCGCCGCCGCAGCGGCGGGGATGACCTCGTAGCGCGCGAGATAGCCCACCCCCAAAGCCATTCCGGCCCAGCCGAGATCGCCCACCCACCGACTCGTGCACCAGCGCATCAGGTAGCGCACGCACCACAGCAGGCAGAACATCTGCGCAGCCTCGCTCAACCCCGAGGCGCCGTAGATGACGATCATCGGATGCAGCGCGAAGCCGGCGGTGGCGACGCGCCGCCACAGCGTGGACACCTCGACGTCGAACGCGATCCGCCGGACCATCAGCGCCGCCCCGGACATGAACAGCGCGCTCTGGACCACCCCGGCGAGGCCGGCATGCTTCAGCACGGACAGTCCGGGCCACTGGCTCACCCACACCAGCGGCAGCTCCACCAGGCTGGGGAGGGGATTCCACACGAAGCCGATCGCCGACAGGTGTGGGTGCCGGGATTGCAGCGCGAAGCCGGCGTTGGCCACCCGGTTCGGGGCGTCCGGTTCGAAGATGTTGTAGCGCAACACCAGAACTGATCCGACGACGACGTAGAGGAGACAGAGCGTGCCGAACAGTGCGACGCCGGGCCACCGTCGCGACGGGTTCACGCGCGGCGGCGGCGGATCAGCACAGTCGCGGCGGCGGCCACGGCAGCGGTACCGACGGCGGCGATGCTCGCCCAGGCCCACCACTGCCATCCGACTCCCGGCGCGGGCTGATGGGGCATCGAGTCCCCTTCGTTGACCGACAGCGTCACCGTCTCACCGGCGATCCCGGTGGCCACGACGTCACCGGTGAGCGATCCCCACCGGTTCGGCAGTCCCCGCACATGATCGAGGGTCGCGTCGACCAGCGTCCAGTCACCCGTGCCGGTGACTGCGACCACCGAGCGACCGCGGTCGGTGAAGGCCTGGACCATGCCCAGCGGTGCGTGCAGATCAACCGACGTACTGGCGGCGGAGGTACCGGCGGCGCCGACGTCCACGGTGTCGGCGGCACCGGGCAGCAGCGGCGGATGCATCCCGGCGTCGGCCAGCTCGCGACCACCGCTGACCACGAGCGCGCTCGAGCCCGAGGACGCCGCGTCGGAGAGTTGAGTGACCCTGGGCCGCAGCGTGATCTGTGTCTGCTGGGCGATCAGGTTCAGCGCGGCCGCGGCATAGCGCAGATGCTGCGGGCTGTCGATCGCGACGTCGAAGTTCGGAGTGAACGCCATCGGCAGAGCGGGGAAGCCGCCGCGGTTGCCTGCGCCCGGTTTCACCGTCACCGTGGACTGTGGATCGATCGAGAACGTGACGCGATCGTTCAGCGGCGGGCAGTCCTGGCGGGGGATGTAGCGCAGCTCCATGGCGAGGCCGACGTTGCTGGTGATCGCCTCGGCGGGGATGTCGCCGGTGATGTCGAGGGTTCCTGAGCCGTCGAGGCTGTGGGTGGCGAGCACGGTGTCACCCGAGCGCACCAGCACCGATCCCTCCCCGCCGACGACCGGGGTGTAGTGGGCCTTGAGGTGTACCGCGGCGCCGTTGATCTCGCCGACGCCGAACGCGGCGACGTCGAAACCGGTGTAGAGCGTGGTGGTTCCCGCCACCGAGGTCTGCGCCGCGATGCCGAGCTGGCCGAATGTCTTCATGGTCGAGGACACGTCGGAGGCTTCCCGGTTCGAGACGAGCATCGCGGAGTTGCCCTGCGCCAGGCCGATCCGGCGGTCGGTGAACAGGCCGACCTGCGTGGTGAGCTGCTCGCCGGTGCCGGTGATCGCGAGGACGGCCGCCGGCGTGCCTGGGTTCTCGACCGTGATGCCGGGCCGGCCGCCGTCCCGGATGTCGATCACCCGGGTGGTGCCCGAGAGTGACTGCAGCGAGACGACACCGGGCTCCTCCCCGGTGGTCACGTCGATGCGGACCGGCATGGGCCGGTAGAGCCGGGTGAGCTTGGCGACCAGATCGAGCGCGGCCTGCTGGGCTGCGGGTGACGGCTCGCCGTCGACGCGGATCACCACGTGGTCGAGGTAGCCCGGGAGGAACCCAGCGACGCTGGTGGGATCCGGCGCGGGGCCGGAGAACGTGGTGGCCAGGCGGCTCAGCGTGACTGCGGGCGGTTGCGTGCACAGCGTCGCCGCGGGGCCGGAGTCGCGGACGACGAAACTCAGCTTCGCCCGCCCGTCGACCACCTGGGCGGCCGAGGTGTCGATCGTGAACGGAACGCTGACCGCGCCTGCAGGCAGCGGGATGACGCCGAGCACGACACCGCGGCCGTCGAGCACGTCGACGCGCCCGTCGGTGACGTTCACGATGGAACCCACTTCACCGGTGAGGACCGTCGGGCTGACCCCGGTCGGCACCGGAACCGATGTTTCCGCAGGCAGATTCGCGCCGACGATGTCCATCCGATCGGAGAGTCCGAGCTGCGCCCAGCCGATCGCCGGGGTCACCGACGGTCCGGCCACCGCTTCGACGTACGGGTCGGCAGCAGCGGGTGTCACCGCGGGGAGGACGGCGAGGCTGGCCGTCACTACCAGCGCCGTGGCGAGGCGGGCGAGAGAGAGCGTCATCGATCGGAACCTTCCAGGGGGGTGGAGTGGGGGTGGCTGAGTCCGTGGACCGTCTTCTCCCAGAACGACGGCCGAAAAATCAACTGGTAGATCGCTTTCAGTGCCGCGATGGACTGCAGCACCCAGTAGAGCGGGGTCAGCAGGGCGGCCCAGGCGAGGTGCGGTTTGCCGAGCGCCCGCGTGACGATCACACCGGAGTAGACCGACAGCGGGGAACCGATGAGGAACAGCGTCAGGCACACGTAGTAGGTGAGCGGCGGGAACAGCACCTCGATGAACGGCGGCCGGCCCAGCACCCAGACCAGCAGCGCGAACCAGAATGCGATGTTCACCGCACTCGTGATCGGAACGCCACCGGTCATGTTGATCAGGCGCAGGGTGGCTTTGGTGCCGATCGTGCGATGCAGTCCGACGGGATCGCGCAGGGCCACGAGCATCGTCTGCAGGTATCCCTTGTACCAGCGGGATCGCTGGCGAATCCAGTTGACGACGTCGGAGTTGGCCTCTTCCAACGTGATCGAATCCAGGATCAGCGTCCGGTAGCCGTGCCGGGCCAGCCGCACACCGAGATCGGCGTCCTCGGTGACGTTGAACTCGTCCCAGCCACCGATCTCCCGCCAGACCGAGGCGCGCATGTGGTTCGACGTGCCACCGAGGGGCACCACGCACCGCGCCTGCTCGACCGCGGGCAGCACCACGCCGAACCACTGATCGTATTCGAGGGAGAAGAACCGGGTGAGCAGGTTCTGTCGTTCGTTGAAGTAGCCCAGCCGTGCCTGCAGACATCCGATGTCGGCCGGCAGTTGCCGGAAAGCCACGGCGGCACGGCGCAATTGCAGTGGATCGGGAACGTCCTCGGCGTCGTAGATCGTCAGCAGTTCACCCCGCAGATCCGGCAGCGACATGCCGTAGTTGCAGGCCTTGGGCTTGGTCTTGGGTTGGCTGTGCGGCACGATCACCACGCGCACCGAGGTCAGGTCCGCGTCCAGAAGTGCTGTCTGCGTGGCGATGTCGTCTTCTTCGACCAGGAGCAGGATCTCGAGCCGCTCGACCGGGTAGTCCAGCTTGCCGACGCCGTTGATCAGGTTGGTCACGATCGAGGGCTCGTCGTAGACCGGCAGCAGGACGGTGTAGACGGGCAGCTCGTCGTCCGGGATCGCCAGCGCCTCGTCGGCGTCGATGCGGATCAGGGCGGAGGCGTGCAGGCCCTTCAGGAGAAGCAGGTTCCGGTCCAGGCTGGAGATCAAGTAGAGCAGGGCCACCAGCGCGGTGACCGCCGGCAGAATCAGATGCGGCCAGCAGAGGGTCGCGGCCACGACAGGCACGACCGCCAGGCCGGCGCGGGTCAGCGTGCGGGGGCCCAGCAGCGTGCGGGCCGAGAGATGAGCGGCCAGGCGTTCAGACATGCGCGGCCGCCGTCACCAGGGCCACCAGGTCCCGCGCCCGTGCGAGGACCAGTTCGTCGATCTGCCCGGTGTCGTCGGGCTGCTGACGCGCCAGCCACATCAGCGGGCGCACCGACGTGGCCGGCAGCGACAGGGGCGCGGGCGCCGGCGGCGGGACCGTGCCGGTCAGTGACTGGCTCACGATCACGGTGATCCGCTGGTACAGCGATCCGCTGGCCCATGTCCAGGTCACGGCGTACCAGGGCGCCTCTGCGCCGGTGGTGACGGCGTCGGCATTGCTGTGTAGGAGACGCGCGCCGGCGGGCAGGGAGTCCGCCGCGGGGCGGTAGTCCAGGGGCCGCGCCGACGGGTACCAGACCGCGTCGGCGACATCGCTCAGGGCACCGGCGTCGGGCGTGCTCATCACGTCGACGGCCGCGGCGGGCATCCCGTCGACCGGCAGGATCGAGTACCGCTGCAGCGTGCTGTCCGGGCCGAGGTAGCGCGTGATGAACGGGTAGCTGCGCGGCGTCCCCCAAGCCGTCCGCCCGACCCAGGCGGGGTCCACCGAGATGGTGGTGGCGGCCCGCGTCGGCGTGGCCGGCACGCTCAGCAGTGGCAGCGCCGCGGCCAGGAACGCCAGGATCGCCATGGCCGGCGCGGACCGCTTCGGCAGGGGAAACGACTGCGCGACAGGCGCGTTCGTTCTGCGAACGACCAGCATGGTCAGGACGGGCAGCACACCGGTGACCAGAATCGCGGCGATCAGCTCTCCGTGCGGTGCCACCCACGCGATCAGCAGGCCGATGCACAGGCAGGTCAGGGTCGCGACCGTGCGCACGCGTCGCGGTGCCCGCGGCGTCCCGAGCGCGACCGCTGCCGCACCGATCCCGGCAGAAACGACGACCGCCGCGCGGTCGCTGCCACCCAGTTCCGCGGTGACCAGCAGGAAGGGCAGCGGGGTGGTGACGGCCAGCGCGAACACCCAGACGGCCCACATCCGCACCACGTGACGGACTCCGAACAGCACAGTCAGCACACACGCGAACCAGATCACGCCACTGAGTGCGGGCAGGCGCCAGAGTGCGGCCAGCGTCGGTAGCCGATCGGAGAGGACGACGATCCCCGTGACGCCGGCGACGCCGAGGAGGACTGCGACGATCCAGTCCGACTCGGCGTCGCCGACGCCACAGGGCGGGGTCCGGTACCCGGCGGCGAGGACCGTCAGCAGGACCGGGACGGCCAGCAGGTACGTGCAGCGTGACCCGCCCGGCAGATCGCGGAGTATCGCCAGGTAGAGCGGTGTCCACCCCGCGGCTGCGAGTGCGGTGGCGGCGAGCATGCGGACCAGGTACGGGCTGAGCCCGGCGGTCTCGATGGCCCCCTTACGTGTGCCGGGCAGCGTGGTGAGCGCCGTCGTGCTCCGCAGGTCCAGAACGGACATGAGACCCCCAGTCGATGTTGCGCTGTCGAAAAAAATCCGGACCGTGCAATTTCAGCGATGCCATTGAGAAAGCTAATTAACGTCTCTGTCAGCGCGTTGTACGCAGTGAATCATGTTCAGCAAACTTCGACAACTTACCGTCGAGTAAATTCGATCCCTGCGGTTCCGTAATCCGTGTCGCTGGCCATCGCGCCTGGGATCGGGCAGGCTTTTGCTGTGCCTGACGCTTCTCGGACAGCAAGAGCGATCTACGTCGCCTCCCCCGAAGGGGACACCGGAAAATCGACCATCGCGCTGGGCATCCTGCACCGGCTCGCGGCGACCGTCGCCCGGGTCGGGGTCTTCCGGCCGATCACCCGAATCAGCGAGGGTCGCGACTACATCCTCGAGCTGCTGTTGACCCACACCACGGCCGGCCTGCCCTACGAGGAATGCGTCGGGGTGAGTTATCAGCAGCTGCACGACGATCCCGACGGCGCGCTCGCCGACATCGTGGACCGGTTCCACCACGTCGCTGACAGCTGCGACGCCGTGCTGATCGTCGGCAGCGACTACACCGATGTCGCCACTCCCAGCGAACTGTCGACCAACGCACGCATCGCCGCCAACCTCGGCGCCCCGGTCGTCCTCGCGATCAGAGGGCTCGGCAGGACGCCCGAACAGGTCGCCCAGGCCGCCGGGCTGTGCATCGACGAGATCGCCGCGCAGCACGCGCACACCGCGGCCGTCGTGGTCAACCGGTGCGACCCCGCACAGCTCGGCCAGGTCGCCGACGCACTCGCCGACCTGCAGCCACCGAGCTACGTGCTGCCCGAGGAGCCCCTGCTGGTGGCGCCCTCGGTGGCAGAACTGCAGACCGCCGTCGAGGGTTCGATGGTCAAGGGTGACCATGCGCTGCTGGTTCGCGAGGCAGAGGACGTCCTGGTGGCGGGCATGACCGCCGAGCACGTGCTGGAACGGCTGACCGAGGGTGTCGCGGTGATCACCCCCGGCGACCGCTCCGACGTGGTGCTGGCCGTGCTCAGTGCCCATGCGGCCGAAGGGTTTCCGTCGCTGTCCTGCGTCATCCTCAACGGCGGGCTGCCACTGCATCCGGCGATCGACGCGCTGGTCAGCGGACTGGGCCTGCGGGTGCCGATCCTGCAGACGCGGTTCGGCACTTTCGAGACCGCCAGCCGCGTCGCGGCGACCCGCGGCCGCGTGACCACCGAGTCGCCCCGCAAGGTCGACACGGCGCTCGCCCTGATGGACACCTACGTCGACACCGCGGACCTGCTGGCCCGCTTGACCATTCCGATCCCGTCGGTGGTCACCCCGCAGATGTTCACCCATCAGCTTCTCGACCAGGCCCGCAGTGACCGGCGGCGCATCGTGCTGCCGGAGGGGGACGACGACCGCATCCTGCAGGCCGCCGGACGGCTACTCAAGCGCAACGTCGCCGACCTCACCATCCTCGGCGACGAGCAGCAGGTGCGGGCGCGCGCGGCGGAGCTGGGGGTGGACCTGTCGGCCGCCGACATCCTCGATCCGCAGCGCAGCGAACTGTGCGACCGATTCGCCGAGCAGTACGCCGAGATGCGCAAGCACAAGGGTGTGACGGTCGAGCGGGCCCGCGAAACCATGCATGACGTCTCGTATTTCGGCACGATGCTGGTGCACAACGAGATGGTCGACGGCATGGTCTCCGGGGCCCGGCACACGACCGCGCACACAGTGCGTCCGGCGTTCGAGATCATCAAGACGCTGCCCGACACCTCGACGGTGTCGAGCATCTTCTTCATGTGTCTGGCCGACGAGGTGCTCGCCTACGGAGACTGCGCGATCGTGCCCGACCCCACCGACGAACAGCTCGCCGACATCGCGCTCTCCTCGGCCCGCACTGCCGCGCAGTTCGGTATCGAACCGCGCGTGGCGATGCTGTCCTATTCCACCGGTACCTCCGGCAGCGGTGCCGATGTCGAAAAAGTCAGGAAGGCAACCGAATTGGTCCGGACACGAGATCCTGAGCTGCTGGTGGAGGGACCGATCCAGTACGACGCTGCGGTCGAACCGTCGGTCGCGGCCACGAAGATGCCCGACTCGGCGGTCGCCGGGCGCGCGACCGTGCTGATCTTCCCCGACCTCAACACCGGCAACAACACCTACAAGGCTGTGCAACGCAGCGCCGGCGCGATCGCGATCGGCCCGGTGCTGCAGGGGCTGAACAAGCCCGTCAACGATCTGTCGCGCGGCGCACTGGTCGAAGACATCGTCAACACTGTCGCGATCACCGCCATCCAGGCGCAGGGCATGACCACATGACCGACACCGTTCTCGTCCTCAACTCGGGCTCGTCGTCGGTGAAATACTCCGTCGTGCAACCAGATTCCGGGATGACGGTGGCCGACGGGATCATCGAGCGCATCGGCGACGACGCGAAGGTACCCGATCACCGTGCCGCGCTCGACGTGGCGTTCGACGCGCTCGCCTCCGACGGCCACCACCTCGACGAGCTCGGTCTGGTGGCCGTGGGGCACCGCGTCGTGCACGGCGGCCCCGACCTGTACCGCCCCACCGTCATCGACGACAGCACGATCGATCGCCTGCAGCAGCTGTCGGCGCTTGCGCCGCTGCACAATCCGCCCGCACTGCTCGGCATCGAGGTCGCCCGCGCGGCCCTGCCCGACCTGCCCCACATCGCGGTGTTCGACACCGCGTTCTTCCACGACCTGCCGCCCGAGGCGGCCACCTACGCGATCGACGGCGAGGTGGCGCGGCAGTGGCACATCCGGCGCTACGGCTTCCACGGCACCTCGCACCAGTACGTCAGCGAGCAGGCCGCCTCCTACCTCGACGTCCCACTGTCGTCGCTGCGCCAGATCGTGCTGCACCTGGGCAACGGCGCCTCGGCGTCGGCGATCGTCGGCGGCCGGCCGGTCGAGACGTCGATGGGGCTGACGCCGATGGAGGGGCTCGTGATGGGCACCCGCTCGGGTGACATCGACGCCGGCATCGTGATGTACCTGTGGCGGGAGGCGGGGATGTCCGTCGAGGACATCGAGACCATGCTGAACCGCCGGTCGGGCGTGCGCGGCCTGGGCGGGGAGATCGACTTTCGCGAGCTGCACCGGCGGGTCGACGCCGGCGACGCGGCCGCACGGCTGGCCTACGACGTGTACATCCATCGCCTACGCAAGTACATCGGCGCCTACCTGGCAGTGCTGGGCTCCGCCGATGTCATCACGTTCACCGCAGGGGTGGGGGAGAACGACGCACTGGTGCGCCGCGACGCGCTCTCGGGCCTCACCGCGTTCGGGATCGAAGTGGACGAGCACCTCAATGAGAGCCCGTCGAGGGCGGCGCGACGGATCTCGGCGACGGGCGCGGCGACGACGGTGCTAGTGATCCCGACCGACGAGGAGCTTGCGATTGCTCGGGCGTGTGCGGATGTACTTGGCGGAGCCGGCGGCGACTGGTAGCTCGCGGTCCGGATCGCAGATCCGCAGCAGCCGCAGCACGTGCGAGCCCGCCAGCAGTGACCACCGCACACCCGCGCGGCTGCACAACACGTCGATGTGGGTCAGCGCGGCGAACCCAGAGGCGGCGAAGAACTCCACGGTCTGCAGATCGAGAATCAGCTTGCGCGACTGGCCGAGCCGCTTCTCGATGTAGTGAGCCAGCGCGGTGGCGTTGGCGGCGTCGATCTCGCCGTGGATGGTGACGAGCACGGTGTGCGGCGGCAGTTGGCAGGCCGAGAAGGTCGCGCGATGCTGTTCCTCGCGCAGCTCGAAGGACGTCGGGTCAGGACGGAACACGCGCTGTGTGCTCATCGCCGTGTGCTCATGGAGGTCTCCCTGGGCGAGGATGCCGGGATGGGGGGAAGCAGCCCTAGGTCTCAAAGCGTGGCGCCGACGATACTACGAATATCGTAGGTTGACCATAATTTTTCGCCGATCGGTCGAGGTGGCTGCGCCGCGAAACTAAAGGTATAGACGCTATGGCAACGGATTTCGTCGTCAGAAGGTCGACATGGGCCGCACGCTGTTGGCGAGGTCGACCAGCGCGTACCGGTGCGCCTGCGTCGGTGCCACCCGGGCGAGGCTGCGTAGCGACGCCTCGACACCCAGCGCAAGCCCATGCTCGGTGAACGGGAACCCGAGGATGTGATTGGTGCTCGCGGTGTGGTCGGCCAGCCAGTCCATCGCGGTGCCCAGCACCAGCGCGCGGATCTGCAGCACCCGGGGCTCGGTGTCGGGCAGTGCCTCGACCCGGCGCGCCGCATCGCGGATCTGCTGCTCGGTGATCTCCCCTGCGGATCGACCGGACAGCAGCGTCACCGCGCTCGTCAGCCGGGCCGTCGTGAAATGTCGTGACGTGGCGGGCACTTCGTCGAGGGTGCGCACCGCGGCCTCGCGTTCGCCGGCCGCCGACTGGGCCCGCGCGAGCCCGAACCCGGCGGAGATCACACCATTGTCGGTGCCCCACACGGTCTTGTAGAACTTCTGTTCGTCGGCGTTACCGGCGAGCTCTGCGGTCGCTGCCAGCGCCAGCTTCGGGGCGAGCTCACCGGGCAGGGTGTCCAGCACGTCGGTGAAATACTTTGTCGCCGAGTCATAGTCGGCGGTCAGTAGCGCGGCGACGGCACGGAACCAGACCAGCCGCCACCGCCAGCCGACCCGATCGGCGAGCTCGTCGAGTTTGCGGGTGGCCTTGGCGACGTCGCCGAGGTCGAGCAGCGCGCGGACCTCCATCAGTGGCAACTCGATCGACTCCGACAGGTCGATCCCCTCGGAGTCCAGCGCGCCGTGCCGCGCCGCCCGCAACGAATCCAGCGTCTGCACAGGCTGACTCAGCACCGTCGCGCTGAGGATCGTCGCGCCGACATCGGTCGGATCGACCAGCGGCACCTGCAGGGCCCGCACGATCTCCTGGGCGGTCAGCTTCTCCGAGTGGACCTGGCCGTCGAGATAGACGTCGGTGTGGGCGACCAGCAGATCCACTCCGAAGGTCGACCGGGACCGGCTGAACGTGGTGGACAGGCCGGGCCGCGGCAGCCCGGTGTCCTGGGCCACCACTTCGCGCAGCACACCCATCAGCTGGCTCGACATCTCCTCGGCGCTGACGAACCGGCGCCGCGGGTCGGGGTCGATGGCGCGGCGCAGTAACCGGCCGAACGAGTCGTACTCTGTGAGCACAGGGTCGTCCTCGGGCAGCCCGTCGGCGTAGCGGCCCTTGCGGGTGCGCATCCGCAGCGTCAACGCCGCCAGCGTGCGGCCCACCGTGTAGATGTCGGTGGCCACGGTCGGCCCGGTCCGGACGATCTCGGGAGCCTGGTAACCCGGTGTGCCGTAGAGGTATCCGAATGAATTGATGCGTGACACCGCACCGAGGTCGATCAGCTTGAGCTGGTCCTCGGTGACCATGATGTTCTCGGGCTTGAGGTCGTTGTAGACCAGACCGATGGAGTGCAGGTAGCCCAGCGCGGGCAGGATTTCGAGCATGAAGCCGATCGCCTCGGCGACCGGCAGCCGGGTCCGCTCGCTCGACTTCAAGTGGGTGGCCTGCTTGAGCGACGTGCCGCCGACGTACTCCATCACGATGTAGCCGACCGGGTTGCCGTGCTTGTCCTCGTGCTCGACGAAGTTGTAGATCTTCACGATGCCGGGATGGGTGACCTGGGCCAGGAATTGGCGTTCGGCCATCGCGATGGCCTGGGCCTCGGCATCGCCGGAATGCACGAGGCCCTTGAGCACCACCGGCCGGTCGTTGACGTTCTTGTCGAACGCCAGGTACACCCAGCCCAGACCGCCGTGGGCGATGCACCCCTTGATCTCGTACTGGTCGGCGACGATGTCACCGGCCGCCAACTGCGGCAGGAACGAGTACGCGCTGCCGCAGTGCGGACACCATCCCTCCGACAGCGCCTTGCCGTCATTCGAGGAGCGGCCCACCGGGCGGCCGCAGTTCCAGCAGAACCGCTTCGACTCGGCGACCACCGGGTCGGTCATCAACGCGGTCAACGGATCTCGCGCCGGCACCCGAGGAATCTCGACCAGACCGCCGCCGAGCCGCCGCGTGGGCGAGAGGGCGCGCGTCATCGTCGTCGCCTGGTCCTGCGGCTCGGTGTCACCGGTGTGGAACCCCGAACGGAACGACGAGTCGTCATCGTCGTCGTCGAAGTTGGGTCGGAACACCGCCTGGGTGGCCATCGGCCGCACCGTCGAGATGGAGTCCTCGCTCAGCTCGGCCAGATCGGCGAACGAGGCGGGTTGGGTGCCGGGATCGTCCCCGGTGTCGGTCTCGGTCATCAGTCCGAATACCTCGCCACCGGCGGTGAGGGCGCGGGACCCAGCACCGTCAACCACTTGCGGTACAACGTGTTCCACGTGCCGTCGCGGCGGATGCGCTCCAGTGTCCCGTTGACGAACCGGACCAGGCCGGGGTTGTCGAGATTGACCCCGATCCCGTAGGGCTCCTCGTTCATCGACGGCCCGACGATGTGTAGATACGGATCCTGGGACACCAGTCCGGCCAGGATCGAGTTGTCGGTGCTCACCGCGTCGACCTGACGTTGCTGCAGCGCCACCAGGCAGTCCGCCCACGTCACCACGCCGACGATGATCGGCGGCGGCGCGATCTCCTGGATGCGCTGCAGCGATGTCGTGCCCTTGGCCACGCACACCCGCTTGCCCGACAGATCGGCCGCCCGGCGGATCGTCGAGTCGCGGGGTGCGAGGATTCGCTGATCGGCGGTCAGGTACGCGGTCGAGAAGTTGACCAGCTTTTTGCGCTCGCACGTGATCGTCATGGTCTTGACCACCACGTCGACCTCGTTGTTGCGCAGCGCCGCGATGCGGTCGGCCGAGGACAGGATGCGGTACTCCACCTGTGAGGGGGTGCCGAAGATGTCGCGGGCGATCTCCCCGGCGATGTCGACGTCGAAACCGGTGATCTCCCCGGTGATCGGATCGCGGAAGCTGAACAGGTTGCTGCCGATGTCCAGTCCGACGATCAGCCGGCCGCGCGCCTTGATGTTGGCCACCGCGGCGTCGGCCTCGGCCTTGGTGTCGAAGGGGCGCAGGCTCGCCGTGCGATCGCACTGGTCGTCCGGCAGTGACGGCGGCTGGGCCGGTCCGGGCGGCAGCTCGGCCATCCCCGACGGGGACGGCGGCGCGAGCGTCACCGTCGGCGTCGGCACCACCGGCGCGCTCTGGCCACACCCGGCCAGGAGCCCCGCCATCAGCAGGGCGGCCGGGATCTTCGCGCAGGCGCTCATCACCTGTACTCGCTCAGTCGCGGCCAGATGCCCAGCGCCACCGCGATCGCGGCCATCACCGACAGCACCGCGGCACCGACGGTGGCGCCGGAGAGCACCCGGCGCGCATTGACGATCTCGTTGCGCAGCTGGGCCCGGCTCTGCTCGATGCCGTTGGTCAGGGCCTCGTCGAGTTTGTCGAACGCCGGTGTCGCATCGTCCTCGCCGACACCGAGGGCGACCTGCGTGGCGGCCTGGTAGTTGCCGACCGCGATGTAGGCGGTGATCCGGTCGTCGGCGGCACGCCACCGATTGAGCAGCGCGTCGGCGTCGGCCAGGTTGGTCTTGTCGATGGAGTTGTCGGTGCCCAGATAGCGGGCCAGCTGCTCCTGCATCTGATCGATGCGTTGGTAGTAGGACTGCTTGCGTACGTTCTCGTCGCCGCGGCGGATCAGCGACAGGGTCTCGTCGGCGCGGGCCTGCTGGGCGGTGATCGCGAGGGTGGTGACGGTCTTGAGGGACTCGGCCGCGGTCTCCTTGGCGCTGCGGCTGTCCGAGGTCGAGATGATCAGCGCAGTCCCCACCCAGATCAGCATGATCAGAACTGCCATCCCGCCGGCCACGAAGCCGATGTTCACGCGGCGGCGCGTCCGTTTGGCCAGCCACCGGTTGGCGAACGCGCCGAACAACAGCGTGCCGACGACGATCAGGATGACCGGGCCGGGGATGCGGGTCGACGCGGTGGTCTCGGCGTCGACGCGCGCCGAGGTCTGTTCGTAGAGCCGTTGGGCGTCGGGCAGGATCTGCTGCTGCATCAGCGATGACGCTTCGGACAGGTATGACGAGCCGACCGGGTTGCCGGCCCGGTTGTTGGTGCGGGCGGTCTCGACGAGCCCGGTGTAGACGGCGAGCCGGGCGTTGATCCGGCCGAGCAGCTGCACCAACGGTTCGTCGGTGAGCCCGCTGGATGCCCGGGCGACGGCGACCGCGGCGTCGGTGATGGCCTGCTCGTAGCGCTGTCGCACGGCGCGCGGTTCAGCCCCGGCGATGAAGGCGGTGGCAGCGGCGGCGTCGGCGACCGAGAGTGTGGTGTAGAGCTGGCCGGCGGCGAAGGACAGAGGTTCGGTGCGGTTCAGCACTGTGGTGAGCGCTTGCTGGCGGTCGTTGATCGTGGTCGACGTGGCGAAGGCACTGGCGATGACGAGCGTGGCCAGGATCAGCCCGATGGTGAGGATGCGACCCGGCGTCGTCCACAGGAACCACCACCGCGGGTGGGCAGTGACCGTCGGTGACCGCGACGCAAGAGGCTCGGTCGACGGGTGCGCCAACTCGACAGTCACGTGTGCGCGGACCTCATCCCGGTCTCGATCTCAACGACGGTGGAAATTCTATCGGTGCAAAATCTCTGAGGGAATTCTAAGAGATTCACCGCCGACGCGTGCGGATTCGAGGTCACGACTCGCCAGTGGCTGATCGTGATGGGGCCTGGAACCGGTTCCTTAAGCTGGACGGGTGCGTGGTGACGGTGACGGGTGGGTGGTATCAGCCGGCGGGACTGCCTACTGGGGCAGGCACGGTGCCGCCGGTCTTCTCCTGCGGGCCCCGCTCTCGGACGGATCGCTGGCGGTGCTGCTGCAGCACCGGGCGCCGTGGAGCCACCAGGGTGGGACGTGGGGACTGCCGGGAGGCGCCCGCGACAGCCACGAGACGGCCGAGCAGGCCGCGATGCGCGAGGCCCACGAAGAGGCCGGTCTGCCCGCCGAGCAGGTGGTGGTCCGCACGACTGTGGTCACGTCGGAGGTGTCCGGCTGGTCCTACACCACTGTGATCGCCGACGCCGAGGCGCTTCTCGAGACCGTGCCGAACCGGGAGAGCGCCGAACTGCGCTGGGTGGCCGAGGACGAGGTGGCCGACCTGCCGCTGCACCCGGGATTCGCGGCCAGCTGGAACCGCCTGCGTGAGGTCGCCGCGGGGTTCCCGCCCCTGGCTAACCCGCCGCGGTGAGTGCCGCCTTCAGCTCTGCCGCCGCGGCCCTCGGATCGTCGGCGGCGGTGATCGCGCGGACGACGACGATGCGGCGCGCCCCGGCCTCGAGGACCTCGGGCAGCCGGTCGGCGTCGATGCCGCCGATCGCGAACCACGGCTTGGCGGGATTGCGCGCCGCGGTGGCGCGCACCAGGTCCAGGCCGGGCGCGGGCCGACCGGGTTTGGTCGGCGTCGGCCAGCACGGGCCCACACAGAAGTAGTCGACGGGCTCGTCGAGGGCTGCCGTCACCTGGTCGATGTCGTGTGTCGAGCGCCCGACCGTGCCGGTGAAGATGTGCCGGGCCACCGGCAGCGGCAGGTCGTCCTGCCCGAGGTGCAGCACGTCGGCATGCGCCGCGTACGCGACGTCGGCGCGGTCGTTGACCGCGATCAGTGCGTCATGGCGGCGCGCGGCGTCGGCGAGCACCTCCAGCGCGGCCAGCTCGTCGCGGGCCTCCAGTGGACCGAACTGCCGTTCTCCCGGCGACCCCTTGTCGCGCAGCTGGATGATGTCGACCCCGCCGGCCAGGGCGGCGTCGGCGAACTCCGCGAGATCGCCGCGCTCCCGGCGGGCGTCGGTGCACAGGTACAGGTGGGCGTCACGCACACTGCGAACCGTAGCGTCCCCGCGACGTAGGCTGGACGGCGACAACACCGTCCACACGGGAGTCCCGGGTTCGGGGACTGAGAGTGAGCCAGCCGGCTCTGACCGTCGCACCTGATCCGGGTCATGCCGGCGAAGGGAGTAGCAGTCGTGAACCCCCATCCCCAACGGCTCGCCGTCATCGGCGGCGGCGTCATCGGCCTGGCGATCGCCCGCCGGGCCGCTCAGGACGGCTGGCTGGTGCGAGTGCACAGGACCGGCACCCCCGGCGCCTCCTGGGTGGCCGGCGGCATGCTCGCCCCGCACAGCGAGGGATGGCCCGGCGAGGAACGTCTGCTCCAGATCGGCCTGGCCTCGCTCGCGCTCTGGCACGACGGCTTCCTCGACGGTCTGCCGCCCGAGGTGGTCACCGCCCGGGAGTCGCTCGTCGTCGCGGTGGACCGCGGCGACGCCGCCGACCTGCGAACCGTGGGGGACTGGCTGTCGGCCCAGGGACACCCCGTCACGCCGACCATCGCCGCCCGCGACATCGAACCCCTTCTCGCGCAGACGATTCGGCACGGCTTCATCGCCGAGACCGAGCTCGCGGTGGACAACCGGGCCGTCGTCGACGGGCTGGCTGCGCATTGCGAGCGTCTGGGTGTCGAGTGGGCGCCGCCGGTCACCGCGCTGGCCGAGGTGAGCGACGCCGACTCGGTCGTGATCGCCAATGGCATCGACGCGCCTGCGCTGTGGCCGGGCCTGCCGATCCGGCCGGTGAAGGGCGAGGTGCTGCGGCTGCGCTGGCGTCGCGGCTGCCTGCCGATCCCGTCGCGGGTGGTGCGGGCCCGGGTGCACGGCCGACAGGTCTACCTGGTGCCGCGTGCCGACGGAGTGGTGGTGGGCGCCACGCAGTACGAGCACGGCCGCGACACCGCGCCGACGGTGACGGGCGTGCGGGAACTGCTCGACGACGCCTGCGAGGTGATGCCGGCGCTGGGGGAGTACGAGCTGGCCGAATGCGCGGCGGGCCTGCGCCCGATGACAGAGGACAACGTGCCGCTGGTCGGCAGGCTCGACGAGCGGACCCTGGTGGCCGCCGGTCACGGCCGGTCGGGTTTCCTGCTCGCGCCGTGGACGGCCGAGACCATCGCCGCCGAACTGCGCGTACTGGAAGGAGTGACGCCGTGAAGCTGACGGTCAACGACAAGGCCGTGGAGGTCGACGGTGAGGTCACGGTCGCCGCGCTGCTGGACCGGCTCGGCTACCCGGAGAAGGGCATCGCCGTGGCGGTCGACTGGTCGGTGATCCCCCGCTCGCAGTGGGACGTCGAGCTGACCGACGGAGCGAAGGTCGACGTGGTGACGGCGGTGCAAGGTGGCTGAGGTGGTCGAGCGCACGACGGGCACGCTGAACATCGCCGGCCGAGAGTTCGGGTCGCGGTTGATCCTGGGCACTGGCGGAGCGGCCAATCTCGCGGTGCTCGAGGAGGCGCTGGTGGCGTCGGAGACCGAACTGACCACCGTGGCGATGCGGCGGGTGGACGCCGACGGCGGCACGGGGGTGCTCGACCTGCTCACCCGGTTGGGCATCACCCCGCTGCCGAACACCGCGGGCTGCCGCGGCGCCGCCGAAGCGGTGATGACCGCACAGCTGGCCCGCGAGGCGCTGCAGACCGACTGGGTCAAGCTCGAGGTCATCGCCGACGAGCGGACGCTGCTGCCGGATGCGATCGAATTGGTCAGGGCCGCCGAGCAATTGGTGGACGACGGCTTCGTCGTGCTGCCCTACACCAACGACGATCCGGTGCTGGCCCGCCGGCTCGAGGACACCGGCTGCGCGGCGGTCATGCCGCTCGGGTCGCCGATCGGGACGGGGCTCGGCATCGCCAACCCGCACCACATCGAGATGATCGTCGACCGCGCCTCGGTGCCCGTCATCCTCGACGCCGGCATCGGGACGGCCAGCGATGCAACGCTGGCGATGGAATTGGGCTGCGACGCCGTGCTCTTGGCCACCGCGGTCACCCGGGCAGCCGACCCGGCGGCGATGGCCGCGGCGATGTCGGCGGCGGTGCGGGCCGGCTACCTGGCGCGCCGCGCCGGTCGCATCCCGAAGCGCTTCTGGGCCCAGGCCTCCAGCCCGGCGTTATGAGCAGGTATGTGGCGCTGGGCAGTTCGATGGCTGCCGGCCCCGGAATCCAGCCGCGGGTGCCGGGAACGCCGCGTGCCGCCGGACGATCGGCCCGCAACTACGCACACGTGGTCGCCGAAGCCCGCGGGTTCGACCTCGTCGACGTCACCTATTCGGGGGCGACGACAGCGCACATCCTGACCGATCCCCAGCGTGGGGCTCCTCCCCAGATCGAGGCGCTCGACGGAACCGAAGCGCTCGTCACGATCACGATCGGCGGCAACGACGTCGGCTACGTGCCGATGCTGTTCGCCGCCGGCCTGCCCCGGGCGAGCCGTGCGATCCCGCTGCTGGGCAGCCGGCTCCGGGGTCTGCTGAACCCGGCAGAGCGGTACCTGGCGCTCGACGCGGTCAGCGCCGCGCTCGTGGAGGTGGGGGAGATGGTCCGACAGCGCGCACCCCGCGCGACGGTGCTGTTCGTCGACTACCTGACGCTGCTGCCGCCTGCCGGCGAGGCCGCTCCACCACTGAGCGATCGCGATGTGGCGCTGGGCCGCCACCTCGCCGGTGAGCTCGAGCGGTTGACCGCCGAGGCGGCCGCAGCCACCGGGTGTGGCCTGGTGAGGGCTGGTGAGGCCAGCCGCGAGCACCACGCGTGGTCGTCCGATCCGTGGACCACCCGGTTCGGCTGGCCGGTTCCGCGCAGGCCCGCACCGCTGCACCCGAACGCTGCGGGCATGCGCGCTGTGGCGGACCTGGTGCTCGCCGCGGCCTGATCGACAGGTTGTCGAATCTCTCGACACACTGTTGACCAGATCGACATGATGTTGATAGCTTTACATCATGACCGAATTTGTCGACGTCGTCATCGTCGGAGCCGGGATCTCCGGCATCAGCGCCGCATGGCACCTGCAGGAACACTGCCCGGGCAAGAACTACGTGATCCTCGAGCGGCGTGAGCAGCTCGGCGGCACCTGGGACCTGTTCAAGTACCCCGGTATCCGGTCGGATTCCGACATGTACACCCTCGGCTTCCACTTCAAGCCGTGGGCGACCGACCAGATGATCGCCGACGGCCCCTCGATCTGGAACTACCTCAACGAGGCGGCCACCGAGAACGGCATCGCCCAGCACATCCGCTACGGCCAGCGCGTCACCTCGGCCAACTGGTCCGACGAGCACAGCCGGTGGGAGCTGACCGTCGAGCGCAACGGCGAGACGGTCGAACTGCACACCGGGTTCCTGTGGGCGTGCAGCGGCTACTACAACTACGACAAGGGGTTCTCTCCGGAGTTCGCCGGCGCCGAGGACTTCGGCGGCACCGTCGTCCACCCGCAGCACTGGCCTCAGGACCTGGATTACCAGGGCAAGAACATCGTCGTGATCGGCAGCGGGGCCACGGCGATCACGCTGATCCCCGCTCTCGTCGACAGCGGCGCGGGCCACGTGACGATGCTGCAGCGCACCCCTACCTACATCGGGTCCCTGCCCGACAAGGACCCGTTCGCGGCGCGCGCTTACAAGATGATGCCGGAGAAGGCCGCCTACACCGCGGTGCGCTGGAAGGCGATCCTGCAGGCCACCGCGCAGTACCAGCTCGCGCGCACCCTGCCCAACGTCTTCCGGAAAGCGTTGCGCACCATGGCCGAACGTCGCCTGCCCGACGGCTTCGACTACGACAAGCACTTCGCCCCCGACTACAAGCCGTGGGACCAGCGCGTGTGCCTGGCCCCCAACGGTGATCTGTTCAAGACGATCCGCAAGGGCAAGGCCGACGTCGTCACCGACGTGATCGACCACTTCACCGAAGACGGCATCGCGCTGGCGTCGGGTCAGCAGCTCAAGGCCGACATCATCATCACCGCAACGGGATTGAACGTGCAGTTCTTCGGCGGCGCCGAGGTGCTGCGCAACGGCGAACCGCAGGACCTGTCGAAGTCGGTGGCCTACAAGGGTCTGATGCTCTCGGGTCTGCCGAACGTGGCGTTCACCTTCGGCTACACCAACGCGTCGTGGACTCTCAAGGCCGACCTCACCTCCGAGTACGTCAGCCGGCTGCTGCACTACATGGACACCCGCGGGTACGACACCGTGGTGCCGCGCGATCCCGCCCCCGATGTCGAGGAACTGCCGTTCGTCGACCTGACGTCGGGCTACATCAAGCGTGCGCTCGACCGCCTGCCGAAGTCGGGATCGAAGGCGCCGTGGCGGCTCAAGCAGAACTACCTCGTGGATCTGCGTGTCATCCGCACCAGCAAGATCGACGACGGCACGCTGGAATTCAGCAAGCAGCGGGCGTTGGCCAGCGCCTGAGGTCTTCCGCGTAAGTTTCCAGATGTGACCGACGCGCAGCGGCTGACCTTCGAGTTCGATCATCTGGAGGTCAGTGCGCTGGCGTGGGGGCCTGACGACGGCCGGCTGG
Organism: Mycobacterium sp. IDUB_5; assembly: GCF_055419565.1. Lineage (NCBI taxonomy): Bacteria > Bacillati > Actinomycetota > Actinomycetes > Mycobacteriales > Mycobacteriaceae > Mycobacterium > Mycobacterium sp. IDUB_5. Next base: position 632,368 of record NZ_JBVAXX010000001.1, read on the forward strand.
TGCTGTGTCTGCACGGCTTTCCCGACAGTGCGTGGGGCTGGCAGAAATTCGCGCGGCTTCTCGCCGCGCGGGGCATGCGGGTGGTCGCGCCGTTCTCGCGGGGGTACGCGCCCACCGGCCCGGCTCCCGACGGGGACTACCACATCGGGGCGCTGATGCACGACGCACTGGCGGTCCATCGCGCACTCGGGGCACCCGACGACGCGGTGGTGATCGGCCACGACTGGGGTGCATTCACTGCGGCGGCGTTCGCGGCGTACCCCGAGTCGCCGTTCGCCGAGCACATCACGATGGCGGTCGCGCCGATCGGAGCCGTGAACCGGGCCCGCGGGGATGCCGCCCGGCAGCTCCGGCAACTGCCCCGTCAGCTGCGCAACAGCTGGTACATCCTTTTCTTCCAACTGCCCCGCGTGCCAGAGCGCGTGCTGCCGCGCGTCATCCGCAGGCTCTGGCAGGACTGGGGCCCGGCTGGTTTCGACACCAGCGCCGAGCTCGACGCGGCGCTCGCCGCGCTGCCGAGTGCGCCGCACCGGCGCGCGGCGCTCGGGTACTACCGAGCCCTCGTCCGCCCGGGTGCCCTGCAGGAGCGCTACGCAGACCTGCACCGCTGGCGCTTCGAGCTGCCACGCGTGCCGATCCTGCATCTGCAAGGCGTGCAGGACGGCGCGATGCTGGTCGACTACGCCGAGGCTGTCCGCGACGTACTGCCCGCCGGCAGCACGGTCACCACGCTCCCGTCGGCAGGGCACTTCCTCCAGATCGAGGAGCCGCAGCTGGCCGCTGACGCGGTACTGGAGTATCTGGGCGCGCGCTAACGTGGTGCGGGTGACCCACACCCGACTGCGGCTGGCGATCCTGCTCGCCGTCGCACTCCTTGTCGGCGGCGGATGCAGCCGCGACAGCCAACCTGCCCCCGCTGAGTCCCCTTCCAGCTCCGCATCGCCGTCGGTCGACGCCGGCGCGGCTGCGCAGTTCGCCGATGCCCTCGCCAAGAAGGTCACCGTCGACGCGACGATGGCGCATCTCACGGCGCTGCAGGACATCGCCAACGCCAACGGCGGGAACCGGGCGCTGGGCACCGGCGGTTACTCCGCAAGCGTCGACTATGTGGCAAAGGCACTGCGCGACAAGGGCTTCGATGTGGAGACTCCGGAATTCGAGGTCCGGCTGCCATGGGCGGACGCGCCGAAGCTAACGGTCACGGGCGGTTCCGGCGAAGACCAGGTCACCGCGCGGCCTCTCGAGTACACCGTCGGCGCGCCTGGCGCAGGGGTGACCGGACCGATCGTCGCGGCCCGCGTCGAGGACACCCCGGGCTGCACCGCCGAGGACTACGACGGGCTGCCCACCCGGGGCGCCGTCGTCGTCGTCGACCGCGGCTCCTGTCCGTTCGGCGAGAAGCAGACCGCCGCCGCGTCACGCGGTGCCGTCGCGCTCATCGTCGTCAACAACGCCGACGGCGAGATGACCGGTGGCACACTCGGCGAGAGCACCGACGTGAAGATCCCGGTCATCAGCGTCGCCAAGGCCGAGGGGCCGCGGCTGCGCGAGGCAGCCGGCGACGCGGCCACCATCAGGATGAACGCCGGGGTGCGGACCGAGAAGACCCGCAACGTGATCGCGCAGACCAAGACCGGCTCCACCGCCAACGTCGTCATGGTCGGCGCGCACCTGGACAGCGTGCCCGAGGGTCCGGGGATCAACGACAACGGTTCGGGAACCGCCGCGGTCCTGGAAACTGCTCTGCAACTGGGAAGTTCACCGCAGGTCGCCAACGCGGTGCGGTTCGCGTTCTGGGGTGCCGAAGAACTCGGACTGCTGGGCTCCTACAACTACGTCAACTCGCTGAATGTGGAACAGCTCAAAGACATCTCGCTCTACCTCAACTTCGACATGCTGGGCTCGCCCAATCCGGGCTACTTCACCTACGACGGCAACCAGTCCACCGCGCCGGGCAACGGGCCGGTCCCGCGGGTACCCGAAGGGTCGGCGGGGATCGAGCGCGCCCTCATGGGTTACCTGGACCGCGCCGGAAAGCAGGCGCAGGACACGTCTTTCGACGGCCGGTCCGACTACGATGCGTTCACCCGCGCCGGAGTGCCTTCCGGCGGGCTGTTCTCCGGTGCGGAAGAGAAGATGACCGCCGACCAGGCGAAGCTCTGGGGTGGGCAGGCCGATCAGCCGTTCGACCCGAACTACCACAAGGCGTCCGACACCCTCGATCACATCGACCGCACCGCGATGGGAATCAACGGCAGCGGAGTCGGCTGGGCCGTCGGGTTCTACGCACAGGATCAGAGCGGCCGCAATGGAATTCCGGTTCGCGACGACCGCACCCGCCACGTCCTGCGCGAATCATGACGGGCTCGGCCAAGGCGGCCATGGCGGCGCTGGCCGCACTGGCCGTCGTCGTGGCGGCGTGCTCGTCGCAGAGTGCGGCGCCGCCTCCCGATCTGGCCTCCGAGTTGGCCCAGCAGGTCACCGCTGACGGGGTGTATCGCCATCTGGTCGAGTTGCAGAAGGTCGCCGACGGACACGACGGCAACCGTGCCGACGGCACGCCGGGCTACCAGGCGAGCGTCGACTATGTCGCGAAGGCGTTACGCGACAGGGGTTTCGACGTGCAGACACCGGAGTTCCAACGGTTATCGGGCTCCAGTGGCGGGCGACCGGCGCTGACCGTCGGCCGTCGCACGTTCCGCGTCGACCAGGCGTCGCTGCTGCTCACCACCGCGCCCGGCGGGCTCAAGGCGGTGACCCTGCGGCCCCGCGCGGCCGCCGGCTGTGCCGCCACCGACTACACCGGCGTCGCCATCAATGGTGCCATCGCGGTGGTCGACGACAGCGGATGCTCGGTCGTCGCCAAACACGACGCGGCCGCAGCCGCCGGTGCAGTGGGCGTCCTCGTCGTCAGTCAGGCCACCCCGAGCCGACCGGTCGGAGCACCTGCCGGCCTGTTCACTCCCGGCTACTACCAACGCATGTCGATTCCCGTCGGCGTCATCGATCCGACCGCGGATGCGGCGCTGAGGCGCACCGGCGCCCCCGTCACGCTGGTGCTCGACAACAAGCCGGTGATGACGACGTCGCGCAACGTCATCGCCCAGACCTCGGCGGGCAGTACCGACAACGTCGTGGTGGTCGGTGCGCACCTCGACAGTGCGGCCGGCGGTCCCGGCATCGACGGCAACGGCTCCGGCGTCGGGGCGGTCCTGGAGACCGCTCTGCAGATGGGTCCGAAACCGAACGCCGGCAACGCAGTTCGCTTCGCCTTCTGGGGTGGCGGCGAGGTGTCGGCTGATGGTTCGGCCGCCTACTTGCGCGCGCTGAACCCCGACGAACTGGCCGACATCGCGCTCTACGTCGACCTCGACGTGATCGGCTCGCCGAACGCGGGGTACTTCACGCTCGACGGTGATCAGTCCGCGCAGACCGGGGCCGGCGTTCGGCGCCTGCCGGACGGATCGGCGGGCATCGAGCGCACGCTGGCTGCGCGGCTCTACGACCAGGGCGTGCGGCCGGCCGACATGCCGCTGACGAGCGGTACCGACTACGCGCCGTTCGTCGCCGCCGGGGTGCCGGTCGGGGGGTTGACCACCGGGACGTCGCAGGCCAAATCCGAGGTGCAGGCACGCATCTGGGGCGGTCGCGCCGGCGCCGCGTTCGACCCCAACTATCACCGCCGCGGCGACACCATCGACAACGTCGACCGACGAGCATTGGGCGTCATGGCGTCATCCGCTGCGGCCGCGGTCGGCAGCTACGCGCAGTCGATCGAGGGCGTCAACGGGGTTCCGGCGCGGGATCAGCGGAATCGGCAGAAGCCTTAGTCGCCGTCCTGAGACCCAGCAGTCGCATGCCGTGGTAGACGATCAGCGCGGCGATCGAGCCCAGCGCGATCCCGGTGAACTGCAGACCGCCGACGGTCCAGGTGAAGTCGGCGATACCGATGATCAGCGGGATGGCCGCGGTCATCTGGTTCACCGGCAGCGAGAAGTCCACGTGATTGGTCAGCCAGATCCGCACGCCGAGAATGCCGACCAGGCCGTAGAGCACCACCGTCGCACCGCCGAGCACCCCTGCCGGCACGGCGGAGATCGCGGCACCGACCTTGGGGCACAACGACAACAGGATCGCGACCCCGGCGGCGACCCAGTACGGCGCGGTCGAGTAGACGCGGGTCGCGGCCATCACCCCGATGTTCTCGGCGTAGGTCGTCGTGGCCGAGCCGCCCCCGAACCCGGCGAGCGTGGTGGCCACGCCGTCGGCGGCCAGTGCCCGGCCCATCAGCGGATCCATGTCGCGCTGCGTCATCTGTCCCACCGACTTGACGTGGCCGATGTTCTCGGCGATCAACGCGACCACGGCGGGCAGGAACAGCGGCAGCACCGACAGCGAGAACGTCGGAGTCTGGAACTGCGGCAGCCCGATCCAGGGCGCGGCCGCGATGCCCGACGTGTCGATCTGGCCGAGGATCAGCGCGAGCACATATCCCGCTGCGACCGCGAGGAAGATCGCGAGCCGGCCGATCATGCCGCGGAAGAACGCGAGCACCGCGACCAGCAGCACCAGCGTCACGACCCCGAGCACCGGGCCCTTCTCGAAGTTCTGCTTGGCCACCGGCGCCAGGTTCAGCCCGATCAACGCGACGATCGCCCCCGTGACGACGGGCGGCAGCGTCAGGTCGATCCAGCGGGTGCCCGCGACGTGCACGACGGCGCCGACGATCATCAGCAGCACGCCGACGGCGATGATGCCACCGAGTGCACTCCCTGCGCCGTCGGAGGCCACCGCCGCGGTGATCGGTGCGATCACCGAGAAACTCGACCCCAGGTAGCTGGGCAGTCGATTGCCGGTGATCAGCAGGAACAGCACCGTGCCGACACCCGAGAACAGCAGCGTGGTGGCCGGCGGGAAGCCGGTCAGGACCGGGACCAGGAACGTCGCGCCGAACATCGCGACGACGTGCTGGGCGCCCAGTCCGATGGTGCGGGGCCAGCTCAGCCGCTCGTCGGGCGCGACGACGAAGGACGGGTCAGCTCGGGAATCGACACGCTTCCAGGCGAGGGACATCCAAGCGGCGGGCATTCCCGAGACTCTAGTGAATGTGGCTGCCTCCGTTGATGTCAACGGTGGTGCCAGTGAGGTAGCTCGCATCGTCGCCGGACAGGAACGTGATCACCGCGGCGATCTCTTCGGTGGTGGCGGTCCGGCCGACGGGGATGTCGGCGGCCAGCTTGGCCTCCTGCTCATCGGTAGAGCCGACCCGGATGTTGGTGTCGACCGCGCCGGGGGTGACCGCGTTGACGGTGACACCCGTGGCGGCGACCTCGCGGGCGAGTGCCTTCGTGAAGCCGAGGATCGCAGCCTTGGCCGACGAGTAGGGCACCTTGCCGAACACGCCGCCACCGCGCTGCGCCGACACCGAGGACATGTTCACGATGCGGCCCCACCCCTGTTCGATCATGCCGGGGAGGAAGGCCTTGGTGACCAGGTAGGTGCCGGTCGCGTTGACAGCCATCACCGTGTTCCACAGCTCGAGGGTGGTCTCGAGGAACGGGACGGGTGAGGTGATGCCCGCGATGTTGGCCAGCGCGCCGACCGGCGGGAGGTTGCCCGAGGCCACCTCTGCGGCGACGGCCTGCTGGGCGGCGTCCACCGATTCCTCCGAGGTGACGTCGATCGCGCAGCCGAACGCGGGTACCGCGTACTGGTTGCCGATCTCCGCGGCCACCTTGGCCGACTTCTCGCCGTCGAGATCGAGGATGACGACGGCCCAGCCTTCCCGGGCGTAGCGCTGGGCGACGGTCATGCCGATGCCACGGTCGGAGGTGGCGCCGGTGATCACTGCGGTTCTCATGGGTGTCTCCTAGATCAGTTCGGAAATCAGATGCGCGGCAGCGGCCGTCGCCTCGGGTCGGTCGTCATGGGTGATGTCGCGGGTTTCCAGCTCCAGCGAGAAGTGGCCGTGATAGCCCGCGTCTGCCAGGGCTTTGAGGCCGCCGGCGAAATCGACGGCGCCGTTGCCGACGGAGAGATTGATGTTGCCGGGCACGGCGTCGCGGATGTGGACGTGCGCGATGCGGGGACCGAAGCGGGCGACGAAGTCCAGCGGGTCCCCACCGGAGGCGACGATGTGGCTGAAGTCCATGACGATGCCGACTTCGGCGCCGAAGCGGCTGGTCAGCGCCTGGGCGCGGGCGATGTCGCAGCAGAGTCGGTGGAAGTGCAGCGACTCGGTCCACAGCTCGACCCGGGCGGCGGCGGCGACGTGCGCGGCGGCGATGAGTTCATCTGCCACCCGGTCGAGGTCGTCGTCGAGGGACACCAGCGGTGAGTGGGAGAGCGCGCCGCACGGCAGAACCAATGCGCGCGCCCCGGTGGCGGCGGCGAGCGCCACGAGCATGTCCAGATGCCGGCGCCGCGCGGCGGCCTGGTCGGGGGACAGCTCCGCGTTCAGGTCACCGATGTCGCCGTTGATCGAGCGGACGCGCAGGCCCGAGGCGGCGACGGTCGCGGCCACCTGCCGTACCGCCGCCTCGTCGAGGACGTAGGGCACGTGGTCGCAGACGCCGGGCAGGGCGCCGAGGTCGATCTCGGAAAAGCCCAGGTCGGCGATCGTCGCGACGGCTTCGTCGAGTGGTTGGTGGCGAAAGCTGATCGTCGAGCAGCCGAGCCGGGAGTGCACTTCGGTCATGTCACCTCCTGTGATAGCGGCCACAATAACCGAGTTGACTGTCAACAGTCAACTATCGACAGGCCGTTTATGTTGACTGTTGACAATGGCTGTGCGCGGGCTCACACTCAGTGACGCAGCGCACTGTTGACCGTCGACAGTGACGCGGATCTTTGAAAGGATGGCCATCATGAGCGATGACGCTCTGACGATGCGGGGTCCGGTGCACGGCACGAAGGACGCCAAACGAGTCGCGATCGGTTCCGGGGTCGGTGCCGTGATCGAGACCTACGACTTCATCGGGTTCGGGACCGCCGCGGCGCTCTACTTCGGCACCGCGTTCTTCCCGAACTCCAGCCCGGTCGCCGGCACGCTGGCCGCATTCGCGACGCTCGGCGTCGGCTTCGCGGCGCGCCCTCTCGGCGGCATCATCGGCGGCCACCTCGGCGACAAGGTCGGCCGCAAGCCGGTGCTCGTCGCCTCGCTGATCGTCATGGGACTGGCCACGTTCGCGATCGGTCTGCTGCCCACCTACGCCATGGCCGGTGTGGCGGCGCCGATCCTGCTGGTGACCGTCCGCATCATCCAGGGTCTGGCCTTCGGTGCCGAATGGGGCGGCGCCATCCTGATGAGCTACGAGCACGCCCCGTGGAAGCAGAAGGGCCGTTACACCGGCATCGTGCAGGCCGGCTTTCCGGTCGGGCTGCTGCTCGCCAACCTCGTCTTCCTGGTCAGCGTCCACCTCGGTGGCGACTGGGCCTGGCGGGTGCCGTTCCTGGCGAGCATCGTGCTCGTGATCGTCGGTCTGATCATCCGCGCCAAGGTGCCCGAGTCGCCGGTGTTCGAGAACGTGAAGGACAAGGGCGATATCGTCAGGGCGCCGATCGTCGAGGTGGTCAAGCGTGACTGGCGAAACATCCTGCGCGGCATCGGTCTTCGGATCGCCGAGACGGCCGGCTACGCCGTCTCGATCACCTACATGATCAGCTACCTCAAGAGCGCCGAGCTGGCCACCAAGACCGAGACCCTCGTCGCGCTGTGCGTCGCGTCGTTCCTCGGCATCTTCGCCACGATGGCGTGGGCGCGGTTGACCGACAAAATCGGCAGGCGGCCGGTCTACATCGGCGTGTGCGCTTTCGCGATCCCCTTCGGCGTGCTGATGTTCCTACTGGTCAACACCGGGTTGCTGGTGCTGATCGTCGCGACCTTCGTCATCGCATACAGCGTGTGTCAGAACGCCCTCGCCGGCGCGCAGGGTGCCTGGTTCCCCGAACTCTTCACCGCGAACACCCGCGCCTCCGGCGCCTCACTGGCCTACCAGATCTCGGCGATGGTCTCCGGATTCACCCCGTTCATCACGACGCTGCTCTACGAGGGCTTCGGCTGGGTCGGGCCGGCGGTGCTGTTCTCGGTCTACGCCGCGATCGGACTCTGGGCCGCGCTGATCACCCGGGAGACGTGGGGCCCGGCCGAGCGCAAGGCCGCCGACGTCGCCGCCGGCCAGCAGCCCGCGATGGCCGCCTGATGCGCGCGCAACGGGTGCGTGACGCTGCCTACCGGATGCGTCACCACGTCCTGAACATGGGTGAAGCGCAGGGGCAGGGCTACGTCGGCCAGGCCCTCGGGGCCGCCGACATGCTCGCCGCGGTCTACGCCGATCAGCTCACCTACCGCGCCGACGATTCGCACTGGGAGGGCCGCGACCGGTTCCTGCTCTCGACCGGTCACTACGCGATCGGCCTGTACGCCGCACTCGCGGAGGCCGGCATCATCGGAGTCGACGAACTCGAGACGTACGGATCCGACGACTCTCGACTGCCGATGTCCGGAATGGCAAGTTACACACCGGGTATGGAGATCTCCGGCGGATCACTGGGTCACGGCCTCACCGTGGCGGTGGGGATGGCATTGGGGCTGCGTCACCAGGGGTCGACGGCCAGGGTGATCAACTTCCTGTCCGACGGTGAGCTCGACGAGGGGTCGACCTGGGAGGCCGCGATGGGCGCCTCACATCACGCGCTCGGAAACCTGATCGCGATGGTCGACATCAACGCGTTGCAGGCCGACGGCCCCACCATCGGGGTCCTGCGCACCGAACCCGTCGTCGACAAATGGGCGGCATGCGGTTGGCATGTGCAGCGCGTCGACGGCAACGACGTCGACGCACTCCTGGGCGCCTTCGACCGCATTGATCACGGACGGCCGTCAGTGATCCTGTGCGACACCAGGATCGGCCGAGGGGTGCCGATGCTGGAGCAGCGGGAGAAGGCGCACTTCATGCGCATCGACGCCGATGAGTGGCAGATCTGCCGCGATCAACTGACCGAAGGCTACCGAGGAGTGCCGGCATGACCTCTGCAACCAAACTCAAGACCTCGGCGATGATCGCATCGTTCGCCGACCCCGGGCAGAAGACCACGCCCGCGCCGTTCGGGCACGCCCTGGTCGAGGCCGCCCAGCGCGACGAGCGCATCGTCGGGCTGACGGCCGATCTGGGCAAGTACACCGACATGCACATCTTCGCCCAGGCCTTCCCCGAGCGGTTCTTCCAGATGGGCATGGCCGAGCAGCTGCTGTTCGGCGCCGCGGCGGGCATGGCCGAGACCGGGCTGGTGCCGTTCGCCTCGACCTACGCGGTGTTCGCCGCGCGACGCGCCTACGACTTCATCTGCCTCGACATCGCCGAGCCCAACCTCAATGTCAACGTGGTCGGCGGATTACCCGGTCTGACAACAGGTTACGGTCCGTCGCACCAGGCGACCGAGGACATCGCGATCTTTCGGGGCATGCCGAATCTGACGATCGTCGATCCGTGCGACTCGGTCGACATCGCCCAGGCCGTGCCGCAGCTCGCCGAACACCCGGGCCCCACGTACCTGCGGCTGCTTCGCGGGAATGTGCCCACCGTGCTGGACGAGTACGACTACCGCTTCGAGCTCGGGAAGGCGAAGGTGCTGCGCGACGGAGCCGACGTCGTGCTGATCTCGTCGGGGTTGATGACCATGCGCGCGCTCCAGGCGGCCGAGCAGCTGGCCGGCCACAACGTGGACGTCGCCGTGGTGCACAGCCCGACCATCAAACCGTTCGACGCGGATACCGTTGCAGCGCAGATCGATTCGGACCGGTTGGTGCTGACGTGTGAGAACCACACCGTGGTCGGGGGTCTCTTCGAGACCGTCGCCGCGATGGCGGCACGGCGCGGCCTGGGCGCCCGGATCACGCCGATCGGTCTGCCCGACGAGTTCCTCGACGCGGGCGCGCTGCCCACGCTGCACGACCGCTACGGCCTGTCGACCGCGCGGATCGTCGCGACGGTGCTCGAGCGACTGTAGGATTCAATGTCGACAGCCAAATGTTGACAATCAGGGAGTCCGTCATGTCGGTCGACGCCACGTCGCTGCTGAGGTTGGAGAAAACCTCCCTGCGGCAGCAGGCGCTCACCGCGCTGCGGCGCGCCATCACCACGGGGCAGCTCACTCCCGGCACCCACCTGGTGGAGACCGAGCTGTCCGAGGCGCTGCAGATCAGCCGCGGCACGCTGCGCGAGGCGATGCGTCAACTCCAACAGGAGGGTCTCATCTCGGCGGGCGCGCGGGGCCGGCTGTCGGTGCGCCACCTCGACGCCAAGGAGATCGCCGACATCTTCGCCGTCCGCGCCGCTCTCGAGTCGCTGGCCGCCACGCTGCTGGCCGGCCGGGACGACCGCGCCGACGCCGGGGCGGCGCTGCGCAAGGCCGTCGACGACATGGACCGGTGGTCGGCGTCGAACCTGGAGGACCGCATCGAGGCCGATCTGCGCTTCCACCGGACGATGTGCCAGCTCACCGGCAACGAGACGCTGGTGCATTCCTGGTCGTCGCTGGAGGGCAGCATCCGGATGTCGATCATGTTCGCCGGGGTGGACCGTGCTCTGAAGAACATGGACGTCCATCGCCACCTGACGATCGTCGAGGCCATCGAGGCAGGCGATGCCGATTCCGCCGCGGCCACCGTGCGCGAGCACATGGCCGGCGCGGCGGCTACGTTGGTGGGTTCGCAGGGCTGACCGCCCGAATCTCCGACATCCCGGTGTCAACCGTCCACCACAACATCTCGACTGCGCCGGAGGTGCCGGTCACGGTCCGTCGGCACCCGTAAAGGCCGCGATGCCGGTCTCCGACTGTGTCCCGGAGCTCCTCGACGACGGTCATCAGCGAACTCGGGTCCGACTTTCGGTAGGCCAAGGACCTGGTTGTGTCCTGGATCACTCTCGTGTGAGCAACCTCGGTCCTTCGGTGGTTGCGACCCTGTCGGGAGGACAGAAACGGGCGTAACGGAAGGAAGCCGTAAAGGAGCGCATGGGCGGCGTCAAAAAGTCGTAAAGACACTGGCCCTTGCGACCGGCTAGGCAGAAAGTGTGGAAGGCCTGTGAAATCCGCGGGCCTGCACTCGTGTGGGAGTAACCCCGTGTCTGACCCCTTGTCACTGGTCATCTTCGTCGCGCTGACGGTGGCGGTCTTCGCCGTCCTCGGCCTGGTGCAGAAGTTGGTCGAGAAGTTATGAGCTTCGAGAACATCGTCGGCCTGGTGCTGTCGATCCTGGTCGCGCTCTTCTTGTTCGCCGCCCTACTGTTTCCCGAGAGGTTCTAGTGAGCAGTACCACCGCGGGGATCCTCTTCCTCGCATCGCTCGTCGTCGCGCTGGCGGCCGTCCACGTGCCGCTGGGTGATTACATGTACCGCGTCTATTCCTCCGAGAAGCACCTCGGCGGGGAGCGCGTGATCTACCGGTTGATCGGTGCCGATCCGAAGGCTGAGCAGACCTGGGGCGCATACGCCCGCAGCGTGCTCGCTTTCTCGGCGGTCAGCATCCTGTTCCTGTTCGCTCTGCAACTGGTGCAAGGCAGACTGCCGCTGCATCTGAACGACCCGGCCACCCCGATGACGCCGGCGCTGGCGTGGAACACCGCGGTCAGCTTCGTCACCAACACGAACTGGCAGGCCTACTCCGGAGAGTCCACGCAGGGCCATCTGGTGCAGATGGCGGGACTGGCGGTGCAGAACTTCGTCTCGGCCGCCGTCGGCATGGCCGTGGCGATGGCATTCGTGCGCGGCCTGGCTCGACGCAACATCGGCGAACTCGGCAACTTCTGGGTCGACCTGGTGCGCGGCAGCATTCGCATCCTGCTGCCGCTCTCCATCGTCGCCGCGATCGTCCTGGTCGCGGGTGGCGCGATCCAGAATTTCGCACTCCACGATCAGGTCGTGAACACCCTCGCGGGCGCCCAGCAGACGATCCCCGGCGGACCGGTCGCCAGCCAGGAAGCCATCAAGGAGCTCGGCACCAACGGCGGTGGCTTCTACAACGCGAACTCCTCGCATCCGTTCGAGAATCCGACGACGTGGACCAACTGGATAGAGATCTTCCTGCTGCTCGTGATCGCCTTCTCGCTTCCCCGCACGTTCGGCCGCATGGTCGACAGCCGCAAGCAGGGGTACGCGATCGTCGCCGTGATGGGCGTCATCGCCACGATCAGCGTCAGTCTGACGATGCTGTTCCAGCTACAGGCCCATGGCACCGTGCCGACAGCAGTAGGCTCAGCGATGGAAGGCGTGGAACAGCGCTTCGGAGTAGCTGATTCGGCGGTGTTCGCCGCATCGACCACACTCACGTCGACGGGCGCGGTGAACTCGTTCCACGATTCCTACACCAGCCTCGGCGGCATGATGACGATGTTCAACATGCAGCTGGGCGAGGTCGCCCCCGGCGGTGTCGGATCCGGCCTGTACGGCATGTTGATCCTCGCTGTCATCACGGTGTTCGTCGCGGGGCTGATGGTCGGCCGCACCCCCGAATACCTCGGGAAGAAGATCACCCCCCGCGAGATCAAGCTGGCCGCAACCTATTTCCTGATCACGCCGTTGATCGTGCTGACCGGTACCGCCGTTGCCATGGCGCTGCCCGGGCAGCGCCATGGGATGTTGAACACGGGCCCCCACGGACTCTCGGAGGTCCTGTACGCCTTCACCTCTGCGGGCAACAACAACGGTTCGGCCTTCGCGGGCATCAGCGTCAACACCGAGTGGTACAACACCGCGCTCGGCCTGGCAATGGCCTTCGGCCGCTTCCTGCCGATCATCTTCGCCCTCGCACTCGCCGGTTCGCTTGCCCGGCAGGGCAAGACGCCAGAGTCGATCGGCACGCTGCCCACCCACCGGCCACAGTTCGTCGGCATGGTCGCCGGCGTGACCCTGATCCTGGTCGCTCTGACCTTCCTGCCCATGCTCGCGCTCGGGCCCCTCGCTGAAGGAATCCACTGATGTCTGTCACCACCATCGAGGCCGCGCACCAGAAGCAGTCCTCGTCGTCGCCGCAGGGAAAGATCCAGGGCGGTCTGCTGGATCCGGCGATGATCCGTAAATCCCTGCCCAGTGCACTGGCCAAACTCGACCCGCGCACGCTGTGGCGTAACCCGGTCATGTTCATCGTCGAACTGGGCGCAGTCTGGAGCACGATTCTCGTCATCGTGGATCCGACGTGGTTCGGCGTGCTGATCGTCATCTGGCTCTGGCTCACAGTCGTTTTCGCGAACCTGGCCGAAGCTGTCGCGGAGGGCCGCGGAAAAGCGCAGGCGGAATCGCTGCGCAAGACCAAGACCTCGACGATGGCCCGCCGGTTGGTGGACTGGCAGCCGGGCGGGCCCATCCGCGAGGACGTGGAAGAGTCGGTGGCCGCTCCGCTGCTGCAGCAGGGCGACGCAGTGGTCGTCGAGGCCGGCGAGGTGATCCCCGGCGACGGCGATGTCGTCGAAGGCATTGCCTCGGTGGACGAATCGGCCATCACCGGAGAATCGGCGCCGGTGATCCGGGAATCCGGTGGCGACCGGTCGGCCGTCACCGGCGGCACCACGGTGCTGTCGGACCGGATCGTCGTGCGCATCACGCAGAAGCCGGGCGAGAGCTTCATCGACCGGATGATCGCGCTCGTCGAGGGCGCCAACCGGCAGAAGACTCCCAACGAGATCGCGCTGAACATCCTGCTGTCATCCCTGACGATCATCTTCGTGTTCGCCGTCGCGACCCTCCAACCGCTGGCGATCTATTCGAAGGCGAACAACCCGGGCGTTCCGGACAGCCTGGCGCTGGGCGGAAACGGCGTCACCGGCATCGTGATGGTCTCGCTTCTCGTGTGCCTCATCCCGACGACGATCGGCGCGCTGCTGTCCGCCATCGGTATCGCCGGGATGGACCGCCTCGTGCAGCGCAACGTGCTGGCCATGTCGGGACGCGCCGTGGAGGCCGCCGGCGACGTCAACACCCTGCTGTTGGACAAGACCGGAACGATCACGTTGGGCAACCGGCAGGCAGCCGCCTTCGTGCCGGTCGACGGTGTCACCGACGATCAGCTCGCCGACGCGGCGCAACTGTCCAGCTTGGCCGACGAGACCCCCGAGGGTCGCTCGATCGTCGTGTTCGCCAAACAGCAGTACGGACTGCGCGCGCGCACCCCGGGAGAACTGGCCCACGCGACCTGGATCGAATTCTCCGCCACCACAAGGATGTCGGGCGTCGACCTGACAGACGGGACCGACGACCACCAGCTCCGCAAGGGCGCTGCCAGTTCGGTCGCCGACTGGGTGCGCACCCAGGGCGGCGAGGTACCGGCCCAGCTCGGTGACATCGTCGACGGCATCTCCGCCGCAGGCGGCACACCGCTGGTCGTCGGTGAGGTGCGCGGCGGTGCCGCACGGGTTCTCGGCGTCATCCATCTCAAGGACGTCGTCAAGGAGGGCATGCGGGAACGCTTCGACGAGATGCGCCGCATGGGTATCCGCACCGTGATGATCACGGGCGACAACCCCTTGACTGCCAAGGCGATTGCCGATGAAGCCGGTGTCGATGACTTCCTGGCCGAAGCGACGCCGGAAGACAAGATGGCGTTGATCAAGAAGGAGCAGGCCGGCGGCAAGCTGGTCGCGATGACGGGCGACGGCACCAACGACGCACCCGCCCTGGCGCAGGCCGACGTCGGCGTCGCGATGAACAGCGGCACGTCGGCGGCCAAAGAGGCCGGCAACATGGTCGATCTCGACTCCGATCCGACCAAGCTGATCGAGATCGTCGAGATCGGCAAGCAGCTGCTCATCACGCGCGGCGCGTTGACGACGTTCAGCATCGCCAACGACATCGCCAAGTACTTCGCGATCATCCCCGCGCTGTTCGTGGGCCTGTTCCCGGGCCTCGATCTGCTCAACATCATGCGGTTGCACAGCCCGCAGTCGGCGATCCTCTCGGCGGTCGTCTTCAACGCCCTGGTGATCGTGGCGCTCATCCCGCTCGCGCTGCGCGGTGTCCGCTACACGCCGAGCAGCGCGTCGAAGCTGTTGAGCCGCAACCTCTCCCTCTACGGAATCGGGGGGATCGTCGCGCCGTTCATCGGCATCAAGCTGATCGATCTCGTCGTCCAACTCTTCCCAGGAATGTGACCATGAACATCTCGAATCTCGTTCGGCAGCACTGGGCTGCGCTGCGCGCGCTGCTCGTTTTCACGGTGATCCTCGGGATCGCCTACCCGTTGGTGATCTGGCTGCTGGCGCAGAGCCCCGGACTCTCGGACAAGGCGAACGGCTCGATCATCGAGGCCAACGGAGAGCCCGTCGGCAGCAGCCTCATCGGGCAATCGTTCACCGACTCCGACGGAAACGCTCTGCCGCAGTACTTCCAGAGCCGACCGTCAGCCGCCGGGGACGGCTATGACCCACTGGCCACCAGCGCCAGCAACCTGGGCCCGGAGAGCATCGTGGACACCCCCGACAAACCCAGCCTCCTCACGACGGTGTGCTCGCGCAGCACGGCGATCGGAGACCTCGACGGAGTGGACGGATCGCGTCCGTTCTGCACCAGCGGTGGAGTGGGCGCGGTGCTGTCGGTGTTCGGCCCGCGCGATCTGAGCGGCGATGTCGTCGACCCGACCCGGGTGGTCAGCGTCAACGAATCGTGCGACACCACGTCGGCGCCGTTCCTGACCACCTACGAGGGCGTCCGTGTGGAATGCGCGAAACCGGGCGAGGACTACAGCTCGGGCCAGATCGTCCCGATCCGCGGCAGTGCGCCTGCCGATCCGGCGGTGCCCGCCGACGCCGTCACCGCCAGCGGCAGCGGGCTCGATCCGCACATCTCACCGGCCTACGCCGAGCTGCAGGTCGCGCGGGTCGCCAGGGCGCGCGGGGCATCCCCGGAGCAGATCGAGGCCGTCGTCGCCGACCACACGTCCTCGCGGACGCTCGGGTTTTTCGGTGAGCCCCGGGTCAACGTGCTGGAATTGAACCTCGCCCTCGACCAGCAGTACCCCGCCAGGAGCTGATGCCAGCGTGCCGGACACGTCCACCCCAGCCGGCCACAAGCCGAGACGCGGGGAGCTGCGTATCTACCTGGGCGCAGCCCCCGGCGTCGGCAAGACCTATGCGATGCTCGGGGAGGCCCACCGGCGCATCGAGCGGGGCACCGATCTGGTCGCCGGTGTGGTCGAGACGCACGGCCGCAAGAAGACCGCCGAACTGTTCGAGGGCATCGAGGTCATCCCGCCGCGCTACATCTCCTACCGCGGTAGCGAATTCCCCGAACTCGACGTGCCCGCGATACTCGAGCGCAAGCCGCAGGTGGTCCTCGTCGACGAGTTGGCGCACACCAACACGCCGGGAAGCAAGAACACCAAACGCTGGCGGGACGTCGAAGAGCTCCTCGACGCCGGCATCACCGTGGTCACCACGGTGAACGTCCAGCACCTGGAGAGCCTCAACGATGTGGTCACCCAGATCACCGGTATCGAGCAGCAGGAGAAGGTGCCCGACGAAGTGGTCCGGGCGGCCGATCAGATCGAGTTGGTCGACATCACGCCGGAGGCGTTGCGCCGCAGGCTTTCTCACGGAAATGTCTACGCGCCGGAACGCATCGACGCTGCATTGAGCAACTACTTCCGGCGCGGCAACCTCACCGCGTTGCGGGAGTTGGCGCTGCTGTGGTTGGCCGATCAGGTCGACGCGGCGCTGGCCAAGTACCGCGAGGAAAACGACATCACGGCGACCTGGGAGGCGCGCGAGCGGGTCGTCGTCGCGGTCACCGGCGGACCCGAATCGGAGACCCTCGTCCGCCGTGCCTCCCGCATCGCGTCGAAGTCCAGCGCAGAGCTCATGGTCGTGCACGTGGTGCGCGGTGACGGTCTCTCCGGGGTGTCCGGCTCGCACATGGGGAAGGTCCGGGAACTGGTGACCAGCCTCGGCGCGACGCTGCACACCGTGGTCGGCGACGACGTCCCTGCCGCCCTTCTCGACTTCGCCCGTGAGATGAACGCCACCCAGTTGGTGCTCGGAACCTCGCGACGCTCGCGCTGGGCGCGAATCTTCGACGAGGGCATCGGCGCGGTCGTGGTCCAGGACTCGGAGAAGATCGACGTCCACATGGTCACCCACCCGGAGGCCGCGCAGGGATTCCGGTGGCCCTCGCTGGCGCCGCGCAGCCGCCACGTGGCGTCGTGGCTGGCCGCGGTCATCGTCCCGTCGGCGATCTGTGCCCTGATCGTCGGCGTCCTGGACGTCTTCCTGGACGTCAACGGTGAAAGTGCGCTGTTCTTCATCGGTGTGCTCGTCGTCGCACTGCTCGGCGGTGTCGCACCCGCCGCGTTGTCGGCGGCGCTGTCCGGACTCCTGCTGAACTATTTCCTCGTCGAACCCCGATACACCTTCACGATCGCCCAGCCCGACAGCGCCGTCACCGTCGTCGTTCTCCTCATGGTCGCCGTCGCCGTCGCGGCTCTGGTGGACAGTTCGGTCAACCGCAGCCGCGAGGCTCGGCGCGCCTCCCAGGAGGCAGAACTGCTGGCCCTGTTCGCCGGGTCGGTGCTGCGGGGCGCCGACCTGGACACCCTGTTGGAGAAGGTGCGCGAAACCTATTCGCAGCGTGCCGTCAGCCTGCTGCGACGCGGCGACGACGACGTCGAGGCGATCGTCGGCTGCGTGGGCGCCGATCCGTGCGTCGACGTCGACACGGCCGACACCGCGATCGAAGTGGGCGACGACGAGTTCTGGCTGCTGCTCGCGGGCAAGAAACTGCAAGCCCGCGACCGCAGGGTGCTGACCGCGGTCGCCAAGCAGGCCGCCGGCCTGGTGCGTCAACGGGAACTCACCGAAGAGGCCGGCGAAGCCGAGAGCATCGCGCGCGCGGACGAACTGCGACGCTCCCTCCTGTCAGCAGTGAGCCACGATCTGCGCACCCCGCTCGCCGGCGCCAAGGCAGCCGTGTCGAGCCTGCGCAGCACCGACATCGCCTTCTCTCCCGACGACACCGCCGAATTGCTGGCCACGATCGAGGAATCGATCGATCAGCTGACAGCGCTCGTCGGGAACCTGCTCGACTCGTCGAGGCTGGCAGCAGGTGTGGTCCGGCCCCAGCTGAACCGCGTGTATCTGGAGGAGACAGTGCAGCGCGCGTTGGTCGGCATCAGCCGCGGAGTCACCGGCTACGGCCGCGCCGAACAGGTCGATCGCGTGAAAGTCGATGTGGGACACCAGGTGGTGATGGCCGACGGAGGTCTGCTCGAACGCGTGCTGGCCAACCTGATCGACAACGCCCTGCGCTACGCGCCCGACGGTCCCGTCCGCGTCACTGCGGGCCGGGTGGGCGACCGCGTGCTGATCGCCGTCGCCGACGAGGGGCCGGGAATCGCCCGCGGCAGCGAAGAGCAGATCTTCGAGGCTTTCCAGCGGCTGGGCGATCAGGACAACAGCAGCGGTGTCGGTCTCGGACTCTCCGTCGCCCGCGGCTTCGTCGAGGCCATGGGCGGTTCGATCTCCGTCGGTGACACCCCCGGCGGAGGTCTCACCGTCGAGATCGACCTCGCGGCTCCCCAGGAGGGACAGAGATGACGCGGGTTCTCGTCATCGACGACGAACCTCAGATCCTGCGCGCGTTGCGGATCAACCTGTCGGTCCGCGGTTATGACGTGAAGGTCGCGGCGACCGGTTCCGAAGCCCTGCGCCTGGCAGCGGATTTCCGTCCGGACGTCGTGGTGCTCGATCTCGGGCTTCCGGACATGAGCGGGATCGACGTGCTGGCCGGTCTGCGTGGCTGGTTGACCGCACCCGTGCTGGTCCTCTCGGCTCGCACCGACGCCACGGACAAGGTGGCCGCCCTCGATGCCGGGGCCGATGACTACGTCACCAAACCGTTCGGCATGGACGAATTCCTGGCCCGGCTGCGGGCCGCTGTGCGCCGGTCCTCGGCGGCGGGCCCCAGCAGTGAGCCTGTCATCGAAACAGCCTCCTTCACAGTCGATCTGGCGAAGAAGGAAGTCACCAAGAACGGTGCACTGGTCCACCTCACACCGACCGAGTGGGGAATCCTGGAGATCCTGGTCCGCAACAGCGGGAAGCTGGTCACCCGTGAGCAATTGCTGACCGAGGTGTGGGGTCCGACGTACGCGAAGTCGTCGCACTACCTCCGGGTGTATCTCGCCCAGCTGCGCCGCAAACTCGAAGACGATCCGTCCAATCCGACGCACCTGCTCACCGAAGCCGGGATGGGACACCGCTTCCGGCCCTGATGTGTCGACGTCGGAAAGCCGCCATCACCTACTATGGCGTTGTTGGGCTGTCGGGGGAGTGTGGATGAGGCATGTCCGGATCGTCGACGGCGCGCTTGTCGACGCCGAGACTCCGCAGGATGCGACATTCTCGCTGACCGAGCGGTCCACCGAGGACCGCCGGGTGGTGACGGTGGCAGATGTCGACGCGACTGTGGCCGACCTCGCTGCCCGGGTCGCCCGCTGGCCGCAGGCCGCCGCAATGTGCGACGACGTCGTTCGGGCTCTCGATCCGGCGGGATCCGTGTTCAGCGGCCTGATCACCGAGTCCCTGGCGTACTCCACTCTGCAGGCGGGCCAGGAGTTCAGCCGGTGGCTGGCTGAGCGCGGCCCGGCCACGGCGGTCGACACCGCTCAACCAGTCATCTCGTACCGGGAGGACGATCGGATCACGATCACGTTCAACCGCCCCACGCGACACAACGCGTTCTCGAACGGAGCCAGGGCCGGCCTCCTCGAAGCTCTCGATGTAGCCGTGCTCGATACCTCTGTCCGTGAGGTGGTGCTGGCAGGGAACGGCCCGTCCTTCTGCAGTGGCGGTGATCTGGCCGAGTTCGGTCAGTTCTCCGATCCGGTGACCGCGCATTTCGCCCGAACCCGTTACAGCCCAGCCCTGGCACTGGCAGAGCTCACCGCCAGACTGGGTACGGGCTGCCGTGCTGAGGTGCACGGACATGTCATGGGCAGTGGCTTGGAGATGGCGGCGTTCTGCGGACGTCTCGTGTGTCATCCTGACGCGGTACTCGGCCTTCCAGAACTGGAACTGGGTTTACTCCCGGGCGCCGGCGGTACCGTGAGCGTCACCCGGCGCATCGGCCGTTGGCGCACCGCGTATCTCGTGCTGTCCGGGTGCACTCTCGACGCCGGAACCGCGCTGCAGTGGGGCTTGGTCGATGACATCGACCACAACACGCGGGCACGCGACGCTATCGGTGGAACACGAGACGACCCGAGACGACCGTCGCGGTGACCATCTGAGCATCCAGCTCGCAGATGACCTGCCGCGGTGGGGCCGACAGCACACACAGGTCCCCAGGGGATCCCCGCTCGACTCGACGTTGCACCGCCGGCCGGGTCGGTTCGCCCAGGAACATCGTCAAAGCCGTTGTCGGATCGACCCTTTCATCGGCTGCCAGGACGGCACCGGAGGGCGTCTTCCTATCGACCGCGGCCCGCATCGTGGCCCAGGGATCGGAGTGACCGAACGGGGCATCGGTCGACAGGGCGACCGGAACACCCGCGCTGCGCAGGGAGGCCACTCGCCAGAGCTCGTGGTGCTCAGCCGCTGGGATGTCGCGAAGGTAGTGATCTCCGCGCTCGGCGACGAAGTTGGGCTGTGTCACGACGGTGGCCCCGGCAGCGACGAGATCGGGGATGGTGGCATCCGGGACGACGGCCGCGTGCTCGATGCGATCTTGCGGGTGAGGGCCCGCAGATGCGAGTGCGGCGAGCGCGACAACCAGTTGGGCCGCGGTGACGCAGTGCAGCGCGACGGGATGATCAACGTTGTGGCGCTTGATGATCCATTGTGTGAGGGCCTCGAGGTCGAGGTCGTCGTCGTGCAGAATGCGCTTGCCCGGGGCAAGGCAGTGCACCCTCTGCGCGAGCTCACCACGTCGGTGGGCCTCGTGAAGCTCTGCCACCTCGGCAGGTTCGAGCCCCGGGGTTGCATCGGTGACCCCCGTGACGCCATACGAGCTGAGTGTGGCGCTGAGGTCTCCCAATCCGACGTCGAGGCGTGGCAGTTCTCGCGACCACTGGATGTCGGCGCTGCGGAGTCTGCCGTCGGGGTGATCGTGAGCCCCGATGCGTGCGAGGCCGGCCGAGTTGAGCGTCCACAGGACCCCGCTCCGATCCTGAATCCTCAGGGGGACCGCCGGGCACATTCGGTCGAGCAGGTCGCGGTCCAGGGGGCCGGCGACGGATTCGTGGTAGTCGACCGCGCGAATCCATCCATCTGTGCCGGCCGCCGACGTTCGCAACACGCGTGCCAGCTGTGGAAGACCCTGCACCACATCAGGACTCAACCGCACTGATACCAATGCTGCCGCTGCTGACCGCAGGTGAAGGTGATGATCATGCAGACCTGGAAGCACCGTGGCGCCGTCGGCATCGACGACCACTTCGCCCCGCAGGGAGTGCAATGAGGGTGACACCTCGTCTATCAGGGTCCCCAGACGGATGTCGACGATGGTGCCGTCGAGCAGTGCGGCCCGGCGAATCAGCACGTCGCCGCCAAGCGCTCGGTCACGATGCGGTCGACGAGCGCATTGTCCGCGCCCGCCAGGGGAGCCGCCTCGGTCACCGAAAGCATTGCTGTGCAGGCGATTGCGCGTTCTCCCGCCACCTGTGCGTACTGTGCGGCCACGGCACTCATCGCCATGGTGATCACCTCGCCGCCCCCGCGCTTCAGCGCCTCGAGGACCGCGCGTAGGGCTTCCAAACCTGTCAACGGATCGGCAATGGCGTCGCCGCAGAACGTGGGCGCTTGTGCGGTGCCGCCGACCAGGCCACCCGAAACTGCTGCGTCGTCGCCGAACGCCACCCAGTCGGCCTGCTCACCTGTGCCCCCGTGGCCCGTGATCTGCAGCCACACCCGACCGTCGCGCGAGGGTACGTCGTCTGGACCCAGACCCCGCCGGGACAGTGCCGCCGGACGGGATGATTCCAGGACGACATCGGCCGCACTGAGCAGATCGACGAGGCGCTCGTGATGATCGAAATCGGCGAGATACGAGAGTTTGCCGCAGTTCACCCAATCGAAGAACTGCGCAGATCCGGCTCGCGTGCCGTCCGGTCGACGCCGGCTCTCCACCTTCACCACTGTGGCTCCCGCGCGTGCGAGTAGTCGGCCGCACAGCGGTCCTGCCCACATCGAGGACAAGTCAGCGACCAGCAGGTCGGACAGCGGGCGCGGCGACGCACGTCGTCCGGCGCGACGAACGTTCGGCGCGGCCGGCGCGGTCTCCCCCAACATGCCCACCGGCAGGCCCAGCAGGCGTGCGCGTTCGGCGAAAGCCCGTGTACCGATGACTCGCAATCGATCTCGTACTGCGCCCCATGGGTCCGCGCCCACGGCGTCCTCTTCGACCAACGCGGGCACCGCTTCGACATCCTCGGCGCGCGCCAACGACAGCGCACACCATTCGTCGGCAGAACTCATCAGATGCGTCGCGCGCCCCGCCGACACAGTGTTCGAAGGGGCCACGCCGAGGAGCGTCGCGCGACCGGCGAGGAGTTCCTCGACGTCGACATCGATACCGGCCAGGCCGGTCACCATCTGAGCAGTCTGCTGTGCAGCCGAGATGACCCCTGCAGGGACCGTCAGCGTCGCCATCGAAGTATCCAGGGGCTAGGTGCTGGGGGTGTCGGGGGACGGATCTCCGATTCTACGGCCGATGGCGCCCCAGGGATCAGCGTAGGTGCCCGGCTGTCCGCGGTAGGCAGATCGGCGAGCCAGCAGCGCGCGAACGATCGGGACTGCGGGGCGCAGGAGGTGACGACTGAGGCCTGCGTTTCGACGCGCGTCGGTGAGCATGTCCGACCACGTGTGGTGTTGAAAGCCCAAAGCCTGTTGCGCGCGAGCGGTGTCCATCCAGTCGGTGACGAACCAGTCGTCGTCGCTGTCCGGATTTCCCGGGCGCCCCGTCGGCAATCCTCCGACGAGCCCGCGAGTCGCGGCGAGCTCGGCCCCGACCTCCGCCTGCACTCGGCGGTGGGAATCGTCACCCGCGATCAGAAGTGTTTCACCGACGACGTCAGCGGTGGCGGCCGCCGCGAACGCGAACGCCACGTCGCGGACATCGACGGTGTGGATCCGGCCATCCGCGGGCAGGCAGCTTTCGAAGTACAGGGCATCGGTGCTGAAAGGAATGGCCTTCGGGTCCGCACTCAGGACGCCGCCGAGGCGCAACACCACCCACTCCAGGTCTGAGCTGCGCACGATCGATTCCGCTTCGGCCTTGTGGGCGCTGTAGAGATCCGACGGGCGCATCGGCATATCGGCGGTGACTGGTCCGGTCGCACGATGGGGATTGCGCGAACCGTAGACGGCGTTGCTGGACGCTTGAACGAATCTCGGTGGCTTCGGCTGGGATTGCGCGACATCGACCACGGTGCGCGTCGCCTCGACGTTGACTCGGCGTGCCAGCGTCCGGTTGCGATAGATGCCCGGGGGGATGACGGCTGCGAGGTGAATGATGACTGCCGGCGCGGCGTCGGTGATCGCTCGAGTCGCCTGTTCTCGATCGGTGAGATCGACCCATGCCACTCGAACAGTGCTGGGTAACGTGGCCGCGAGTGCTCTATTGGCTGGGGTGTCGAGGTCCGCGACGATCACGGGATGCCCGATCGCGGTGAGCCGCGCGACGGTCACACGACCGACCAGGCCGAACCCGCCGGTCACTAGAACGGTTCCTGGCACGTGATCTCCTCGACGTCATCCGACACTCGGTTGTCGTCATCCTCACACAGAGGCGCGATCGCTCCCTGCCGGGCTCGCGGGCCGGGTGTTCACATAACGGCGGGCGATCAGCTTCCTAGCGCGCAGACCGCGACTGCACCGCGTAGGTCGCCATCCCCACGGCCACCACCACGGCGCCGGCGACCACCGAACTCAGCGGCAACGTGAAAGCCAGCGTGAGACAGCCGATCAGGCCGACTGCGGGCACCATGCGGCGGCCCAGCGTGAACGCCGAGGCGTTCGCGATCGCGTAGTACAGCAGCACGCCGAACGACGAGAAGCCGATCGCCCCGCGCACGTCGACCAGCGCGGTGACGACCGCGACGACTGCGCCGACCGCCAGTTCGGCGCGGTGCGGCGTGCGGTGGCGCGGATGCACCGCGGCCAACGCGTGCGGAAGGTAGTGGTCGCGGGCCATCGCCAGCGAGGTTCGCGACACGCCGAGCAGCAGCGCCAGCAGCGCACCCAGCGCACCGATCGCCGCGGCGACGCTGACAATCGGGGTCAGGCTGCTGAAACCGGCGGACCTGACCGCCTCGGACAGCGGCGCATCGGCGGCGGCCAGTCGCGCGCTGCCGAGTTCGGCGAGCACCGCGACGGCCACGACCGCGTAGACGACCAGCGTGATGCCGAGCGCGATGGTCACCGCCCGCGGAATGGTGCGGGCCGGGTCACGGACCTCCTCGCCCAGCGTCGCGATCCGTGCGTATCCGGCGAATGCGAAGAACAGCAGCCCGGCGGCCTGCAGGACGCCGTACGGCGACGGGTCGTCACCGACCAGGCGGCCGCCCTGGGGATCGCCGCCGCTGACGATCAGCGCCACCACGAGCACCAGCACGGCGAGCACCACGCCGACGATGATGCGGGTCAGCAGCGCCGACTTCTGCACGCCCGCATAGCCGATCGCCGTCAGCGCCACCACCGACGCCACGGCGACTGCCGTCGCGTGCGCCGGCCAGGCGTAGTGCCCGACCGTCAGCGCCATCGCCGCACACGACGCCGTCTTGCCGACGACGAAACTCCAGCCGGCCGTGTGTCCCCAGAACGGGCCGAGGCGTTCGCGGCCGTACACATAGGTGCCGCCGGATTGCGGGTACCGTGCGGCCAGCCACGCCGACGACAGCGCGTTGCAGCAGGCGACCACCGCCGCGATCGCCAGGCCGATCAGTAGCCCGGTGCCCGCCACGGCCGCGGCGGGCGCGAGCGCGACGAAGATACCGGCGCCGATCATGGCGCCGAGACCGAGTACGACGGTGTCGACCGTGCCGAGACGGCGCTGCAACCCCGGCGTGCTCACACTCCGACGTTACTTCTGGCGGATGACATTCCCGCCGAGGTACAGCAGGTAGGCCAGCACCCCGACCAGGGCGAGCTTGCGTGTCTTGGGCGCGGCGATGCCCAGCCCGAGCGCAGTCTCGACACCGCCGTCGACATACACGTGGCTGCGGGTGTTGGTCGGGAACGCGGCCTTGGTCATGCCCTCGTAGATCTGTGGGGCGACGAAGTGCGACAGGCCGGTCGCGGCCAACGCGAGGCCTGCGGTCTTGGCGGCCCGTGAATTCTGTTGCGGCACAGTAGTCCTAACTGATCTGGTAGTCGCTCAAGGGGAATTCCGACGCTTCCCGGATCGCGGTGCTCGTCGACATCGGCCGCAGCAGGCTCGGTTCGCCGTGCGGGTTGAAGTAGTAGGAGCGCGAGCTCGCGCAGTTGCCCAGCTTCCACAGGGAGTCGCCGAGCAGCTCGGTCATCCGGTCCAGATACTCGGCGTTGGCGGCCTCGGTCACCTCGAACGTCGTGGCGCGGCGGCGCTTGACCTCACCGAACAGCCGGTCCATCAGCCGCATCTGGTATTCCATCGTGTTGAAGAAGTTCAATCCGAGGAACGCATATGGGCTCGCCAGCGACAGGTAGTTCGGGAAGTAGGGCATCGACACACCCTGGTAGGCCTGGAACCTGTTCTCCCGCCACCACTTTCCGAGGTTGCGGCCGTCGCGGCCGATCACCTCGATGGCGGGGAAGTTGGCTTCCCACAGGTCGAACCCGGTGGCCAGCACGAGAGTGTCGATGTCGGTCTTCGTGCCGTCGGCGTTGACGATCCCGTCGGCTGTGACGTGGTCGATGCCGTCGCTCTGCAGGTGCACGTGTGGCTTGGTGAACGTCCGGAAGTAGCTGTTGGAGAACGTGGGCCGCTTGCAGCCGATGTCGTAGTCGGGAGTGAGCCGGCGACGCAGTTCCTTGTCGCGGACCTGGATGAACTGGTTGATCTTGCACAGGTCCATCGCGGAGATGTTCAGCCGGCGGTTGAGCGGCACCCGGTAGTGCACCACGCCGACGTTGATCATCATCTCGTAGATCGTGTCGGTGATCGCGCGGACGATGCGCTGCGCCAACGGGATTCGAGCGAAGATCCGCTTGGTGCGCTCGGAGATCCGGAAGTCGAGCTTCGGGGCGACCCAGATCGGCGTGCGCTGGTAGACGGTCAGGTCGGCGGCGGTCTTGGCCAGCTCGGGGATCAGCTGCACCGCGGTCGCACCGGTGCCGATGACGGCGATGCGCTGGCCGGCCGGGTGGAACGAGTCGTCCCAGTCGGTGGTGTGCAACACCCGGCCCTCGAACGTCTCGATGCCGGGGATCTCGGGCAGGCGGGGCTGGGACAGGAAGCCCGTCGCAGTGAACAGGTAGCGCGCCGACAGCGTCTCGCCGTCGCCCAGTGACACCTGCCAGCAGGCGGCCTCCTCGTCCCACCGGGCTCCCGAGACCACGACGTTGAACCGCATGTGGCGGCGGACGTCGTACTTGTCGGCGACGTCGTCGGCGTACTGCTTGATCTCGGAGCCGGTGGAAAACAGCCGCGACCAGTTCGGGTTCGGCTCGAAGAAGTACGAGTAGGTGGTGGTCGGCACGTCGACCGCCAGCCCGGGGTAGTGGTTGACGTACCAGGTGCCGCCCAGGTCGTCTTCCCTGTCGAGGATCACGAAGTTCTCGTAGCCCATCCGCTTGAGCTGGATGGCGGCCCCGATCCCGGCGAATCCGGCCCCTACGATGACCGCGTCGTACTGCACCGAAGTCATGCGCTAGACGGTACTAGAGGTCCCGCCAATCGCCCGATCAGCCCTTGATGGAACCGGCGCGCGGCGGGTTCAGCGTCGCCACACAGGTCACCGCGCGATCCCCGCTGGCCCACGTCTCGGCGGTGGGGTACAGCACGTACAGCTGCACGGTGTTGTCGGTCATCGAGGCGGGGGAGTAGCTGGCCAGCTCGGGGCCGCACTTCTCGCTGTAGGCCTCCACGGCGGGCTGGCCGGGGAAGTCACCGTCGGGCATGTTCAGGACGGCGAACACCTCGCCGGCGTGCGTCTGAGCGCAGTCCGTGGTCTGTACCCGCATCACCTTGTCGCCGGTGGGGATCTCCGACAGGCAATCCCCGACCTTGACGTCGGTGGCGGTGACGTTGCCGGAATTGACCACACCCCACACGACCACACCGCCGACGATGACGAGCAGCAGTACCGCGGCGAGGCCGCCCAGAAGCCACCACTTCGTCCGGCTCTTCTTCGGCGGCGGCGGGTACGGGCTCGGATATCCCTGGTAGGGCATCGGAGGGGGCGGTGGCGGCCCGGGGTACTGGGAGTACTGGGGGTACTGCCCGTATCCGTCCGGGCCCTGCGGCGGCGGTCCGTAGGGGGGCGGCGGCGGTGGCGGCCCGGGCGGAGTGCTCACCGGAGTGACGATAGCTCAGCCGAGCAGTCCGAGTGCTGCTTCAACAGCGAGAACGGGCACGTCCAGCGTCTTCGATTTCAGGTCGTGGCGGCCGCCGGTGACCTCCACGATCCGAGTCGGGGCGGAGATCAGCGCCGCCGCTGGACGCAGCTCGTCGAGCGTGCCGAAGGGATCGGCGCTGCCGTGGGTGAACACCGTCGGCGCGGTGATGCGGGGCAGGTGTTCGATGCGGGCCTTCTCCGGCTTGCCCGGCGGGTGCAGCGGATACGAGAACAGGGTCAGCACGTCCAGCGCCAGCCCGTGGTCGGCGACGGCCATCGAGGTGAGCCGGCCGCGGTAGGAGTGCCCGCCGGCGAGTACCGGGCCGTCGGCCAGCGCCCGCACCGCGGCGACGGCCTCGACGATCCCGGCCAGATCGGCGGCCGCTCCAGACGGCGGGCCTTTCGGGCGGCGACGCCGATACGGCAGGTTGTAGCGGACCGCGAGCCAACCGCGGCGGGCCCACTCCTCGCAGACGGCGACGAGCATCGGGGAGTCCCGGTTGCCGCCCGCGCCGTGTGTGAGCGCGACGGTCCCGACGGGAGTCCCGTCCGGCCGGTGGACTATGCCCGCTATCTCATCCATGCCGTCACTTCTCGGTGAGCCGGAACAGGGGCGACACCGGACCGTGGCCGTGGCCGAGCGGATAGGCGGCGCGCAGACATTCGGTGATCCACGTCTTCGCGAACGCCACCGCCTCGGGCATCGGATAACCGTGTGCGAGCGCGGCGGCCGTCGCTGCGGCCAAGGTGTCACCGGCGCCGTGGTCGTGGGGGGTGTCGATGCGGGTGGTGTCGTAGGAGTGGAAGTCGGCGCCGTCGAAGAGCAGGTCGGGGCTGTGTGACGACGCGCGCATGTGGCCGCCTTTGACCAGCGCCCACCGCGGGCCGAGCTCGTGCAGCGCCCGAGCCGCTGCCCGCTGGCTGTCGGGGTCGACGACGTCGATGCCGGTGATCAGGCGGACCTCGTCGAGGTTCGGTGTCACGAGGCTGGCCAGCGGGAACAGCCGCTCCTTCATGGAGCCGAGCGCGCTGGGGTGCAGCAGCGGATCTCCGTGCATCGATGCGCACACCGGGTCGACGACCAGCGGCACCGTGCCGTCGAGCCCGAGCCGGACCCAGGTGTCGGCGACGGTGTCGATGATCTCCGAGGACGCGAGCATGCCGGTCTTGGCGGCCTGGACGCCGATGTCGGTGACCACCGCGTCGATCTGCCCGGCGATGATGTCGAGCGGGATCTCGTGAAAACCCTGGACCCCGACGGAGTTCTGCACCGTCACCGCCGTCATCGCGACCAGGCTGTGCAGG
This sequence comes from Mycobacterium sp. IDUB_5, assembly GCF_055419565.1. Taxonomy (NCBI): domain Bacteria; kingdom Bacillati; phylum Actinomycetota; class Actinomycetes; order Mycobacteriales; family Mycobacteriaceae; genus Mycobacterium; species Mycobacterium sp. IDUB_5. Next base: position 661,186 of record NZ_JBVAXX010000001.1, read on the forward strand.
CCGAGCAGCGCCAGCGTGCGCATGTCGGCCTGGATGCCGGCGCCGCCGCCGGAATCGGAACCGGCGATCGTCAGCACCCGCAGCGGGGTCTGGCCCGGTGGTATCAGTGGCAACACGTCCATGAGCATCTCCCTCGCCGGCATTACCCGGTCAGGTTCGTACGGTCGACGGCGCATCAGCCGTCCTCTCAGCGCGCTCGGCGCGCGCTCCCGCGTGGGCGATCCCAACGTAGCCGAATCCCAGGAGTCCAGTGCTCGGGGAATACGGTTTGGCCCTGATGATTTATATAGCTAACATATGTGTTTTCCGGCGCAGGGTCGCGCCGCCCCCGATACGAAACGTGACAGCGAAAAGACGGCAACCATGGCGACGACTGAGACGACGGGCCCGACGATCCCCACCGGTGGCATGAGCGAGACCACCATCCGGCGCACCCGGATGGACCACGAGCACCCCTTCTACAAGTGGATCGTGCTGTCCAACACCACGCTGGGTGTGCTGCTGGCGACGATCAACGCCTCGATCGTGCTGATCTCGCTGCCGGCGATCTTCCGCGGCATCGGGTTGAACCCGCTGGCCCCCGGCAACGTCAGCTACCTGCTGTGGATGCTGATGGGCTACCTCGTCGTCACCGCCGTTCTGGTGGTGCCGTTCGGGCGGCTCGGCGACATGTTCGGCCGCGTGCGGATGTACAACATGGGCTTCGCGGTGTTCACCGTCGCGGCCATCGCGCTCTCGTTCGACCCGTTCCAGCTCGACGGCGGGGCGATCTGGCTCATCGCGTGGCGGGTGGTGCAGGGCGTCGGCGGCGCGATGCTGATGTCGTCGTCCTCGGCGATCCTGACCGACGCATTCCCGGCCAACCAGCGCGGCATGGCGCTGGGCGTGAACATGGTCGCGGCCGTCGCCGGCTCCTTCCTCGGCCTGCTGATCGGTGGCTTCCTGTCCGAGTGGCACTGGAAGGCGATCTTCTGGGTGGGCGTACCGATCGGCATCCTGGGCACGATCTGGAGCGTGCGCTCGCTCAAGGAGCTCGGCGTCCGCAGCCCGGGCAAGCTCGACTGGGCCGGCACGTTCACGTTCGGCATCGGCCTGACCGTGCTGCTGATCGGCATCACCTACGGCATCCAGCCCTACGGCGATTCCACGACCGGCTGGACCAACCCCGCAGTGCTCGGCGCCATCGCGTTCGGGCTCGCGCTGCTCGTCGTGTTCTGCATCGTGGAGCTGCGCGTGAAGCAGCCGATGGTCAACATCCGGCTGTTCCGCTCTGCGTCGTTCGGCATGGGCAACCTCGCCGGGCTGATGTCCTCGGTCGGCCGGGGCGGGCTGCAGTTCATGCTGATCATCTGGCTGCAGGGCATCTGGCTGCCGCTGCACGGCTACAGCTTCGAATCCACGCCGCTATGGGCAGGCATCTACATGCTGCCGATGACGGCCGGGTTCCTGATCGCGGGTCCGCTCGCCGGATCGCTGTCGGACCGCTTCGGTGCGCGGCCGTTCACGGTCGGCGGCATGCTGCTGATGGCCGCGACGTTCGTGGCGCTGGTGATGATCCCGGTGAACTTCGACTACTGGCTGTTCGCGGTGCTGGTGTTCCTCAACGGTCTGGGCGGTGGCATCTTCACCGCACCCAACACCGCGGCGATCATGTCGAGCGTGCCGTCGGCCGAGCGCGGTGCCGCATCCGGCGTGCGCGCGACGTTCTTCAACGCCGGCTCGTCGCTGTCGATCGGCGTGTTCTTCTCGCTGATGATCGTCGGGCTGGCCAACACCCTTCCGTCGGCGCTCAGCAACGGCCTTCAGGCGCAGGGCGTTTCGGCGTCGGTGGCCCACGACGTGGCCAACCTGCCGCCGGTGGGCAGCTTGTTCGCCGCGTTCCTCGGCTACAACCCGATCGCGGAGCTCCTCGAGCCGTCGCACGCGCTGCAGCAGCCGGGTGTCAACGCCGACGTGCTGACGGGCAAGACGTTCTTCCCCGAACTCATCACCGAGCCGTTCCACTCCGGCCTGACGGTGGTGTTCCTCGCCGCCGCCGCGATGATGCTGATCGGTGCCGTCGCCTCGATGTTCAACCCCGGCCGCTACGCCGAGGACCTCGCCTAGAACGACGGCGGTTCGCACACAGCCAACTCCAAGGTGTGATGCGGCGCACTCCGCGGGTATGCGCGCGAGATGACCGCTACTCCAGATACTCGTCCTGGCGAAGTCCGTCGGCAGGCACACGAGAATGCCACTGGTGCTCGTGAGGCAATGGCGGCCAAACGGGCCGAACAAGGTGGCGGATTGTCCGGCTGGGTGGCCCAGCGCGCTGGCGACTGGGATCTGAGCGGCCAAGACGAGACCACGATGCAGCGCCAGAAGTACGTCTGGAACACGCTGGTGGACCATTGGTTCCGGATGGAATTCGACGGGTGGGAGAACCTGCCCGAGGCGCCGGTGCTCCTCGTCGGCATCCACTCCGGTGCGCCGTTCGTCTGGGACGCCTGGACCGTCGGGGTGCAGTGGTGGCGGCGCTTCGGCCAGGCTCGCCCCCTGCACGGCACCGCACACGACGCTCTCATGGCGATTCCGTTGATCGGCAGGTACTTCCGGGCGATGGGCGTGCTTCCGGCCGCCCCGGACTCCATCGCGACAGCATTGGCAGAAGGACGTGATGTCGCGCTATGGCCCGGCGGTGAGGTCGATTCGCTGCGGCCGTGGAGTGAACGTGATGAAGCGAATCTGGCCGGACGCACCGGTTTCGTGAAGATGGCCATCAAGGCCGGTGTCCCGATCGTGCCGATTGCGACGGTCGGTGGTGCCGACGCGATGCCGGTGCTGATCCGCGGGGACGGGCTGGCTCGCACCCTGCGGTTGGATAAATTGCTGCGGCTCAAGGTGTTCCCGCTGGCGGTGTCCCTGCCCTGGGGCATCGCGCCCGCGGCGCTTCCGCAGTTGCCGCTCCCGGCGAAGATCCGGACCCGGCTGATGCCCGCGATCGAAGTCGACCACGATCCGGCGCGAGCCGACGACCAGGCCTACATCGAGCAGAAGTACCGCGAGGTGCAGGACAGCATCCAGCAGGGAATGGACGCGTTGGCGCGGAAGCGTGCCTTCCCGCTGTTCGGCTGACGGCACCGAGGACCGCGCCTAGAAGGGCGGCGGCTCCTGCGGGTCGCTCATCTGTAGCGGAGGCGGCTGCCAATTCGGTGCCAGCTCTTCGGGTTCGATGGGATCGTTGACGAAGCGGGCGAACGGGCTGGTGCTCGGCTTGGTGATGGTGGACTCGCCGTGGAAGAACTCGCGAAAGCGGCGGAACTCATTGCGCCAGCACCGGACCCGGATCTCCTCCCGTGCCGCCCGATTGCGGTGGTGGGTGATCCTGCCGGCGTGACGGGTGGCGCACATCTGGTCCCGCGCCGTGTCCACGGTCTGCGGATCGGGTGTGCGGTGGCGACCGGTGAGATCGGGGAACAGAGCCGCCCCACCGGGAGTGGTGATGTAGTCGTGACCGGTCGGTGAGGTCCACACGATGGTCCCATCGGCCAGTTGCCGATCGCGCCAGCCCTCGTCGAAGGTTTTGCGGCGGTGATGCTCTCGGCAGTAACAGCCGAGATTCTCGGCCACTGTCAACCCGCCGGACGCGGGGTCTGCGTGGTTGAAGGGCTCGGTGTGGTCGATGTCGCATCGCGCGGCGGGCACGGTGCAACCCGGGAAGCGGCAGGTCAGGTCGCGTGTGCGGATGTAGTGGGCGAGCGCGGCGGTGGGCCGGTATCGATGGGCTTGCTCGAGACTGACCTGCGGCAGGGCGATGAGGCGGCGCGTGGCATCGCGAGCGAGTTCACGCACCAGTTCGGCGTCGATCACCCCGTGCCCGGCGAGATAGCCGGGCTGGTCACTGCGCCCGGTGACGGTGTCGGCGGCTGCGACGATATTCAGAACGACCGGCGCGACCGGGGCCGGTGGTTGGTCACGCACCGGGCAGTCCGGTGTGCCGCAGGCGCAGGCCAACTCAAGGCGGCCGTGCCCCAGGGCCTTCAGTGAGTCAGCGCGACGCTGCGTCAATGAGCGCGGATCGCGCGGGCACACCCCGGCGGCCATCGTCGACAGACGCCGATCCAGCACCGCGCCGTCGGCACGACTCAGGCTCGCCCGCACCCGAGCCATCCCGTCGAGATCGGGCCGGACGTCGACACGCCGTTGGTCATAGGCCGCGGTGCGGCGTGCCTTGGCCGCCGCGGCGTCCATCGAGGTGACCACGGCGTCGATCGTGGTGATCAGTTTCTCCCGTGACCAGCACCGCCAGCTGCCGATCTGCTCGGCCAGCGCGGCGTCCACCGCGTTGATCACGTCGTCACGTACCAGCTCGGTGCGCGTGCAGATCAGCTCGGTGGCCCGCCAGTCGATGTGCCCAGCAGCCAACGCTGCGGCGACTGCGGGCAGTCGCACGGCCAGGGTCTCCGCATGCCCGACTAGCACCCGGGCTCCCGCGGCGGTCATGTTCAGGGCCGCCGACACCTCGGTGGCGGTGCGGTTGAACCCGCTCATCACCGCTGCCATGTCTTCTTCGGCGGCCAGCTCCTGCTCGGTCCGCCGGCCCAGCAGCTCGGCGATCGCCGCCAACTTGCGCGCCATCAGCATCGACTCCTGCCGATGGGCGTCGTCGACCGCGGCGACCAGATCACCGTCAGACCATTCTTCGAACACATGTTCGAGTATAGATGCTCCCACCGACACGTCCTCGCGCCAGTTAAAGTGCTCAGCCGAGGGGGTCGCCCATGCTCGGCATCGCGCGGCGGACCGCCGGACTGTGGTGGCGCACCTGGCCTCGGCTGGTCGCCCTGTACCTGGCCGGCTGGTTCGTCCGATACTGGGTGTTGCAGTTCGCGATCTCGATCGGCCTCGATCACGGCGAACTGTGGGGCAGCATCATCATGGCCGTCGTCCCGATCGTCCGCTTGTTGACCTACCTCGGGATGTTCCTCGTCATCCGGTCCGAGACACCCGGTCTCCAACACGTCGACGACGGCGGCGCCGGAGTGCCGCGCGGGGTCATCGACGTGACCCTGACGGCGGTCCTGCCCTTCCTCGTCATCTACACACTGTGGAAACTCGTCGTCGAGGACTTCTACGTCTACTTCACGACCGTCAACATCACGACCGTCTACGAGGGCACGCAGGACCGCGTGGCCCAGGTGGTCAACCACACCGCCGGAGCGCCGCTGATCACCGTCATCGTCGTCGCGTTCCTGCTGCGCCAGCTGATCACCCGCTTCCGCGACCGGCTACCGGCGGCGATGATGCTGCTCGCCGTCTACTTCCAGGTGCTGTGGCTGTTCCTGACCATCCAGGCTTCGTTCGCCGCACTCTTCGGCACCGCCGATTGGATCGCTCAGCGACGAGTCGTCGTGTGGTATAGCGGTATTCGCGAAGAGGTGCTGTCACACCTGGGCGTGATCGGCAGGTTCTACGAATCCCTGACCGCCGCGCTGGGCCCGCTGGCCCAGGTGGTGGCGCTCTCGCTGGCGTGGCTGGCGATCGCGGGTGCCGTGTACGGCACCCCGCTGACCCCGACATGGCAGGGCGGCCGGCGCGCGTTCCTGGGCCACCGCGGCGACGTCGCGGCGGCCCGCGCGATCGACAGGGGCAAGAAGACCCTGCAGCCGCGCTGGCAGCGGATGCCCGCGACGGTCCAGGAGCGGGTCGTCGAGTTCGTGCGCGGACAGCTCGGCATGTTCGGCCCCATCGTCGACGCCGGCCGGTTGATCCTGCACGGCGGCGTGCTACCCATCGCGTTCTTCGTGCTGGTCTACACGGGTCTGGTCGTGCTGGCTCCGGGCAACGCCTACTTCGATCCCACGGTCACCGACGGCTACCTGTTCCGGGCCGTCGCCGTCGCGCTCGGCCCGCACCAGTGGGCCTGGTGGCAGGCCTTCGACGACACGATCCGGCTGGTCATCGACGCCGCCATCGATCCGATCCGGATCTGCCTGGTGGCCGCGACGTACTGGTTCTGTGTCGATCAGGTCCGCGCTCAGCACGCGACGTCAGGTCTGGAACCGGATCACCAGCGGTGACTCGTCATAGCTGGTGAATGCCGGCGCATCGGCGTTCTCGGAGTCGGAGTCAGAGCCGGAGTCAGAGCCGGGTTCGGGTGTCTCGCCCGGCTGCAGCAGCACCTCCACGGCGCTGATCGTGGCACCGTCAGGCACGTACATCGCCACCAGCAGCGGGCCGTCCTGACTGCAGACCGTGGTGAGGTGCTGCCGGTAGGCGAACTGGAACACCGACATGTCGGTCGCCGTCGTCGTCCAGCGCCGTGGTCCCTCGACCATCGACGCCGTGCAGAACTGAAAACCGTTGGGAAGTCCCGCCTGCCGGCCGTCTCTTTCGCGATCGAGCACGTAGCTCGCGAGGCGGCCGCCGTCCGGAGGCTCGCCGGTGGAGGGGAGTGTCACCGGCGTCAGCCGCCACCGCATCCCGAACACGTCAGCCCACTGCCCGGCGGCCACCGACTGCACCGGCCGGGTGTACCCGAGTTGGCGTACCCACTGCTTGTAGGTCACCGTGCCCGCGATCGCCGCGACCATCACCGCGATCACCGCGAACGCCCACCAGTTCGACCTCAGCCAGCGCCTCACGACGCCGCCGCCTTGTCGAGATCCAGCTGCGGCAGCGCATCACCGGGCACCGGCAGCGGCACCGCGATCGCCGAATCCAGCGGCGCGGGCATCGGATTGCCATAACGATCGGCGGTCTTGTTGTACACCAACAACTCTGCCGACGTCGGAACGGAGGGCACCTCGAACGCGACGACGTTGCGCTGCGTCAAACCCGGGGGTGCGTTGCGGGAGAACCCGCTCAGCGGCGATGTGAACCGCCTGCCGTCGGCGGTCAGCTCGAACACCGGCGATTCGGCAGACAGCAGCGGTTCGTAACTGAGCGTCACGACGAGCCATACCCCGTTGGTCGACATCCGCACCGGCACACCGTCGTTGGTGAAGGCCACCACGCGGGCCAGGTGCACGTCGTGCACTGTCACCGCCAGGTTGCGGCCTTCGACGTGCTCGCCGACCGCGCCGGTCACCTCGATCGGTGCCCACGACTGCATCTTGGTGGGCAGCTGCAGCCACAGCCACGTCGCCGCCGCGAGCATCGCTGCCGCGGCCACTACCCGAGCGATGGGGATGAGCCGGCGGGTCACCGGTACGCCTGCGGGGTGAGCGTGAGGTCGCCGTACTCCGAGGCGTCACCGCCGAAATCCTCGGCGATCCGGAACGTCGAGATGAACGACGACATCGCCGGCATGCGGACGCCGATCTGCGGCTCGTCGGCCAACGCGGCGGCGGGCACCGCCCACACGAAGCGGTAATCGGTGGTGAACCCGGGTTCCACGGTCGGCATCGGCTGCCCGTCGCGCAGCCGCACCGCGGTCTTGAAATAGGCTGGAACGCCGGTGATTCCGATGACTCCGGTGATGGCAGATGGTCGCGGACCCGCGCAGTCGCCGTCGGTGCCGATGACGGGGAGCGAGTTCGGCAGGGAGACCGAACGATCCGCGACGCTCTCGATCGTCGCGTCCACCGTGAGGAACCGGCACTGCGCGGTGAGTGTGCGCAGTCCGGCGACACTGGCGGGCAGGGCGGCCGCTCGCACGGTGATGCGCAAGGGGCCGTCGTTATAGGCCTGCCCCATCGCCACGGTCGTCACCCGGTCCGCGGTGTCCAGACCGCCGAACACCGCCGTCGCACCGATCACGATCAGCGCTGCCACCCATTTGAGCCGGCCCAGTGACAGTCGGCGCCAGGGTGACTCGGTGGGCGTCATGACGACGCCAGCGTCACCACAACGGGGGCGTGATCGCTCGGCGATCCGACCCGGTCCTTACCGGTCTTGCGTTCGTCGCGGGCGATCTCGGCATGCTCCACGCGGGCCGCCAGAGCCGGCGAGCCGAGGATGAAGTCGATCCGCATGCCGCGGTTCTTCGGGAAGCGCAGCTGCGTGTAATCCCAGTAGGTGAAGACGCCCGGCCCGGGCGTGAACGACCGCACCACATCGGCGAATCCGGCGTCGACGACGGCGTCGAACGCGGCGCGTTCCGGCCCGGTCACGTGCGTGCTGCCCTCATAGGCCTCGACACTCCACACGTCGTCATCGGTCGGTGCGATGTTCCAGTCACCGACCAGCGCGATCTGCGCAGACGGATCGGCCGTCAACCACGACGACGCCGAATTTCGGAGCGCTGCAAGCCATTCCAACTTGTAGTGATAGTGCGGGTCATCGACGGTGCGGCCGTTGGGCACGTAGAGGCTCCACACCCGCACCCCGCCGCACGTCGCGCCCAACGCCCGCGCCTCGGCGGCTGCGCCGGGATCGTCGCCCCACACAGGCTGACCGTCGAAGCCCACCGTGACGTCGTCGACGCCGACGCGCGACGCGATGGCCACCCCGTTCCACTGGCTGAACCCGCAGTGCACCACCTCGTACCCGAGCGCCGCGAACGGCATTGTCGGGAACTGCTCGTCGGAGCACTTGGTCTCCTGCATCGCAAGCACGTCGACGTCCGCGCGCTCCAGCCAATCGGTGACCCGATCGACCCGGGCGCGAATCGAATTGACGTTCCACGTCGCCAACCGCATGCCGTTCACAGTAGATCCTCGGCACGCACATAGCGGGAGCGATGGTGCAGCGTGAAGCCTATCTGTTCGTACAGCCGCCGAGCGCCGTCGTTGTCCGCGACCACCTGCACATAGGCCCGCGTCGCGCCGCGCGCGCCGGCCCACCCGAGCAGCCCTTCACACAACCGGCGGGCCAGGCCCTGGCGGCGGGCCGAGGTGACGACGTGCACCGCCGACACGCCTGCCCAGCGGGTGCCGTCCGGCGCCTCGGTGACCGCGACCCGGCCCACCGCGGCACCGGCCAATGCACCGAACCCGACCTCGCCGTCCACCACCGCGGTCAGTACCGCTGCTGGCACGTCGCGCTGGTACAGCGTCAGCCAGGCGTCGTCGGGCACGGCGGACACACTGACCTGACCGGGATCGCCCGGCTCGACATCCGCTGTCATGACCAGGTTCTCCGCGTCGGTGGGCACCCCATCGGGAATGCGGAACAGCCGATCCGGTGCGGAGATCAGCGCGGGCAGCCCGCGTGCGGCATACCAATCGGCCACGGCGGCGATCTCGGCGTGGGACGTGAACTGCAGTGGCACAGCCGAATTGGCCCGCCGCGTGACACCGTCGCCGAATCGTAGGAACCAGCCGTCCAGCCACTCCTGCTCGGTGCCGGGCCAGGCGAGCGCTGCCGCGTGCTCGAGATTGCGGATCGCCCCGGCGCGCACCGGCTGCTCGGGAACCACCCGGAACGCGACGACGTCGTCACGGGAGATCGTCACCAGCTCACCGTGGCGGGTGCGCACCGAGACCGCGGGCTCGACCCCCTCGACGTGACCGATCACATCGGTGAACGGGCGCGCCTCGTCCGCCGGGAGGCGGTAGCGCAGGCTCACCCGGGCGCCGAGCGGTGGCAGCTGCGGCACGGCTCAGTGACCGAACGGATCAGGATCCTTGCCCGGCAGCCACGTCAGACCGGGGACGCCCCAGCCGTGCGACTTGACTGCCCGCTTCGCGCTGCGGGCGTTGCGGCCGACCAGCCGGTCCAGATAAAGGAAGCCGTCCAAATGCCCCGTCTCGTGCTGGAGCATGCGGGCGAACAGGTCCTCGCCCTCCAACGTGATCGGTGTGCCGTCGGCGTCGAGGCCCGTCACGCGCGCCCAGGACGCACGCCCGGTCGGGAAGGACTCGCCGGGCACCGACAGGCAGCCCTCGTCGTCGTCCTCGGGGTCGGGCATCGTCTCGGGGACCTCGGAGGTCTCCAGCACCGGGTTGACGACGACGCCGCGGCGCCGCAGTGTCTTGCCGCGGGCGTCGGCGCAGTCATAGACGAAGACCCGCTTGGCGACGCCGATCTGATTGGCGGCCAACCCCACTCCGTTCGCGGCGTCCATGGTGTCGTAGAGATCGGTGATGAGATCGGCGAGATCGGCGGGCAGAGACCCGTCGTCACCGACGGGGATCGGCTCGGTGGCGTTGTGGAGAACCGGGTCTCCCACGATGCAGATCGGTCGAACGGCCATGCCGGAAATCTTAGGGTGGCCCGCGTGGGCGCCGACTCGCGGTCATTGATGCCGATGTCCGTGACCGAGCCGTGATTGAATACCACCCGAAACCACACTGGTGTCATTTCGATCGTTGGAAAGGTCCAAGAGGCGATATGGACGGCGCGATCGCGCGGAGTGAGAAGTCAGGGGACTCCGCACACGGCGCTGAACCCGCCGACGGTCTGACCCGTCGGGAACACGACATCCTGGCGTTCGAGCGGCAGTGGTGGAAGTACGCCGGATCCAAAGAAGACGCCATCAAGGAGCTCTTCTCGATGTCCGCGACCCGCTACTACCAGGTGCTCAACGCGCTGGTGGATCGGCCAGAGGCACTGGCGGCAGATCCGATGCTGGTCAAGCGGCTGCGCAGGCTGCGTGCGAGCCGGCAGAAGGCGCGCGCGGCGCGGCGCCTCGGCTTCGACGTGACCTGACGCCATCGGCGAGCCGATACAGTAGGCGCCGATGAACCAGCGAGAATCCTCGGGACTGCCGATCCGGGCCATGGTGATGGTCCTTCTCTTCCTCGGCGTGGTGTTCCTGCTCGTCGGCTTCCAGTCGATGGGCGGCAGCGACGACGACTCCGGCAGCAACTCGATCGCGACGTCGATCACCAGCACCCCCACCACATCGTCGAGCACTGCCGCGCCGGCGAAAGCCGAGGTGCGGGTGTTCAACATCTCGTCCACCGAGGGCGCCGCGCAGAGCACCGCCGACCGGCTGCGCGAGGCGGGCTGGAACGTGACCGAGACGGGCAACCTGACGCTGCCGGACACGACGGTCACCACGGTGTTCTTCAGCGATGCCCCCGGTGAACAGCAGGCCGCCGAGGAGGTGGGCCGGTTACTGGAAGCGCCGGTGGCGCCACGGCTGCCCGAGCTGACAGAGCAGCCACCGGGCGTGATCGTCGCGGTCACCGGTTAGGCTCGTGCACATGCGCAGGACCGTCGCCGCCGCCACCTTGTTCGCAGCGCCCGCACTCGCGTTGGCCGCCTGTTCGCCTCCGGGCGACGTGCCCACCGATGCGCCGGGCACGACGCCCCCGGTCTGGACCGGTGCGCCGTCGCCGTCGTCGTCGGCCGGCGAGGAAGGCTCGGGTGAGGCTCAGGGTCAGGCCCCGGCCGCCGGCGGGGAGACGTTGAAGGCCGATCTCAAGACCGCCGACGGCACCACCGTCGCGACCGCCGACATCGCGTTCTCCGGTGGGTACGCCACCGTGACCGTGCAGACCTCGGCGACCAGCCAGCTCACTCCCGGCTTCCACGGCCTGCACATCCACTCGGTGGGCAAGTGCGAGGCCAACTCGGTCGCCCCGACCGGCGGCGCCCCGGCGAACTTCAACTCCGCGGGCGGCCATCTGCAGGTGCCCGGCCACAGCGGTCATCCCGCCAGCGGCGACCTCGCGTCGCTGCAGGTGCGCGAAGACGGCTCGGCCAAGCTCATCACCACCACCGATGCCTTCACCGCCGACCAACTTCTCGGCGGCGCCGGAACGGCCATCATCATCCACGAGAAGGCCGACAACTTCGCCAACATCCCGCCGGAGCGCTACCAGCAGGTCAACGGCGCGCCGCCGCCGGATCAGACCACCCTGGCGACCGGCGATGCCGGAGCTCGGGTGGCGTGCGGTGTCATCACTCGGGGCTGACCGTCGGGCCGACCGCATCGACTTCGCCGGGTCCGCCCGGCCGACACTCGGTGTCGAGTGGGAGTTCGCGCTCGTCGACGCGCAGACACGCGACCTGAGCAACGAGGCCGCCTCGGTGATCGCCGAAGTCGGCGAGAACCCGCGCGTGCACAAGGAATTGCTGCGCAACACCATCGAGGTCGTCACCGGGGTGTGCGACAGCACCCCCGAGGCGATGGACGATCTGCGTGCCACCTTGCGACCCGTGCGCGACATCGTGCGCGGCCGCGGCATGGAGCTGTTCTGCGCGGGCACCCACCCGTTCGCGAAATGGTCGGCGCAGCAGCTGACCGACGGACGCCGCTACGCCGAGCTGATCAAGCGCACCCAGTGGTGGGGTCGGCAGATGCTGATCTGGGGCGTGCACGTGCACGTCGGAATCTCCTCGGCGCACAAGGTGATGCCGATCATCACCTCGCTGCTCGACTACTACCCGCACCTGCTCGCGCTGTCGTCGTCGTCGCCGTTCTGGGACGGTGAGGACACCGGCTATGCCAGCAACCGCGCGATGATGTTCCAGCAGCTGCCGACCGCGGGCCTGCCGTTCCACTTCCAGGAGTGGCGCGAGTTCGAAGGCTTCGTCGCCGATCAGAAGAAGACCGGCATCATCGACCACATGAACGAGATCCGTTGGGACATCCGGCCTTCCCCGCATCTCGGGACGGTGGAGGTGCGGATCTTCGACGGGGTGTCGAACCTGAAGGAACTCGCGGCGCTGGTCGCTCTGACGCACTGCCTCATCGTCGACCTCGACCGCCGACTTGACGCGGGGGAAACGCTTCCGGTGATGCCGCCGTGGCATGTGCAGGAGAACAAGTGGCGCGCAGCGCGTTACGGGCTGGACGCCATCATCATCCTCGACTCCGACAGCAACGAGCGGCTGGTCACCGAGGATCTCGATGAGCAGCTCGAGCGGCTGACGCCCGTGGCCCGATCGCTGGGTTGTGTCGACGAACTCGCCTCCGTCGCCGACATCTACCGCGACGGCGCCTCCTACCAACGTCAGCGGCGGATCGCCGAAGAGACCGACGGGGATCTGCGCGCCGTCGTCGACGGGTTGATCGCCGAGCTGGTGATCTGACGTGCCGACGATCCCGATGTTCCCGCTCGAGGTGGCCATGCTGCCGGGAGAGACGTTGCCGCTGAAGATCTTCGAACCGCGCTACTCGGCGCTGGTGCAGGCGTGCCTGGCCGTGCAGGACCCCGCGTTCGGCGTGGTGCTGATCGCTGCGGGCCGGGAGGTCGGCGGTGGTGACAGCCGCAGCGACGTCGGCACCGTCGCGCACATCACCGAGTACCAGGACCTCGGCGCCGGTCAGTACGTGATGAAATGCGCCATGAGAGAACGGTTTCGGGTTCTCGAATGGTTACCAGACGCACCGTATCCACGGGCGGTGATCGAGCTGTGGCCCGACGAGCCGGGCGCGACGGTGACCGCCGATTCGATCCGAGAGATCGAGGACCGGATGGTGTCGCTCTTCGAGAGGATCGCCGCGGCGCGGGGCGCCGAGGTGAACGCGCGCGACATCGTGGTCGGTGCAGACGAATCCGGCGACGCGGCACTGTGGTTGTACGCGTTGACCGCTCGGCTGCCGATGGGCCAGGCTGACCGCTACTCGATACTCGCCGCGCCGACGGTGGCCGACCGGGTGGCCGCGCTGTCCGAAGCCGTCGACACCGTCACCGCGATGGTGGAGTTCCAACTCTCGGAGTGATCACTCGCTACTAAAGTCGTGGCCTCGCAGACGCTGCAGTGCCCGGCCGTCGGTGAGTTCGTCGCGCGACTCGGGATGCAGCCAGTAGTGGCGCACCATCCAGTAGAGGGCGGGACCACTCGAGGCGAACCGATCGGCGTTGGCAACGACGAGCGGCTTGCCGTCGCCCAGACTGAAGACGATCGGATTCCGCGCTTTGGTGTCCGCGTGATCGGTGATGGCTTGTATCTCGTTCCATCGCGCGACACGCGTGCGGAGAGTGTCGCCAAAAGCAATGCCTTCCAGGCCGATCCGCAAGTATCCAGTTTCTCGGCTCCGCGCGAAAGCCAACAGTCCAAGTACCGAGAGAACCAGTAGAGAAACGAGAAGATAGCGGCTGACTGCCGATACGGATCCGAACCACACGGTGAACGACGAGCCGACGACGCCGCCGACGAGGGCACCGCCCCACGTCCGTGCGATGGCTGGGTGAAGGCGTACCGTGGTACCCGAATCACTCCACCCGGCATACGTCTTCGCCGACGCCTTGAAGGTCAGCACGAGGGCAACCACGCCGCCAGTGCAGAACACCGCAAGTCCTGCCGAACCGAGCGTGCCGGTCAAGGACGCGCGCTGCGCAGCTAGGAGTGTCTGGACCCAGAATTGGATGGACCCTCCTATGAGCACGGCGACGCCTAACCAAGCAAGGGGCGACAGGCCAGGAGACCAGTTCGGCGGCGGCGTCACTCGATTCATGAGCCACAAAGCACTTCGCCGACCCTCTTGCCCACAGACGTCATCCACGAGCCTGCAGCCACCGACGACACGACAGCAAGGCCCACTGTGCTGCCCGGGATCGGAATGGGCGCGCCCACGGCTGCGCCGCCCGCGGCTCCGGCTGCATTGCCTGCGAGGCCGAACGTGCTGGCGAAGACCGACACGCACTTGTCAGCGGGGGTCGGGGCCCGCAAGAAGTCATACATCGCAGTCATTGTGCCCAGCGCCATACCACCGTATTTCGCTCCGGCCCCGACCTTCTCGACCGCATCCATCGACAGCATGGGAACCTTGCCGCCGTCATCAACGTGGGCTTCCACTCCAGTCAGCACTTGGCCGATGCTTTCCGGTACGGACGTGAGCAGCGGGCTGTCCGGTGGAATCACGGCGCTCCTGCCGTCGGGAAGGTTGATCGACGCTGACACAACACCTTCCGGTGTCTCGCTCACAACATACTGGGTGCCGTCAGCCCAGTTCATGATCGTTCTCTTGTATCCACCCGAAGTTCGAGTCGAGCTGCTCCGCGAAATGATGTTTCCGTTCGCGTCTATGTGCTCCTCCTCGACCATGTCCGGAACGCCGCGGTCGTAGTCCTCTTCGTACTCTGTGATGACATGCCGGCTGCCATCCTGCATGATCAGTGTCTTTTCGAAGTGGCCCTGCTCGTTGTAACGGGATCGCGTTTCCTGAACCGTCGTACCCATCTCCTCGCCACGCACCGTCGCCTGCTGCAGGAAGCCCAACGCGTTGTTCGGATTCGGAACATCGTCGGCGGGACGTTGAGCAGCGGGCACCATCAGTCCTGGTAGTCCGCCGCCAGGCGGGGTGAGGCCGAATGGCTTCGCGGCTGCCATCACAGAGTCGGCCGTCGCGGTGTCGGCATCGCCGACGGCGAGCAGCAGATGGTTGACTTCGGCCTGTTCGGTGGCGACGAGCTTCATCAATTGGGAAATCTCGTCGGCGGATTGCGAGCCCGGATCGATGAGTACGACCCAGCCCTCCGTGACGTACAGTGGTCCTCTATCGATATCGTCAGCCTTGTGCAGCAGTGCTTTCCGCGCAGCACCGATCATTTCGGCGCCTGCCCCGAGAGCTTCGGCGATCGCAGCGGTGTACTCGCTGAATTCGACAGAGCTGTGATGTGCGCGGTCGAACATCTCGGACGCGGCGTCATGGGCCGGCCCCTCCCATGCCCTCGTTTCCGGCATGATCGCCAATTGAACCTTCACGCGGTCCACCGCACCCTCCACGGATTCTCCGGAGGAGCGAACGTCCGAACCGGTAAATCTCAGCGCGTCGGGGTTCCAGCTCTCGAGGCGAGAGCGTGACGGGAGCACGAGTCAGAAGATTCCCTTGAAGCTTCCGGCCAGATCGGCATCCGTGACCTCATAGGCCTTCCCCGCGCCTCGCACCGCCTGTCCCATCTTGTCGACGTTCGCGGCGATGGCGTCGGCTTGTGTGGCGACATGTCCGCCGACGAGCCGCGCGGCCCACTCGGTCGTAGAACCTGCCAGCCCCGCGGCCGCCTCTGTTACCTTCCCACCCACGTCCGCGCCGCGGATTGACGTTGAAGCTGTCTCCACCTGGCTCGCAAACGCGCGCAGGATGTCGGGATCCACCATCAAGGTCACATTTTCAGAGATTACTGCAGACCCGGCACGGGTCCCGACGCCAATTACCTGACTTATAGCAGAACGGCGTGTAGGAACGTGTACGCGGGCGCGTCCTCGTGCGCCCGGTGATAGCGCCGCATGGCATCGCGGGCGTCGGTCGAGCGCACGTCCCATCGGTGACAGCACAACGCCTGTGCCACTTCGGCATTCGCGACCTCCACGCCGAGGTGGCTTCCCCGGGCGCTGTAAAGCGTGATCTGCTCGATCAGCGTTTCTACTGCATCGTCGGCCAGGTTCGGCACCACGCTCTCCGCCAGCCACGCCGTCGGCTCGTTGTGGTCGAAACCGGCCTCCCGCAATGCTTTCGGCCAGTCATCGGTCCCATTGGCAGGCACCGGTACGTACTTGGCACCTAACTGCGCGTCGGAGGCGTCCATGATCCGTGTCTTGTGTGCCAGCACCACAGGCTCGTCGACGTCGAAGACCAACGCGTCGCTCAGCCACGGCAGTCGCCATGCCCGCGTGTCCAGGCCTGCGTCCAGCACCACCACCTGCGACACCCCCGCCGCCCCGGCGGCCAGGATGTAGTCGTCGAACCATTTGGTGCGCGCCGCCGAATATCCCGGCCCCGATGCAGGCAGCTCGACCTGCCCCGCGCCGACCAGCAGCAGATGTGCGTACGGATCGGTGAACAGCGGATGGTCGGCCTCGGTCTCCGCGGCGCGGACCGCAGCGGCACTCAGGGCAGTGCGACCCTGCTGGTCACCGCTGGGGCGCATCATGGCCGCCGGGTTCCCTGTCCTCGGCGAAATCATGCATCTCGTCGGTGGTCATCAGATCGTCGCGGACGTTCTGCTCGCGGTAGGCGAGCTGGCCCACCCGGTTCGCGATCACCGGTGCGGTGATCGCGGTGAACAGCCCGGTCAGGATCAGCATGCCCACGTCGACGTGACCACGCAGCCGCAGCGCCGCGCCGAGCAGCACGAGCAGGAGTCCGAGCACCTGGGGCTTGGTGGCAGCGTGCATGCGCGACAGCGTGTCGGGGAAGCGGACCACACCGATCGCCGCCGTCAGAGCGAGCGCTGATCCGCTGAGAATCAGGATCGCGGCGACGATATCGAAGGCGTTCATCGCGCCGGCCCCTTCTCCGCCGGGTCGGCGACGTCGGGGACGCGGAACCGGGCGACACTGACCGAGCCGACGAACGTGATCAACGCCAGCGCGGTCAGGCTGTAGGTGACCGTGGTGTCCAGACTGAATGCCGCCCACGTACCGATCGCGCACATCGCAACGGCGACGAGGGTGTCCAACGCGACCAGTCGGTCAAGGGTGGTCGGACCCAACAGCATCCGGAACATGGTGGCCAACGCTGCAGCCGACAGCATGGCGCCCGCGATGATCCACACGACGGTCACAGCGCGTCCTCCTTCTGCGCGGAAGGTCGCCAGTCGCTGTCCCGCTCGAACGAGGCGACCAACAGCTTCTGCAGGTTCGCCACCTGCCGGTAGAACCGCGCCACAGTGCGGTCGGAGCCGACGTCGAGCACGTGCACATAGATCATCCGACGCGGTTGGTCGATCTCGAGCACGATGGTGCCCGGCGTCAGGTTGATGATGTTGACCGCCAGCACCAACACCAGATCGGATTTGATCGCCAGGTGCACCCGCAGCACCGCGGTCAGCGGCGGGGGCCCCGGCTTCAGCGCGAGCGCGGCGACCTGCACCGACGAGCTGAGCAGGTAGTAGACGACCGTCACCATCAGACGCAGCAGCGGGATCGGGTGCAGCCTGCCCTCGACGGGAACCGGCGGCAACGGCAACAGCAGCGTGATCACCAACGCGACCAGCAGGCCGGACAGGATGTTGGCCGCAGACACGGTGCCCCACAGCAGAACCCACACCAGGATCAGCCAGCACACCATCCAGACCCGCAGCGCGATGGTCCTCACTGATTCTCTACTCTTCGCCCGAGCGCTCATCGCGGCACCTCCCCAAGCACCGCGGTGATGTACTGCCCGCGGTCGAGGACCTCGGCGGCCGCCCTGTCGCTGTAGGCGAAGATCGGCCCGGCTGCGACGGTCAGGGCGAGCCCGACGGCGATCAACGCCCCCGTCGGCACCAGCATGCCGATCGGCATCCTGCCGACGTCGTCGCGGTCGACGAACTCGATGTCGGCGTCCTCGGGGCTGTCGAGCAGCGCCGTCGGCGCCCCGCCCGACAGGTGGCCCTCCGGGGCGTCCTCGCGGGACCGCCAGAACGCCTTGGTCCACACCCGGGCGACGACGTAGAGGGTGAGCAGGCTGGTGATCACGCTGCCCGCCACCAACATCCACGCCAGCACCGAACCCGACTCCGAGCCGGCCTCCAGGAGTGCCACCTTGCCGATGAACCCCGAGAACGGCGGAATGCCGCCGAGATTGAGCGCCGGCACCACGAACACGAACGCCAGCACAGGGCTCGCGGCGGCCAATCCCCCGAGACGCTCCAGCGTCGAGGCCCCCGCCTGACGTTCGATCAGGCCGACGACGAGGAACAGCGTCGTCTGCACCAGGATGTGGTGGGCGACGTAGTAGATCGCGCCCGACATGCCGAGCTGGTTGGACAGCGCAATACCGAAGACCATGTAGCCGATGTGGCTGACCAGCGTGAAGGACAGCAGGCGCTTGATGTCGCTCTGGGCGATCGCACCGAGGATGCCCATCACCATCGTGGCCAGGCCCGCGACCAACAGCACGTTGTCCAAGGCGCCGCCCGGGAACAGCAGCGAGTGGGCCCGGATGATCGCGTACACACCCACTTTGGTGAGCAGGCCGGCGAACACGGCGGTGACCGGAGCAGGCGCCGTGGGGTAGGAGTCGGGTAGCCACGTCGACAGCGGGAAGACGGCTGCCTTGATGCCGAACGCCACGAGCAGCACCGCGAACAGCGCGGTGCGGGTGCCCTCGGACACCCCGGTGAGCCGCACCGAGAGCTCGGCCATGTTCAACGTTCCGGTGGTCGCGTAGACCAGCGCGATACCGAACAGGAACACCAGCGACGACACCATCGACACCATCACGTAGGAGATCCCTGCGCGGACGCGCTCCCGGCTGGCACCGATCGTCAACAGCACGAAGCTGGCGTTGAGGAGCACCTCGAAACCGACGAAGAGGTTGAACAGGTCGCCGGCCAGGAACGCCATGAACACGCCCGCCGACAGCACCAGATAGGTGGGCAGGAAGATCGACACCGGCTGACGGCCGTCACCGTCCCGGATGCCCTGCCCGATCGCGTAGAACACGACGGCGAGCAGCACGATCGACGAGACGACGAGCATCAGCGCCGAGAGCCGGTCGACGACGAGCGTGATGCCCAGCGGACCCATGCCGGGTTCGGTGGCACCCCAGCCGCCGACCTGCAGCGCGATCGTGCCGTCGCGGTCGGCCAGATGGACCAGCACCGCCGAGACCACGAGCACAGCGCTCAGCGCGATGACAGCGATCATGCGCTGCAGCCGCGGTTTGCGACCCGCGAGCAGCGTGACAGCCGCGGCCAGCATCGGGATCAGCACGGGAAGCGGCGTGAACACCGCGGCCAGGTGGGCTCCTATCATCGGGAGCCCTCGTAACCAGGTATCGCGTCCAGCTCGTCGGGCAGATCGGTGTCACGGGTGCGGTCCGGTTCGAGCCGGCCCTCGAGTTCCTCGCCGACCTCGGTGCCGGACTGCTGCGACACGCGAATGTCCTCGGGGTCGTTGCTGACCTCTTCTCGCGTGTTCAGCCGGTAGGAGCGGTACGTCAACGCCAGCACGAACGCCGCCACACCCATCGTGATCACGATCGCGGTCAGGATCAGGCCCTGCGCCAACGGATCCGCGGTCGCGGTGTTGTCCGCACTGGTGCGGCCCCGCACCGGCGGATTGCCCGCCGGGCCACCCACCGACAGGATCAACAGGTTGATCGCATTACCGATCAGCAGCAGCCCCAACAACATTCGGGTCAGATGCCGTTCCAGCAGCAGGTACACCCCGGCGGTGGTCAGCCCACCGATCATCACCAGCGAGATCACATATGTCGTCACGACTGCCTCGCCCTGCCCATCGCACCGATCTCGTCGTCGATCTGTGCGCCCAGGCTGCGCAGCACGTCGAGCACCAGGCCGACCACGATCAGGTACACCCCCATGTCGAAGAACAGTGCGGTGACGAACTTGACCGTGCCGAGCACCGGGACGTCGATCTGGATCAGCGCCGACGACAACACCGGAGCGCCGAGGAGCAGCGACGCGGCCGCGGTGCCCGCCGACAGCGCCAGACCCGCGCCGAGGATCTTCCCGGCGTCCAGCGGCAGGGCTTCGCCGAGTTCGTAACGACCACCGGCCAGATACCGCAGCACCAGCGCGAGGCCGGCCATCAGGCCGCCCGCGAACCCGCCGCCGGGAGTGTTGTGGCCGGCGAAGAAGAAGTACGCCGACAGCACCATCATCACCGGGAAGATCAGCCGGGTCGCGACCTCGAGGACCAGCGACCGGTTGCGCGGATCGCGCAGTCCGCTGCCCCGGAGCCAGGTCACCTCCCCGGCGGCCGGGCTGTTCTGCGAGTACACCGCGAGCTTCCCGATGTCGGGCTGGCCGGCGTCGGCCACCCGGGGTGCGGCCCCGAAGCGACGGTTGCGGAACACCATCGACGCCACCCCGGTGGCCGCCACCAGCAGCACCGAGATCTCCCCGAGGGTGTCCCAGGCGCGGATGTCGACGAGGAGGACGTTCACCGTATTGGCGCCGTGGCCGCGCAGGTACGCCGCCTCCGGCAGCAGCTCGGCGATCGGGCGCCCGGACCGCGCCGCCATCGCGAACGCGGCCAGCACCGTCACCGTCACACCGACCGCGACGGCCAGCGCCGCCCGGGGCACGCGGAAGCGACGCATGTCGGCGCCGCCGGTCTCGGCGGGCAACACTCGCAGCACCAGCACGAACACCACCAGCGTCAGGGTCTCGACCAGGAACTGCGTCAACGCCAGATCGGGCGCACCGTGGAACGCGAAGATGACACCGCAGCCGTAGCCCGTCACGCCGACCAGCAGGACGGCAGCCAGCCGGTTGCGCATCACGCAGGCGGCGAACGCGGCTGCGAGCATCACCAGGCCGACGACCGCCTGCGGCGCCGACTCCCAGAGCTCGAAGTCAGGTCGGTCCCGCGCGCCGAGGGCCAGCACCGCGAGCGGCAGGAGCACCAGGGTGGTCAGGATGACCGACTGCGTGGCAGGGATGGAGCCGCGCTGCGTCACCGCCGTCAGTCGCACCGACATCACGTCTGCGCCGCGCAGCACCGCGTCGTAGATGCGGTCGGCGTTGGCCAGCGGCAGGAAAGCCAGCCGGGCACGCCTCAGCCGGCCGCGACCCGCATACAGGGCAAGGCCCGTCACCAGGACCAGCACCGACAGCAGCAGCGGAAGGTTCACCCCGTGCCAGAGGGCGAGGTAATAGTCGGCGCCGTACCCGGCGGGGTCGGGCACCTGATCGGCGTAGTCGCTCAGTACGTGGTCGAGCCCCGTCGGCCACACCCCGAACACCAATCCGGCCGTGGCCAGGATCGCCGGCGGGATCAGGAACGACACTTCCGGGCGGTGCATCTCCTGCACACGGGTGCTCGGCTGCGGCAGGCCTTTACGCCCGAACGCGCCGAACACGAAACGCGCGCTGTAGGCGGTCGTCAGCACGGAACCGCACACCACCCCGGCGAGCACGAACGGCGCGGCGGCACCCAGATTCGGGCTGTGCAGCACGGTCTCGAAGTCGGCCTCCTTGGCGACGAAACCGAGGAACGGCGGCAGCGCCGCCATGCTCGCCGCCGCGGCGCACCCGATGACGAGCAGCGGCTTGCTGCGGTCGCCGAGCCAGGCCAGCCTGCGGATGTCGCGGGTGCCGGTCGCATGGTCGATGATGCCCACCACCATGAACAGCGTCGCCTTGAACAGTGCGTGGGCGCACAGCATCGCCAGCCCGGCGAGCATCATCTCGCTGCCGCCGGCGCCGACCATCAACGTGATGAAGCCGAGCTGGCTCACCGTTCCGAACGCCAGGATCAACTTCAGGTCGTACTCCCGCAGCGCCCGCCAGCCGGCCAGCAGCATCGTCAGCAGCCCCAGCCCCACCACCGTCGGCCGCCACTCCGGCGCGTCGGAAAAGCCTGGCGTCAGCCGCGCGATCAGGTAGACACCGGCCTTCACCATCGCCGCGGCATGCAGATACGCGCTGACCGGGGTGGGTGCTGCCATCGCGCCGGGCAGCCAGAAGTGCAGCGGCACGATCGCCGACTTCGACAGGGCGCCGATGAGGATCAGCACGATCGCCACCGAGGCGGCCACCCCGGTCGGGGGGTCGGCCACGAGCTCGGAGATCAGGAACGTGCCGGCGCGGTTGCCGATGATCACGATCCCGACCAGCATCGCCAGCCCGCCCAGCGTCGTCACCAACAGCGCCTGCGTGGCCGCGCGTCGGCTCATGGCGCGTTCGGCGTAGTGACCGACCAGCAGGAACGACAGGACGGTCGTGATCTCCCAGAACACGTAGAGGAGGAGCATGTTGTCGCTGGTCACCAGGCCGAACATGGCACCGGAGAACGCGACGAGCTCCGCGGCGAAGCTGGGCAGCCGTTTCTCGGTGTGCCCGTCGTGGTGGTGGAAGTAGTCGGCGCAGTAGAAGAGCACCAGCGCGCCGATGCCCAGCACCAGCACGCTCATGATCGCCGCGAGCGCGTCGAAGCGCAGCTCGATGTCCATCGAGAGATCCGGCACCCACGGCGCGGTGAGCCGCTGTCCCGGACCGCTTCCGGGCCAGTTCCCGGCGACCCAGATCAGCGAGCCGAGCGGGACCAGCGCAAGCGGATAGAACGCGCGGCGGCCCCACCGGTGAACGAGCACGGGCGCCAACAGGGTGGCCACTGCATGCGCAGTGATGATGGCGAGCATGGCTCCGTTTCGTCGTGATCGGCGGGGCCTCAGTCTACGGGGCGTGCGTCACAGACTCGTGTCCGCTCAATGTCCGGTGACCATCACCTCGATCCGGTCTTCGCCGTCGGGGCCGCACACGAACAGGATCTCGTCGCCGTCGCGCAGCACGTCCCCGGCCTCCGGGACGATCAGCCGGTTCCCGCGCAGCACCGTCACCAGCGCGCTGTCCCGCGGCATCGTCAGGTCGCCGACACGCCGCCCGACCAGCGGGCTGCCTTCCGGGAGGGTGAACGAGGCCACGTTCGCGCTGCCCTCGCCGCGCAACTCGCGCGGGCCGCGACCCAGCGCCATCAACCGCACGATGTGCCCGACGTCGATGGCGCCCTCGACGGCCGCGACCATCGCCACGGGAGTCGAGACCGCCACGTCGATGCCCCAGCCCTCGGTGAACAACCACTCGTTGCGGGCGTCGTTGATGCGGGCCACCACCCGGGGAATGCCGAACTCGCTCTTGGCGAGCAGGGCCATCGCGAGGTTGGCCTTGTCGTCACCGGTTGCGGCGATGGCGACGTCGCAGATGTGCATCTCGGCCTCCTCGAGCGAGGACACCTCGCAGGCGTCGGCGAGGAACCACTCGGCACGCGGCACCGTCGCCGGCTCGTAGCGGTGGAACTCCTTCTCGATCAACAGCACCTTGTGGCCGTAGTCCACCAGTTCCTGGGCCACCGACCGGCCCACGGCACCCGCTCCGGCGATCGCGATCCGCATGGACACGACTGTGCTGATTTACTGATCGCGACACAAGTGCCTGCAGCGAGGAAACAGTGACACTGCACGAGCTGTACGTGGCGCTGTTCATCGGGGGCCTGGTGCTGCTGGCGAGCATCGCCGCCACCAGGCTGGCCACCGGAGCCGGTCTGCCGAGCCTTCTGCTGTTCCTCGGCGTGGGTGTGCTGGTCGGCGAGGACGGCCTCGGTCTGGCTTTCGACAACGCGCAGCTGGCCCAGGATCTCGGGACCGCGGCGCTGGGCGTGATCCTGGTCGAAGGCGGTCTGACGACGCGGTTCTCCGACATCCGCAAGGTCCTGGCGCCGGCCAGCGTGCTCGCCACCGTCGGCGTGCTCGTCAGCACCTTGATCACAGCGGTCGCCGCGCATGTGCTGCTCGGGATGTCGTGGCAGTTGGCGTTGCTGCTGGGGGCGATCGTGTCGAGCACCGACGCCGCGGCCGTGTTCTCGGTGCTGCGGGTGGTGCCGCTGCCGCGCCGCCTGGGCGGCCTGCTGGAAGCCGAATCCGGGTTCAACGACGCGCCCGCGGTGATCTTGGTGCTGCTGTTCAGCGTCACACCGCTGGTGCTCGAGCCGGTGACGGTGGCCGGAACTCTGGTCTACGAGCTGGCCGTCGGCGCGCTGATCGGGCTGGGGTGTGGGTTCTTCGGCGCAATGGCACTGCGTCGCACCGCGCTGCCCGCCGCCGGCCTGTACCCGCTGGCGACGTTCGGGCTGGGCATGCTCGCGTTCGCCGCCGCCGGCTCAGCGCACGCCAGTGGCTTCCTGGCGGCATACCTGGCCAGCGTGGTGCTCGCCAACTCCGGTCTGCCGCACCGCTCGGCCACCCGCTCCTTCGCCGAAGGATTCGGGTGGCTGGCCCAGATCGGGCTGTTCGTGATCCTCGGTCTGCTCGTGTCGCCGGACGAATTGCTCGACGAGCTGGTCCCCGCGATCATCATCGGCCTGGTGCTGCTGGTGCTCGCGCGACCGGCGTCGGTTGTCCTGTCGCTGATCGGTTTTCGCGTGGCGTGGCGGGAGCAGGCGTTCCTGTCCTATGCGGGGCTGCGCGGCGCCGTGCCCATCGTGCTGGCGACCTATCCGATCGTGGCGGGCGTGCCCGGCAGCGGCCGGCTGCTCAACATCGTGTTCATCCTGGTGGTGGTGTTCACGCTGGTTCAGGGCCCGAGCCTGCGCCGGGTCGCCGAATGGCTCGACCTGATCCCGCGCGACACCACGCGGGAGATCCAGGTCGACGCGGCGCCGCTCGACGTACTCGGGGCCGAGCTGATGACGATGACTGTCGTGCCCGGATCGCGGCTGCACAATGTCACGGTTCTCGAGTTGCGGTTGCCCGATCCGAGCGTGATCACGTTGATCATCCGCGACAGCCGCGCCTTCGTGCCCGAACCGTTGACCCGGCTCCAGATCGGCGACGAGGTGATGATCGTGACGACGACGGCGACGCGGGACGAGGCCGAGCGGCGGCTGCGTGCGGTCAGCCGCCGCGGGAAGCTGGCCTACTGGTTCGACGAGTACGGCGAACCGGGGTAGCTAGTCACTCGCTGTCGTGCTGCTCGCCGTCTCCGAGTTGGTGGCTTTCTCGGCCCTCTCTGCCTTGCGGGCCTCGCGTGCTTCCCGGCGTTGCTCGCGCTTCTCAGCTCTCTCGTCCTTCTTCTCGGCGCTCTTCGCTTTCCACAGCGCGGCGACGAAGTCCCGGTCCCGCACCGACGTCTTCTTCTCGGTCGGCTCCGTGGGGGGTTCGATCACCTCGTCTGAGGTGACCATCTCGATCGGTTCGCGGTCGGGCACGGTCAACGGGAAGCCCTGCCGGGGTGAATCGGCGTCCTCCCAGCGGGCGGGCCTGTCCAACGGCGGTCGATTGATGGCGATTGCCTCGGTGTTTCCGCTCAGCGAGAGCTCGTCGATGACGACGAACAAGCCTGACAGGGCGACGTCGAAGGCGAAGTCGCCGACATTGCGCAGCACGCCCTCGCCGCGCAGCACGTCAGTCCCGTTGAACACCGCACTGGCAGAGATACTTTCGATCAGGTTCAAGCCGATGTAGAGCTGCTAGCCGACGTAGCCGAGGCTGTTCAGGGCGGGCGTGACGCCTGTCCGGATCAAGACGGTGAGATCGATGAAGGCGTCGTCGATCTGGTCGGTGACGGCGGCGAGCTGGATGGCGTGGGCCGGATACACCGGTACGGCCCGCTCCACCGGTGCGATCGGGGTGGCCAGGACGGTGGCTCCCGCGACGGCCGCCGCCGAGGCAAGGCTGATTTTCTGGACGACGCTCATGGCGAGACCCCCTCAAGTCTGTGAGCTATGTCACAGCTCACGGTAGGCTCGAGAACGGGCAAAGGCAAGCGATGCCTATCAGTGCAGCTCAGCGAGCATTGGCGAAGGCGCGCAGCGACGCCACCTGCGCATCGTCGAGCGACGGGCGCACCGCCTCGCGAGCCGCGGCGACATCCGCGGCGGTGACATCGGCGGCGTCGATGGAACGGCGCATCGCCGTGAGTGCGGCCTCGCGCAGCAATGCCACGCAGTCGGCGGCGCTGTAGCCGTCGAGGTCGGCGGCCAACGCGTCCAGGTCGACCGCGTCCGCGCCGTCGCGGGCCAGCGGCACCGACTTACCCGCCGTACGCAGGATCTGCGCGCGCGCCTCGGCGTCGGGCGGCTCGACGAACACCAGCTTCTCCAGCCGACCGGGCCGCAGCAGTGCCGGGTCGATCAGGTCCGGGCGGTTGGTCGCACCCAGCACCACGACGTCGCGCAGCGGCTCGATCCCGTCGAGTTCGGTGAGCAGTGCGGCCACCACGCGATCGGTGACCCCGGAGTCGAAACTCTGACCGCGCCGTGGTGCCATCGCGTCGATCTCGTCGAGGAAGACCAGCGACGGCGCGGAATCCCTTGCCCGGCGGAATAATTCGCGGACCGCCTTCTCCGACGAGCCTACCCACTTGTCCATCAGCTCGGCGCCTTTGACAGCGTGCACGCTCAGCCGTCCCGAACTGGCGAGCGCTCGCACGACGTAGGTCTTGCCGCAGCCGGGTGGTCCGTACAGCAGCACGCCGCGTGGCGGCTCGACTCCGAGACGGGCGAACGTGTCGGGATGCTGCAGCGGCCACAGCACCGCCTCGGTGAGTGCCTGCTTGGTGGCCACCATGTCGCCGACGTCGTCGAGCGTGACCGAGCCGACCGAGATCTCCTCGGCGGCAGAGCGGGACAGCGGCCGGATGACGCTCAGCGCCCCGGTGAGATCCTCCTGCCGGAGCGCGGGCGCGGCGTCCGTCCCGCTCGCCCTCGCCGCGGCGCGCAACGCAGCTTCGCGGACCAACGCGGCCAGGTCGGCGACCACGAAACCCGGTGTGCGTTCGGCGATCTCCTTCAGATCGAGGTCGGCTCCGGGAACGCCGCGCAACAGCACCTCGAGCAGCTGCTCGCGAACGCCCGCATCGGGCAGGCTCAGCCCCAGCTCGCGGTCACACAGATCCGGTGCGCGCAGCCGCGGATCGACCGCGTCGGGTGTCGCGGTGGTCGCGACGAATGCGACCCCGGAAGTTGCCACCGCCGAACGCAATTCGGCGAGAACAAGCGTCGCCACCGGATCGGCGGGAACCGGCAGCAGTGTGTCGATGTCGGTGATGAGCAGCACGCCGCCGCCGTCGCGCACCGAGCGGACCGCCGATGCGACATTGGCCAGGCGATCCTCTGCGCGCAACGATCCCACCTCGGGGCCGTCGAGCTCGACGAGCCGCCGGCCGCTGCACACGGTCCGGACCAAACGGGCCTTGCCGACCCCCGCAGGCCCTGAGACCAGGACACCGAGATTGGCGGTGGCGCCGAGCGTGTGGAGCAGCTCCGGCTGATCGAGCGCGAGCTTGAGCCACTCGGCAAGCCGGCCCGCTTGGGCGTGCGCGCCTTTCAGGTCGTCGACGCTCAATGCAGGTGCCGACTCCTCGGTGACGACGTGCGCCCCCGTGCCCGGCTCCGTCGCCGGCGCGGTCGCCGACCCGCTCTGTGGCGAGCCCCAGCAGACGAGCGAATTCGGTTGCACGCTCACCGGTCCTGCGGGATCGACCTCGGTGACCGTCAACAATTCCGACGTCCACACGATGCCGACCGACGCCGCCAGCGCGGCCGTCGCCGCCGACGTCGACGTGCCCGGCCCGAGGTCGCGCGGCAGCAGTGACACCGTATCGCCGACCGTCATCACCTTGCCCAGCAGCGCCTGTCGCAACGTGGCCGGAGTGATCGACCTGCTCGCCAGGTTGGACCCCGTCAGCGTCACCGAGCGCGCGCCGTACACGGTGGCCGCGGCGACGAGCACCGGTGTGTCCTCGCGCAACCCCGCGTTGCTCAGCGTGACGTCGTCGAGCAGCGCGGTACCGGCGGGCACGCCGTCGGGCGCCTTCCCGACCACCGCGGCGGTGGTGCGCGACCCCGTCAGCGAGACCGCGTCCCATTCGCGGATGCCCAGGGCGGCAATCGCTTCCGGATGCAGACGGACCACGCCACGGCGGGAGTCCAGCGCCGAGGTGTTCAACCGCGCGGTCAGCGTCAGCTGGGCCATGTCAGCTCCGGGGCGGTCGGCGCAGACCCAGGCGCATCATCGACCGGCGGTGCGGCTGCGCCCGCCGGATCGCCCGTCGCGCGGCTCGCTGTTGCCGCGGCTTGTCCTCCCACACCTCGGGGTGGGCGGCCAGGAAGCGGCGGGTCCGGATCGCGAACGGGATGTGCACGATGTAGCCGAAGATGATCAGCAGGATCACCAGGTAGCCGTACAGGATCGACGCGGCGACACCGATGGCGAGCAGGGCCAGCAGCGGCGCCACCATGTTCGGCGGCACCGAGAACGTGTGGACCTTGCGCATCGGCAGCGTGCTGACCACCAGCAGCGAGACCCCGATCATCCAGATCACCACGGCCGGTTCGGATGTCCACCACCCGTCGCCGAACTGCATCTTGGCCGCCAGCGGGCCGATGGCGCCGATCGCACCCGCCGGGGCGGGCATGCCGACGAAGTACTTCTTCTCGTAGTCGGGCTGGTCCAGGTCCAGCATCGCGTTGTAGCGGGCCAGGCGCAGCACGATGCACACCGCATAGAGCAGCACGACGATCCACCCCACCCGCGAGTGCGACAGCAGCGTGCCGTAGACGATGAATGCCGGTGCCACACCGAAGTTCACCGCATCAGCGAGCGAGTCGATCTCCTCGCCCATCCGCGACGTGGCGTTCAGCGCCCGCGCGGTGCGGCCGTCGAGGGCGTCGAGGATCGCGGCGATGGCGAGGAACGCCATCGCTTCGGTGGGGCGGTCGTCGAGCGCGAACTTGACCGCGCTCAAGCCCAGGCAGATCGCCGCGACCGTCATCGCGCTGGGCAGGATGCGGGCGCTGACCACCGGGCCCTTCAACCGCGGCTTGCGAGGCCTCATCGCAGTTCGGCCAGCACGGTCTCGCCGGCCAGAGTGCGCTGACCCACCGAGACCAGCATCCGGGAACCGGCGGGCAGGTAGGTGTCCAAGCGCGAGCCGTAGCGGATCAGTCCGTAGGTGTCGCCGATGCCGACCGGCTCACCCGGGGAGAGGTTGCACACGATGCGGCGGGCCAGCAGACCGGCGATCTGCACAGCGATCACCTGCTGGCCCTCCGGGGTGCGGATCACCACGCTGTTGCGCTCGTTGTCGGCGCTCGCGGCGGCCAGCTCGGCCGACACGAACAGACCCGGACGGTGCGCAACGGTCACCACCTCACCGCCGACGGGAGCCCGCTGCACATGGGCGTCCAGCAGCGACAAGAAGATGCTGACCCGCGGCAGCGGTTCGGCCGGTAGCCCGAGCTCGCTCGGCGGCACCTCCTCGTCGACCAGGCAGATCAGCCCGTCGGCCGGAGCGACGACGACGCCGGGACGTGTCGGTGGGGTTCGCGGCGGGTGCCGGAAGAAGGCGGCGTTGGCGGCGGCGGAGGCGAGGCCGGCGCGGCGGACGAAGCGGTTCCGGCGTCCTGCGAGCGCCACGGCCAGGCTGGCGCCGACGAACGGCATGCCTGCTGGGTGCATCGGGGGAACGGACGTGCGGATCAGCGCCACCAGCCGCGCGGGGCCTGTCTTGAGGTCGGGGCGTCTGGCCATCGTGGGGCCAATAGTACGGTGACCCCCGCTAGCGGAGGTCCCACACCTGCACGCGGCTGCCCGAGGCCACTTCGGAGGTGTCTTCGTCGATCTCCAGCAGACAGTTCGCCGAGGCCAGCCAGCGCAGGTGATGCGACGCGGGCGGTCCGTAGCTGGTGACCGTATCGGTGGCGGGGTCCAGTACCCCGCGCCGGAACTGGCGCTTGCCCAGCGGGGAGGTCAGGTCCTCGGTGAGCATCGCGGTGCGCCGCGGTCGCTCGGGCTGCGGTAACCCCATCGCCTCCCGCAGCGCGGGCCGGACGAACACCTCGAACGACACCAGCGCGCTGACCGGATTGCCCGGCAGTGTGACGGCCGGGGTGCCGTCGATCGCGCCGGCGCCCTGCGGCATTCCGGGCTGCATCGCGACCTTGACGAACTCGACCCCGCCGGAGGGGCCGCTCAGCGCGTCCTTGACCACCTCGTACGCGCCGGCGCTGACCCCGCCGGTGGTGAGGATCAGGTCCGCCGCCCCGGCGTGGGCAGCGAGCGTCGCCCGGAAGGCGTCGACGTCGTCGCCGGTGGTGGGGGAGGCGACGACCTCGGCCCCGGCGTCGCGGACCGCGGCGGCCAGCATCACGCCGTTGGATTCGTAGATCTGCCCGGGGGCCAGTTCGGCGCCCCCAGCCACCAGCTCGGTGCCCGTCGAGACGACCAGCACCCGCTGACGCGGCGTCACGGTCAGCGTCTGCAGGCCCAGCGCCGCGGCCAGGCCGAGCGCGGCCGGCGTCAGCACCTGACCGGCCTGCAGCACCGTCGTCCCCGCGGTCACGTCCTCACCCGCGCGCCGGACGTGCTGACCTTCGCGCGCGGACGCCCGGATCGTCACGGTGTCCACGGCACCGTCGGTGGCCTCGACCGGCACCACCGCCGTGGCCCCGTGGGGCAACGGCGCGCCGGTCATGATGCGGTGCGCGGTCCCCGGCTGCAGCGTCGGGATGTCCGTGCGGCCGGCGGGGATGTCCTCGGCGACCGGCAGGCGGACCGGAGAGGAGTCCGAGGCCGTCGCGACGTCGGCGACCAGCACCGCGTATCCGTCCATCGCCGAGTTGTCGAAGCCGGGCAGCGACAGCGGGGCGACCACCTCTTCGGCGAGCACCAGCCCCAGGGCGTCGGCTAGCGGGAGCGACGCGGGCGGCCGCGCGGTGATCAGCGAGCCGACCAACGTGCGGTGCTCGTCGACACTGCGCATGGAGACACTGCGCATCAGACCGGGTAGCTCACGCCGGTGAGCTCCTCTGACACTGCCCATAGCCGCTGCTGGATCGCGACCTCATGGGACTTGCGGGTGGACTGCACGAGCACCGGGTGCCCGACGAGCTCACGGAAACCGGAGGGGCCGTAGTACTGGCCGCCGCGTACGTCCGGATCGGTGGCTGCCCGCAGTGTGGCCAGCGCGCCGATCTCCGGGCTGTTGGTGACCAGGCCGGCCAGCGCCGAGAAGCCGGGCAGACCGGAGCCGGGGATGTGGCGCATCAGCTCGGTGTTGGAGATACCCGGGTGGGCTGCCACGGCGATCGTCTTCGCGTTGGCGGCGGCCAGCCTGCGCTGCAGCTCGTAGGTGAACATCAGGTTCGCCAGCTTGGACTGACCGTAGGCGGCCACGCGATTGTAACCGCGCTCCCACTGCAGGTCGTCGAAATGGATGTCGGCCTGGATGTTGTGGGCGATGCTCGCGACAACGACGACCCGGGACCCCTCCACGGAGAGCAGGTGGTCGAGGAGCAGCCCCGTGAGTGCGAAGTGCCCCAAGTGGTTCGTGCCGAACTGGAGCTCGAAGCCGTCGGCGGTGACCTGCTTGGGCGGGTACATCACGCCGGCGTTGTCGATGAGCAGATCGATCGTCGGATACGCCGCGCGCAGCGCCTCGGCGGCCGCCCGCACGCTGGCCAGTGACGTCAGGTCCAGCTCCTGGACCTCGACCTGCGCGTCCGAATGCGCCCGCCGGATGGTGTCTGCAGCCTGCTTGCCCTTGGCCGGGTCGCGCACCGCGAGCACCACCCGGGCGCCGCGGCCGGCCAGCACGAGGGCAGCCTCGTAGCCGATGCCGGAGTTCGCGCCGGTGACGACGGCGACGCGGCCGGACTGGTCAGGAACGTCGGATGCGGTCCATTTCGCACTCATGGCATCACCCTAGGGGGTTGGCGGGTGCCCTCACGCCGTAGTCGAACACCCGCGTCATCTCGCCCACACCGGAGGTCGCCGGTGTCATGTCCAGTGGTTCGAGGTGGACCTGGATGAGCGTGAACCGCCGGGCTGATGCCGCCTCGTCGAACGCGGCCGACAGCTCGGCCCCGGTCCGGCAGGAGCGCAGCAGCAGCGCATTCTCGTCGGCGCCGAAGGCGCGCGGCAGATCCGTGTAGCGCCATGCGGCGACGTCGTTGTACGGGCTCTGTGCTCCCATGATCGCGCGCTCGATGGTGTAGCCGCGGTTGTCGAGCAGCAAGATCACCGGAGTCAGTCCCAGGCGCAGGATCGTCGAGAGTTCCTGGGCGGTCACCTGGAACGAGCCGTCGCCGACACACAGCACATGACGTCGCTGAGGCTCGGCCAGAGCCGCCCCGAGCAGAGCAGGCAGCGCGAAGCCGATGGATCCCCAGCTGGTCTGGTTCACGTACCGCAGCCCGTGCGGCAATCGCAGCCCCGAGGTGTTCTGACCGGCGGTGCCGGTCTCGGCGACCAGGACGTCGTCGGGCCCGAGGAACCCTGCGAGGGCGTCGAAGAAGGCGCGCTGGGTCAAGGGCGCATCGGGAGCAGGCGCCTGGGGCGGCGCGGGGGCAGGTGGTGGCTCGGGTTCATCGGCCGCGGCTGAGTCTGTCGCGGCCAGGACATCGGCCGTGTCGGTGCCGTAGAACACGTCCGTACCGCTCTGGACGGCGTCGGCACGCAGCCGGATATATGGCCGGCCTTCGTAGGCCAGGGTGAAACCCGCTGTCGTGACGTCGGTTTCGGTCAGATCGCAGCTGATCAGCAGATCGGCCGCACCGAACGCCTGTTGTGCCCGTTCGGAGCCGGGCAGCAGGCCGAGATACCGCGGCGCGTCCGGGTCGGCGGTGTGCGCCGCGGGGACGGTACAGGCGTAGGGCACTCCGTGCGCGGCGCAGAACGCCTCGATCGCGGGCAGCAGCCCCCGGCGGATCGCGGGTAGGTCGACCACCATCAGCGGCCGGCGCGCCCCGGCGAGTGCCGCACCCAGGACGGCTGCAGCCTCCCGGGAGGACGACGCGTCACCTGACACGGCCCCGAGGTTCAGAGTCGTTGTCGGAACGCCGATCTCGACGTGGCTGAGATCCGAGGGCAGCTCCAGACGCACGGGGCGGTCGGTGCGGTGCGCGGTCAGCAACGCATGGTCGATGACCTCGACCGCGGTCTGCGGCGTGATCGTCTCGGTGTAGGAGGTGAACTCGGCGAAGGCTCGGTGCACGTTGCGGTACCCGCCGTCGAGCAGACTGTGGTGCAGTCGTAGGCCGTCCCGCGTCGCGTGAAGCGGCGGTGAACCCGACAGGTGGATCAGCGGGATGTGCTCGCAGTAGGCACCCGCGACACCGTTGAGGGCGCTCAGGCAGCCGACCCCATAGGTGGTGAGAAGAACGCCGGGCCGACCGCCGCGCGCGTGCCCGTCGGCGGCGTAGGCGGCATTGAGTTCGTTGCAGGTGCCGATCCAGGTGAGGTCGGGATCGGCCTCGATCAGTTCGAGAAATGCCATGTTGTAGTCCCCGGGCACGCCGAAGATGTGCGATGTGCCGATCTCGCGCAGTCGTCGCAGCAGGAACTCGCCGATCGGTTGATGTGTGGTCATTCTTTCCCCTCTGTCATCCGCGCCCGATACTGCGGCCCGCGACCCGCCCGGTGAACAGGCAGCCGCCGACGAAAGTGCCCTCCAGCGAACGTTGTCCGTGCACGCCCCCGCCACCGAACCCTGCCGCCTCACCCGCGGCGAACAGACCGGCGATCGGCGTGCCGTCCGCGCGCAGCACGCGGGCGTCGGTGTCGGTGAGCAACCCGCCCAACGTCTTTCGCGTGGTGATGCGCAACCGGACCGCGATCAGCGGCCGGTGCCGAGGATCGTCGATGGGTGCCGGCGCAGCGATGCGGAACCGGTCGGGCAGGTAGCGGCGCGCGTTGCGGATCGCGGCGAACTGCGGATCCTTGCTGTAGGCGTTGACGGCCTGCGCGTCGCGGGCCCCGATCTCGCGGGCCACCATGCTCGGGTCCAGCGGCGCCGCGCCACGCACGGCGTTCATCCCGTCGACCAGTTCGGCGATCGAGGATGCCGTGACGAAATCCTCACCCTCGTCGAGGAATCGCTGCCACAGCGGGGAAATTCGCGGGCGTACAGTCCCTTTGGCGGCCAGCCACGGGTGCTTGCCGGTGACCGCAGGGTTGAGCTCCTGGCCCGACATCCCGAACTCCTTGCGGAAGATCTCATGGTTCATGATCAGCCAGGAGTAGCTGAAGCCCGAGGCCACGACGTGACGGACGGCGCCCACCGTGTCGAAATTCGGATAGAGCGGCGGCGGGAAGCGCACCCCGGCGCCGTCGAGCCACAGCGCGGACGGGCCTGCGGTCACGTGGATTCCGTGATTCGCCCACACGGGATCGATGTTGCGTACCCCGTCGGGGTAGAACCACAGCCTGTCCTCGTTGGCGACCACCGCGCCCACTCGTCGGGCGGTGTCGAGCATGCGGCCGTCGACGTAGGCGGGATTGCCGCAGAGCATGTCTGTCGGCTCCGAACCGAAACTGCGCGTGAACAATTCGCGGGCGCGCTGCGGATTGCCGCCGACGCCACCGGTGGCCAGCAGCACCGCCGGCGCGTGCAGGACGAAGTCGCCGATCGCCTCGGATGCAGACGCGGCCCCGCGCGGGCCCGCCGAGGCGGTCAGCCGCGTCCCCCGGACGCCGGACACCGCGCCGCCCTCG
Source organism: Mycobacterium sp. IDUB_5 (assembly GCF_055419565.1). NCBI lineage: Bacteria > Bacillati > Actinomycetota > Actinomycetes > Mycobacteriales > Mycobacteriaceae > Mycobacterium > Mycobacterium sp. IDUB_5. The sequence goes on from NZ_JBVAXX010000001.1 coordinate 695,888, forward strand.
AGCACGATCTCCTCGACGCGACGCCCGTACAGCCGCCGGATGTGACCGGCGGCGACCGCCGACCGCACGCGCGCCGCGAAGATCTCCACCAACCCGGGGCCTGTGCCCCAGGTGATGTGGAAGCGCGGCACGCTGTTGCCGGAGCCGAGTGCTCCGTGCCCGCCACGCTCCGGCCACACAGGCAGGGGATAGGCGCGCCAGCCCAACCCGCGTAGCCAGCGGCGCTTCTCGCCGGCGGCGAACTCGACATAGCGGGTCGCCCAGCGGCGGGCCCACACATCGGCCGAGTCGTCGGTGAACTCCGCCGAACTCCACCAATCACGCAACGCCAGATCGTAGGAGTCCCTGATTCTCAGGCGTCGCTGTTCGGGGGTGTCGACCATGAACAGCCCGCCGTAGGACCAGAAGGCCTGACCGCCGTCGTCGGCCGGCCCCTGCTGGTCGCACAGGATGACAGAGCGCCCGGCCTCGGCGATCTCGGCTGCGGCTACCAGCCCGGCCAGACCGTGACCGACGACGATCGCGTCTGCCGACTGGGTTGTCATTGCGTCGAACCCTAGTTGGGAGCGGCCCGCAGGGCCTACGGGTTGCGCGCATCCGGCGGCCGTTTACTGTCGCACCATGGCGATCGGTGGAGTGCTGTTCGACATCGACGGCGTGCTGGTCACCTCGTGGCAGCCGATCCCCGGTGCTGCCGAGACGCTGCGAACGCTGAACGAACACCAGGTGGCGTGCGCCTATCTGACCAACACCACCACGAGGACGCGGGCTCAGATCGCCGCGCTGCTCACCGACGCCGGGATGGCCGTACGCGCCGACGAGGTGATCACCGCGGCCGCGCTGACCGCCGACTACGTCCGCGACCGCTATCCCGATGCCCGCTGCTTCCTGGTCAACAGCGGGCAGATCGGCGAAGACATGCCGGGCATCGACCTGGTCTACTCGGCCGACTTCACAGGTCCGCAGGCCCCGGAGGCGCCGGACGTGGTGCTGCTCGGCGGCGCCGGACCCGAGTACACCCACGAGACGCTGTCGTGGGTGTACGACTGGATGGCCCAGGGCGTTCCGGTGGTGGCGATGCACCGCAGCACCGCGTGGACCACCACCGACGGATTACGCGTCGATACCGGCATGTACCTGATCGGCATGGAGGAGACCTCGGGGCGCAAGGCGACCGCGGTGGGCAAGCCCGCGCCCGAGGGGTTCCTGTCCGCGGCGGGCCGCCTCGGCGTCGACGCCGACGAGATGTACATGATCGGTGACGACCTGAACAACGACGTGCTCGCCGCCCAGGTGGTGGGCATGACGGGGGTGCTGGTGCGCACCGGAAAGTTCCGTCAGGACACGCTGGACCGTTGGGCCGCAGACGAATTCGCGATGCAGCCCAACCACGTGATCGATTCGGTGGCTGATCTGCCAACGCTGCTCGGGCTGTAGCGGCCGGCGTAGAAATCAACCGTTCGGCTGAGGCTTTCAGCCATCTCCCAGGTGCTTGATGGGTGGGTGACCCGACGTGGCGAGCATGCGGTCGTGCTCGGTGCGAGTATGGCCGGCCTGCTGGCGGCGCGCGTGTTGGCGGATTTCTACGACCGGGTGACGCTCGTGGAGCGCGACGTCCTGGATGACACCAGCTCCCCACGTGGCGGTGTGCCGCAGGGTAGGCAGCCGCATGTGGTGCTGGCCCGATGCAGCCAGATCATCGACGAGCTCCTCCCCGGATCGCATGCCCAACTCGTCGCCGACGGGGCCCACGAGTGGAGCGACGGGGACCTGTCGCGCGCCTACACCCGATTCGGCGGTCATCTGGTGCTCCGGTCGGGCCACGTGCCGGACCCGTCCCTGCGCAAGACTCTGTACGCGAGCCGGCCGTTCATCGAGCAGCACGCGCGCCGGCGGGTACGTGCTCTGCCGGGGGTGACCGTTGCGGACGGACACACCTTCGACGGGCCGGTCCTCGATGGCGGTGTGCTGTCTGGGGTCCGGGTGCGCAACCGCACCGACTCCGAGTCCCGCGACCTCACCGCCGATCTGATCGTGGACGCGACCGGCCGAGGCTCCAGGACGCCGGCGTTTCTGGAGTCCATGGGTTATCAGCGTCCCCGCGAGGACCGGCTCACAGTGAATGTCAGCTATGTGAGTATGTCGGTGCGCATGCCGGCTGGAGCGCTGCACGAGTACCTGTTCATCGATCTGTTCGCACCTGGCCGAACTCGTGGGTTCGCCATGTCCCGGTGCGAAGGCGACGTGTGGAATGTTCTCGTTGGCACCCTGGGTCGGGACACGAAGCCGCCGGCCAGCTCCGCGGAGTTCATCGCGCACGCTCGAGCGCTCATGCCTGCGCACGCATTCGATGCGTTGTGCAACGCTGAGCCGGTGACTGACATTGCGCTGCACAGGTTTCCGGCCAGTAGGTGGCGCCGTTACGACACGATGCATCGATTACCCGACGGACTGGTGGTGACGGGCGACGCGGTGTGCAGTCTCAACCCGATCTACGGGCAGGGGATGACGATCGCTGCCATCGACGCGATCGTTCTGCGCGACTGTCTGCGACGTGGCACCGTCGATCTTCCGCGCCGCTTCCAGCGTTCGGCCGCCCGCGGCATCAAGGTCGCGTGGCGGACCGCGATCAGCTCGGATCTCGCGCTTCCTGAAGTCGACGGAAAGCGCTCAGTGAGCACCAGAGTCAGCAATGCCTACGTCGACCGTATGCTGCGTGCCGCTGAGACCGACCCCTGGGTGGCGCAGGAACTATTGCTGGTCAACGGGATGCTCGTGCCGCCGAACCGTCTGCTGCGACCGCAGATGTGGTGGCGGATGCTCAAAGCGTCGAAGCGCTAAGGCATGAGTGAGAGCATCAGGCGCACCAATTCGGCCTGCCGATGGGTGTCGGTCTTGTCGTAGACATGTTGCAGATGGGTTTTGACGGTGGCCAGTGTCAGTGACAAGCCGTCGGCGATGGTGGACAGACTCTGACCGCGGCTGATGCGCACCGCCACCTCGGACTCGGCATTGGTGAGCGAGAACACCCGGCGCAGAAGGCTTGTGGACGGCTCGCGCTGGGTGTCAGGATCGACGACCACCACCAGAGCACTCGACTGTCCGTTGGCGCCCAGCGTCAACACATGCACGATCAGCGGCCGCGCCGATCCGCTGCGCGGAACCGGCACTGCGTCGCCGGCGCGCGTGGCGGTGTCGCGAGCCGCGCGGGCGACGGCGCGGCGCAGCTCGACCTCCACGGTGGGGGAGGCTGCGCGCAGCCGACCGCCTGAGGCCACAAAATGTGTGCTGCAACGCAACATCGCTTCAGCCGCCGGGTTGGCGTATGTCACTTTCATGTCTGCGGTGACAATCGCGGCAGGCGCGGTGAGCGAGTCCGCCGGGCGCTTGACGTGGTCAGACTGACGCCGCAGCGCTGACAGTGTGCGGTGGGTCCGCAGAGAGTGCTGCAGGTGCGGAACGAGCGCATTGACTGTCCTGACCCTGTCTTCGGTCGCGAACGGCGTGCTGCGCCGGGGCGCGGCCACGAGGAACGAACACGGACGGGGGTCTTCGCCGACGCGCACGAACAATCCGTCGTCCATCTCGTAGGGACGCATCCAGTCGGCGTTGAATTCCGACCGCGGATTGAGGGCCACCAGGGATTCGCCGCTGTGCACGAGTCCCAGCGGGCTCGCGTCGACGGCGTCGAGGACGTAGTCGAGCGGTCGGTAGTACGCCTCGTAGGCCTGCATCGCTGGGGCGTCCGGGACACTGCAGTGCCGCACGTCCCTGTAACCTTCACCCCCGCTGATCAGTCCGCTGGCAGTTGCGCCCAGTGCGGTACGCACCAACTCCAGCGCATCGACCCATCGCTGCGGCGTCAGCGTCGCGTCGTGGACGCCAGTGATTATGTGCGAAAACTGCTCGATCGTGACCATTCCAACCCCCACGCACAGCGTGCCCCAGGGGAATATAACCCCGCTGAGCACCGGAAACGAGGGATCGATTGGTTCGTTTCCGGCTGTTAACTCGCGCCGCAGCACTCGGACGCCTCGATGCGCTCCTCGAGCTGAGCGCGGATGGCCGCCGCAACGGGCGGCCCGCTGCACCGACCGCCAGGCGGGGCACGTCGACAGCGGATCTGCCGAAGGCTGCCCGGGCTCTAAGCGATGACTTCCGTGCCGTCGCGAAGTCTCACTGTCATGACCGACACATTGATCCTCACCACCGATGTCCACGCCGAGCCGACCGCGGTGTTCGCGGTACTCGCCGACCCCGCCAACCATCCCGCGATCGACGGGACCGGCTGGCTGAGGGAATCGCTGGATCCGGGTCCGGTGACGGAGGAGGGGCAGATCTTCCGCATCCGGATGTATCACGACAACCATCCCGACGGGTACTACGACATGGCCAACAAGGTCATCGCGATCCATCCCGACCGGACGATCGCCTGGGAGCCCGGGCAGGCCGGCGAGGACGGCACGATCGAATTCGGGGGCTGGACATGGCGTTACGATCTCGAGCCGACCGAACCGGGACAGACCCGGGTGCGCTTGACCTACGACTGGTCGGCCGTTCCTGCGCAGCTGCGCGAGCACATCACGTTCCCGCCGTTCCCGACGAGCTATCTGGAGGGCTCGATGGAGAACCTGGCGGCGCTGGCCTCAGGCCGTTAGCTCCCGCTGCAGCACACGGATCGCCTCGATGCGCTCCTTGAGCTGATCGCGGGTGGCCGCCGCGACGGGCGGGCCGCCGCATCGGCGGCGCAGCTCGTTGTGGATCCAGCCGTGTGGCCGGCCCGTGCGGTGGTGGGCCAGCGAGACCAGCGTGTTGAGTTCGCGTCGCAACTCGCGCAGCTGCCCGTGCGTCGTCGGCGGCACCACGGCGCCTGACTCGGTGCGCTTCTGCATCTGTTCGTCCTGCCGTCGGCGCAGCAGGTCGCGCATCGCATTCGCGTCGAGCAGGCCGGGGATGCCGAGGTAATCGGCTTCCTCGTCGCTGCCGGCGGGGGTGGCGGTCCCGAACGACGCACCGTCGAAGATCACCTGGTCCAGTTCGGCGTCGGCGCCGAGGTATTCGATCTTGCCTTCGTTGTCGTCGGGCTCGTCGCGCTTCTGCTCGGCGAGCTCGGCGTCCAGCGGATCGTCTTCCGTCTCGCGGTGCGGCTTGCCCAGCACGTGGTTGCGCTGGGCTTCCATCTCGCTGGCGAGCATCAGCAGGTTCGGCACCGACGGCAAGAAGATGCTCGCCGTCTCGCCGGGCCGGCGCGAGCGCACGAAGCGCCCGATCGCCTGGGCGAAGAACAGCGGCGTCGACGCGCTGGTCGCGTACACACCGACCGCCAGCCGCGGCACGTCGACACCTTCGGACACCATGCGCACCGCGACCAGCCACCGCGACGTGTCCGCGGCGAACTGCGAGATGCGATCCGAGGCGCCCTTGTCATCGGAGAGCACCACGGTCGGCGCCTCACCGGTGATCTTCATCAGCAGGTCGGCGTACGCGCGCGCGGCGGTCTGATCGGAGGCGATGATCATGCCGCCGGCGTCGGGCACGTGCTGACGCAGGCCCCGCAGCCGGGTGTCGGCGGCGGCGATCACCGCGGGCATCCACTGGCCGGCCGGGTTCAGTGCGGTCTTCCACGCCCGCGCGGTCTGCTCGGCGGTCAGCGGCTCGCCGAGCCGGGCCGCGTGCTCCTCGCCGGCGCTGTCGCGCCACCGGGCCTCGCCGGAGTACGCCATGAACATCACTGGCCGGACCACGCCGTCGGCCAGCGCGTCGGAGTAGCCGTAGGTGTGGTCGGCCTTGGAGCGGGCGAAGCCGTCCGGCCCGGTCTCGTAGGTGACGAACGGGATCGCGCTGTCGTCACTGCGGAACGGTGTCCCGGTCAGCGAGAGGCGCCGGGTGGCGTCGTCGAAGGCCTCCCGGATCGCGTCGCCCCAGCTCTTGGCGTCACCACCGTGGTGGATCTCGTCGAACACGACGAGCGTCTTGCGGTTTTCGGTGCGCACCCGGTGCCGCGACGGGTGGCTGGCCACCTGGGCGTAGGTGACGACGACGCCGTGGTACTCCGACGACGTCTGGGAGTTCGAGTTGGAGAACTTCGGGTCGAGTGCGATGCCCTGACGCGCCGCGGCCTGCGCCCACTGGATCTTCAGGTGCTCGGTGGGCACCACGATCGTCACCGCTTCGACGGTGCCCTGGGCGAGCAGTTCGGCGACGATGCGCAGCGCGAACGTCGTCTTTCCCGAACCCGGGGTGGCGACGGCGAGGAAATCGCGAGGTTGCGCCGACAAGTACTTGACCAGCGCCCGTCGCTGCCAACCGCGAAGCGTCGGGGTGCTGGGCGCTGCATCAGCCCGCACCCACGACTCCTTTCGACCGAATCGCAGTCTAGGGCAGGCGCTTCCGCGACCGCATCCGACGCGGCGTGTTCACCTCCGGCGTGTCTGTCGACTGACCCGACCCCCTACTCGACGAAGTGGTTGTCGTTCTTGACGAACCACTCGCGCCGCTCGTCGTCGGTCAGCTCCCCGAGCTGGGCCAACCCCTCGAAGTAGTGCTCCCGCGGCGCGCCAGGGGCGAACAGCATCAGCATCGTCGCGGGTTCGTCGGCCCGGTTGCCGAACCCGTGGATGCCGCCCGGAGGGACGTAGAGGAAGTCACCCGGCCCGCCGTCGGTCCACTCGCTGCCGTTGTACAGCGCCACGGTGCCGGACAGGACGTAGAACGCCTCGCTCATGCCGCGGTGGAAGTGGGGCCCCGGCCCACCGCCGCGCGGCGCGATCTGCACCCGGTACAACCCGTAGTCGCCGCCGGTGTCGCCCTGGCTGGCCAGGTAGTGGTACTGGACCAGCCCGAACGAGTCGTAGTCCGGCGGCGCGTCACCCCGCTTGAGCCACGCGCTGACCTCGGGCTGGTCGGCGGTGTAGCGGGGCGGGGGATACGGGGGGACCACCAGCGACATGGAGTCTGAGGCTAAACGGGAAAGACCACCTTCGTGAGCTCTTCGGAGACGGTCCACAGTCGGCGTTGCTGATCCAGGTCGTAGGACGGGTCACTGGAGGCGACGACGACGGGGTTGCCGCGCTGCTGGCCGATGCCGTCGGGGCCGTAGTACTGCCCGCCGAGCACGCCCGGATCGGTCGCGGCGCGCAGCGTCGGCAGGGCTCCGCGGTCGGCGGTCTGGGCGAACAGCACGGGGGCGGCGGCGAGGAACGCCCGCTCGACGGGCCGGGGCAGGTTGCGCGCGAGGTCGGTGGTCGACGTGCCCGGGTGTGCGGCGACCGCGACTGTCTTCCCGCGCGGGGCCAGCCGCCGCTGCAATTCGTAGGTGAACAGCAGGTTGGCCAGCTTGGACTGGGTGTAGGCGCCCATGCGGCTGTAGCTGCGCTCCCACTGCAGGTCGTCCCAGTGGATCGCGCCGCCCATCTTGTGGCCGTTGCTGCTGACGGTCACGATCCGGGAGCCCGGGACATCGAGGATTCTGTCGAGCAGCAGCCCGGTGAGCGCGAAGTGGCCGAGGTGGTTGGTCCCGAACTGCAGCTCGAAGCCGTCTTTCGTGGTGCCCTTGGGTGTGGTCATGACGCCTGCATTGTTGATCAGCAGGTCGATGCGGTCGAAGCGGCTCTTCAGTGCCTCGGAGGCGGCACGGATGGAGGCCAGCGACGTGAGGTCCAGCTCCTGGACCTCGACGGTGCCGTCGATGCGGGCTGCGGCCTGGTTGCCCTTGTCGGTGTTGCGGACTGCGACGACGACCGTGGCGCCCTTGGCGGCGAGGGCCTTGGCGGTCTCGAAGCCGAGGCCGGTGTTGGCGCCGGTGATGACGGCGACGCGGCCGGTCTGATCGGGGATGTCGGCAGTGGTCCAGTTGGTCATGGGGTGAGCTCCTAGAAAGAGGGGACGGGTTCGATTGTGCTGGTTGGTCGAGTCGGTAGGGGTGGACGGGCGGGCCGCCTCAGGCGCTGAACACCACCTTTGTCAGCTCCTCGGACACCGCCCACAGCCGCCGCTGCAGCGCGGCATCGCGGGACCGCTTGCTCGACGACACGATCTCGGGGTACCCGCGGAGTTCGAAGGGTCCTGACGGGCCGTAGTACTGGCCGCCTCGCGCGGCCGGATCGGTCGCGGCGCGCAAGGTCGGAAGGGCTCCCATCGACGCGCTCTGGGACACCGCGCGGAACACCGGATCGAGCAGCGGCAAGTGCCGGCCGAGATCGGTGTTCGATCCGCCCGGGTGTGCCGCCAGCGCGGCGGTCGACGAGCCGGCGGCAGACAACCGCCGCTGCAGCTCGTAGGTGAACAGCAGGTTGGCGAGTTTGGACTGGCCGTAGGCCACGACGCGGTTGTAGCCGCGCTCGAGCTGCAGATCGTCGAAGTGAATGTCGGCGCGGATGCGGTGACCGATGCTGCTGACGGTGACGATGCGCCCGGCCGGGGCTGCCTCGATGTGATCGAGAAGCAGCCCGGTGAGAGCGAAGTGCCCCAGGTGGTTGGTGCCGAACTGGAGCTCGAAGCCGTCCGCGGTCTCCTGCCGCGGCGTGTACATCACACCCGCGTTGTTGATGAGCAGGTCGATGGTGGCGTGCTCGCTCGTGAGCTGGTCGGCGGCGGCACGCACCGAGTCCAGCGAGCTGAGGTCGAGTTGCTGCAGTGCGACATCCGCCTGGGGCGCCTCCAGTCGGATGCGGCGGACCGCGTCCTGTCCCTTGTCGATGTTGCGCGCCGCGAGGACCACAGTGGCGCCCGCGGCGGCCAGGGCCTTGGCGGTCTCGAAGCCGAGGCCGGTGTTGGCGCCGGTGACGACGGCGACGCGGCCGGTCTGATCGGGGATGTCGGAAATGGTCCAGTTCGTCATGACGGTCTCCTAGAGTAGATTGAAACGGGGCGTTCGCTCCGTTTGTCGATCACTATATGGAACGCACGCCCCGTTTATCTATTCCCGAGGAGATCGTCGTGAACCGGCCCCTGCGCGCAGACGCGGCACGCAACCGTGCGCGCGTACTGGAGGTCGCCTACGAGACCTTCGCCGAGGAGGGCCTGGCGGTGCCGATCGACGAGATCGCCCGGCGGGCCGGGGTCGGCGCCGGCACGGTCTACCGCCACTTCCCGACGAAGGAAGACCTGTTCCGCGCCGTCATCGAGAGCCGCATTCGCAGCATCGTGGCCGAGGGCAGGGCGATGCTCGACGACGTCGAACCAGGGGAGGCCCTGTTCGCCTTCCTGCGATCCCTGGTTCTGCAGTGGGGGGCGACCGACCGCGGGCTCGGCGAGGCGCTGGCCGGCGTCGGCATCGACGTCAACGCCGCGATCCCCGAGGTGGAGAGCGACTTCCTGGCGATGCTCGGGGAATTGCTACGCGCCGGGCAGGACGCGGGGACGGTGCGCGGGGGGATCGGCGTCGCCGAGGTCAAGGCGCTGCTGGTGGGGCTGCAAGCCATGCAGGGCTACAACAGCGACGCCGCGACGCGCGTCATCGACGTCGTGCTGGACGGCCTGCGCGCCAGCTGACCCACAGGTCGCCTCCAGGTCTGCGGCGCATAGTGCAGCACTATGAGTGCGGCGACCGTCCCTCTGACCTGGTCGACGGCGCTGACCAGTTGGCGGTGGAGCACCAGCGCGGCGGTGGTCGCGTTGGTCGCCGCCGTTGGCTACGCCCGCTGCTACCGGACGGCCCGCCCGTCGCTCACACGCGTGAACGCGGCCTGCTGCGCCATCGGCATCGGCCTGTTCGCCGTCGCGACCATGAGCATGGTCAGCGTCTATGCGCCCGTGTTGTTCTGGGTGCGGGCGCTACAGGTGCTGCTCCTGCTGATGGTCATCCCGTTCTTCATCGCGATGAGCCGCCCGTTGACGGCGCTGCGGGTGTCTCCTGCGGGGCCCGCCGCCCGGACGCTGCTCCACCCGGCGACGACGTCGGTGGCGATGCTCGCGCTGCCCTGGCTGTTCTATCTGACGCCCTGGTACCGCGCCGCGCTGACCTACCCGTGGGTGATGGCGCTGACCGGCGCGCTCATGCTGACCGTCGGCTTCGGCTACTTCTGCGCGCGGCTGCAGACCGATCCGGTGCCGCGCCGGTACACGCAGTTGATCTCGCTGGTCATCAGCATCGTCGAGTCGCTCGGCGACGGTGTCCTGGGCATCGTGCTGTGGCTCGGCCCGCTGATCGCGGCCGACTACTACCGCGGCCTCGACAGGCAGTGGGGTCCGACGATGCGCGTCGACCAATCCATCGGCGCCGGTGTGCTCTGGCTAGTCGGCGACGTGCTCGGGGTGTTCTTCGTCCTCGTGCTGATGAGGTTCTTCTCCGCCGACGAGACACGGCACGCGACGGTCGTCGACGCGGAACTGGACCACGCGCCGGCGACAGGCCTGTGGTGGGAGAACGACCCGCAACTGCGATCTCGGATGGGCCGGCGATGACGATCCCGCTGCTCGGCACCTTCTCGGTGCGCGGCTTCACCCACGCCTGGTTCTTCCTGGTGCTGGCCGTGGTGATCGCCCTGCTGGCGGCGTATGTCGTCGCGCAGCGCCGCAAGCGTCGCCGGGCGTTGAGGTTCGCCAACTTCGAGCTGCTGTCCTCGCTCAGCGTCCCGCCGCGCCGACGATGGCGGCACGTGCCCGCCGCGCTGCTGCTCGCCTCGCTGGCGTTACTCACCACCGCGATGGCCGGACCCACCGACAACGTCCGCGTCCCGCGCAACCGCGCCGTGGTGATGCTGGTCATCGACGTCTCGGAGTCGATGTCGGCGACGGACGTGGCACCTGACCGGCTGGCCGCGGCCAAAGCGGCGGGCAAGCGTTTCGCCGACGAGCTGACTCCCGGCATCAACCTGGGCCTGGTCGAATTCGCGGGGTCGGCGACGCTGCTGATGGCGCCCACACCTGACCATGACGCGGTCAAGGCGTCCATCGACACCCTGCAGGTCGCCGAGCGCACAGCGACAGGGGAGGGGCTGTTCACCGCACTGCAGGCGGTCGCCGCGACCGCCGACGTGCTCGGCGGCGGCGACAGTCCGCCTCCGGCGCGCATCGTGCTCGAGTCCGACGGCAAGGAGACCGTGCCCGCCGATCCCGACGAACTACGCGGCGCATTCACCGCGGCGCGCGCTGCCAAGGAACAGCACGTCGCGATCTCGACGATCTCGTTCGGCACGCCCGACGGCGCGGTCACGCTGGGCGACACGCAGGTCCCGGTGCCGGTGGATGACTCGACCCTGCAGACGATCAGCCAGATCTCCGGGGGCGAGACGTTCCACGCCAGCACCCTCGACCAGCTCAACAGCGTCTACGACACGCTGCAGAGCATCATCGGCTACGACACCGTGCCCGGGGACGCCAGCGCGCCGTGGGCCCGGCTGGCCCTGCTGATCCTCGTGGTCGCGCTGGCGGCCGCCGTCGTCGTCGTCGACCGGCGGCTGCCGCGGTAGCTACACCGGGAGCCGGCGGTCGATCGCCAGCGCGAGCAGCGCGCCGGCGACGGCCAGCAGGGCGCCGAGGCGCAGCCAGCCGGTGCTCGCCGGCCCGCGTTCGGTCTGATAGCCGAGTTGATCGTCGATCCCGTCGAACGCCTGGTTGAGCTGGTCGACGTTGGCCGCCGAGGACGTCTGCCCGCCCGAGAGCTGGGCGACGGTCTTCATCGTCTGGTCACCGACCGGGACGGGAACCGTTTGGTTGCCCATCGCCACGTGGCCCTGCGAGGTGCCGAACGCGATGGTCGTGACGGGGACGCCGGCCGCGTGGGCGGCGCGTGCAGCGGTGTAGGCGCCCTGCGGGGCATCAGGATTGGCGGGGTGGTTCTCCTCGCCGTCGGAGAGCAGCACGATGCGCGCGGGCGGGGTCTGATCGCGCGGGCCCTGCAGGACGGCGTTGACGGTCTGGATGGACTGTAGGGCGGCGAAGATCGCCTGGCCGGTCGCGGTGCTGTCGGCAAGCTGCAGCTTGTCCAGCGCCGCGACGGTCAGGTCGTGGTCCGGGTTGGGTGCGACGAGGACTTCGGCGCTGCCGGCGAACGAGATCAGGCCCAGATTGACGCCCGGGGTCACGTGGCGTGCGTAGTCGCCGGCGGCCTGTTCGGCGGCCTGCAGGCGCGTCGGCGAGACATCGGTGGCGCCCATCGACCGCGACGCGTCGATGACGAGCATCACCACGGCGCGGTTGCGCGGCACGCGGACGGCCTGGCTGGGCTGGGCAACCGCGAAGGTGAGCGGCACCAGAGCGAGGAGGAGAAGAGCGGCAGGGAGGTGCCGGAGCCGGGGCGCACCCGGCGGTGGCACCGGGGTGAACCGGACCAGCCGTCGCCGCCGTCGCCGCGCGGCGACCACGTAGACGACCAGCAGCACCGCGGGAGCGGCGAGCAGCACCAGCCACCCCGGGCTCGCGAAGCCGGACAGCGACAGCGGTCCGAGAGCGGGGACAGTCACCGATCCAGGGTGGCCCGCGCGGCTGGCAGGCAGCTGTGGCCATTTCGCTGCGCGCTGAGAGCCTTGCACTCACCCAGGTCGAGTGCTAAGAATGCAGTTGGCACTCGCGACCGGCGAGTGCTAGGTCGGGACGGTGAGGCCGGGGCCGCACATTCGCGAGCACATCCCCAGCCGTCCGTCGCGGGCACTGCGCCCGACCAGCAAGACGTGCATCCCCAATCCCGGAGGAAACACTTCGCAATGGCCAAGACAATTGCGTACGACGAAGAGGCCCGTCGCGGCCTCGAGCGGGGCCTCAACAGCCTCGCCGACGCGGTAAAGGTAACGCTGGGCCCCAAGGGCCGCAACGTCGTCCTCGAGAAGAAGTGGGGCGCCCCCACGATCACCAACGATGGCGTGTCCATCGCCAAGGAGATCGAGCTCGAGGATCCGTACGAGAAGATCGGCGCTGAGCTGGTCAAGGAAGTCGCCAAGAAGACCGACGACGTCGCGGGTGACGGCACCACCACCGCCACCGTGCTCGCCCAGGCGCTGGTCCGCGAGGGCCTGCGCAACGTGGCTGCCGGCGCCAACCCGCTCGGCCTCAAGCGCGGCATCGAGAAGGCCGTCGAGGCCGTCACCGAGGGTCTGCTGAAGTCGGCCAAGGAGGTCGAGACCAAGGAGCAGATCGCTGCCACCGCCGCGATCTCCGCCGGTGACGTCCAGATCGGCGAGCTCATCGCCGAGGCCATGGACAAGGTCGGCAACGAAGGCGTCATCACCGTCGAGGAGAGCAACACCTTCGGCCTGCAGCTCGAGCTCACCGAGGGTATGCGCTTCGACAAGGGCTACATCTCGGGCTACTTCGTGACCGACGCCGAGCGCCAGGAAGCCGTCCTCGAGGATCCCTACATCCTCCTGGTCAGCTCCAAGGTGTCGACCGTCAAGGACCTGCTCCCGCTGCTGGAGAAGGTCATCCAGTCCGGCAAGCCGCTGCTGATCATCGCCGAGGACGTCGAGGGCGAAGCCCTGTCGACCCTGGTCGTCAACAAGATCCGCGGCACCTTCAAGTCCGTCGCCGTCAAGGCCCCGGGCTTCGGTGACCGTCGCAAGGCGATGCTGCAGGACATGGCGATCCTCACCGGTGGCCAGGTCATCAGCGAAGAGGTCGGCCTGTCGCTCGAGACCGCCGACGTCTCGCTGCTCGGCAAGGCCCGCAAGATCGTCGTCACCAAGGACGAGACCACGATCGTCGAGGGTGCAGGCGATGCCGACGCGATCCAGGGCCGTGTCGCCCAGATCCGCGCCGAGATCGAGAACAGCGACTCCGACTACGACCGCGAGAAGCTGCAGGAGCGCCTGGCCAAGCTGGCCGGCGGCGTTGCAGTCATCAAGGCCGGAGCTGCCACCGAGGTGGAGCTCAAGGAGCGCAAGCACCGCATCGAGGACGCCGTCCGCAACGCCAAGGCTGCTGTCGAAGAGGGCATCGTCGCCGGTGGCGGCGTGGCTCTGCTGCAGTCGGCCCCGACGCTGGACGGCCTCGGCCTCACCGGCGACGAGGCGACCGGTGCCAACATCGTGCGTGTCGCGCTGTCGGCTCCGCTCAAGCAGATCGCCTTCAACGGTGGACTCGAGCCCGGTGTCGTCGCCGAGAAGGTGTCCAATCTGCCCGCGGGTCACGGCCTCAACGCCGCGACCGGTGAGTACGAGGACCTGCTCAAGGCGGGCGTCGCCGACCCGGTGAAGGTGACCCGCTCGGCGCTGCAGAACGCAGCCTCGATCGCGGCGCTCTTCCTCACCACCGAGGCCGTCGTCGCCGACAAGCCGGAGAAGGCCGCCGCACCTGCGGGCGACCCGACCGGTGGCATGGGCGGTATGGACTTCTAAGTCCTGCTACTACGAGAAGGCCCCGGTGCGCTCCGCGCACCGGGGCTTTTTCGTGTGTCCCCAACGTGGGCTCCATGCACAGGTTCGGCCCGAAAAGCGTGCGGGAGGCCCACTCTCGTCGGGGGTGGCCACGACGGTCAGCGGATGGAACCATTCATCGGCAGCGTCGCGATCCGCGACGGCCGCCTCACCCGTCGCGCACTGGCCCGTCATCACCGCCCCGTCTTTCGCGACGTCTACCTCCCCAAGGACGTCGAGCTCACCGCGCAGAGCAAGGCGCATGCCGCCTGGCTGGCCACCGGCGCTGTCCTCGCCGGAACTTCGGCGGCCGCCGTCCTCGGAGCCAAGTGGTTCGATCCGAGCGCGCCCGCGGAGATCGTGCGAGCCGACCGCCATGCGGCGCCCGGCATGATCGCGCACTCGTGGGCCCTCGCGCCCGGCGAGACGTGTCTCATTGCAGGAGCCGATACGACGACGCCGGCACGTACCGCTTTCGACATCGGCCGCACCCGTCCGCCTGACGAAGCCATTCCGCTCGTCGACTCGCTGATGAGAGCCACTCGCGTCTCCACGGCGGAGATCGCGGCCATGGCTGCGGCGCATCCCGGCGTTCGCGGCGTGGCGGGCATACCGGGGATGCTCGAGCTTGTGGATGGCGGTGCGGAGTCGCCGCAGGAGACCCGGGTGCGGCTCATCCTGGTGCGCGGTGGACTGCCGTGTCCGAAGACCCAGATCGTGTTTAGCGAGCTTCGTATCCGGGTCGACATGGGGTGGCCGCAGTGGAAGGTCGCGGTCGAATACGACGGTGTTCAGCACTGGAGCGACCGGCGCCAGCGCTCGTGGGACATCGACCGGCTGGCGCTACTCGAGAGGGAAGGCTGGGTGGTGGTGCGGGTCAGCAGCGACATGCTGAGGCGGCCCGAGGTGATCATCGAGCGCGTGCGCGCCAAGCTGCTCCAGCGTGGGGCCTATGTACAGATTTCACGCGGATCCCGTGCATAGGGCCCACGGTCGAGTATCAGAGCTGCTGCAGCGGCGTCGGTTTCAGCGCCAGCGTCGCCGCCACGCTGATCACCGCGGTCAGCACCAGATAGCCGCACGCCAGCCACGGCGAGCCGCCCGCCGCGCCGATGAGCGCGGTCAGGATCAGCGGCGTCAGACCCGAGGCGAACACCCCGGACAGTTGATAGACCGTCGAGAGCCCCGTGTAGCGGATGCGGGCCGGGAACAGCGACGCATACAGCGAGCCCTGCGCGCCGTAGAACAGCGCGTGCACGACGCCGAACACCACGAGCATCCCGAGCGCGTACAGCGCGATGTCGCGCGTGCCGAACAAGGCGAACACCGGGAACACCGCGATCCCGTAGGCGGCGATGCCGATCGTGTAGATCCGCTTCGGGCCGTAGCGGTCGGCGAGCAGACCCGACACGGGCAGCAGCACCGCCATCAGCAGAGCGGCAGCGGTGACGGCGATCAACACCGGCACCTTCTCCAGCTTCAGCGTGCCGGTCGCGTACGCGATCGCGAAGACACCCCAGGTGTTGAACGCCGCGCCTTCACCCCACCGCGACAGCATGCCCAGCACGGTCGAGCGCAGCACCGGCGGGCGGAACACCTCGCGCACCGGTACCGCGGCGCGATCGTCGCTGTCGCGGACCTTCTCGAAGGCGGGCGTCTCGCTGGCCTTCAGCCGCACCGCGACGCCGAAGATCACCAGCACGATGCTCAACAGGAACGCGATGCGCCAGCCGTACGCCAAGAACGCGTCGTCGGGCAGCGCGATCTGCAGGAGAGCGAAAACGCCTGTGCCCAGCGCCAATCCGAGTGCGAGACCGACCTGGGGGATGCTTCCGAACAGTCCGCGCCTGCGTGCCGGGCCGTGCTCGACGGCCAGTAGCACCGCGCCCGCCCACTCGCCGCCCAGTGCGAAGCCCTGCACGATGCGCAGCAGGAGCAGCAGGATCGGGGCGAGCACGCCGATCTGCGCCGCGGTCGGCAGCACACCCATCAGCGCGGTCGCCGCACCCATCAGCAGCATGGTCAGCGCCAGCGTCTTCTTGCGGCCGATGCGGTCACCGATGTGACCGAACACGAATCCGCCGATCGGCCGTACGACGAACCCGACCGCGAACGTCGCGAAGGACAGCAGGGTCCCGACGAACGTGCTCTGGTCGGGGAAGAACGCCCGGTTGAAGACCAGACTGGCAGCCGTGGCATAGAGGAAGAAGTCGTACCACTCGATGGTCGTCCCGACCAGGGACGCCCACAGCGCCGTGCGCGCCGCGGGCGTCACGGGCTCGGTCGCCGAGTCGGTCGGGTCGATGACAGTCATGAGGATCCATCAGCGCACGTCGCGGCCGCGCCGGCGAGGGTTACGCGCGCGCTGATCCCAACCTCGGATGAAAACGGGCCGCTTCTGGGTTCTTGACGGGCATGGACACGATGACTGCGATCGGCGCCTTTGCCACGGATTCGATCGAGGACAGCCTGCGTGACGTCACCGTCGCGGTGCCCGAGCTGAAGCCCCGCGACGTGCTGGTTCGGGTGCTCGCCGTGTCGGTGAATCCGGTCGACGTGAAACAGCGGGCGGCTCTGACATCGTCGGCGGAGCCGAAGATCCTGGGTTACGACGCGGCCGGTGTCGTCGAGGCGGTAGGCCCAGAGGTGACGACGCTGTCGGTGGGCGACGAGGTCTGGTACGCCGGTGACATCACCCGCGCTGGGAGCAACGCCGAACTGCAGGCCGTGGACGAGCGCATCGTGGCCCGGAAGCCGTCGTCGCTGTCGTTCGCGGACGCCGCCGCGCTGCCGCTGACGACGATCACCGCGTGGGAGTCGCTGTTCGACCGGTTCGGGCTCACCGCTGACTCGACCGGCGATCTGCTGGTGCTCGGCGCCGCCGGAGGCGTGGGCTCGATCATGATCCAGCTCGCGAAGGCTCTGACGCAGGTTCGGGTGGTCGCGACGGCCAGCCGCGACGAGTCCCGTGCGTGGGCGCAGCGGATGGGCGCCGACGTGATCGTCAATCACCACCGCCTGCGTGACGAGACGCTCGCGGCGGTGCCGGAGGGCGTCGACTACCTGTTCTCGCCGCATTCGGCGGGCAACATCGAGGTCTACGAGGCGATAGTGAAGCCGTTCGGTCACATCACCGCGATCGACGAGCCGCCGGGCCTTGACCTGGTGGGCTTGAAGGCGAAAAGCATTGCGTGGCACTGGGAGCTGATGTTCACCCGGGCCATGTTCGAGACCCCCGACATGATCGAGCAGCAGCGGCTGCTGGCCCGCGCGGCGGATCTGGTGGATCAGGGCGTTGTGAGGACGACGGTCACCAAGACCATCAGCGATTTCTCGGCGGCCGGGCTGGCCGAGGCGCACCGCGACGTGGAGTCGGGCCGGATGACGGGCAAGGTCGTGCTCGCCCGGGTTCGCACACCGTAGGTTCTCAAGACATGGCCCTCCCCCGCCCGTCCGAGACCACTACCGCCGTCGTCACCGGAGCCTCCTCGGGCATCGGCGCCGACCTGGCCCGCGAACTGGCCGCCCGCGGGTACGGCCTGACCCTGGTCGCGCGCCGCGAGGACCGGTTGCGCGAACTCGCCGACGAACTGTCCGGCCCGGTTCGGGTCGAGGTCATCGGCTGCGATGTCGCCGACCCGGCCGCGCGCGCCGACCTGATGGACGAGGTCGCCCGTCGCGGCCTCACGATGGACATCCTGGTCAACAACGCCGGGATCGGCACCATCGGCCCGGTGGTCGAATCCGCGCCGGATGCCGAGATCCGTCAGGTGCGGGTCAACGTGGAGGCGGTGATCGATCTGACCACCCGTGCGGTGCAGCAGATGGTGCCGCGGGGCCGCGGGGCGATCCTCAATGTCGGCTCCACGGCCGGCTTCCAGCCGTTCCCCGGACAGTCGGGATACGCCGCGACGAAGGCGTTCGTGCGGTCCTACACCGACGGCGTGCGCGGTGAGCTGGCCGGCACCGGCGTCACCATCGGCGCCCTTCACCCGGGGCCGGTGCGCACCGAGTTCCTCGAGACCGCCGGCATGGACGAGCGGACGTTTGCTGCGGCGTTCCCCAAGTTCCTGTGGATCCCGTCGCGCACCGTCGCCAAGAAGGGGATCGAGGCACTCGAGAGCGGGCGCAGCGTGATCCCCGGCTGGCAGAACGAGATCCCCGCGCGGGTCTTCGAGGTCATGCCGCGCCGCCTGCTGCTACCCCTGCTGCGCAACCAGCATCCGGCGCTGAAGCGGTCGACCTAGCCGGGCCAGAGCCGCGGGATCAATCGCGTTGCGCTGTGCGCCACCAGATCTCGGTGCACGACAGCCGTGCGCGTTTCAGTTCGGCGGTGGAGACCCGGGAGGCCTGATAGAAGTTGCGCTCGATCATCCAGCACAGCGCCCGCGCCAGGGCCGACGCCTGGTCGGGCCGGCTGCCGGGCGGCACGCCGAGGTGTTCGAGGATCGCGGCGATCGCCTGGATGAACAGGTCCGCGGTGGAGTTCCACAGCGCATCGATCTCCGGGATGGTGGCGGCCAGATCGATCGCGGTGCGCATGACCACGCCGTGGTCGCACCACAGTTGCTCAGTACGTCGCATGGCGGCCTCGATGGCCGGCCTACCGCCGGCGGCGTCTTCGGCTGCCGCACGGGACTTCTCGTGCAGGATCGCCACGGTGCGGGCGAACAGCGCCGTGATCACCTCGGGTTTGGAGCCGAAGTAGAAGTACAGCGCGCCACGAGTGATCCCGGCGCCTTCGGCGATCTCGGCGATGGTCATCGCGTCGTAGCCGGTTGTCTCCAGCAGGCGTTCGGCCGCGTCGAGGATCGCGGTCTCCCGGAGATCGCCTTTGCGCGGTGCGTCGGATCGTCGTCGGGTCAATTGGCGGCGATCTGATGTCCGTCGGCGAAATCAGTGCTGCGCGAGAGGGTTTCCCACGTCTCGATATCGGCGTCGACCGCGCGTCGTCCCGCGGTCACCAGGCGCAGCGCGTCCGAGCCGAGCACCAGGTGTTTGGGCGGGGTGGAGGCGTCGACAATCGCCAGCACCGCGGCGGCCGCCTTCGCCGGGTTCCCGAGCTGGTTGCCGCTGGCCGCCAGCCGCGCCGTGCGGATCGGTTCGAACACTGCGTCGTAGTCGTCGATGGTGTGCTCGGCGCGCACCATCGAGCGGCCGGCCCAGTCGGTCCGGAAGGAGCCGGGTTCGATGGCGGTGACGTGGATGCCGAACGTCTCGACCTCCTTGCCGATGCTTTCCAGCAGACCTTCGAGGGCGTACTTGCTGGCGCAGTAGGCGGACAGCCCCGGCACCGTCATCAATCCGCCCATTGATGTCACCGCCATGATGTGCCCGCTGCGGCGCCGGCGCATCGACGGCAGGAGGGCCTGGACGGTGGCCGCGGCTCCGAAGACGTTGGTCTCGAACTGGGCGCGTAGCTGCGCCAACGGGGTCTCCTCGAAGACGCCCTCGAGGCCGTATCCCGCATTGGCGATCGCCACGTCGATCGGGCCGACAGAAGCTTCGACCTCGGCGACGGTGGCGAACACCGCGGGCTCGTCGGTGACGTCGAGGACGCGTCCGTGCGCTCGGCCCGGGGCCAGTTGCTCGAAGGGCGCCACATCGGCAAGCTGACGGACGGTTCCTACGACGGTGTGCCCGGCGTCCAGGGCGCCCACCGCGAACGCACGACCGAGGCCGCTGCTGACACCGGTGATGAAGAAGATCTTGGTCATGCCACCACCGTACGCACGAATCGACACGGCGTCGATTTTTCTACACGCAACGTCGACTAGCGCGGTGCCTGCCGCCGGCCCCGGATCAGCGTGCCCGGGCGGGCGTCGGTCGGCACGCCGTTCTCGGCGATCACCTCACCGGAGACGACGGTGGCGACGTAACCGTCGGCGCTCTGGTCGAGTCGGCGGCCGCCGGCCGGGAGGTCGGCGACGACGACGGGCCGATGCAGCCGCAGCCCGGCAGCGTCGATCACGTTCAGGTCGGCCTTGTAGCCGACGGCGATGCGGCCGCGATCGGCCAGGCCCGCCACCTCCGCCGGCGCCGAGGTGAGTTCGCGGACCGCGTCGGCCAGGGTCAATCGGCCCGTCGGTCGGTCCCGCACCCAGTGCGTCAGCATGTAGGTGGGAAAACTTGCGTCGCAGATCATTCCGTAGTGAGCGCCGCCGTCGCCGAGGCCGAGGACGACGTCGTCGCGGCGGATCAGCTCGGCGACGGTGTCGAGTGAGCCGTCGCGGAAGTTGGCCAGGGTCACCAGCAGCATGGCACGGCCGTCGTCGTCGAGCAGGCGGTCATAGGCTTCCTCGGCGGGGCTGACGCCGCGGACCTGCGCCCGGGCGCCGATCGAATCCGACTGTGAAGGTTCGTAATTGGGCGGATCACCCAGCGGGAACATGTAGTTCCACGCCTGTGCGGCGAACATCAGCGGATGCCCGTCGGCGGCCGGTCGATCATTCAAAATACGTTCGCGCACGTCGGGTTTCCGCATCTCGGCGACCCGTTCTGCGAGCGGCAGGTCCGCGATGGCCTGATACGACGGGTACATCACGAAGGGGTTGCCCGAGAGTTCCAGGCCGAGTACCAACCCGATCGGGCGCGGGAAGATCTGTGCGCTGATCCGGCCGCCGTCCCCGTTGGCCTTCTCCACCATGCGCAGCGCGTCGAGGTAGAACGGGTCACCGGCGTTGCCGATGGCGAGCGTGAACGTGACGGGCAGCCCGACGTCGGTGGCCACGTCGAACACGGTGCGCAGTGCCGGCTCGTAGTCACCGGCCATCAGGTCGGGGACGAACTGGATCAGACCGCCGCCCGCGTCGTCGACGCCGCGCGCGATCGCCTCGATCTCGGCATAGCCGGCGTCGTAACTCGGGATGGGGTGCCCGCTCTCGGATTTGTGCAGCGTCAGCCGCGACGACGCGAATCCGATCGCCCCGGCCTGCACGGCCTCGGCCGCCAGCTTGCGCATCATCGCCAGATCTTCGGGTGTGGCCGGTTCGCGGTCGACGCCGCGGCGGCCCATGACGTACACGCGCAGCGGAGAGTGCGGCAGGAATGCGGCCACGTCGATGTCGTGTGGCCGGGCCTCGACCGCGTCGAGGAACTCGGGGAAGGTCTCCCAGTGCCAGGGCAGCCCGTCGACCATGACGACGCCGGGGATGTCCTCGACGCCGGCCATCACGTCGACGAGGACATCGTGATCGGCCGGCCGGCACGGTGCGAAGCCCACGCCGCAGTTGCCCATCACCGCGGTGGTGACACCGTGCGCCGATGACGGGGTCAACCGATCCGACCAGATCGCCTGACCGTCGTAGTGGGTGTGCAGGTCGACGAACCCGGGCGTGACGAGCAGGCCGGTCGCGTCGATCTCCCGCGCCGCGGGTCCCTCGACGGTGCCCGCCTCTGTGCCGACCTCTGTGTTGATTTCGACGATGACGCCGTCCCTGACCGCCACGTCGGCGACGAACGGTTCGCCGCCCAGACCGTCGACCACGGTGCCGCCACGAACGATCAGGTCATATGTCATAGCTCGAATGTACGGTGATGGCGTGATCGACCACTTCGGAATCAACTGCGTGCACTGGGAAGAGTCGAAGTCGTTCTACGACAAGGTCCTCGGGGTACTCGGGTACACCAGGCAGATGGACATGGAGGTCGCCATCGGTTACGGCGCCGACGGTCATCCCTCGTTCTGGATCGGTGATGCGTCTGTCGGCGATGTGTCGGGCCCGAACCGCGAGATGCATCTCGCGTTCGTGGCGAAGGACGCCGAGGCGGTGCAGGCGTTCTACCGGACCGCGCTCTCGCTCGGGGCCGAGCCGCTGCACGAGCCGCGGATGTGGCCGGAGTACCACGACAACTACTACGGGGCGTTCGTGCGTGACCCCGAAGGCAACAACGTCGAGGCCGTGTTCCACGGCAACGGTCCGGCGGTCATCGGTCCGCCGGCTTGAGCCAGCGCCACTGGCCCTTGGACCACGGGTGTGCACCGTCGAGGGTGTCGGCGACGGCCTGCACCACCCCGGGCCACTGCCACTCGTCGTAGTCGTCGCCCGAGAGCCAGCCGCCGGGGCGGACCTTCGGCAGCCATGCGGTGATGTCGGCGCGCACGCTGTCGTAGTCGTGCCGGGCGTCGAGGTGGACCCAGGCCAGTGACTCGTCGGCGAACAGCTGGGCCGCTGCCACCGAATCGCTGATGAGGAGTTGCACCTGATCGGCGGCGCCGCAGGCGATGAGATTGCGGTGCAACAACCCGGCCAGCGTGCCGCCCCCGTGGCTGACCGCGGGCTCGTGGGCGTTGGTGCCGCCCCGGCCCTCGGGTCCGCTGCCGCGGGCGGTGTCGACGCCGACGATCACCAGGTCACGGTCGCGGGCGAGTTCGGCGAGTGAGCAGAGGCTGCGGCCCAGGTAGCAGCCGACCTCGACGATGCGGTCGCCGGGACCGAAGGTCGCGACGGCTTCCTCCTGCCCCGAGCGCCACTGGAACCACCCGGGGATGTCCTCCCAGGACCGCACCGGCTCGTCGAATCCGGCCATCGGATCAGGCATGTGTCGTCCTCTCGGTCATCTCGATCTGATCGCCCCGTCGCGTGATCAGGCCGTCGCGTTCGAACGCGTCCAGCCATCCCGCCATCGGCCACCGCCCCCACCGCCTGCGGAAGACCCGCGCGTTCGCGATGATCTCCGCGACGTGTTCGACGGGCGGATCGGAGACCGGGTGGTGCTGGTGGTACGCGTGCGCGCCGCCCACCCAGATCAACGGAATACCCAGTGCCGCAGCAGAAGACGCGACATCGGTGTCCTCCCCGCCGTAGCCCACGTAGTCCTCGCAGAAGCCGCCGAGGCGAGCCCAGGTGCCCGAGGAGCAGGCGAACGACAGTGACCAGAAGAGGTCGTGGTTCGGTTCGGGCTGCAGCACGCCCGGGGGCGGCGCCGGCCGTGCGGGATGCGGATCGGTGAGCTCGTCGAGCCGGTCGAGCGAATAGCCGCCGGGGGAGGGCGGCAGGTACGTGACGGGCCCGCAGAGCAGTGCCGGCCGGTCGACGCGCGGGTGCGCCGCGAGGTACCGGCCGATCAGGTCGCGGCCGGGGATGCAGTCGACATCGAGGAAGATCAGCAGCTCGGCGCCGCGGTCGAGCGCTGCCCGGGCGCCGATGTTGCGGGCCCTCGCGAGCGGGAGCGCCGCAGGATCAGCGGCGCATTCGACGACGTGGGCGTGGGGGCCGGCCAGCGTGGCGACTACCGGGTCGGCCATCGCGACCACGATGCGGTCGTGCGGCGCGGGAAGGCATTGCGCCAACCCCGCCTCCTGGGCCTCGACGTGTGCGTGACGGCCGTGGACGATCGTGATCACCGCTGCCCGCAGGCTCACGCGGCGATCACCTGCGCGGCGCGCGCGGCTGCACCGCGCACCTGAAGTCGCGACCACGCCGACCGGTCCAGCGCGAACGTGGCAGTGAGAAGGGCCGGCCAGCGGTCGGATGTGGGCCACTCGGTCGCGTCAACGGTCAGCCCGGCGCGCACCAACGCTTCTGCGGTGGCGTGCTGTTCGGCGAAGGGACGGTGCTGGGGGATCACGATCACCGCGGCGTCGGTGAGCGCGACGTCGGCGACCGCGTTCTGCCCCGCGTGGGTGATCACGACGTCGGCCGCGTCCAGAACCGGCCACGGGTCGTCGACCCACCCGGAGGCGCCCAGCGCGATCCACCGGTACTGCGGGAGTGCTGCGCGGAGCTGGTCGACGGCATCTGCGGGGCGATCGTCGCCACCGGCGCCACCGAGCAGGACTCCTGTCCCGGCGCCCGACCCGGCGCTGTGTCCTCGATGCTCGAACTGGCTGATGGATCCGACGAAGTGGGTGCGGTCGGCGTGCTCACGAAGCCACGGCGGCCGGTAGACGTCGGAGGACCACGGCGCGACGATCTGGTCGGCGATGTCGTAGGCGAGCCGGTGTGCGGGATCGGTGCGTTCGCCGGGCATCGCCATCACGGTGACGGGAATACCGGCGAGCCGACCGAGCATCGCGATCTCCACAGACACGTCGACGACGAGGCGCCGCAGGCCGGCATCTGCGGCGACCTGGAGCAGATCGGCGGAGCGCCGTGCGAGACCTGGCACATGTGTTGGCGCCCAATGCAATCGGCCGTGGCTCTCGGGGTCGACGGGAATCTCGCCGTCTGCGGGGACGTCGAGGGGGAGCTGCACCCAGTGGTCCTGGGCGCGCATCTGCGCGGGGCGGGGCAACGAGGAGAAGAACGTCACGGGTTCGTCCAGATGGGCGCAGATCGACCGTGCCCGGGCCGCGTGGCCGCGGCCGTGGTGGTGCACGTAATAGCCGATCACGCCGAAACACCTTCCATCGCCGAGATTCCCGGTGTGTACAACAGTTGCCGGTACTGGTCGAGGTAGTGCGACACCATCACTTCGTGCGAGCAGAATCGCTCGGCGCGGGCGCGCGCGTCACTCCTTCGCAGCGTCATCGCCTCCAGCAGTGCCCGGCTCAACCCGTCGATGTCGCCCGCTGCGGCGAGTCGCCCGCACGATCCGTCGAGGATCTCGGGGATGCCGCCGCGCGCGAACGCCGCGACGGGCGTTCCGGCAGCCAGAGCCTCGGCGACGACACGGCCGTACGGCTCGTCCCAGTGCGGGGTCACCAGCGCCACCGCCGCGCCGCCGACGAGCGCGTTCAGGTCGTCACGGCGCAGGTGGCCGTCGTAGACGGCGCCGCTGGAGTCGCCGCCCAGGAGGGGACGTACCGCGGCGTCGAAGTAGGCGGTGTCCCCGATCGGCCCGGCGATGCGTAGCGGGATGCCCGCTGCGCGCGCCGCGGCGATGGCCGAGGTGACGCCTTTTTCTGGCACCAGCCGACCCGTCCACACGGCGTAGCCACCGCCAGGCCCCACCGGGCGGTGCGTCATGTCCACGCCGTTGAGGATGACCGGGATCGGACCGCTGATCGGATTCCATTGCCGTGCAGTGAATTCACTGACTGCCACGAAGCTGCTGGCCACCCCTCCGGGGAGCGCGACCGCTTGCTCCTGCCATTTGAGTGGAGGGGTGTGCAGCGTCGTCAGCATCGGCGCGTCGACGGTGTGTGCCATGGCCAGCGGAAGGTAGTGCGGGCTGTGGTTGTGGATCACGTCGAACGAGCCGAGTTCTGCCCGGCCGAGGCTCACCATGACCGACAGGTAGGCATGGGTCTCTGCCACCACCCATTCCGGTGTCGTGGGATCGAGGCGCCGGGTGTGCTCGCTCATGTGCAGGGTGCGCAGCGGTACGACATTCCACGGCAGACCCATGTCGGAGCCCGGCGCGGCGAACACCGTGACGGAGTGGCCCGCATCGGTGAGGCCGTGCGCGAGTTCGAACACGAACGCTTCGAGTCCGCCGGCGAACGGTTGCCGTACCGGGTAGCGCGTCGAGGCAAGCAGGGCGATACGGAGTGGGCGGGCGTTCATGCGGTTCTCGCGGTCTCGCCAAGGCGCCGGTACAGCTGTGTGGTGTCCCGTCGCACCCGGTCGCGTTCGGAGGCCCGCACGCGCCGGCGGGCCAGATCGTCAGCGCGCCCGCGGGCGTGCGCTACCGCGTCGTCGACGGCTGTGAGCAGGCTGGCCTCGTCGAACCGGCCGGTGCCGAATCCGAAGGTGGCACAGGGCTGTTGCTCGTGGAAGTGCCCGCAGTCGGGGACCACGGGGATGACGCCGGTGTCGTGGCACGCCTCGACCCAGCCGGAGTGTGTGCCGAACCGATAGGGCAACACCAGTATGTCGATGTCGTGCAGGTAGTCGACGAGTTCGTCGTCGGTGAACGGCGGATGTATCCGGACATCGACACCGCGTTCTCGGTAGGCGGAGAGCCGCGCGGCCAGCTGCGCGTCGGCCCGCGAGGAGGTCAAAGCGTTCTCGTCTAGGTCGAGGCGCAGCGAAACACGCTGTGCTGCAACGAGTGTGTTCATCACAGGCCACGGATCGATGTTGGCGCGCAGGAATTTGGCGTGCACGGCGACGACGGGCCGGGTGCGCTGCGCGCGTGGTGACCCGACCTGCTCGATCGGCACCACGTGCGGGTGCGGCAGCACCGCCGCCGTGACGCCCCAGCTGTCGCGGATGTGGCGCGCAGCACCGTCGGTGAGCGTGATGACCGCGTCAGCTCGGTGCACCAGGGCGGCGAGTTTGGCGAGGTGGCCGGTCTGGTCGTCCAGGTGCGGATTGGCCAGGTCGTGCACGGTGACCACGAGCGGCACGGCATGCGCCGCGAGCACGTCGGCGACGGCAACCAGGTCGTCGCGCGCGATGCTCTCGAAGCCGAAATGCACATGCAGAACATCGATCTCGGTGATCCGGGCGAGGACGTACCGAGGATCGAGCCATTGCGGCGGCCACCACTGTCCAGGTTGGCTCGCGCCCGGTGGAACCGGATCGGGCAGCAACGTCACAACCGTGGCGTCGACGACGGCAGAGATGTACGGGTGTGCAGCCGGTACGGAGGCAACACGAATGGGAGTCACACAATCCTTTCGACAGGGCGTTTTGTCTCGCCGCTGTCTCGACGAATTGCTGTGACAGGTATACCACGCAAAAGCGACACGTAACCTCGCGGAGTGAACTTCTTCAACCCGCCCGAAAAGCGGTCACCGCGAGACGAGCCGCTGTGGTTGGTTGTCGGAAACTGCCAGGCAGAAGCGCTGCGCCGGGTGCTCGCCAATGTGCCCGAACAGCCCTGTCGAACGGTCCGCATTCCTCCGGTTCACGAACTGACACAACGGGATCTGCCGCACCTCGACGACCTCCTCGGACAGGCTGCCGTGCTGCTCAGCCAGCCGATCCGGCCCGACTACCGGGACCTGCCGGTGGGAACGCGCCAACTCGTCGAGCGACTGAATCCGGCTGCCCGGGTCGTGCGCTGGCCGGTGATCCGCTACGCCGGGTTGTACCCCTTCCAGGTCATCGTGCGCCGTCCCGCCGACCGGTCGCTGACGCCGCCGGTGGTGCCGTATCACGACCTGCGGACCATCGCGGCGGCGCGCGCGGGGCACCGCCCCGACGATCCGTGGGACGTCGACGTCAGCGCCGATCAGATCCGGGCGGTGGCCGCCATCAGCCGAGACGAGCTGGCGATGCGCGAAGCCAGGGACTGTGACGTCGGTATCTCAGATCTGTTGGCGGGCTTCGGTGTCGACGCAGCGCACACGATCAACCACCCCGGCAATGCAGTGCTGACAGCGCTGGCCCAACGCATCTTCGACCACCTGGACGTGGCCGCGACCGCGACGCCCGTCGACACCGTCCTGCTGAGCTCGGTGACCGCGCCGCTCGAGGCACGGGTCCTCGACGCGCTGGGAGTCCCCGGGACGCCGCGGCCCGCCTGGTGTCAGCACGGCACCACCATCGCTGCCCACGACGTTCACACCGCACAGCTGCGGTGGTACGAGGACAACCGCGACTTCTGTGATCTGGCGGTCCAGCGTCACGGAAACGTCATGGAATCACTTGGCTTTCTCCCGAGGCCCGCGTGACGGTGACGCAGCTTCTCGTCGGTCCACGTCATCACGGCGTGGTCCGGTTCGGGCTCGCGCTACCCCTGCGGCAGGTGTGGTCGCCGGATGTCGCGGGCACGCCGCGCACTCTCCCCGACAGTGGTGTGCATCTGCAGTTCACCGACCGACTCTTCGGGGACAGCCCCGATGCTGCGGCGCGCGCCGTCGCGTCGATCGCTCACCGCACCCGCCTCACCGTCACCCTGCACGACCTGCCCCAACCCTCCGACGGTCGTAGCGCCGAGAGGCGCGCGGCGTGCTACGCCGACGTCTGCGCACGGTCGGCCGGTGTGGCGGTGTGCAGTGAGCACGAGCGAGACCTGTTGCGGGACATCGGTGTCGATGTGTCGGGCGTGGCCGTGATTCCGCTGCCGATCGCGCAGCCCGCGCCCGTTTACTGCCGCCCCGCGGGGGTACGCGCCGTGGGTGTGTTCGGTTTCCTGTATCCCGGCAAGGGGCACGAGGAGGTGATGGCGGCCTGTGCTGATCTGCCGTCCGACGTCGAGATCCATGCGATCGGGGAACCCTCGACAGGACACGACGATCTGGTGCACGACCTCGCGGCCCGGGCCGACGAGCAGGGCCGGCGGTTTCACATCACCGGACACGTGGACGACCAGCAACTGACCGAGACGCTGCAGCGGGTCACGGTGCCCGTCGTCGCACACACCCATGTCTCGGCCTCCGGTTCACTCGGCTCGTGGCTGTCAGCGGCGCGCCGCCCGGTGGTCGCTACGAACCGCTACACCCGCGAGGTCGCCGACCGCAATCCCGGCATGCTCACGCTGTATCCACCGCACGGACTGCGCCAAGCCATCAGGTGTGCTCTCGACGACCCCCAATCCACCTGGCTGGCACAGGGATCGGTGCCACGTCCGACACCGGAGGACACCGCCGGCGCCTACCAGGCCTTCCTCGACAGGTGGCACCGGTGACGACCATCGCTGTGGTCGTGCCGTTCTACGACCAGCAGGACGATCTCGACCGGCTGCTCGCGGCCCTCGAGCTGCAGGACTATCCCTCACATCTGATCGAGGTCGTCGTCGCCGACGACGGCTCCCCGGTGCCGCCCGATGTCTCGTCGACGTCGTTGCGCTGCGGCGTGGTCCGGCAGCCCGACCTGGGTTTCCGGGCCGCCGCGGCGCGCAACCTGGGTGCGGCCGCCACCGACGGCGAGATCCTGTGCTTCCTCGACGCGGACACCGTGCCGGAACCCGGCTACCTGCGGCATGTTTCGCGGCTGCCGTCGGAGCTTCCGCACGCGTTGGTCGTCGGTCGGCGCCGCCATGCCGACTTCGACGGGTGGGCGGCGGCGGACGTGGCCCGGTGGTGGGCGGGGGAGCGTAGCCCGCTGGTGCTCGACGAGCCGCGCTGGCTCACCGACGCCTACGCACGCACCCGGGATCTCGCGACCGCTGACCACACCGCCTACCGGTACGTCATCAGCTCCGTGATGTGTTGCAGCAGAGAGCTGTTCGACTACTGCGGAGGTTTCGACGAGTCGTTCGACTCCTACGGTGGCGAGGACTGGGAGTTCGCCCACCGGGCCGTGGTCTGCGGTGCGGTGCTCCACCACGCGCGCGACGCGGTGGCCTGGCACAACGGCCCGGACTGGGCGGGTCGTGAGGTGCCGGACCGGGCGGCCGCCAAGAACGCCGAGGCGCTCGCGCTGGCCAGGTTGATCACCGATCCGGCGGCGCGCACGCACGGCCTTCGCTACGAGATCCCTTTCATCGCAGTAGAACTCGATGGCGATGGCCACGGTTTGGGTTCGCTGGTGACCACACTCGGCGGCTTCCTCACCCACGACGTGGGTATCTGGGTCACCGGCGCGGGCGCGGAGTCGCTCTGCGGCCGGGCCCGTCTGGAGGACGCCCGCATCCGCATCGGTCCGGTGCCTGAGGACATCCGCCGCCGGACCCGATTCGTGGTCACCGTGACGGGCCGGCCCGTGCTGTCCGCGTACGGCGTCGCCGACCTCGTCGACGCCTGCGACCAGCCGGATGTCGGCGAGGTACACGTGAGCGAAGGCGCCGCGACCGTGGTGTGCCGGGCGTCGTGGGCGCTGCATCGGAAGGCGCGGTGGGCGCGAGGCGGGCACCACGCGACTCTCGGAGCAACGCACCACTTCTCCGGCGAGGCATTCGGGATGACCGACGGTGACGCCGAACCCGACCTGTCCTGGTGACCACCTGTCCGGGGGCGGGCGTAGTTTGGCGACATGGCTGACATCGACGCTGCCCGCGAGCTGCTGCGTGACTCGTTCACCCGTCTGATCGAGCACGCCGACGATCTGACCGACGGTCTGACCGACGAGGTGGCCTACTACCGGCCGACGCCGGAGGCGAACACCATCACGTGGCTGCTGTGGCACAGCGCGCGGATCCAGGACGCCCAGCTGTGTGACATCGCGGGCATCGACCAGGTGTGGTTCCGCGAGGGCTGGGTGGACCGGTTCGCGCTCGACCTCCCGCGCGACGCCCACGGCTACGGCCACACCCCCGACGACGTAGCCAAGGTGCGCGCGTCGGCGGGCCTGCTCTCCGGCTATTACCACGCGGTCCACCGCGAGAGCCTGGCCTATGTCGCGTCGGTGTCGAGCGAGGACTTGGCCCGGGTGATCGACAAGCGCTGGACGCCGCCGGTGACGGCGAGCGCGCGCCTGGTCAGCATCATCGACGACGCCGCCCAGCACCTCGGGCAGGCTGCGTACATCCGGGGCATCGCCGCCTGAACTTGACACCTGTCAACCCCGCGTGCGACGTGCGTCACACCGCTCGTTAGAGTGGGGGACATGACCGCGACTTCCGACGTCACGCCCTTCACCGGGACCGGCACGATCACCAACCCCGCCACCGGCGCACTGGCTGGTCAGGTCCGCTGGACCGAGGCCACCGACGTGCCCCGCATCGCTGCCGCCCTGCGTGAGGCGCAGCGCGAATGGGAGGCCCGCGGCGCTGCCGGGCGGGCCAAGGTCCTGGCCCGCTACGGCGTGTGGCTGGGCCGCCACCGCGCCGAGATCGAAGAGCTGCTGATCGCCGAGACCGGAAAATCAGCGACGGACGCCGCGCAAGAAGTGCCGCTGATCCTGATGATCCTGTCGTACTACGTGCGCACTATGGAGAAGGCGCTCGCGCCGGACCCCCGGCCGGCGGCGCTGCCGTTCCTGTCCATCAAGAAGATCGAGGTGCACTACCGGCCCCGCCCGGTCGTCGGGATCATCGCGCCGTGGAACTACCCCGTCGCCAACGCGCTGATGGACGCCATCGGTGCGCTCGCCGCAGGCTGCGCCGTGCTGCTCAAGCCCTCCGAGCGCACTCCGCTGACCGCCGAACTGCTGTTGCGCGGGTGGCTCGACTCCGGCGCGCCGGACGTGCTGGCCCTGGCGCAGGGGGCTCGTGAGGTGTCCGAGGCCGTCGTCGACGTCAGCGATTACATCCAGTTCACCGGCTCCAGCGCCACCGGTGCCAAGGTGGCCGAGCGGGCCGCCCGCCGGCTGGTCCCCGTGAGCCTGGAGCTCGGCGGCAAGGACCCGATGATCGTGCTCGAGGATGCCGACATCGAGTTGGCCGCCCACGCCGCGGTGTGGGGGGCGATGTTCAACGCAGGACAGACCTGCGTGTCCGTCGAGCGGGTGTACGTGCTCGAGCCCGTCTACGACCAATTCGTCGACGCGGTGGTCCGCGACGTGAAGAACCTGCAGATGGGGGCCGGTGAAGGGCACCACTTCGGCGCGATGATCGACGACAGCCAGGTCGCCGTCACCGAACGTCACGTCGCCGACGCGCTGGCCAAGGGTGCGCGGGCGCTGACCGGCGGCAAGCGCCGGCCCGGTCCCGGCAGCTTCTACGAGCCCACCGTGCTGGTCGACGTCGACCACTCGATGGCGGCCATGACGGAGGAGACCTTCGGTCCGACCCTGCCGATCATGAAGGTCTCGTCGGTGGCCGAAGCGGTCCGACTGGCCAACGACAGCCCCTACGGACTGTCCGCCGCAGTGTTCTCCCGCGACGTCGAACGCGCCAAAGAGGTTGCCCTGCAACTGGACTGCGGCGGCGTCAACATCAACGACGTGATCTCCAACCTGATGTGCACCACCGCCCCGATGGGTGGCTGGAAGACCTCGGGGATCGGCGCCCGGTTCGGTGGCCCAGAGGGGCTGCGCAAGTACTGCCGCATCGAGACCGTGGTCAGCCCCCGTACCGCCGTCGGCGCCGGAGGCAACTACTACAACAACTCCCAGCGCGCGCTCAAGCGGATGAACACGATGATGACCAAGCTGGCGCTGATCCGGCCCAAGCGCATGGCCAAATAGTCCACCGGCTGTTCACCTCGTCGTCACCGGCTCGACTGTGGCGCTGGTTAGCGTCGGCCGGTGACTCTGGACAGCTCCCGCCATTCGGTCGTCTCCGACGACGCCGGCTACGACGTGATCGACGACGACGATGACGATCCTGTGTTGATACTGCGCCCCAGCGGCGAGATCGTCGACACCTGGCGCGAGAACTACCCGTACGACGAGCGCATGTCGCGTGCGCAGTACGAGGAGCAGAAGCGGTTGCTGCAGATCGAACTGCTGAAGCTGCAGAAGTGGAGTCAGGCACACGGTCACCGGCACGTGATCGTCTTCGAGGGCCGCGACGCCGCGGGCAAGGGCGGCACGATCAAGCGTTTCATGGAGCATCTCAACCCGCGCGGCGCCCGCGTCGTCGCGTTGGAGAAGCCCACGGAGAAGGAACAGACGCAGTGGTACTTCCAGCGCTACGTCACCCACCTGCCCGCCGCCGGGGAGATCGTGCTGTTCGACCGCTCCTGGTACAACCGCGCCGGCGTCGAACGCGTGATGGGCTATTGCTCGCCCAAGCAGCACGCCGAGTTCATCCGGCAGGCCCCGCTGTTCGAGCAGATGCTGGTCAACGACGGCATCAGCCTGACCAAGCTGTGGTTCTCGGTCACCCAGTCCGAGCAGCGCACCCGCTTCACGATCCGGCAGGTCGATCCGGTGCGGCAGTGGAAGCTCTCGCCCACCGATCTGGCGTCACTGGACAAGTGGGACGACTACACCTCGGCCAAAGAGGACATGTTCGCTTGGACCGACACCGAGATCGCCCCGTGGGCGGTCGTCAAGAGCAACGACAAGAAGCGCGCCCGCATCAACGCCATGCGCTACGTGCTGAGTAAATTCGACTACGACAACAAGGACCACGAGGTGGTCGGCCGGCCCGACCCGCTGATCGTGGGACGCGCGCTGGGCGACTGAAACATTCCACGAGGCGTCCCGACAGGAAGGACGCCCGGTGCGTTTTCTCGCCACGCTGCTGCTGTGGCTCCTGACCACGCTCGCGCTGGCGGTCGCTGTCCCGGCCGGATGGGCGCAGCGCGACATCGTCGACGAGGACGGGTACGCCGCGCTGGCGGCCCGCGCGGCCGGCGACTCCCGGCTGCAGGACGCGATGGCCGGCGAGCTGACCACCCAGATCATCGCGCTGGGCAGCGAGAACGGTTATCAGCTCAACCCGCAGCTGGTCCGCGCGGTCGCCGACACCTACACCCGCAACTCCGGCTTCCCCGGCCAGTTCGCCCAGGCCAATCGGATCGCACACCGGTGGATGTTCACGGGCGCGGTGCCCGAGGGCAATTCGACCGACCGGTGGCTGATCGACATCGCGCCGATGCTGTCGGACCCCTCGTTCCATGCGACGCTGGGCAGCCTCGACCTCGCGGTGCCCCCGACGCTGACGGTGCCCATCACCGTCGAATCGCCGGATCTGCGCCCGGGCAAGCTGCGGCCGCTGGCCACCTGGGGTCCGTGGGCGAGTATCGGCGCCGCGGTCCTGACGGGCCTGCTGGCGCTGCTGACCTTGGCGGCTGCCCGGTCGCGCGGGCGGGCGCTGTGCGCACTCGGTGTCTCGGCACTGCTGGTCGGCGCCGCCGGCTGGGCGGGCATCGAGATGGGTCGGCGCTTCGTCGCCGCGGCGGTCAACCGCACCACCGGCGACATCCGCACAGTGGCCGAGGTGATGGTGCGCACCGCCGAGGGCAGCGCGCACCACTGGCTCAACATCACCCTGCTCGCCGGCATCGGGCTCGTCGTCGTCGGCGTCCTGGGCGCGACCGCGGGTGCCGCGCTGCGCCGGCCTAGAGGTGGTCCATCATCCTCGACATCGCAGCCTTCTCGATGAAGTCCTGATGGTGCGGACGATGGTGCACGTCCCAGTCTGACCTGACGTGTTTCGGGTGCTTGGCTCGCCAGGTCGTCAGTGCCGTTGTCGGGTGCGGCATGTGGATCGTCATCGGAGTCCCCCTTCGTTCGACAATCTGTAGAGAATCGTCGCCCGCGTCAACGACGCCGTTGTCAGTGGTGCGGTACTGCATTCCGGGTCAATTCACCGATCGGGCACTCTGGTGTCACGATGACAACTGCCCGACCGCTGCTGGTGCCCACCGCGGGCGCCGATCCCGACGACCTCTTCGCCTCGTTCGCTGCCTGGGCTGAGGCCGCAGGCACCCCGCTGTATCCCGCGCAGGAGGAGGCGCTGATCGAGTTCGTCAGCGGCGCGAATGTCGTGCTGGCCACCCCCACCGGGTCGGGCAAGTCCCTCGTCGCGACCGGGGCGCAATACGCCGCCCTGGCGGCCGGGCGGCGCAGCTACTACACCGCTCCGATCAAAGCTCTGGTGAGCGAGAAGTTCTTCACTCTGTGCGGTGTCTTCGGGGCGGAGAACGTCGGCATGCTCACCGGTGACGCCGCGGTCAACGCGCAGGCACCGATCATCGTGTGCACGGCAGAGGTGTTGGCGAACACGGCGCTGCGGGAAGGCGCCGGCTCTGACATCGGCGTGGTCGTGATGGACGAGTTCCATTTCTACGGCGACCCCGACCGCGGCTGGGCCTGGCAGGTGCCGCTACTGGAACTGCCTGCCGCACAGTTCCTTCTGATGTCGGCGACGCTGGGTGACGTGACGTTCCTGCGGGAGGATCTGACGCGGCGCACCGGCCGGCCGACGGCTCTGGTCGCTCACGCCGAACGTCCTGTGCCGCTGTTCTATTCGTATGCGACGACGCCGATGCACGAGACCGTCGGTGACCTGCTCGACACCCGCCAGGCGCCGATCTACATCGTGCACTTCACCCAGGCGTCGGCGCTGGAGCGCGCGCAGGCGCTGATGAGCGTCAACGTCAGCACCAAGGCCGAAAAGGCCGCGATCGCCGAAATGATCGGTTCCTTCCGCTTTTCGACGGCGTTCGGTACCACGCTGTCGCGACTTGTGCGCCACGGCATCGGCGTGCACCATGCCGGCATGCTGCCCAAGTACCGGCGGCTGGTCGAACAGCTCGCTCAGGCCGGCCTGCTGAAGATCATCTGCGGCACCGACACCCTGGGCGTCGGCATCAACGTGCCGATCCGCACGGTGGTGTTCACCGCGCTGTCGAAGTACGACGGCACCCGCACCCGGTTGCTGACCGCGCGTGAGTTCCACCAGATCGCCGGGCGCGCGGGCCGAGCGGGATACGACACCGCGGGCACCGTGGTGGTGCAGGCGCCCGATCACGAGGTGGAGAACCTCAAGCAGTTCGCCAAGGTGGCCGACGATCCTAAGAAGCGACGGAAATTGGTGCGGCGCAAGGTGCCCGAGGGCATGGTGCCGTGGAGCGAGAAGACGATGACCCGTCTCGTCGAGGCTGCCCCCGAGCCGCTCACGAGCAACATGCGGGTGTTCACCGCGATGATCCTCGACGTCGTCGACCGCCCGGGCAACCCGTTCGAGGCGATGCGCCGGCTCCTCACCGACAACCACGAGCCGCGCAAGCGACAGCTACGGCTGATCCGCGAGGCGGTGGGCATCGCACGGTCCCTGCTGCAGGCCGGTGTGATCGAGCGGATGCCGGTGCCCGATGCCGACGGCCGCGGCTACCGGCTGACCGTCGACCTGCCGCGCGACTTCGCGCTGAACCAGCCGTTGTCCACGTTCGCGCTGGCCGCCATCGACGTGCTCGACGCTGACGCGGAAAGCTATGCGCGCGATGTGGTCTCGGTGATCGAAGCGACGCTCGAGGATCCCCGGCAGATCCTGGCCGCGCAGCTGAAGAAGGCCAGGGGCGAGGCGGTCGCGGCGATGAAAGCCGATGGGATCGAATACGAGGAACGTATCGAACTGCTCGACGACGTCACCTACCCCAAACCGCTCGACGAATTGCTGACCGGGGTGTACGAGATCTACCTGCAGACCAACCCGTGGGCGGCCGACGGGGTGCTGTCGCCGAAGTCGGTGGTGCGCGAAATGTGGGAGGGCGCCTTCACATTCCGCGAGTACATCAGCCTCTACGGATTGACGCGCTCGGAGGGGGCCGTGCTGAGATACCTCTCCGATGCGGTCAAGGCGCTGCGTTCCGGTGTGCCCGCCGCGGCCCGCACCGAGGAACTGACCGACATCACCGAATGGCTCGCCGAGCTTGTGCGACAGGTGGATTCGAGCCTGCTCGACGAGTGGGAGCAGCTCACCAGCCCCGACCAACCGCTGGATGCGCCGGTCTCGGTGCCGGTGCGGCCGCGGCCGGTGACGGGCAACGAGCGGGCGTTCACCGCGATGGTCCGCAACGCGCTGTTCCGTCGCGTCGAACTGTTCGCCCGGGAACGCTGGGATGAGTTGGGCGCGTTGGACAGTGGCTCGGGATGGACGGCGCAGCGGTGGCGAGAGATCGGGGACGACTACTACGACGAGCACGCCGACGTCGGGACCGGCCCGAATGCGCGCGGGCCGGCGCTGCTGCTCATCGAGCGGGGCGCCGACGTGTGGCGGGTGCGGCAGATCCTCGACGACCCGGCCGGTGACCACGACTGGGGCATCGACGGGGAAGTGGATCTCGGCATGAGCGACGAGGAGGGCGTGGCGGTGCTGCGCGTACTCGACGTGGGTCGAATGGACTAGCGGGGCGCCGCCATCGCCTCGAGGCTCGACATCGCGGTGTCGACCGTCGTCGCCAGGTCGGCGTCGTCGTCGGCCGCCAGCCACCGCTGGTAGGCGGTCCGGAACACCTGCAGTCCCACCCGAGCGGCGAGTTGCGCGGTGGTGGAATCGATTCCGCGCTGATGCAATGCCTCACCCACCGCGTCGGCCGTCTCGTCCTGTTTGATCAGCTCTCGTTCGAGAAGCTCGGGGTTCGCCGCGATCATCGCGTCCCGCCGCCGCAGGACCTCGCGCGTGCCCAATGCCAGCCAGTCGAACTCCGCCAGCGCCCGAATCACCGCATGTAGTGGCTGCTCGACGTCAGCCGCGTCGAGGATTCTCTGGACCAGCGCCGCGCTCAACAGTTCCGCATCGGCGAACACCACGTCCTGCTTGTCGGAGAAGTGGCGGAAGAACGTGCGGGTGGTGACGCGGGCCCGCTCCGCGATCTGCACGGCGCTGGTGTGCTGGAAGCCCTGCTCGTCGAACAGCTGCAGCCCGGCCTGCTTCAACCGCTCTTTGCTGCCGTGTTCCCAGCGAGGCACGCGACGATGCTACCGCGGCGATGACCTGGCGTGACAACGCACTGATGTCACGCCGCGACATCAGGTGATACCGTGATGTCATGCCGCGACATCAGCGTCCGCGGCACTACACGATCGGACGATCTGATGACCGAAGAACGCTCCACCACCGTCCTGGGACGGGCAGGCGAATCGCCTGCGTACTGGTATCGCGGAACCCTGTGGAACGTGCTGATGTCCGCCAATGAGACCCTCGGCGAGTTCACTCTGCTGGACCAGACGATTCCCGCCGGGGCCGGGCCGCCTGCGCACGTTCACGAACGCCAAGCCGAGGGCTTCTACGTGCTGTCCGGCGAACTCGAGATGACAGTGGGTCCGCAGTCGCGCATCGTCCGCGCCGGACCGGGCGTTGCGGTGTGGGTGCCGAAAGCCACCAGGCACGCCTTCCGGGTGGTGTCCGACGAGGACGCGCGAGTGTTGAACTTCTACACCCCCGGCGGTTTCGACGACCACCTCCCGTTCTACGGTGTGCCCGCTACAGCCCAGACCCTTCCGCCGGATGATCTCGGGGTCTCAGTGCTGGACCGGGAGCGGGTAGGGACTTCAGCACGACAGCGCGAGGCGTACCTGCAACGCCTCGCCGACATCGCCGAAGGCACCTGGGACTTCTCGGACGAGCCAGAGTCATGAAACGCCGGCACCGCGGTGGCAGCTCGTCGTCACCGTGAGGCGATACAGCTAGGACTCGATGATGTTGTCGAGGTTGGGTTCTCGCGGTCTGTCGCGCTGCTCGACCGCGGTGCGTAGTCGGTCGGCCGGGATCTGCAGCAGCACAGTTCCCGGCATGGCCGTCGCAGTCGCCGAACGCACGCTGCCCGGCCGGAGCGCGGTCCGCTCGCCGAACAGCATGCCCGGACCGAGCCTGCGGACGACCGCATCGGCCTGCTGCGCCTCCACCTGCCCGGACACGACGAGGAAGGCATCGCCTGCCTGCTCACCCTCATGGAAGACGACGGAGCGTTGGTCGTAGCGGCGAGTGTGTGCCTCAGAGGCCAGGGTGTCGACTGTGCGGGCGGGGACACCGGCCAGCAGCGGCACATGGGCCAGCGCGGCTTTCGGTGTGTCAGCCGCGTCGGGCAAGAACTCCGCGCGTTCCTCCGAAGCCGCATCGATCACCTGACCCGTCGCGGGGAAGCCCGACAGAATCGTGAGAAATGCGCTGCCCGGCAACGTCCACAATCGGCACGCAGTGGTAGCGCGCACAGTGGCGGTGCGGGGAGTGTCGGCGAGAAGCGCGAGCTCGCCGAAGAAGTCGTCGGGCCCGAGGGTCCGCACGTGTCGGCCGCTGACGAACACGTCGAGGTGGCCCGCTTCCACCATGTAGAAGCTGTCGCCGAATTCGCCCTGATACGTGACCACCTCGTCCTCGGAAACGTCGATGCTGCCGACCTGAGTGGCCAGTCGATCACGCAGCGAGTTCGGCAGCGGCGCGAACAGCGCGATGTCGGCCAGCGCGTCGATGCGTTCCCGCGCGATCGCCACGTCGGCATCGGTTTTCAGCACGGACCATGCGAGCAGTACGGTGCCCGCCGCGATGGCGATCGCGAGCACATACAGACTCGTGCTGAGCGACCAGCGGTCGATCAGGTAGGCCGTCACCCAGACACCCGCGGCGATGGCGAGGCAGACGAGTCCCTCCAGCGTGCCGAGCACTCGGCCGCTCGCCGACAGTGGCACGAGGCACTGGATCTGGATCTGGCTGACAGTGGCGACCAGTGCTCCGCCCGCCCCGATGGCCACACACGAGGCGACGACGACCACCGCCTGCGGCACCGCGGCCAGCACCCCGAGACCGACAGCGGTCATCAGAGTCGCGATCACGAACGCTGGCCCCAGCCGGCGCTTCCCGATGGCGCCGAGGGCCAGACCAGCCAGCAGACCGCCGGCAGCAATGCTCGCGAGGAGCATGCCCGGGCCGGCTTCTCCCCAACCCAGTGTCTCGATGGCGAGCGGCACGACGAAGACATCGCCCGCGCCCATCGCGACCGACCCCATCACGGTGATCAAGGCCACCGCGCGCACTCGGCGTCCCGACACCGACCGAATGCCGCTGACGACGTCGGCGAACGCATGGCGAAGGCCCGAATCGGGAATCGTCGGGGCGAGGTCGGGCGCGTCCACGCGCACTGCCAGCACGGCGATGGTGGCACCACAGGCCAGGACCGCGGCGGCCGACACGGCCACGGGCGGCGACGTGACAGCCAGCAACAGGCCGCCGGCAATCGGACCGACGAGGACACCGACGTTCTCGGCTGTGCTCAGCCACGCATACGCCCGGACGAGTTCTTCAGGGCGCGTGGTGATCGAGGGCAACAACGCCGCACTGGTCGGCCGGACGAAGAGACTCGCGATGCCCTCGATGACGGCCGCCGCCACGAGGACGGCGACCGAGGGAAAGTAAGCGGCCGAGAATATCGTGAAAATGATTGCACACGAGCGTAATCCGAGCATGACCGCAAGGACGCGCTCACGGCGATATCGGTCGATCACGTAACCGACGGCGGGACCGAGGATCCCGGCCGGCAGGACCGAGGCCACGCCGATGGCCCCGATCGCGGCCACCCCGCCCAGCGAGAACGCGAACACCGTGGCGATCGAGTACCACATCCATTCGGCCGTGGAGCCGAGGAGCCGGCTGACGATCAGCAAGCTCACCGGGCGGGGCATCAGGTGCGCCGGAGGCGCACGTCGATGGCGCTGGTGATGCGGTCGTGGAGGGCCGGCAACCGCGACAGGACTGCGAACGCGTGTTGCGGAACGACGAGAAGCCGTAGCTGTGATGTCGCGATCACGTCGGCCAGGCGCGGATAGCCGAATCCGCCGCCCCAGTCCGATGCGGCGAGTTCGCCGAAGAAGTCGCCGGTGCCCAGCGTGCGGACGACTTCGGCTCCGACCACCACGTCGACTGTGCCGTCGAGGATGACATAGAAGTCGCGATCGCCGTCCCAGCGACGCACGACGTGCTCGCCGGGCGCAGCCGTGCGTTCATGGCAGGTGGCGGCCAGGTAGTCGAGCGTCGATTCGTCCACGTCAGCGAGCAGTGTCAGGGCCGCCAACTCGCCGGTGTCGAACGTCGCGGTTTCGCCCCATGAGACCGGCACCGCCGGGTAGCGCTCGACGGCCGGTGGCAGGCTGTCGGCGCTGGTATCAGGGATGTGAACCTCACACTGCTCCAGCCACGACAGGACCCCGTGCACGTCGGCCGGTCCTGAGGTGTGGTTGAGCACGCAGAGGCGGATCGCATAGCGTCCCTGGATTCGCGTCGAGGACACGAGACCGTACCCGGATTCGTCCAGTGCCCGCACCAAGCTCGCGTTCATCGCATCGAGCCGCGCTTCGTCGTCGACCCCGGCGAAGCGGCGCCGGAAGCAGACGATGCCCAGCTGTGCGGGTCGAAGCACTTCGAGTTCGGCGCTGGCCTCGATGTGGTGCTGTGCGGCGATCGCGAGGTCGAGCGCTCTGTCGATCGTGGCGCGAAACGCATCGAGACCGAAGTACCGGATCGACATCCAGATCTTGAATGCGCGCGCCATCCGGCTGAGCTGCAGGCCGAGGTCGGCGAAGTTGACCTCGCCGGCCGACACCTCCGCATCCTTGAGATAGTCCGGTGTCATCTCGAATGCCCGCCGCAGGCGTGCGCCGTCGCGCACGAGGACCGCGCCGCATTCGAAGGGCTGGTAGAGCCACTTGTGCGGGTCGAGCGTGACCGAGTCGGCTCTTTCGATGCCTGCCAAAGCCTTTCGGCCCCGTTCCGTGAGCGCGGCGAATCCGCCGTAGGCAGCGTCGACGTGCATCCACATGCCGTGCCGAGCGCAGATGTCGGCGATGTCGTGCAGTGGGTCGACACTGCCGCTGTTGGTGGCACCGGCAGCGGCGGAGACGAAGATGGGCCGGCGCCCTGCCGCGATGTCGGCGGCGACCGCACCGGCGAGTGCATCCGAGCGCATCGCCTGACCGTCGTCGACGGGAATGACCCGCAGTTGATCCGGACGAAAGCCGAGCGTCCGCCCGGCGCGCGCCAGCGAAGAATGCGCCTGATCCGACACGTACGCGACGAGGTCGTCGGCCATGGCGCCGACGATGTGTTCGCGTGCTGCCGCGAGAGCGGTCATGTTCGCCGCCGAGCCACCACTGACGAGCACACCGGAGGTGGTCTCGGGAAGGCCGAGCCAGTCGGCGAACCACCGCAGCACTGTGAGCTCGACCTGGCTGGGCCCCGCCGATTCCATCCAGGCGCCGCAGTAGGCGTTCACCCCGGCGGCGAGGAAGTCACCCAGCGCCGAGGGCCACGTCCCGTTGGACGGGATGAACGCGAAGTAGCGCGGGTGCTCGCTGCGCGACATGAACGGCAGCACATTCGTGCCGAGATCGCGCAGGATCGTGTCGAAGGTCTCCGGGCCAGCGGGAGCGGCGGTGGGAATCCGGTCGGCCATCTCGGTCGGGGTGGCACGCCGCAGAGCCGGAACATCCACTGCGGTCAGGTGATCGACCAGGAAATCGACCATGGCATAACCCTGGTTACGCATCGAGTCGGCGTCGACGAACAACGGGTCGTCGGGGCTCATCGGGCCAACCGTACCGACGCGAACGCGCCCTGATGGCTATTTCGCCGATACGGGCACATGGGCTGTTTACGCTCGGCGAATGGGGAGGTTCTGGGAGTGGTTGTGGGACAGGTACGGGCGGCACTACACGTGGGCGATCATCGTGGCGGGAATCCCCTTCATCATTCCCGCCTACTCCCTGTTCGTCGTCCTCATACTCGCGTTCGAGAACTCTCACCGCTATGACCAGGCCGTCGCGGTCGCCGTGGTGGCCGCCGTCGTGGTGCAGGCCTCGACGACCCTGTACGGACGGCGTTGGTTGCGTCCCGTCGAACGATGGGCGGCAGGCGAGACCATCGACCGCGCGGCCGCGCTGGAGGGCACCTACGTCTATGTGCGGAAAATCATGCCTCGCCTCGTCGGCGGTACCGCGCTGTGGAATGCAGCCATGGGCGGGGCGGTGGGCGTCATCGCCGGAGCCCCCACGGGGCGAATCGCGCAATATGCCTTCCTCGGTGCATGTTTCGGAGTGGCCGGACCACTGATCACCGGGCGTGGAACGTTCGAAGCCGCGATGCGACCGCTCCGCACGGCGCTCGCTGGCGAGTCCGACATCGGTGATGCGATGCCGCGGTCGCGACCGACATTCGCGTCCTATGCCACCGTGAGCCTCGTTGCCGCGATATTCCAATTCACGATGGGCGGCGCGATGCTGGCCTCCGTCGTCTCGCGGGCTGCCGACGTCCCGGCCCTGTCCGCGGTGTTCGCGATGCTGATCGCGCTTCTCTACGGAATCCCCCTCGCGGTCGGCAGCGGACTGGCTCCGCGGTTGCGTCCGATCCGCGATCTCGCGCTCGGCGCGGATCGAGTGGCGGCCGGCGATTACAGCCGGCGGCTGCCGGTGGCCCAGGATGACGACCTCGGTGCGCTGGTGGGTTCGTTCAACCGCATGCAGGCGGGTCTGATCGAGCGGCAACGGCTTGCGGGTGCTTTCGGTGCTTATGTCGACCCGGCGTTGACCTCGCGGCTGCTCGAACAGGGCGACGACGTGTTCACCGGTGAGCGGCGCGTGGTAAGCGTGATGTTCCTCGACGTACGGGATTTCACCCCGTTCGCCGAGGCGAACAGCGCCGAGGACACAGTGGCCCGGCTCAACGATCTCTTCGGCATCGTAGTGCCCGAGGTGGTGGACGCCGGGGGGCACGTGAACAAGTTCATGGGCGATGGAGCCATGGCCGTCTTCGGCGCACCCAACATCCTCGACCACCATGCCGACGCCGCACTTGCTGCAGCTGTGTCGATCCAAGAGCGCGTCCATGCGCGCTTCGCCGGCGAGGTGCGCATCGGAATCGGCATCAACACCGGCGAGGTGATCGCCGGAACGATCGGTACAGCAGGTCATCTCGAGTTCGCGGTGATCGGTGACACGACGAACGTGGCCGCGCGGGTGGAACAGCTGACCAAGGCCACGGGGGACACCATCTTGCTCACCGGGCATTGTGTCGAGGCGCTGAAGTCTCCACCGGAGGGTCTCAGGGACCGGGGTGAGCACGCCCTCAAGGGTAAGACCGCCTCCACGCGTGTCTACGGATTGTCGGAGCTCGACTAGGGCTCGATCACGTTGTCCGGATTGGGTTTCCGGTCATCGGGCGCCTGGCTGTAGTCGCCCCACGGCCCGTCGCGCTGCTCCACGGCGGTGCGCACGCCGTCGCGCTCGGCGGTGTCGACGAAACGCAGCGCATCGGGGGTGTTGCGCATCAGCCCGTCGAGGATGCCGCCGAGGGTCTGCGTCGACGCCAACCCCATGTTCTCGTAGGCCTGGTTGACGATCAGCTTCTGGGCCTGCAGCTGTGACAGCGGAATCGTCGCGAGCCGGGCCGCGATCTCGGCCACGCGCGCTTCGAGCCGCTCGAACGGCACCGACTCGTTGATCAATTCGACTGCCGCGGCTTCCTTTCCGGTCAGTGGCTCACCGGTGAGCGCATGCCACTTCACCTTCGCCAGACTCAGCCGGTAGAGCCACATCCCGGTCAGATAAGCGCCCCACATCCGGGCGTACGGGGTCCCGATCACCGCGTCGTCGCTGGCGATCACCAGATCCGCGCACAGCGCGTAATCGCTCGCGCCTCCGACGCACCAGCCGTGCACCTGCGCGATCACCGGCTTGGATGCCCGCCAGATCGCCATGAACTTGTGTGTCGGGCCGGTCTCCCGGGAGCTGACCATCGCGAAGTCCTTGCCGGGGTCCCACCGCCCGTC
This sequence comes from Mycobacterium sp. IDUB_5, assembly GCF_055419565.1. Classification (NCBI taxonomy): domain Bacteria; kingdom Bacillati; phylum Actinomycetota; class Actinomycetes; order Mycobacteriales; family Mycobacteriaceae; genus Mycobacterium; species Mycobacterium sp. IDUB_5. Next base: position 740,039 of record NZ_JBVAXX010000001.1, read on the forward strand.
GGTGTTCATCGCCTCGCCCCAGTGGTCGAAGCCACCGCCGAAGTCGTAGCCGCCCGAGAACGCTCGCCCCGCCCCGCGCAGCACGATCACCTTGACGGCCGGATCCCGTTCAGCCAGGCCGATGGCGGCCTCGATCTCGTCGGGCATCGGCGGCACGATCGTGTTGAGCCGTTCAGGGCGGTTCAGCGTGATGGTCGCGACGGGCGGTTCGGCGCGGTAGAGGACCGTCTGGAACTGGCTCATCTGAGCAGTTCTAGCGCCAGTCGCGGAAGGCGTCCAGCAATCGGTCACGCAACGGCGGGTCGACGCCGTCGTCGCAGAGGACGCTCAGGGTGCGCACCGTGGTGCGGAACTGCTGCAGGTAGGTCAGACAGCCGTCGCAGCCCGCGAGGTGCTGTTCGAATCGCGTCTGAGTGACGTCGTCGAGCGCGCCCTCGAAGTAGGCGGTGATCAAGTCGACGAGCTCGTAGCAGTCCATCGGTCCGTGCTGGCTCACGTCACGTCCCTCACGTAATCCTCGAGAACCTGCCGGATCGCCGTGCGCCCGCGGTGCAGCAGCACCCGCTGGTTGGCCAGCGTGATGCCGAGCAGCCGGCTCACCTCCGCGGAATCGACGTCGAGCACGTCGCGCAGCGTGACCACGAGCCGTTGCCGTTCGGGCAGCGTGTCGAGTGCCTCGCGGGTCAGGGCCAGCAACTCCGAACTCAGCACGGACCCCTCAGGTGATTCGGGGAACGGCACCGGTTCTTCGCCGTCGCGCCAATGGCCCGCCCAGCGGTCGTCGCTGTCGTGGAACCGTGCCGGGTGCACGGTGCCGCCGGTGTAGGCGGCGATCTGGGCGTCGGACTCCCGACGGTCCCGCATCCCGCGTTTCTTGGCGATGTTGATCAGCACCGTGAACAGCCATGTGCGCAAAGATGATCGACCCTCGAAGCTGTCGATGCCTTTGAGCAGCGCGATCCACGCCTCCTGCACGACGTCCTCGGCGACTTCCTTCGATGACACGTAGCCCTGCGCGATCCGCAGCATGGCGGGAGTGTGCTTGTCGACCAGCGCGGCGAACGTCGCCTCGTCGCGGGCTCGCAGCGCCGCGACGATGGCAGCCTCGTCCGCGGAAGTGGCGGTCATGTCCGCGAGATCGTAACTCACCTCGTCACACCGCGGCGCTTCGAAGCGCGTCAACCGACCCCTGCCGCGAGATGGCCGGCAAAGCATCATCTTTGATCACCGAAGCGCTCCCTTCGCACAGGTAGTGCCCGCCGGAGCCGCAGGCGTTACGCGTGGACTTTCATGGGCCGCCGTCGCGCATCGCCGGATCCGCCGACCGGACCCGGCCGCCGATCACGATGTTCGGCGTCCTGAAGTAGGCCCACCCCAGGGTCAGCACCGAGCCGGCGGCAGCCAGCGCCAGTGCACTCTGCAGGTCGGGAAGTCCGGAGAGGAACAGCACCACGATGCCAGCACCGGTGCCCGCCCAGTAGATGCGACGTTTGACCGCCCGGCGATCCAGGCGTGCGGTGTCCCAGCCGGGCGCGGCGATACCGGCCAGCACCAGCGCGGCGCCGACGATCAGCAGGATCTCCGGTGCCGTCACGGCAGCAGCAGCTGGAAGCCGTCGACGATCTCTCCTGAGTCGCGCACATAGGTGGGGTTCGTCGGATCGGTGGTCTGCACGGTCAGCGTCGCCAGGTACGTGGCCGACGGGCCCTGCGCGACGACGGCATGCATGATGATCGGCCGCTCCGGTGCCGGACCCATCGCCGGTGCGGTGTATGTCGTTGTTTCCGAAGGCAATCCGCAGGTGGTGTTGCTCTCGGTCTGCAGATCGAAGGCGCCCATCATCGTGGTCAGGTTGGACCGGTTCTGCTCGAAGACGGTGTCGGGATCGGCGCTGCCGCGCACCGACTCCAGGGTGACCACCGCATTGGGAGCGAACTGGTTGGCGATCAGATCCTGCGCCACGATCGCGAACCGGATGATCTCGTTGTCCATCATCGTGTTGCGTTCCCAGCCCTGCGGTTGGGGGACACGTAGCTGCGGCTCGCGAGGGTTCTTCTGCGGGATGTCGACCAGGGGTGCGGTGACGCTCGCGCATTGCGAGTCATCGACGCTGCCGCCCGGGGTGGTGCTGGGTGAGCTTCCGGTGGTGGGCGCGCGTCCGGCGGCCGTCACCGCCGTGCCCGTGATTTCCCGGCCGCAGCCGGTGAGCAGCCCCGGGATTGCCAAGGTCGCCAGCAGCACCGCACCGGCCGATCGGGCGATCGTCACGTCAGTTCCCTCCCAGGGTCTGTAACAAGAATTCGTAGATCATCGCGGCGCGGAACGCGATCTGCGGATTGTCCGCCGCGCCCGCGTGCCCACCCTCGGTGTTCTCGTAATACCGCACCGAGTGCCCGGCCGCCTCCAGCGCAGCGGTCATCTTCCGCGCGTGGCCGGGATGCACGCGGTCATCGCGCGTCGAGGTGGTGATCAGCACCGGCGGATAGCGGCGCTGCGCCGAGATGTTCTGATAGGGGGAGTATTTCGAGATGAACTCCCAGTCGTCCGGATCATCCGGATCGCCGTACTCAGCCACCCAGGAAGCGCCTGCGAGCAGCAGGTGGAACCGCTTCATGTCGAGTAGTGGCACGCTGCACACCAGCGCGCCGAACAGCTCCGGGTACTGCGTGAGCATGATGCCCATCAACAGCCCGCCGTTGCTGCCGCCCTGGGCGCCCAGCTGATCCACCGTGGTGATGCCGCGGGTGACGAGATCTCTTGCCACGGCGGCGAAGTCCTCGGCGACGAGATGGCGGCCCTCACGCATTGCCTGGGTGTGCCACGTCGGCCCGTACTCACCTCCGCCGCGGATGTTGGCCAGCACGTAGGTGCCACCCCGGGAGAGCCACAGTCTGCCCAGCACGCCGTCGTAGTACGGGGTGCGGGCCACCTCGAAACCGCCGTAGCCGCCGAGCAGCGTCGGCCCCGTGCTCTGCGTGTGACGGTGCCCCACCACGAAGTACGGCACCGCGGTGCCGTCGTCGGACGGCGCGAAGTACTGCTGCACCTCGAGGTCGGCCGCGTCGAAGAACGACGGCGCCCGCTTGATCTCGGTGAGGGCACCGCCCGCCGACCCGTAGAGCAACCGCGACGGTGTGATGAAATCCGAACAGTCGCAGAAGATCTCGTCACCGTGATGGTCGACGCCGACCAGTGACACGGTGGTGTTGTCCGGCAGTCCGGCCACCGGCTCGCTGGTCCACGAACCGGGTGTCACCACCTCGACGTGGCTGGCGACGTCGGCGAGCGTGACGAGCACCAGCCGGTCCCGGGTCCAGCCGTAGTGGTGCAGGCTGGTGTGCCGGTCCGGGGTGAACACGCGGGTCAACTCGGCACTACCGGAGAGGAATTGGTCGTAGTCGGCGGCCAACAGCGAACCGGCGGGATAATGCTGGGTGCCCGTTCCGTAACTGTAGTGCCAGTCGCTGCGCAGCTCGATCAACAGCCAGCTGCGGTGGATCGAGATGCTGGCGTCGGTCGGGGTGTCGATGCGGATCAACTCGGCACCGCGCAGCTCGTAGACCTCCTCGTTGAAGAAGTCGAGCGCGCGGCTGATCAACGTGCGTTCGAAGCCCGGGGTGCGATCCACCGACGCCGCGACCAGTACATCGGCCGGGTCGCCCGCGAAGATCGTCTCGGCCTCCTCGAGTGGCGTGCCGCGCGACCAGCGTTTCACCACCCGCGGATAGCCCGACTCGGTGAGCGACCCGTCGCCGAAGTCGGTGCCGACCAGCAGGGTGTCCTCGTCGACCCAGCTGCTCTGCGACTTGGCTTCGGCCAATTCGAATCCGCCGTCGACGAACGAGCGCGTCGCCATGTCGAACTCCCGAACCACCGCCGCGTCCGACCCGCCCCGGGAGAGGCTGACCAGGGCGCGCCCGTGATCGGGTTCGATGACGTCGGCACTCGCCCACACCCAGTTCTGTCCGTCGGTGCGGGCGAGCTCGTCGACGTCGATGACGACGTCCCACTCCGGGGTTTCCGACCGGTAGCTCTCGAGCGTGGTGCGGCGCCACAGACCTTTCGGATTCGTCGCGTCGCGCCAGAAGTTGTAGAGATACTCGCCGCGCCGGCGCACGTAGGGGATCCGGGTGTCGGTGTCGAGGACATCGAGGGCGTCGGCGCGCATCTGCTCGAAGCGTTCGCCACTGAGCTCGGCGATGGTCGGATCGTTGTGCGCACGCACCCAGGCGAGCGCGTCGTCGCCGGTGATCTCCTCGAGCCAGAGGAACGGATCGTCCGTCTGCGGGGGATTGGTCACGCCCCCATTCTGCGCACCTGCGTCGACGACGTTCGAATCGGTCGCGGCAACCGGCGTGCTCGGTACTATCGCCCCAGGTGAGAATCGGGGGCGGTGGTGGACCACATCCGACAGTGGTGGCGACAGCCCGACCGCTACGAGTGGCTGACGGGCTACCTCGCGTCGCGGCGGCTGTTGAGTGTCTCCTCGTCGATGATGGCCACGATCATGGCGGTGCTCGCCGTCGCCGTCGCGTTGACGACGATCAGTCCCGCCGGTCCGCACGGGGCCGCGCGCGGAATGGTGCTGGTGGCCGCCGCGGGATTCGCCGCAATCGCCATCGCCTACGCCCGGCGGTGGCCCACCCGACGCCAGTCGGCGGTGTACTCGGTGAGCGGCAGCGCCGCACTGGCTGTCGTCGCGCTGGCCCAGTCCGACCCGCACGCCGGGCTGCTGACCTGCTGGGCCTTCGTCGGGTTGGCGGCCTACGTGGCCTCGGCGCACAGCCCCCGCCTGCTCGTCGTCAGCGTCGGCGTCGCGCTCGGAACGGCCCTCATCTGTGCGGTGCGGATGGCGGTGGCTGGTGACGCGGCCCTCGGGGTGGCCACCCTGCTGATGTCCATCGGCGGGTTGCTGACGGTCCCTTTTGGCGGCCAGATCCTGACGCGGCTGCTGTGGAACGACGCCGTGTCGACCGATCCTTTGACCGGGCTGACCAATCGCCGGGGGTTCCGGCGGTCGGCGCGCGCCATGATCGCCGACGCGGCCCGCCGCGGCTCGGGCAGTTTCAGCGTGGTGATGATCGACCTGGACGGGTTCAAGCGCCTCAACGACACACTGGGCCACGCGATCGGTGACCGGGTCCTCGTCGACGTGGCCGGCAGACTGCGCGCCGCGTGCGGATCGGGCGCCCTCCCGGCCCGCGTGGGCGGTGAGGAATTCGTGGTCGCCCAGGCCTGCCCGCCCGGCGAGATGGACCTGCTGGCTCGGCGGTTGTGTTCGGCGATCGCGTCGAACCCGTGGCATGTGACCGCGAGCCTGGGTGTCGCCGGACTCGCGGTAGGCGACCCGGCCGCCGACACCCGCACGGTGATCGAGCGGGTCATCGCCGCCGCCGACATGGCCATGTACGAGGCGAAACGGGCCGGCGGCAACCAGATCCGGCAGTCCGACGCCGCCTGACTCAGCTCAGGTGGTGCACCTCCTGCAGTCCGTACACCGGGGTGTGCATGCCCTCGTAGCGGGCCTTGAGCTGCAGCGCCAAATACAGCGAATAGTGCCGTGACTGGTGCAGATTCCCGCCGTGGAACCACAGGTTGGGCTGCTGCGTGGGCTTCCACATGTTGCGCTGCTCGCCCTCCCACGGCCCGGGATCCTTCGGGGTGTCGCTGCCCAGACCCCACACCTTGCCGACCTTGTCGGCGACGTCCTGGCCGATCAGATCCGCCGCCCAGCCGTTCATCGAGCCGTATCCCGTCGCGTAGACCACCACGTCGGCGGGCAGCTCGGTGCCATCGGCGAGCAGCACCGAGTTCTCGGTCAGGCGGTCGACCTGGCCGTGGGCGAGCTTGATCCGACCGTCGGCGACCATGTCGCAGGCGCCGACGTCGATGTAGTAGCCCGACCCGCGGCGCAGGTACTTCATGAACAGCCCGGAACCGTCAGCGCCCCAATCCAATTCGAAGCCGGCGGCCGCCAGGCGGTCGTAGAACTCCTTGTCGCGCTCCCGCATCTGGTCGTACAGCGGGATCTGGAATTCGTGCATGATCCGGTACGGCAGTGAAGCGAACGTCAGGTCGGCCTTCTCGGTCGTCATGCCCGCGGCCAGCGCCCGCTCCGAGTACAGGTCGCCCAGGCCGATGTCCATCAGGGTGTCGGATTTGACGATGTGGGTGGAGGACCGCTGCACCATCGTCACGTCGACGCCGTTCTCGTAGAGCGCCTTGCAGATGTCGTGAGCGGAGTTGTTCGACCCGATCACGACAGCCTTCTTGCCTGCGTAGGAGTCCGGGCCGGGGTGCTGCGACGAGTGGTGTTGCTCGCCGCGGAAGACGTCCTGCCCGGACAAGGTCGGCACGTAGGGTTTGCCGGACATGCCGGTCGCCAGCACCAGCTGGGTCGGGTGCAGCGTGAGGCGTTCGCCGTCGCGGTCCACCTCCACGGTCCACTTCTGGGAGTCCTCGTCGAACGCCGCGGACAGGCACGTCGTCTTCGACCAGTACGGCACCTCCATCACGCGGGTGTAGAACTCCAGCCAATCGCCGATCTTGTCCTTGGGCGCGAACACCGGCCAGTTCTGCGGGAACGGCAGGTAGGGCAGGTGGTCGTACCAGACCGGATCGTGCAGGCACAGCGACTTGTAGCGCTTGCGCCACTGGTCGCCGGGCCGCTCGTGCTTATCCACCACGATCGCGGGCACCCCGAGCTGGCGCAGGCGCGCGCCCAGCGCGATGCCGCCCTGCCCGCCGCCGATGACCAGCGTGTAGGGCTGGATGGTGCGGCCCAGCTCGGCGTCTTCAGCGGCCTTCTTCTCCGCCCACGACCGCGGGTCCGGGTCGTCGCCGTGCACGGCGCCCATGACGCGGCTGGCGCCCTTGCGCTCCTCGTGGCCCTTGAGCTCCTGCAGCGCGGTGAGCAGCGTCCAGGCCTGGTCGGTGCCGTCGTCGCTCTTGATCCTCAAGTGCCCGGTCCCGCGGCCCGCGGCCGTCTCGAACTCGATGAACGCGGAGACGACGTCGCCATCCTGGGTCGGTTCCTCCCGGGTGCTGAACCCCGACGGGTCGGTCTCGGCGAGCCGGGCGGTCAGCATGTCGGTGATCTGGTCACGGCCCTCGAGCGTCTTGAGGTTCCAGGTGAAGGAGACCAGGTCACGCCAGAAGCTGTCGACGGCGAACATGGCCGCGACGCGCTCGATGTCACGGACGGCCAGCGCCGCCTCGAAGTCGGCCAGCCAAGCGTCGACGCGCTGCGCAGGGGTGAGCTGTGTTGTGGTTTGCGGGTCGAGAGTGGAAGTCATGTGAGCCAGACCACACTGTGTTGGGCGGGGCTGACAAGAGTTGCGAAGCGTTGCAACTAACCCGGCGGCGTCCGCCGGGTGGAACGGGCGCGGCGCACCTCAGTACGGACCGTGGCCAAGACCTCGCGCGTCGTCTCGCAGGGCCGCTTGCGCATCGCGCGGGCCGTGGCGATCACGACGCGGCGCGGTGTGAGGAGCCGTTTCGGTGCGATCTCGTGGTTGAGCACCTGCATCAGGGTGCGGCGGGCGTCTGCATTGCCGGCGATGTCGCGCAGCACTTCGGTGAGCACTGCGGGGGGCGCGCCGGGCGCGCCCATGTCGGTGGCGAACCAGTGCATGGCGTACGCATCGCGGTCGCGCCACTGCCACCAGCGACGGGTGGCGGCGTCGATCAGACGCCCGTCGGTGAGGTCGGTCGGCAGGACGTCGGCGAGACGTTCGGCTTGGCACAACGCGTCCGCGATGCCCTGACCGGGGGTGAAGTCCTTGAAGTGGCCGGCGTCGCCGACCAGAACCCAGCCGGGGCCCGCCGACTGCCGGAAGTAGCCGTGCCACTTCGCCATCACCCGCAGCGGACCGGTGCGACGAGCGCCGGCCAGCAGTTCGGCGAGCTCGGGCCAGTCCGTGATCGCGGCGTCGAAGACCTGTGCACGGTCGATGTCGCTCTTGGCTCCGGTGGCGACGCACACCATGTACAAACCGCCGTCGGTGGGGCTGGCCAGGTAGCCGTTCTCGCCGATCCGCGCGATCCGGATGCGGTCCTCGGGGTCCTCGACTCCGTCGAAGTAACCCCAGATCGGCAATCTTCCCATCGGAGTCGTCGAATACTCCTGTGCACCAACACTTTTAGCAACCGTCGAATGGCGTCCATCGGCGCCCACCACGAGCCGTGCGCGGATCGGGCCCTGGTCGGTGCGGACCCCGACTGCCCTGTGCGCGGCGGTGATCACGCCGGTCACCTTCACGCCGGTGCGCACCTCGGCGCCTGCCCCCGCTGCGGTGTCGAGCAGTGCGGCATCCAACGTCACGCGGCGAACGCAGAGTCCCGGCAGCGGGAAGTGCGCGCGGTCGAACTCGTCGTTGATGTGGACGTCGTCGCTGACCATCGAGAACCGGGTGATCCGCGCTGCACCGGCTGCGAGGACGGCGTCCAGTGCGCCGAGCCGCTGCAGCGCAGCCGCCCCGCGCGGTTGGATGACGTGGGTCGACGGGGTCTCGGACGGAAAATGCGCCTTGTCCAATACGCAGACCCGTAGTCCCCGGCGTGCCAACGTGGCCGCCAGCGGAGAGCCGGCGCACCGCGCGCCGACGATGACGACGTCGTAGGTGTCCATTGGCTGCTCCCTGGTCGGTGAGAACTTACCACTGGCCAGTTTGCCTTAGTCCGGTGATCTTATCAATGGTCAGATATGCGCTACGCTCGCCCGATGGCGACGAGTACGGGCTCTTATCACCACGGTCACCTGCGCGAAGCCTCGATCACCGCGGCTGTCGCCGAGGTGGAGCGGGTCGGCGCTGCCGGCGTCAGCATGCGGGCCATCGCCCGGGCGGCCGGGGTGACCCACGCGGCGCTGGCCTACCAGTTCGGAGACAAGGCGGGCTTGTTCACCGCCGTCGCGACCGAGGGGTTCCGCCTGGCCCGTGCTGCGATCGGCGCCGCTGCCGCGGGGTCGGACGGATTCTTCGCCGGCGGCGCGGCCTATGTCCTGTTCGCGCTCACGCATCCCGGTCACTACGAGGTGATGTTCCGGCCGGATCTCCACCGCGCCGACGACCCCGAGCTCCGGCAAGCGCGCGACGCGGCTTTCGAGCTTCTCTACGAGACGGCACGCTCCAGTGCGGGCGCCTCGCAGATCGACGATGTCACCGGGGTGGTGGTCGCGGGATGGGCGCTCTCGCACGGATTGGCCACCCTGTGGCGTACCGGCAATCTTCGCGGGCGTTTGCCCAGCGATCCCGGCCAGGTCGGGATGCAGATGGCGCGGGGCATCGTGGCGCTGGGCGAGATGGCCCGCCGCCACCTCGAGTCAGTTCACGAGGCCTGACAGCGCTGCAACCCCCTGCAACTCTTTCGCGTGTGGTCGCGGTCACATAGACATGCGACATGAAAGCAGCTGTGTACTACGGCCCGAACAAGCTCGAGATCGACGACGTCGCCGAACCCGACGTCCGCCCCGGCACCGTCAAGCTGCAGGTCGGCTTCAACGGCATGTGCGGCACCGATCTGCACGAGTACTACGCCGGCCCCATCTTCGTGCCGACTTCGCCGCACCCGCTGACCGGCGCGCAGCTGCCACTCACGATGGGTCACGAGTTCTCCGGCACCATCACCGCCGTCGGCGACGGCGTCACCGGGTGGAACGAAGGCGACCGCGTCGCCGTCGAACCGATCTACAAATGCGACCAGTGCGGGCCGTGTCGCGCCGGCAACTACAACGTCTGTCAGCAGATCGGCTTCCACGGACTCATGTCCGACGGCGGCATGGCCGAGTCCACGGTGGTGCCGACATCGATGCTGCACCGGCTGCCCGACAGCGTCTCGCTGGAGCTGGGCGCACTCGTCGAACCCATGTCGGTCGCCTATCACGCCGCCACCCTCGGTGACGTCAAAGACGGTGACACCGCGATGGTGTTCGGCGCCGGACCGATCGGCATCGGACTGTGGTTCGCGTTGCGCGGCAAGGGACTCGAGGACGTGTTCGTCGTCGAGCCGTCTCCCACCCGGCGTGCGGCCATCGAGGCGCTCGGCGCGCGGACACTCGACCCGACCGCCACCGACGTGCCCGCGTACATCGCCGACCACACCTCCGGCGCCGGTGCCGACGCGGTGTTCGACGCGGCGGGGGTGGCGCCTGCGGTGAGCACCGCACTGGCGTGCGTCGGCTCCCGGCGGCCGATGATCAGTGTGGCGATCTACGAAAAGCCCCTCGAGACACCGCTTCTCAACCTGGTGATGAACGAGTCCCGCATCCAGGGTTCGCTCTGCTACACCGGGGCGGACTTCGAAGCGGTGATTGCGCTGATGGCCGACGGCCGGTACGACACCACCGGCTGGGTGACCCGCATCCCGCTCGACGACGTCGTGGACGAGGGCTTCGAAGCGTTGCACGCCGGCACCAAAATGAAGGTTCTGGTCGATCCGAACGGAGCGAATTGACATGTCTCTCAACGGAAAGGTCGCACTGGTCACCGGAGCCGGCCGCGGCATCGGCCGAGGAATCGCGCTGAGGCTGGCACGCGACGGCGCCGACGTGGCGCTGGTCGACGTGACGGCCGACGGCATCGCGACGGTCGCCGATGAAATCGCCGAGATCGGTTCCAAAGCAAGCACATTCGTCGCAGACGTCAGCGATCGCGACCAGGTGTTCGCGGCCGTCGATCACACGGCGAGTGCGCTCGGCGGCCTGGACATCATGGTCAACAACGCCGGCATCGCACTGGTCGGACCGATCACCGACGTCACGCCTGAGGAGCTGAAGAAGCTCTGGGCCATCAACGTCGACGGCGTGCTGTGGGGTATCCAAGCCGCGGTGGCGCACTTCACCGGCGCCAAGAAGCCGGGCAAGATCATCAACGCCTCGTCGATCGCCGGCCACGACGGCTTCGCGATGCTCGGGCCCTACAGCGCCACGAAGTTCGCCGTCCGCGCGCTGACCCAGGCCGCGGCCAAGGAGCACGCCGCCGACGGCATCACCGTCAACGCGTACTGCCCCGGGGTGGTCGGCACCGACATGTGGGTCGAGATCGACAAGCGCTTCGCCGAACTGACCGGCGCCGCCGAGGGCGAGACCTACGACAAATTCGTCGGCGGCATCGCGCTCGGGCGCGCCGAAACCCCCGACGACGTCGCCGGTTTCGTGTCCTATCTCGCCGGCCCCGACGCCGACTACATGACCGGCCAGGCCGGGCTGATCGACGGCGGCCTGGTCTACCGCTGAGATGGAGAGCACAATCGCAGGTGATGCAGTCCGTGCCTGAACCCGCCGTCGCCGTCGGGGAGGATCCGCGCAGCTATGCGCGGCTGATGTCGGCTGTCTACGACGCGACGATGGCCGGGCATCGCGCACCTGCCCGTCCCCGCGAGGTCATCGGCGACTCGTGGCAGCGCCTGCTGGCCAGCGGTGTCGAACCCAGCGACACCCCGGTGGTCGAAACCGGCGGCCTGGAGGCACTGCGCCGCGCGTCGGGCCTGATGGAGGTGCTCGGCGAGATCTCCCACGGGCTGGAGTCGCTGGTCGCCGACGGCGAGAACATCCTCGTCGTCGCCGACGCGACCGGGCGGGTGCTGTGGCGCTCGGGATCACCGTCGGTGCTCAGCAACGCCGACCGGCTCGGCTTCGTCGAGGGCGCGCACTGGGGCGAAGGTGCCGTGGGCACCAACGCGATCGGCACCGCGCTGGCCGCGCAGCGCGCCGTCCAGGTGTTCTCCGCCGAACATTTCCTGCGCAGCCACCACGCGTGGACGTGCGCCGGTGCCCCGATCCGGGACCCGCGGACCGGTCAGGTGCTCGGTGTCGTCGATGTCTCCGGGCCGGCGGCCACCGTCCACCCGACCACGATCGCGCTCGTCGACGCCGTCGCCCGGCTCGCCGAATCGCACCTGCGCTCCGAGCATGACCGCACGCTGAACCGCCTGCGCTCGGTGGCCGCGCCGATCCTCGCCCGCATGGGCACGCCGGCACTGGCCGTGGACACCGAGGGCTGGGTGGCCGCGGTCGACGCGATGCCGCTGCACAACCGCATCCTGCTGCCGGACCAGATGGGGCCGGGCCGGGTGTGGCTGGCGACGCTGGGACTCTGCGCGGTCGAGCCCCTGCCCGGCGGGTGGCTGGTGCGGCTGGCCGACAACGACGACGACGCGACGGCCGCCCAGGTGTCGCAGGTGACACTGGACTTCGCCGATCCGGACAAACCGGCGCTGCGGCTGGTGGGGGAGTTCGGCAGCTGGCGCCACGACCTGTCGCTGCGGCACGCAGAGATCCTGTGCGCGCTGGCGCACTCGCCGCAGGGGCGCACGGCGCCGGAACTCGCCGAGGACCTCTACGGCGACCGCACCCGCGTGGTCACGGTGCGAGCCGAGATGTCGCGGCTGCGCAAGCAGTTCTCGGGGTTGCTCGCCGCGCAGCCCTACCGCTTCGCGTCGTCGGTCGGGCTGACGGTCCGCTATCCGACGGACCGGCGGACGTTGCTGCCGCCGTCGACCGCGCCGGCCATCCGGGCCGCGCGACTGGGGAAAGATGGTTAGCGTGCCCGCACCGAATCGAGCCCTCATCACCGCCGCTGCGGCTGACCTGCTGCGGACCCTGCAGGAACGCCACGGCGCGTTGATGTTTCACCAATCCGGCGGCTGCTGCGACGGGTCGTCGCCGATGTGCTACCCCGACGGCGACTTCGTCGTCGGTGACCGCGACGTGCTGCTGGCGATCTTCGACGTCGGTGACGGCGTGCCGGTGTGGATCTCCGGCCCGCAGTTCGACGCGTGGAAACACACCCAGCTGGTGATCGACGTGGTGCCCGGCCGGGGCGGCGGGTTCAGCCTCGAAGCACCCGAGGGGATGCGGTTCCTGACGCGCGGCCGCGCGTTCACCGACGACGAGCTGTCGGCGCTCGCGGACGAGCCGCTGGTCACCGGGGCGGCCTACGAGCGTGGCGAACGGCCCGCGGCTTCTGTCTCGACGGGCACGCACATCGTGGCCGAAGCTGCCGACGCCTGCCCGGTGCCGTTGCGCTAGAGGGTCCGGGTCGAAATCCGATCGCGTGGATTCTGAGTACTGACGAGGACTCCGGTCTGCGGCACTGTCGACGACATGTCCGATCACGGCACCTATCTGCAGCACCCCACGGCCGACACCGGCGCGTTGCGGGCGCAGTTCCGCCCCGTCCTCGACAAGATCGCCGAAGACTCCGTCGCCAGGGAACGGCACCGGGTCTTCCCCCACGAGCAGGTGGGGTGGCTCAAGGAAGCGGCATTCGGCACGCTGCGCATCCCCGTCGACCGCGGTGGTTTCGGCGCCTCTCTGGAGCAGACGTTCCTGCTGCTCGCCGACCTCGGCGAGGCTGACGCGAACGTCGCGCACATCTGGCGCAATCACCTGGCGTTCGTGGAGGACCGCCTCAACGCGGCCGTGTCACCCGGCAACGACATCTGGCTGCGCCGCTTCCTCGCGGGCGAGTTCGTCGGAGGAGGATGGACCGAGGCGAACAACGTCACACTGGCGAACATGACCAGCACCGTGACCGCCGCCGATGGCCACTTCGTCGTCAACGGCGAGAAGTATTACGCCACAGGCAGTCTCTACGCCGACTGGCTCGACGTGATAGGCCGCGACGAGGACGGCGAACTGCGGACTGCGCTCGTGCGCGCCACCGACGAGGGCGTCACGCTGGTCGACGACTGGCGCGGCTTCGGCCAGCGCACCACCGCGAGCGGCTCGGCCCGCTACACGGACGTGCCCGCTGCGATCGGCGACGTCTTCCCCGCCACCGAGCGATTCGGGTACCAGGCGCATTTCTACCAGATCGCGATGCTGGCCGTGCTGACCGGCATCACCCGCGCCGCGCGGCGCGACGGAACGGCCGCGCTGATCGCCCGCCGCCGCAACTACCCGCAGGGCTTGACCGAATCACCCTCTGCCGACGCGCAATTGCTCGCAATTCTCGGCGAGGTGTCGGCCGACGGCTTCGGCGCGGAGGCGGCCCTCGGTGCGGCGGCGCGGTCGCTCGACGACGTGGTCGCCGGACGCATAGTCGGCGCCGACCACGACCACCACCAGCGGCTGATCGACGCCGAGGTCGCCGTCACCCAGGCTCAGCTCGTCATCATCGACGCCGCGCTGCGCGCCACCACCCGGGTCTTCGACGCGCTCGGGGCATCGGGGGTCTCCGAGGAACTCGCCCTGGACCGGCACTGGCGCAACGCCCGCACGCTCGCGTCCCACAACCCGCGGGTGTACAAGGCGCGCATCCTCGGCGACTGGTTCGTCAACGGCACCGAACCGCTGTCGAACATCGCTGCCCTCGGCCGCGGCGGGCAGGGCAACTGATGGGCATCGACGTCCGTGTGCTCGACGGCGAGGACGACCTGTTGGCCGCCGCCAACCTGTTCCGCGAGGCCATGATCGGCTTCCCGCCACTGACCGGTCTCGCACCGGGAGAGATCAGCACCCTGCTCGAGCCCGGGCGGACACTGGGTGCTTTCCTCGACGGCGATCTGGTGGGTACCGCCGACTCGACCACCAACACCCTGACCGTGCCCGGGGGCGCCCGCATCGGACACGGCGCGGTCACCCACGTCGGAGTCGCGGCGTCGGCCACCCGTCGCGGCGTCGCCACCGCGCTGCTGACCCACCAGCTGCACGACATCCGCGGCCGCGGCGAGGCTGTGGCCTCCCTGCGAGCGTCTGAGGCCACCATCTACGAGCGGTTCGGGTACGGGGTGGCCACGACGTCGCAGTCCGTCGAGGTGTCGACGCAGCGCGCAACGGTCCGTGCCGGGGTCGCGCACGGTGGTTCCGTCCGATTACTCCGTCCCGAGGAGGTCTGGTCGGTTCCGGCGCAGATCGCCGAGCGGCACCGGCCGGAGCGCGCCGGCACGATCGACCGCACCCCGCTGTGGTGGAACGGAGCGCGCCGCCACGGCGCGCCGGCCGGGCCCGCCTACGTGGCCGTGCACGGAAACCAAGGGGCCGAAGACGGATTCGCCCGCTACCACCCGATCGGGACCGACAACTGGTTCGTCTCCGACGATCACGCGATCGTCGTCACCGACCTCTTCGCCCCGACGCCCGAGGCGTACGCCGGGCTGATCCAGTTCCTGCTCGGGCTCGACCTCGTCGACCGGATCGTCTTCGCCTCGTTGCCACTCGACGATCCGCTGCACTGGCTGCTCACCGACCGCCGCGCCGTGCGTGTGACCGGCACCCGCGACGAGACGTGGCTGCGCGTGGTCGACGCCCACGCCGCTCTGGCGGCACGGTCCTTTCGGCGTGCAGGCTTCGTCGTCGTCGGCGTGGAAGACGCTGTGCTGCCCGACAACTCGCAGGTACTGCGCATCTCGGCGACCGGCGTGGAACCGGTCTCCTCGGCGCCGCAGCTCGTTCTCGGGCCCGCCGCGCTGGGTGCGCTCCTGCTGGGCGGCACCCGCTGGGAGACGCTCGCCCAGACCGGTCTCGTGACCGTCAAGGACGAGGCGGCGATCGCCGTCGCCGACGACCTCTTCGCCACCGGCGAGGCCCCGTACGCCGGCATCTACTTCTGAGCTCACCCGCGCGACACGGGGTAGCGTGAAGTCCGACAGCGCCTAGGGTTCCGGTGCCGGCCGGCACGACTGGTCCGAGCGGCGCCACCGCGGCCACCGGACGGCCGCGGTCATCTGAACGGACAAAAGCCTGGAGGATCTCCGACGGCCGCGCCCCGCGGCCGTCGAGAAGGTCCGCATGTCCGCTTTCGCGTTGCTCGCCATCGTCGCACTCGCCGCCGGCCTGCTCGGCGGCCTGGTCGGCACTGGGTCGTCGCTGATCCTGCTGCCCCTGCTGGTCGCCTCCTACGGACCGCGCGAGGCGGTTCCGATCATGGCGATCGGCGCCGTCCTGGCCAACGTCGGGCGGGTCGCCGCCTGGTGGACCCGCGTCGACTGGCGGGCCACCCTGCTCTACGCGGTGCCGGGGGCACCGGCGGCGGCTCTGGGTGCGCACACGCTGCTGACCGTTCCGCAGACGGCGGTCGAGGCGTTTCTCGCCGTCTTTTTCCTCGCGATGATTCCAGGGCGCCGCCTGCTGGCGCGAGCCCGCGTGCGGGGCTGGCTGCTGAGTATCGCTGGCGCGGCGGTCGGCTTCCTCACCGGTGTGGTCCTGTCCACGGGTCCGTTGAGCGTGCCCGTCTTCACCGGTTACGGGCTCGTCGGTCCCGCGTTTCTGGGCACCGAGGCGGCGAGCGCACTGGTGCTGTACGCAGCGAAGATGCTCGTGTTCGGGCAGTTCGGCGTCCTCGACACGGCCGTCGTGGCGCGCGGGCTGATGCTCGGCGTCTGCCTGGCGATCGGGCCCTTCCTGGCGCGTCCCGTCGTCCGGCGTCTCGACCGCCGCACCTTCGATGTGGCAATCGATGCCGTGCTGGCGGTGGCGGGTGTCGCGATGGCGGTGGTGACTCTGCGCTGACACGGCGATGCCGGGGAATGATCAGGTCCGGCGCACGGTTCGTGGTGACACAGCAGGGTCCGGCGCGCCGACCCGCGATCGAGAAGAGGTGTGATCATCGGCGTCTTCGCACTCGGTATCGAGTTGGACGGAGCGGGAACCCATCCGGCAGCGTGGCGGCGGGCCACGAATCCGCCGTCAGAATCCCTGACCGGTGCGACACTCCTGCGCAACGTGCGCGCCGCTGAGAACGCGGGGTTCACGTTCGCGACGTTCGAGGACTCCCTGCTGCCGCCGACAGGGCAGCCCATGGGCCGCCTCGACGCGGTCACCCGTGCCTGCTTCGTCGCGGCGGCCACCTCGACACTGGGCCTGGTGCCGGTGACCGAGACGACGTATGCCGAACCGTTCCACCTCTCATCGCAACTGGCCACCCTCGACTACGCCAGCCGGGGACGCGGCGGCTGGCTCCCCACCCGTGCTCCCGACCCCGCGACGGCACATGCCTGGGGGAGACCGGCGGTAGCCGGTGCCGACCTGGACGTCGAGCAGCGCGACGCCATCGATGTCGTTCGGCGACTGTGGGATTCGTGGGAGGACGACGCGGTGATCCGTGACTACGCCACCGGCCGCTTCCTGGACCGCGACAAGCTCCACTACGTCGATTTCGTCGGGGCGACGTACTCGGTCAAGGGGCCCGCCATCGTGCCGCGGCCGCCGCAGGGCCAGCTCGTCGTGTTCGGGACGGACGCCGAGCGGGACCTGGTCGACGTCGTGCTCATCCGCGAGTCCGAACTGAGCGCGGCGAACGACGCCGCGCGGCACAGCCCGGGGCCCGCGGTCATCGAGCTGGCGATCACCCTCGACACCCCGCAGATGCCCGGCGCAGATCGGCGGGCCTGGCTCGACGGACACCGGCACCACCACGCTGGCGCGCTCGAATTCGTGGGTGCAGCAGATGGATTGGTTGAACTCCTCATCGAGATGTCCCGTCATGCCGACGGCGTCCGACTTCAACCCACGGTGCTCCACGAGGACCTGCCCGTCCTCGGCCGCCTCGTCCTGCCTGCGTTGTTCGCCGCCGGGGTGGCCCACCGCCCCGTCCCCGGCTCGACCTTGCGCGCCAATTTGGGTTTCGGCCGACCCGCCAACCGGTTCGAGGTGAGCTGATGAACGCAGCCGACACACCGCGGCCGAGTGCCATGCTGCATCTCGGGGTCTTCTTCCAGGGCGTCAACCACACCACCATCTGGTCGGACCCGCAGAGCGGCTCACAGATCGACTTCGAGACGTTCCGCCGCATCGTCACCACCGCCGAGCGGGGCCTGTTCGACGCCTTCTTCCTCGGTGAAGGGCTGCGGTTGCGCGAACAGCAGGGCAAGATCCTCGATCTCGACATCGCAGGACGACCCGACGCGATCTCCCAACTGGCGGCGCTGGCCGGCATCACCGAACGCATCGGCCTGGTCGCCACGCAGAACACCACGTACAACGAACCCGCCGATCTGGCACGGCGATTGGCGGGTCTGGACCTGCTGTCAGGAGGGCGCGCCGGCTGGAACGCGGTGACCACCGACAACGCGTGGACGGGGGAGAACTTCCGGCGCGGCGGCTTCCTCGACCATGCGCTGCGCTACGAACGCGCCGGGCAGTTCCTGTCGGCCGCCCGGGCGATCTGGGATGCGTGGCCCGACGACGGTCCGGCGCGCTCGGTCGACGCACCGGCCTGGTCGACCGCGGCACGCCCGGCACCGGTGGAGATCTCGACATCTCAATTCGACATCTCTGTGCCGCCCACCGTGCCCCGCAGCCCCCAGATCCACCCGATCATCTTCCAGGCGGGAGACTCGTCGGCCGGGCGCGACTTCGCCGCCGCCCACGCCGACGTCATCTTCTCGAGGCACGGAACACGTTTCGACGACGCGCTGGCCTTCGCGGACGACATCCGTGTCCGCCTGCGCACAGCAGGTCGGCCCATCGACGACGTCCTCGTCCTCCCCGGCACGCAGATCGTCCTCGCCGAACATCCCGCCGAGGTCGAAGAGAAGGTCCGCTGGGTGCTCGACGGCCAGTACACGGGCCAGACCGCGCTGTCGCTCGTCGGTCAGGTGTGGGGCCGCGATCTGTCCCACCTCGACCCCGACGGCCCGCTGCCCGCCGACGACCCCGTGGCCGCGCCGATCTCGGCGGCCCGCGGTGCGGCGCGGGACGGCAAGGACCCGATCGCCATTGCTCGCGAATGGCGCGCACTGGCCGAGGCCAAGCACCTGTCCCTGCGCGAGGTGGCGATCGAGACCTCGCAACGCTCCGGATTCGCCGGAACGCCCGGCCAGGTCGCCGATGAGCTGACCCGGTGGGTGCGACACGGCGCCAGCGACGGCTTCAACATCTCGCCCTACCTGGTGCCCGGCGGGCTCGACGAGATCGTCGACTGGCTGATCCCTGAACTGCAGGACCGCGGCGTCTATCGCACCGAGTACACCGATACGACCCTGCGCGGCCATCTCGGGCTGCGTGAACCGCTGACCCACCGCATCACCCACACGACAGGAGAGCGACCATGACGACGCCCACCACCGAGACGCCCGCCGAGTTCCACGCGGACTGGCATGCCTGGCACACCGAGCGGGAGCGCTACTACGCCGATCCGCTCGGTTGGGTGGCGATTACCGCCATCCACTGGTTGAGCGAGGAGTTCGAGACCGTCGGCGATCTCCCCGGCCGATGGCGCGCCGATGCCGCGGGCGTCGACGTCGAGGACATCCCCGGGGTCTCGCGGCTCGAGCCCGTCGAAGGTGCCCCCGGACTGCTGGTCGACGACGGTCCCCGCCGGATCGAGGTCATCCGCCGGACCGGTGCCGTCGCCTTGCGGGTGCACGATCCCGCCGCGCCCACCCTCGCGGCGTTCCGCGGCATCCCGACCTACTCGCCCGACCCGCAGTGGCGCCGCATCGGCCACTTCACGCCCGACGACGAGCCACGCACGGTCACCACGGGAGCTGTCGTCGAGGGCCTCGAACACCACCACACCGTCGCAGGGATCATCGACCTCGAGGTGGCCGGAGTTCCGCTGCGGCTCACCGCGTTCGCGCGCCCGGACGGGTCCCTGCATGTGCTGTTCACCGACGCCACGAGTGGCGTCACCACCTATCCGGCCGCCCGGTCGCTGACGCTTCCCTCACCTGATCCCGACGGGACCGTGATCGTCGACTTCAACCGGGCCGCCAACTTGCCGTGCTCGTTCACCGACTTTGCCACCTGCCCGGTGGCTCCGGCCGAGAACCGCCTGCCGGTGGCCGTCGAAGCGGGCGAGAAAAACCCCCGCTGAGCCGGCTGCTGCCTCGCCGATTGCGTTCTGGCGGAGTTTAATCGGCGGCTGCCGCGGTCCGCCTCGATAACGTCACGGGGGTGCCGAGAGAACTGCATCTACTGGCCTTCGGGAACACTCGGTCGGCCGGCCCGTGGCGCCACCCCGACGCCGACAACACCCCCGCCGGGGTGCGGCGCCGTCTCGTCGAGCGGGCCCGCACCGCGGAGCGCGGCGGTTTCGACGCGCTGTTCTTCGCCGACGGGCTGAACTACGGGCCGCCGGCCACCTGGCCGTACAAGACGACCGAGGACTTCGAACCCCTCACGACGACGGCGGCCCTGTCGTCGGTGACCGAACGGATCGGACTCGTGGTGACGGGGTCGGCCACGTTGGCCCACCCCTATCACCTTGCGCGCCAACTCCTCTCACTCGACCACCTCAGCGACGGCCGAGCCGGCTGGAACCTGGTCACCAGCTTCGCCGAAGCCGCCGCCAACAATTTCAGCGCACGCGGCGTCGTCGACCACGATGAGCGCTACGCCATCGCCGAAGAGGCTCTCGCGGTGGTGCAATCCCTCTGGGACGGCTGGGGGGAGGAGACCGTCCTCGACGACCGCGCGGCCGGCATCTTCAACGACGTCAACGCCATCCACGTCGCCGATCACCACGGCCGCTACTTCGACGTCCGTGGCCCCATCGGCTCCGCCCGGTCTCCGCAGGGGCGCCCGGTGCTGTTCCAGGCCGGCTCGTCGGACACCGGCCGGGGTTTCGCCGCCCGGCATGCCGAAGTCATCTTCACCGGCCAGGGCACGCTCGCGCGGGCTCAGGACTTCTTCCGGCAGATCGATCGTGAGGCCCGTGCCGTGGGCCGCGCCACGGCACCGCTGATCACCCCGTCGCTGCGCTTCCTGCTGGGCTCCACCGAGGACGAGGTCGCCCGCAACGAGCGCGCTGCATACGAGTATTTCAGCCCTGAATACCAGGCGGGGTGGCTACTCGAAGTCGACGTCGACGTCACCGGGGCCGATCTGGACGGCCCCGTTCCCGCCTCGGCGTTCCCGGCGAGCACGCAGACCCACCAGACGGCGCTGGCCGGGTACCGTGCCCTGGCCGCCGACAGCCCCACCGTGCGCGAGTTCCTCTACCGTACCGTGAACGGTTGGGGAGCAAGCGTTCTCGGTACTCCCGAGCGGGTGGCCGATGAGATCGAGCACTGGTTTCTCGCATCGGCGTGCGACGGCTTCGTCCTGCAGGACAGTGGCCTGCCCGGGCAACTGGAGGACTTCGTCGAGCAGGTGGTCCCCATCCTGCGCAAACGCGGGCTGTTCCGCCACGAGTACCGCGGGGCGACACTTCGCGACCACCTCGATCTCTCTGTCCCGCAACGGTTCCAGACCGTTCCATCCTGACGGGACACAACGCGGCCGCCGAAAGAATCTCGGCGATCCGATGCCTGCCGCCTGCCGCCGCGCTGCGGCATCGTCATCACCACGTCATGAAAACCGTTTCCCGCCAGCATCAGTCACGCCGGAACGGTTCTGCGGATACGCACGAAAGGGTGACAGCATGACCACGACCACACCGGCAGATGATGGGGTGACCGTCGATGTCGACGGCCGCGCGCTGACCACTACCGACACCACCGGCCTCGAGCGAGATGCGTTGGGGCCCTGGGGTGTGTTCGCGCAAGGCCTGGCGGCCGCGGCGCCGAGCGTTGCACTCGCGGTCGTACCGTTCTCGCTGTTCGTCGCTGCCGGCAAGGGTGCGGCCTGGGCCGCCGTCATCGGGTTGGTCATCGTGGTCCTCATCGCGACGACCATCAGCTTCCAGGCCAAGCGCACGGTGTCCTCCGGCTCGCTCGGCACCTACACCGGCAACGGGCTGGGTCCTGGATTCGCGTTCGCGGCCGGCTTCAGCCTGCTGTTCGGGTACATCGGGTTCGCCGTCACCGGCACCCTCGGCGGTGTGCTGTACCTCGACTCGTTCCTCGAATCCGTCGGCGTGGGTTCGCAATCGGCGTGGTTCAGGCTGCTCCTCGTGCTCGTGGTGGTGGCCGTCGCGGTCTACCTGCCCTACCGCGGAGTATCGGTCACCGCGCGCTACGAGCTGGCGTTCGAGGTGCTGGCGATCGCGAGCATCCTCGTCATCATCGTCGCGTCCTACATCGCGTACGGGCTGCGCATCGACTGGGAACAGTGGAATCCCGCACACCTGGGCAGCGGCGGCACGTTCATCGCCGCGGTGACAGCCGTGGGCTCCTACGCGGGCTTCGAGAGCGTGGCATCGCTGGGGGCCGAGGCCAAGGACCCGCACCGCACCATCGCCCGCTCGCTGCTGCGGGTGGTGATCCTCATCGGGGTGCTCTACATCCTGGCGACCTACCCGCAGATCCTGCATTTCGGCGCCATCAACGGTGACAAGGCGGTTCTCCCGCAGCTCGCCGACACGGTCGGGGTGTCATGGGTGAACTATGTCGTGAGCGCCGCGGTGGGTGTCGCATTCATCGTCTTCGTGACCGCGGTGACCACGGCGGCGGCACGATCGCTGTTCACGTTCGGACACGAGGGAGCGCTGCCTGCCGTGTTCGGCCGCGTCCACCCCACGCACCGGACGCCCTGGGTCGGTGTGGTGTTCGTCGGTGCGCTCGCCGCGGTCTTCGCGATCGTCGCCACCTTCAGCTCGGCCGGTCGGCTCGTGTTCGACGTCTACGGCGGCTACGTCGCGAACTGGGGCTTCCTCATCAGCTACCTGCTGGTCGTGATCGCGACGCCGATCTGGTTGCGCCGCATCAAGGCGCTGACTCCCACGCGGCTCGCGGTGTCGCTCGCCGCGGCGCTCGGTCTGCTCTACGTGATAGTCAGCAACTTCTATCCCGTGCCCGAATTCCCTTTCAACGTGCTGCCCTTCGTGTTCGCCGGCTTCCTGGTGCTCGCCGTCGGGTGGTACGGATACCTGAAACGCCGCCGGCCGGAGATCGCTGCCCGGGTCGGGACCATCCAGACACTGTCCGATGCCGAGCAGCGTCGGCTCGCCGACGAGGGGATCGCCGATGTGCTCTCGCACCGGCATTCGGTTCTGCGCGACGAGCCGCCGACGCCGAATCGAGACCGACCGGTGACCGACTGACCGGGCGCGCCGCCAAGGACTTTGCAGGTCACGGCGTTATCGTCGAACGATGATCCCGCTGCCCCGCGCATCGGTATTGGCCGCAGTGATGATCGTCGGTGTCGCCCTCGGCATGATGGGTGCCCTCTTCCTCACTGTCGACCTCACCGCGACGGACCGGCCTGCCCTCGACATCGGTCTGATCCTCGGTGTTCCCGGTGTCGTCGGCCTGCTGATGGTCCTGGCGTCGGGCACGCGCTGGGTCACCGGGTTGGGTGCGATGACCCTGGCCGTCGGTCCCGGGTGCTTCGGTGTGCTCACCGCGATCCAGGTGGCCACCGGTGGCTGACCCCGCATCCGTCGTCGACCAGGCGACCCCCGAGGCCGTCCCCTCACATTCGGCACCGCTCGTCGACATCCCGCAGTTCCTCGGGCGGGGTCGGTTCATGCTGATCGTCGCCGGCACGTGGCTGCTCGCCGGCGCCGCAGGCCTGGGTCACTACTTCTGGTGGTTCCATGCGATCGACAAGGCGGTGCCCACTTTCGCCGTGCTGTTCGCCGTCGTCGCATGCAGCGTCGGCAGCCTCCTCGCCGCGCTGGTGCAGAACCGGCCGGCCGTCTCCGCGCTCGCGATGGCGATGATGTCCGCGCCACTGGCGTCGGCCGTCGGTGCCGCCGTCCTCCACAGCGGCTACGCGTTCGGTTGGGTGGCGCCCTGATGCCTATGCGGCGACCTTGCCGCGGCTACTAGGGTGGTAAGGCGTGACCCACTATGACGTCGTCGTTCTCGGAGCAGGCCCCGGCGGGTACGTGGCGGCCATTCGCGCCGCCCAGCTCGGGCTGAACACTGCCATCATCGAACCCAAGTACTGGGGCGGCGTCTGCCTCAACGTCGGGTGCATCCCGTCCAAGGCGCTGTTGCGCAACGCTGAGATCGCGCACATGTTCACCAAGGAAGCCAAGACGTTCGGCATCAGCGGTGACGTCAGCTTCGACTACGGCGCGGCGTTCGACCGCAGCCGCAAGGTCGCCGACGGTCGCGTCGCCGGTGTGCACTTCCTGATGAAGAAGAACAAGATCACCGAGATCCACGGGTACGGCAAGTTCACCGACGACCACACGATCGTCGTGGACCTGAACGAGGGCGACACCGAGAAGGTGACGTTCGACAACGCGATCATCGCGACCGGTGCGCACACCAAGCTGGTGCCCGGCACCAAGCTCTCCAAGAACGTCATCACCTACGAAGAGCAGATCATGGAGCGCGATCTGCCCGGCTCGATCGTCATCGCCGGCGCGGGCGCGATCGGCATGGAGTTCGCGTACGTGATGAAGAACTACGGCGTCGACGTCACGATCGTCGAGTTCCTGCCCCGCGCGCTGCCCAACGAGGACGCCGAGGTCTCCAAGGAGATCGAGAAGCAGTACAAGAAGCTGGGCGTCAAGATCCTCACCGGCACCAAGGTGGAGTCGATCACTGACCATGAAGCCGACGGGACCGTTGTCGTCAAGATCAGCAAGGACGGCAAAGACGACGAGCTCAAGGCCGACAAGGTCATGCAGGCCATCGGCTTCGTGCCCAACGTCGACGGCTACGACCTGAAGAAGGCCGGCGTCGAGCTGACGGACCGCGGCGGCATCGGCATCGACGACTACATGCGCACCAACAAGCCGCACATCTATGCGATCGGTGATGTCACCGGCAAGCTTCAGCTCGCCCACGTGGCCGAGGCGATGGGGGTCGTCGCCGCCGAGACCATCGCCGGCGCCGAGACGCTGGCCCTCGGCGACTACCGGATGATGCCGCGCGCGACGTTCTGTCAGCCGCAGGTCGCCAGCTTCGGTCTGACCGAGCAACAGGCCAAGGACGAGGGCCATGACATCGTCGTCGCCAAGTTCCCCTTCACCGCCAATGGCAAGGCCCACGGCCTGGCCGATCCGACCGGCTTCGTGAAGCTGATCGCTGACAAGAAGTATGGCGAACTGCTCGGCGGCCACCTGATCGGACCTGACGTCGCCGAGCTGCTGCCCGAGCTCACCCTGGCGCAGAAGTGGGATCTGACCGCCAACGAGCTGGCCCGTAACGTGCACACCCACCCGACCCTGTCCGAGGCGCTGCAAGAGTGCTTCCACGGCCTGGTCGGCCACATGATCAACTTCTAATTGAGGGCGATCTGGGTCGCCGGTATCGGCGGGTTGGTGGTCGGCCACATGCTGTGGCTGGCCGGCATCTCAGCGGCCATCGCGTCGACCGACATCCCGACCTGGGTGCTCGTCGTCGCGGCGGTGTCGTTTCTCGTCGCGATCGTGTCGGGCTACCTCGGGTGGCGGCAGTGGAAGCAGAAGTCGCGCACCGCTGAGGCGTGGGCGGTGTTCTGCTGGGCGCTGCCGGTGTCACCGGTGCTGTTTTCCTTGGCCGTCGTGGGAGTCACGTACCTGTAGGCGGGCGCGGTGCCATGATGTGCCGATGGGGGACGGTGGCGTCAGGGCTTTGCTGCGCCAGTGGTGGTATCAGCGTGATGACTACGGCTGGCGCATCGAGTTCCTGCGCAGCCGCGGCCTGCTGCCGGTCCTGCGCTACCTGATTGCAGGCATCGGCGCTGTTCTCGGTCTTCTCGGCGCGATCAACGCGGTGGCGCCGCCGATGGCCGACGGCGCCCTGGTGCGGGTGGGCTGGGCGGCGGTCTCGCTGGGATCGCTGGTCTGGGCGGTGCGCTGGGCGCTGTGGCCCTGGCCGCCGCTGCGCGAATCGACCGCCCTACTGATCTACGTCGACGTGCTGATCACGTTGTCGACGCTGCTGTTCGGCGATCCGAACCTGGCGATGTCGGGCATGCCGCTGTTGCTGTGCGCCGGCGCGTACGTGGTGTTCTTCCACGGCCCGCGGCTCCACCTGGTGCACATCGGCTGGTGTGTGCTGGCGGTCGGCGGCGTCGCGGTGTGGCTGGCCGCGGTCACTCCGGCCGGGGGTCTGCAGGTGGCGGTGTCGCGGGCCGTCATCGCGCTGGTCGTGACCGCGTGCATCCTGCCGGCGCTGCAATTCGGTTTCTGGTTGCTGCAGGGCAGCTCCAAGCAGTCGCTGACCGATCCACTGACCGAGCTGACGAACCGGCGCGGGCTGTCCGTGTCGATGAAGCGGCTCAACGAGCGGGCGCCGGCCAACGCTGACCTGTGTGCATTGCTGATCGACGTCGACGGATTCAAGGCGGTCAACGACACCCTCGGTCACGCCGTGGGTGACGAGGTGCTGATCCGCACGGCCCGCAGGATCCGCGAGAGTGTGCGCAGTGACGCGGTGGTGGTCCGGTGGGGCGGGGAGGAGTTCCTGGTGGTGGACCGGATACCGGCGACTCAAGCAGGCACAGTGGCCGAGCGGGTTCGCGCCGCGGTGGCGTTGCCTGCGCAGCCGACAGTGACCGCGAGCATCGGGGTTGCGGCCACCACCGCCTCGGGCACCGATCTGATCGACGTCATCTCTGCTGCCGATGCCGCGATGTACGAGGCCAAGGCTTGCGGCGGTGACCGGGTCGCGATCGCCGCCGCGGTCTCAGGCCCGCACCGTTGAGGTGAAGAACTCCACCAGTCCCTGCGGTGCGCGTGCGTCGAAGAAGATGTCCAACGTCGCCCACGATTCTCGCGCCGATTCCTCGCTGCGCGAGAACATCTCGGCTTCGAAGGCCGCGACGGTCGCGGTGACGTCGCTGGGTCGTTCGGCCAGCGCCATGCCGAGTACGGCGGCGTCGTACATTGCGGTGTTCGCGCCTTCCCCGCCCGGAACCGTCAGATGCGCCGCGTCGCCGAGCAGCGTCACACCGGGCGACGGCGCCCAGCGGTGGTCGTCAGGCAGCGCATAGATGGGGCGGGTGACGGGCGCGGTGTCGGCCTCGGTGATCAGCGCGCGCAATGGTGTTGTCCAACCGTCGAATTCGTCAGCGACACGGGCAGTGAGCCGTTCGGTGTCGAACCACTCGACCGGTCGCTGCACCGCGACGTAGACGTGCAGCACGCCGCCGGCCTCCCGGTGGGCGATCATGCCCCGCTGGGGTTCCACCGCATACATTGCTCCTGGCCCCACCAGCGCCGCCGCGGCGGGGTGGCGGGCATCGACGTCGTGCAGGTAGGTCTCGACGAAGGTGGTGCCCGAATACCTCGGCGTCGCGTCCGACAGCAGCGGTCGAACCTTCGACCATGCACCGTCAGCGCCCACGAGAAGTGTTGTGGTGAACTGCTTTCCGTTGGTGAACACCACGTCGTGTCGGCCGTCGCCGCGTGCGTGGACATGAGCCACCTTGTGGCCCCACCGCACGGAGTGCTCGGGCAGTGACTCGAGCAGGATGCGTCGCAGATCGCCACGCAGCACCTCGGGGCGACCGCCGGTGCCGTCGTCGGCCTGCTCGAAGAGCGCGGACCCGTAGCGATCCACGACCTTTGCCGCCTGCGCGCCCTCGTGGATGATCGAGCGGAATTCCTGCGTCAGGCCGGCCACCTCGAGAGCGAACTGCCCGGTGCCCGGGTGCAGATCGAGTTGGCCGCCCTGCGTGCGGCTCTGGGGCGCCGGGTCGGCTTCGTACACCGTGGCGGTGATGCCGTGTACGTGCAGCACGCGGGCGAGCGTGAGGCCGCCGACGCCCGCGCCGATGATCGTGACCGGGGTGTCCATGGAATCTCCTCTGTCGTGGAACAGTGTTCCAACCGTTGAGCGCCAGTTTGGAACACTGTTCCAATGATGTCAAGATGAGTCATGGCTCCCCGCACGTCACGCCGGCACGAGGCGCTGTCGACCGATCGCATCGTGGCCGCCGCCGTCGAGATCCTCGACGCCGAGGGAGAGTCCGCGCTCACCTTCCGCGCACTCGCCGCGCGTTTGGCGACCGGTCCCGGCGCGATCTACTGGCACGTCGCCGACAAAGACGCTCTCCTCAGTGCCGCGTCCGAGCACGTCGTCTTCCGGGGGCTCCCCGGTGACGAGCCTGCCGACGCACCGGACGCGGCGATCCGCGCTGTCGCCCTCGCCATCTTCGACGCCGTCGACGCTCATCCCTGGGCCGGTGCGCACCTGGTGCGCCAGCCCTGGCAGCCCGCGATGGTGGAGATCTTCGAACGGGTGGGCCGGCGCCTCATGGCCCTCGGCGTGGCCGACGACGCCCTGTTCTACGCGGGCTCGACCCTGGTGAGCTTCATCCTCGGCGTCGCCGGGCAGAACGCCGCCAACGCCCGTCTACGCCCGCCCGGCGCCGACCGTGCCACGCTTCTCGACGATGTCGCCGGCCGGTGGCGGCAGTACGACGCCCAGCGGTATCCGATCGTGCATCAGATGGCCGCGCAGCTGCGTGACCACGACGACCGCGAGCAGTTCCTCGCGGGCATCGACATCCTGCTCGCAGGCCTCGCGCCGCCCGAGCGTTAGTCCGGGAAGTCCAGCGGCACCTGCAGTGTGCTGATGGTTGCCGCCAGGCCATCGTATTGTGCTGTGAGTAAACAGAATTCGATGAGCTGGGCCGGTGAGTAGAAGCGGGCGAGCGCTTGCCACGTCTGCGGGGAGACGCCGCGGGTGACGACGAACTCGTCGGTGGCGGTGAGCAGCGTGCGCTCCCGGTCGGTCAGGCCCTCGGCGTCGGGCCCGGCGAAGATCGCGTCCTGCGTCGCGGCGTCCACACCGCGGGTGCGCGCCAGGCGGCGATGCTGCTGCAGCTCGTACTCGCAGTCGCGCAGGTGCCCCACGCGCAGGATCACGAACTCGGCGTCGCGCCGCGAGAGCTTGCCGGCCCCCAGGAGGTACAGCGACTGCGGCAGCCACGCCAGGAACAGCACTCGGTGCCTGCCCAGCACGTTCACGAGGCTGAACCGGGGACGGCGGATGCCGCGTGCGCCGACCTTGGCGATCGCCCAGTTGACCGGGCCGAGCTCCTTGAAGCCGCCGGGTGCAATGCGTTCAGTGCTCATGACTGCCTCACCAGGTACGGGGACACCGTCGAGCGGTGTTCGTCGATGTCGAGTGCGCGGCCGAGCGCGGGGAAGGCCCGCTGAGGGCAATTGTCCCTCTCGCAGACACGGCATCCGGCGCCGATGGGCGTCGCTGAAACCTTGGGGTCACCACTGAGGTCGAGGCCTTCCGAGTAGACCAGCCGATGCGCGTGCCGTAGTTCGCAGCCCAGGCCGATCGCGAACGTCTTACCCGGCTGACCATAGCGCGAGGCACGTCGCTCCACCGTGCGCGCCACCCACATGTACGCCCGACCGTCAGGCATCTCCGCGATCTGCACGCTGATCTTGCCGGGGTAGGCGAACGTCTCGTAGACGTTCCACAGCGGGCAGGTGCCGCCACTGGACGAGAAGTGAAACCCTGTGGCGGACTGGCGTTTCGACATGTTGCCCGCGCGATCGACCCGGACGAACGAGAACGGGACGCCGCGCATCGACGGCCGCTGCAGCGTGGACAGCCGGTGGCAGATCGTCTCGTAACTCGTCGAGTAGTAGGCAGACAGTCTCTCGACGTCGTAACGGAAGCTCTCGGCGACGTCGTGGAACTGGGCATAGGGGAGCACGGTCGCGGCGGCGAAGTAGTTGGCCAGGCCGAGGCGGGCCAGCCTGCGCGACTCGTCGCTGGTGAAGTGGCCCTCGTCGGTCAGCTTGTCGATCAGGTCGCCGTATTCGAGGTAGGCGAGCTCGGCAGCCATTCGGAACACCCGCTGGCCCATCGACAGATGCGCGGTGATCTCGAGGGTCTTGGTGGCGGGATCGAAGCGGTGCAGCACGCCCTCGCCGAGATCCTGGCGACGGATGATGCGCACCCCATGGACGAAGCGCAGCCGGTCAGACAGGTCGCCGGCCAGTTCGCCGCGCTGGACCCGCATCCCTGCCGTCAGCTCCTCGGCGGCGGTGTCGAGGTCGTGGAGGTAGTTCTGCCGCTGGTAGAAGTAGTCGCGCACCTCTTCGTGCGGCATCGAGATCGATCCGGTGCCACTTTCCCCCGGGTTGACGGTGGCGACGTTGAACCGTCCCTCGGTGGCGGCGGCCAGCTGGGTCGTGGTCAATTGGTAACGGCGGTGCAGATTCACCATCGCGCGGGCGAGATCGGGGTGCGCCCCGACCATCTCTGCGACTTCGGTCGCACCCACGTCGACGTCGAGGTCGCGGTCCATCAGGACTTCGCGCAGCTCGGCGATCAGTCGGGTGTCGTCCTGGGAGGCGAAGAACGTGGCGTCGACGCCGAACACCTCGGTGATGCGCAGCAGCACCGCTACCGTCAGCGGCCGCACGTCGTGCTCGATCTGGTTCAGGTAGCTGGGGGAGATGTCGAGCATCTGAGCCAATGCCGCCTGACTGAAACCGCGCTCGCTGCGCAGCTGGCGCACCCGCGCTCCGACGTATGTCTTGGCCACGTCGAACCAGCGTAGCCGCCACTTGCTAATTGCGTATTCGCAGAATTCGCATTGCGCTCCTGTGTGGCATCATCAGGTTTCGTGAGTCTGGCCAAGACGATGATGCCGGTGCCCGATCCGCACCCTGACGTCTTCGACGTTCAGTGGCCGCTACGCGTCGCCGACGTCGATCGTGAAGGCCGACTGAAGTTCGATGCGGCGACCAGGCACATCCAGGACATCGGCACCGATCAGTTACGCGAGATGGGCTTCGAAGAGACCCATCCGCTGTGGATCGTGCGCCGCACCATGATCGACATGATCGAACCGATCGTGTTCAAGGACATCCTGCGACTGCGCCGCTGGTGCTCGGGCACCTCGAACCGCTGGTGTGAGATGCGGGTGCGCATCGATGGACGCAAGGGCGGTCTCGTCGAATCCGAGGCGTTCTGGATCAACATCAACCGGGAGACCCAGGGGCCGGCCCGGATCGCCGACGACTTCATCGAAGGGCTGCGCCGCACCACCAGCGAGGGCCGGCTGCGGTGGAAGGCCTATCTCAGCGCAGGGTCGCGTGAGGACGCTGAGCGCATCCGCGACTTCCCGGTTCGGGTCAGCGACATCGACATCTTCGACCACATGAACAACTCCGTGTACTGGGCGGTCGTCGAGGACTATCTGCAGTCCCATCCCGAGCTGATGTCGGTGCCGTTGCGGGTGACGATCGAACACGATCTGCCGGTCGCGCTCGGCGACAAGCTGGAGATCCTGCAGCACACGCATCCCGCCGGATCGACCGAGATGTTCGGCGCGGAGCTCACCGATCGGAGTGTTACAACGCTCACATATGTGGTCGGCGATGAGGTCAAAGCGGTCGCGGCGATCTTCCCTCTCTGAATCGCTTCACCAAACAGTACGGGCGTACTGACCTGCGACGATCGTTTACCGGCCGGTAACTTCTGAACCGGTTCAGGGCAAGAGGATCTTCGCAATCTTTGCAAGATCCGACCATGCGTTGGCGAAAGTTTACAAGCGAAAGTGGTGGACCTGCGGTTATGCCGTGATGCATCCTCGTCTTAGCAGTCCGGTGAAGACGCTGGAACGTTAACAACCGTTTGAAGGAGTGGGTCACCTCATGACCAAGTCGACCGTGGGCACGCCGAAGTCCCCCGAACAGATCCAGCACGACTGGGACCACAACCCCCGCTGGAAGGGCATCACCCGGACCTACACCCCCAAGGACGTCGTCGCCCTGCAGGGCACCGTCGTCGAGGAGGCGACGCTGGCCCGCCGCGGCGCCGAGGTGCTGTGGGAGCAGCTGCACGAGATGGACTTCGTCAACTCGCTCGGCGCCCTGACCGGCAACATGGCCGTGCAGCAGGTGCGCGCCGGCCTGAAAGCCATCTACCTGTCCGGGTGGCAGGTCGCCGGTGACGCCAACCTCTCGGGTCACACCTACCCCGACCAGAGCCTCTACCCGGCCAACTCGGTGCCTCAGGTCATCCGCCGCATCAACAACGCGCTGCTGCGCGCCGACGAGATCGCCAAGGTCGAGGGTGACACCTCGGTCGAGAACTGGCTGGCCCCGATCGTCGCCGACGGCGAAGCCGGCTTCGGTGGCGCACTGAACGTCTACGAGCTGCAGAAGGCCATGATCGCCGCCGGTGTCGCCGGATCGCACTGGGAAGACCAGCTGGCTTCGGAGAAGAAGTGTGGCCACCTCGGTGGCAAGGTGCTGATCCCGACCCAGCAGCACATCCGCACGCTGACCTCGGCCCGTCTCGCGGCCGACGTCGCCGACGTCCCGACCGTCGTCATCGCCCGCACCGATGCCGAGGCCGCGACGCTGATCACCTCCGACGTCGACGAGCGCGACCAGCCATTCATCACCGGCGACCGCACCGCCGAGGGCTTCTACCGGGTCAAGAACGGCCTCGAGCCCTGCATCGCCCGCGCCAAGGCCTATGCGCCGTACTCCGATCTGATCTGGATGGAGACCGGCACCCCGGACCTGGAGCTGGCCAAGAAGTTCGCCGAGGGCGTCAAGAGCGAGTTCCCGGACCAGATGCTGGCCTACAACTGCTCGCCGTCGTTCAACTGGAAGCAGCACCTCGACGACGACACGATCGCCAAGTTCCAGCGTGAGCTGGGCGCGATGGGCTTCAAGTTCCAGTTCATCACCCTCGCCGGCTTCCACGCCCTGAACTACTCGATGTTCGATCTGGCTTACGGCTACGCCCGCAACCAGATGAGCGCCTACGTCGAGCTGCAGGAGCGCGAGTTCGCCGCCGAAGAGCGCGGCTACACCGCCACGAAGCACCAGCGCGAGGTCGGCGCCGGCTACTTCGACCGGATCGCCACCACCGTGGACCCCACCTCGTCGACCACCGCGCTCGCGGGTTCGACCGAAGAGGGCCAGTTCCACTAAGGGTTGATAGCGTCAGGCCCCGTCCGTGTCATGCGGCCGGGGCCTGATCGCTGTGAGGAGATCGTGTGAGCATTGAACGCGTTGGCATCGAGCGTGTCGGAATCGTCGGCGCCGGACAGATGGGCGGCGGTATCGCCGAGGTGTGCGCCAAAGCCGGCGCCCAGGTCGTCGTCTACGAACCCAGCCAGGAGCTCGTCGAGGCCGGCCGCGCCCGCATCACCGCGTCGCTGGAACGCGCCAAGGCCAAGGGCAAGCTGGCGGCCGACGAATTCGAGATCACGCAGGCGCGGCTCGTCTACACCAGCGACCTCGCCGACCTGGCCGACCGCCAGCTGGTGATCGAGGCGATCGTCGAGAACGAGGCCGTCAAGGCGAAGGTCTTCGCCCAGCTCGACGAGCTCGTCACCGACCCCGACGCCGTCCTCGCGTCGAACACCTCCAGCATTCCGATCATGAAAATCGCTGCGGCGACCAAGAATCCGAGCCGGGTACTGGGGCTGCACTTCTTCAACCCGGTGCCCGTGCTACCCCTGGTCGAGGTGATCAACACGCTGGTGACCTCCGACGAGGCGATCGCGCGGGTCGAGAAGTTCGCCGGAGAGGCGCTGGGCAAGAAGGTGGTTCGCTGTGGCGACCGCTCGGGCTTCATCGTCAACGCGCTGCTGGTGCCCTATCTGCTGTCGGCGATCCGGATGGCCGAGGCCGGCGTGGCGAGCGTCGAGGACATCGACACGGCCGTGGTTGCAGGGCTCTCGCATCCGATGGGTCCGCTGCGGCTCTCGGACCTGATCGGCCTGGACACCATGAAGCTGATCGCGGACTCGATGTACGACGAGTACAAGGACGCGCACTACGCACCGCCGCCGCTGCTTCAGCGGATGGTCGAGGCCGGACAGCTGGGCAAGAAGACGGGGCAGGGCTTCTACACGTACTGAACTCGGGGTGCGCCGAGTGCACGTGTGACGAATTCTCCCGCACTTCGCATCAGAATGCGTGCATTCGGGAACCGATCGGCGGCCCCATGCGCCCAAGACGGTGTGGGGAACATCATCGTGGGCTCGGAAGCACTTGCTGCCGGCCAGAAGCGACGCTCAGGCCTTCGCCAGCCGCTTCTTCTCCGCCTTGACGTCGAAGTCCGGTGGCGGCCACGACATGTTCAGGCCCTTGAGAGCCTCGATCATCAGCTCGGTGACGGCAAGCCGGCTGTACCACTTCTTGTTGCACGGCACGACATGCCAGGGCGCGTACTCGGTCGATGTTCGCTCGAGCATCGCCTGGTAGGCCTCCTGGTAGGCCGGCCATTTCAGCCGCTCGTCGATGTCCGCGGGGTTGTATTTCCAGTACTTGTCCGGCCGTTCGAGGCGTTTCGTCAGCCGCTTCTTCTGCTCGTCGAGCGAGACGAACATCGCGATCTTCACCACTGTGGTCCCACGGTCGACCAGCTCGCGCTCGAACGCGTTGATCTCGTCGTAGCGGGGCTCCCACACCTCGGCCGGCACCAGGTTGTGCACGCGCACGATCAGCACGTCCTCGTAATGCGACCGGTCGAAGACACCGATGTGGCCTGCTGTCGGTAGTGCCTTGCGGATGCGCCACAGGAAATGGTGGGACAGCTCTTCCGGCGTCGGCTTGCCGAAGTTGTGGTACTCGACGCCTTGCGGATTACACCCGCCC
The DNA here is from genome assembly GCF_055419565.1 of Mycobacterium sp. IDUB_5. NCBI lineage: Bacteria > Bacillati > Actinomycetota > Actinomycetes > Mycobacteriales > Mycobacteriaceae > Mycobacterium > Mycobacterium sp. IDUB_5. The sequence continues at coordinate 774,346 of NZ_JBVAXX010000001.1, forward strand.
ACAACATGTTTGACGATCCCGCCCTTACCTGCGGTGTCCATGCCTTGCAACACCAGCAGTACCGACCGGGTATCGTCGACCCGGCTGCGGGCATACAGCATCTCCTGCAGCTCACCGAATCGGACATTGCGCTCCTCCTGCAAGGTGGGCGCATGAGACTTCGAGCCGTTGAATCCCGGTGTCGCGTCGGGGTCGATGTCGGCGACCTGATCGCCGGGCTTGAAACGCAACAGGGAGTGCGGCTCGTGCGACCACAGCGACGGGAGATCCAGAGACTCGCTCACCGATCTAGTCAAGCAGTTGGGCCGGCAGTTCGGGGGAGGGATGATCCTCGGACCGGAATCTCTGCAGCGACCCGCCGACCTCGACGATGCCGCACAGCGCGCTCCACGAGAGCATCGTCAGGTAGTCGATCAGCTCGTCGGAGCTCATCCGCGGATGCGACATCCACGAGTGCGTGGCCAGCTGCACCCCGCCGACGATGTGATATGCCCACGGGTCGACGCCGCCCGTGTCCATGCCGACCGACACCATCCGCCGACGGAGCATCACCGCGAGCATGCGCGCGATGATGGCCTCGGAGTTCGCGACGGCCTTGCTCTTGCTCGCCGAGTTGTTCGCCATCACGAACCGGTAGGGCTCCGGCTCGTTGGCGACGGTTTCGACGTAGACGCGAATGACCTCCCGTGTCAGTGCGTATCCGTCCAGGTTCGACGACAGCGCGGCGGCCATGTTCGGGATCAGCGTCACCTGCGCGAAGCGCATCATCACCGCGGTGGTCAGGTCGTTCTTGTCGACGAAGTAGCGGTACAGCACCGTCTTGGACACACCGATGTCCGCGGCGATCTCGTCCATGCTGACGTCGCTGCCGAGGCGGCGAATGGCATCCAGCGTGCCATCCACCAGTTCGTTGCGGCGCTCGACCTTGTGCCGATGCCAGCGCCGTTTACGCCCATCGGTCTTGATCGCCACCTGCGGAGAATGTTGTGCCACGTTCGCGGTGATCCGTTCCGTCGTCCTCGTCGATAATACGGTGGTCGGCGGTTCGGAGTTGCCCGCGCAGGGAAGATGAAGGCGTGGCTCATCGAGTGAACGTCCCCGACGCCGGGCAGCGGCCCCGTGCGAGCTTTGCCGAGAAACTCGCCGGCGCGGATTCGGCGGCCGACGCGGAACGTCGGCGTGCGCTGCGGCGCATGAAGGCCGTCGCGCTCAGTTTCCTGATCGGCGCCTCGGTGATCTTCCTCCTGTGCACGTGGGCGCAGACCCAGGGCGCGCCGGCGTGGGTGGGTTATGTCCGGGCGGCCGCCGAAGCCGGCATGGTCGGGGCGCTGGCGGACTGGTTCGCCGTCACGGCGCTGTTCAAGCACCCGCTCGGCCTGCCGATCCCACACACCGCGATCATCAAACGCAAGAAAGACCAGCTCGGCGAGGGTCTGTCCGCCTTCGTCCGGGAGAACTTCCTGTCGCCGGAGAACGTCGAGACCAAGCTGCGCGACGCCGATGTCGCCAGCCGAACCGGCAAATGGCTGGCGGAGCCGGTGAACGCCGAGCGGGTCGCCGCGGAGGCGTCGACAGTGGCCCGGGTGCTGGTGGAGATGCTGCGCGACGAGGACGTGCAGCAGGTGCTGGACCGGATGATCGTCAAGCGCATCGCCGAGCCGCAGTGGGGGCCGCCCGTCGGTCGAGTGCTGTCCTCGCTGTTGGAGGAGGGGCGCCAGGAGGCGCTGCTGCAGTTGCTCGCAGATCGCGCGTTCCAGTGGTCCCTGGGGGCCGGCGAGGTCATCGAGCGGGTCATCGAACGCGATTCGCCGACGTGGTCGCCGCGCTGGGTGGATCACGTGGTCGGGGACCGCATCCATCGGGAGCTGATGGATTTCACCGACAAGGTGCGTCGCAACCCCGATCACGAGCTGCGCCGGTCGGCCACGAAGTTCCTCTTCGAGTTCGCGGGTGACCTGCAGAATGACGAGGCGACGATCCAGAAGGCCGAGAACGTCAAAGAGCAGATCATGGCCCGCGACGAGGTGGCCAGGGCGGCCGAGACCGCGTGGACGGCGGCCAAGCGGATCATCCTGGAGTCCGTCGACGACCCGTCCTCGGCGTTGCGGGCCCGCATCGCCGACACCGTCGTCCGGATCGGTGAGTCCCTGCGCGACGACGCCGCATTGCGCGACAAGGTCGACAACTGGGTGGTGCGCGGGGCGCAGCATCTGGTGAGTCAATACGGCGCCGAGATCACCACGATCATCACCGACACGATCGAACGCTGGGACGCCGACGAGGCCAGCAGCCGCATCGAATTGCACGTCGGCCGTGACCTGCAATTCATCCGTATCAACGGCACGGTGGTGGGCTCGCTCGCCGGCCTGGCCATCTACACGATCGCGCAGCTACTGTTCTGACCTGCGCTAACTGAGTGCTTGCAAAAGTTAGCACTCCGTCGTACCGTGGAAATCGTCGGTCATTCGGATACCCACGGCAGCGAAGGAGGCGAACCATGGCACAGGACGAGAACCTCGCCGCGGTTGTCACCAACGCCGCTTCGGACATCGGCAGCTTCATCCGATCCCAGCGGGAGGCCGCGCACGTGTCAGTGCGGCAGCTCGCCGAGAAAGCCGGTGTCAGCAATCCCTACCTCAGCCAGATCGAGCGGGGATTGCGCAAGCCCTCGGCGGACGTGCTGAACCAGATCGCCAAAGCGCTGAGGGTGTCGGCGGAGGTGCTCTACATCCGGGCAGGGATCCTCGAGCCCAGCGAGACGAACCAGGTGCGCGACGCCATCATCACCGACACGGCGATCAATGAGCGGCAGAAGCAGGTGCTGCTCGACATCTACTCCTCGTTCTGTCAGCAGAACGAGGCGGCACTGCTCGAGGCTGCCGCCGAGGCGGATCAGCAACCATCCGAAGACGATCAGAGCCTTCTGCAGATCACGCAATCACCCGAGACCTCTGTCCCCCAGTGAAAGGAAGCATCATGGCTGAGAAGAATCAGCTCGACATCGACGACCTGAAGGCCCCGCTGCTCGCCGCCGTCGGCGCCGCTGACCTCGCGCTCGAGCGCGTCAACGAGATCGTCGCGACGCTGCGCGAGCGCGCCGGCGACGCCCGCTCCGACGCCGAGACCCGCGTCGAGGAGAGCCGCGCCCGCATCACCAAGCTCCAGGAAGAGCTGCCGGCTCAGTTCGAGGACATCCGCGAGAAGCTGAACTCCGACGAGCTGCGTAAGTTCGCCGAGAGCTATGCCGAGAACGCACAGACGGCCTACACCAAGCTGATCGAGCGCGGCGAGGCCGCCCTCGAGCGTCTGCGCAGTCAGCCGGCTCTGGAGACCGCCGCCACCCGCGTCGAGGAGTACACCGACCAGGCCGTGGAGCTGACCCAGGAAGCGCTGGGCAACGTCGCCACGCAGACCCGCGCCGTGGGTGAGCGTGCCGCCAAGCTGGTCGGCGTCGAGCTGCCCAAGCGTGCGGAATCGGCCGCCGAGCCGGTCAAGGCCGCCGCCAAGAAGGCTCCGGCGAAGGCCCCCGCCAAGAAGGCGCCGGCCAAGGCCGCCGCCAAGAAGGCCCCGGCCAAGAAGGCCCCGGCCAAGAAGGTCACCCAGAAGTAAGCCCAGAAGTACGCCCGACTCCCCACCCGGGAAGTCGAAAAGGGGACGTAAGCCGCCTAGGCTGTCGAGCGTGGAGCTCCAAGGCCTTGTGGTTTACGTCCTCTTCGCGTTGAAGATCGCGGTGTTGGTAACGACGGCGTATGCCTTTGTCCATGCGGCGATCCAGCGGACCGACGCCTACCCCGCGGCCGACAAGCTGACCAAGCCGGTCTGGCTGGTGATCCTCGGCGTGGCCGGTCTGCTCGCCCTGGTGCTCGGAATCACCGGTGTCGCGATCGCCGCGGTCGCCGCCGGTGTGTACCTCGTCGACGTCCGTCCGAAAATCCTCGAGGTGCAAGGAAAGTCGCGCTAGTGCGGCGCAGCCTGATCGCCGCGGGATGCCTCGCCGCATCTGCACTCGGCCTCGCTCCGACTGCCCCACACGCCTCGGCTACGCCGAGTCTCCAACCGCCGCCGTACATCGATCACGTGACGTGGGCCAAGTGGGGCGACCTCTCGAGCCTGCGGGTGTATCCCACACCGGCCGGGCGCGACACCTCGGGCCGGCCCGGCACCGCGGCGCAAGCCGACGAGGCCTGGGGTGAGGTGCTCGCCCTGTCACCTGACGCCGAGATCGCCGGGATGAAAGAGCAGTTCGTCTGTCACTGGCGGTTCGCCGAGATCGCCGAGCCGGGCAAGGTGAGCTGGAACCTCGAGCCGTGGCGCCCGGAGGTCACCCCGGATCAGATGATGGCCGCCCGGTGCAATCCCGGCGGCACCGAAGAACCGTTCTGATGGGTTACACGCGCGCTGACGTCGCGGCCGTCGTCGACCACACGCTGCTCAAACCGGAAGCGACGGAAGCCGACATCGTCGCGTTGCTCGCCGAGGCCGCCGAGCTCGGGGTGTACGCGGTGTGCGTGTCGCCGCCGTTCGTGGCGACGGCGGTGGCGCTGGCCGCCGGCCGGACCGTGGCGGCCGTGGTGGGTTTCCCTTCAGGGAAACATCTTTCGGTGATCAAGGCGCACGAGGCTGCGGTCGCGCTCGAGAGCGGCGCGGCGGAGATCGACATGGTCATCGACGTCGGCGCAGCGATCGGCGGTGAGCTCGACGTCGTGCGCGCCGATGTCGCCGCTGTCCGAGACGCCACTCCGGGCGCGGTGCTGAAGGTGATCGTCGAATCCTCGGCCCTGGTGGAGTTCGGGGGCTGGCCGCTGCTGACCGACGTGTGTCAGGTCGCCGAGGACGCCGGCGCGGATTTCGTCAAGACGTCCACCGGTTTCCACCCCTCCGGCGGTGCCTCGGTGCGTGCCGTCGAGGTGATGGCCACTGCCGTCGGAGGCAGGCTCGGCGTCAAAGCCAGCGGCGGCATCCGGTCGGCCACCGATGCCGCCGCCATGCTGGATGCCGGCGCGACGCGCCTCGGACTGTCCGGCACACGGGCCGTCCTCGACGGCTTGGGTTAGAAACGGCCTGGCCTAGAACTTCCCGAAGCAGGGGTCGTCGGTCTGCTTGGGCATCGATGCGTTCTGAGTGGACAGGCGGCTCTGCACACCGCTGTCGGTGACCGACACCGAGTCGGCCTTGATGTTCAGCGGATAATTCTGGGTCAGCGTCGAGGTGAATGCGTCCAGTGCCGGCTGCACCGACTCACGGGGCAGTGTGAAGCCCAGCCCCGTCACCTGCTGCACCGCCAGCGAGATGGAGCCGTCGACGACCTGAGGCTTGGCGGTGATGCTGCCCAGCGGACCTTCGAGCTCGATCGTGCCGTCACCGGCGTTGGTGGTCACGCCGGAGACGAAGCTGCCGATCAGCGGGACCGCGCCCTGGATCGTCTGTTTGATGCCGTCGGCCGACCAGTCGATGGTCGCCACGAGCGAGCCGATCGTCCCGCTCGAGTTCGCGCTGTCCTGCAGGCGCACGTCGTTGATGTCGAGGTTCAGCTTCATGCCCTTGGCGTCGCGCACCTGGTTGCCCGCGGTTTCGATGTGGATGTTCGTGTAGTGCCCGGACATGTGCTGCATCAGGAACGGCGGCAGCACCCCGAACGACGCGGTGGCCTTGTCCTGCACCACGCACTCGACGGTGGACGCGACGACGGTGTCGGCGCGGTTGCGCGCGTACAGCTCGCCGCCCAGCAGGCCGGCCAGCACCAGAGCGACGACGATCACCGCCACCAGCACGATGGACAGCGGATCGCTGAAGAACTTCTTGGCCTTCGACGGCAACGCCGAACCTTTCTGCGGGGGTGCGGGCGGTGGGCCGGGCTGCGGTTGCGGACAGGCCCAGGGATCGGTCATTGCAGGGATTCTGCCCTACTCAGGTGAGCTGAACCTGAGCGGTTGTCCATGACCGCGACGGCGGCGCGGGCGGCCCGGGCGGCCTCGACGTCGACGTCGTGGAGCAGCAGCGAGGGCTCGGGACCGGCTGAGGTCAAGACCTCACCCAGTGCCGATGTCACCACACTGCCGCCGACGCCGGTGGGTCCAAGTGCAGCGATCTCGTCGCCCGGGTAGGCCTGGCCGACGGCGGCGACCACGGTGGAGGTGTCGATCGCTCTGGCGCGCGCCAGCAACGTCCACTGGTCGAGCTTGCCCGGCCCGGTGCCCCACGAGGCGTGCACGGTGATGACGTCAGCGCCGCGGTTGGCGAGCTCGACGTACAGCTCGGGAAAACGGATGTCGTAACACAGCGTCAGTCCGACAGTCAGCCCGGCGACGGCGATCGTCACCGGCTCGGTGCCCGGCGCGACGGTCTTCGACTCGGCGAAGCCGAACGCGTCGTACAGGTGGATCTTGTCGTAGCGGGCGTCGACGTCCGGGCCGGTGGCGATCAACGTGTTGGTCACGCGTCCGTCCCCGGACGGCACGAACATGCCGGCGACGACGACGATGCCGGCCCGCTCGGCGATGCGGCGGACCCCGTCGGCCCACGGCCCGTCGAACGGTTCGGCTATCGGCGCCAACGGCACCCCGAAACGGCACATCGTGGCCTCGGGGAACAGCACCAGATCCGCCCCGGCGTCGGCGGCCAGGCGCGTGTGCTCATCGACCACCGCGAGATTGGCGGCCGGCTCGGCGGTGCTGCGGATCTGGGCCAGCGCGATACGCATGCCGCCAGCCTAGTTACGGACCCCAGGCGGGGCGGTTCGCCTTGGCGGCCTTCTTGCCGAGTTTCCCGGAGTTGATCTGGGCGGCCAGGCTGTCGAGGATCACCCGCGAGCTCAGCAGCGCGGTCTGCTCGGCCCAGTCATAGGGCGGCGAGCACTCGACGACCTCGATGCCGGCCAGGCCGGGTTCGGAGATCATCTTGACCAGGTTGAGCGCCTCGCGGGGCAGCAGGCCGCCCGGCTCCGGCCAGCCGGTGCCCGGCACGAACCCGGCGTCGATGACGTCGATGTCGAACGACAGGTAGACCGCCTTGGCGTCCTTCCATGCGATCTCGAGGGCCATCTCCGCGATCTTCTCGATACCCACCCGCTCCACATCGCCGACGGTCATCACGGTCGACTTGCGTTGACGGCCCACCTGCACGCCCTCGCGAGGGCTCTGCCAACCGCCGATCCCGATCTGCACCAGGTTGGTCGCGGGGGCGTTCTTGATGTTGGTGGCATGGAACCACGGCGTGGTGTGCATCCGCTCGTCGAGGTCGGTTTCCTGGGTGTCGACGTGACGGTCGAAGTGGATGATCCCGATGTTGCCGTCCATGTAGGGCGCGAGACCGCGGATGGTGGGGAAGCCGATGGAGTGGTCGCCGCCGAGCACGATCGGCATCACGCCCTTGCTCGCGACGTGGGCCATCGCCTGGCTGATCTGGTCGAAAGACTTCTCCAGGTTGCCGGGGATCGTGAAGACGTCGCCGATGTCGACGATGTTGAGCTGCTCTCGCAGATCCACGCCGGTCTCGTAGTTGTAGGTGCCGAACAGGTTGGTGGAGCGGCGGATGCCCTGCGGGCCGAACCGGGTACCGGGACGGTAGGTCGCGCCGGCGTCCAGGGGCACGCCGAACACGGCGACCTCGGCGTCGTCGACCTCGTTGACGTCTTCGATGAACGGGCACTTGAGGAAGGTGCCGCGCTCGCCGGCGAAGTGCGGCTTCTCGCCGCGCACGAAGGTGGAGATGGTCCGGTCGTTGATCGTCGGCGCGGCCTCGAGGCCGTAGCTCAGCCCGCGGTCGATCTCCTCCCGCAGACGCCGGTCACCCAGGCGCGCCTCGGCCTGCTGGGCCCACGCGCCTTCGGCGTTGGTCAGGCTGGGATCGGGGCCTGGGAAATCAGATGTCTCGGACATGAGTTCTCCTCACGCGTCGTCTTGTCGCTGACCGGGTACGACGCACCTCGTCCGGGGAGTGGGGTCACCGACTCCTGCACGTCATTGTCAGCACGCTCGCGAGAGCCTGTCCACTCGAAAAGCCGACATCTCATCCCAGCGGTGCCACAGCCGACCACGGCACCGTCAGCACCCCGTCGCGCAGCGGCCGCCGCGGGGTCGTCACTGGAAACCCTTGAGCGGCAAGCATGTCCATCATCGCCCGCCACCGCATGCGGGCGCCGAACACGCCGTGGGCAGCGCTACTGGCCCATGCCCGGTCGGCGGCGGTGAGCAGGGTGTGGATGGGCTGGCCGGCCACGTTGTGGTGGATCAGCACCTTGGGCAGGCGCTCGGCGAGGTCGGAGGGCTTCTCGATCGCGAACGGGTCGCAGGCCAGGGTCAGGCTCACCGCCGCGGTCGCGTCGAGCAGCACCCAGCAGCAGCGCCGCCCCAGCTCGTCGCAGGTGCCATCGATGATCAGCCCACCCGCAGCCAGCCCGCTCCGCATCGCCGCCCACGCATCGGGGACCGCGTCGAGCGGGTACTGACGCAGCACATTGAACGCGCGCACCAGCACCGGCCGGTGCCCTGCGAGTTCGAAGCCGCCGAGGGCGAAGTCGACCCCAGGCCTGGTCGCGGCGCGGGCCACGTCCACCCGGTGGGGGTCGATCTCCAGGCCCAGCACACGCACGTCGGCACGCACCTGGCGCAGCCGCACCGCGAGCTCCAACGTCGTCACCGGCAGCGCGCCGTAACCCAGGTCGACGACGAGCGGGTCGGCGGCGCTCTGCAGGGCGGTGCGCACCCGGGCCGAGTGCACCAGCCACCGGTCGCTGCGCCGCAACCGGTTGTGCCCGGTCGTGCCCCGTGTCACCGCGCCGAGCGGACGGGAGCCGGTCACGGTCGGGCTCAGCTGTTCTCGGCGATCCACACGGTGGTGAACCGTTGTTCGGCGATCAGCAGCTCGACCAGTTGCTGGCCGATGAAGTTCTCGATCTTGCCGCCCACCAGGGGCACCCGGACTTCGACGGTCGCCCGGAACGCCAGCCGCGAACCGGATCCGGCGGGCTCCAGCACCGCGTTGCCCGACAGTCCGGCCGGCGCGCGGGGGATGGCACCGGACACCGCGGCCGAGGTCCGGCCCTCGACGACGGGGGCCCAGCGTTCCTCGCGGACGAAGCTGAGGTCCCCGCGATGGAACTGGGTGACGACGGCGGGCAGCCGGTCGGCGCGCAGCGTCTGCGTGGTCTTGATCCGCAGGCCGCCGTCGTCGCCGACGGTCATCTCGTCGAGGGTGGCGTGATCGGCGCCGGAGTCGCCGAGCCGGACCAGCCAGTACTTCTCGTCGCCGAAGGCGCGGTGCACCTGTTCGACGGTTCCCCCGTACTCGGCGGTCATGTCGAATGAACGCGGCATGGCAAACCACGCTACCGTTACCGCCCGTGGTCACTTCGTCTATCGCGGGCGTGGCGGTCGCCGAGAATGTGCCGCTCGCGCCGCTGACCACGCTGCGCGTCGGGCCTGTCGCGGACCGCCTGATCACTTGCGCCACCACCGAGGGCCTGATCGAGGTGCTGCGCGAGGTCGGACCGGACGCCCTGATCCTGGCAGGCGGGTCCAACGTGGTCCTCGCCGACGACCTGCGCGCGCCGACGGTGGTGCGGATCGCCACCCGTGGTGTCACGGTCGACGGGCCGCTGTTGCGCGCAGAGGCAGGCGCGGTGTGGGACGAGGTCGTCGCGGCGTCGCTGGCCCACGGGCTGGGCGGGCTCGAGTGCCTGTCCGGGATCCCGGGATCGACGGGTGCGACGCCCGTGCAGAACGTCGGCGCGTACGGCGCCGAGGTCGCCGACACGATCAGCCGGGTGCGCCTGCTGGAGTGGGAAACCGGCCAGGACCGTTGGGTGACCCCGGACCATCTCCGATTCGGTTATCGCACAAGCATTCTCAAGGGCGCCCCGGTGGCGGTGGTGCTCGAGGTGGAGTTCCGGCTCGACGCGCACGGCCGCAGCGCGCCGCTGCGGTACGGCGAGCTGGCCGCCGCGCTGGGTGTGCAGGCGGGGGAGCGCGCCGAGCCCGCTCGCGTGCGCGAGACGGTGCTCGGTCTGCGGGCCGGCAAAGGCATGGTGCTCGACGGCGCCGACCACGACACCTGGAGCGTCGGCTCGTTCTTCACCAACCCGGTCGTCACCGAGGAGCAGTATCAGCGCATCGCCGACCAGGTCGGCGGCAGGGGATGGGGCGGGGTTCCGCGCTACCCGGCCCCGGGCGGGGTGAAGATGGCCGCGGGATGGCTCGTCGAGCGTGCCGGCTTCGGCAAGGGCTATCCCGGGCCGGACGCCCCCGCGCGCCTGTCGACCAAGCATGCGCTGGCCCTGACCAACCGCGGTAGCGCGACGAGCGCGGACGTGATTGCGCTGGCCAGAACGATTCGCGATGGCGTCGCGGCGCGGTTCGGGATCGATCTCACACCCGAACCGATTCTGCTCGGGTGCGTTCTCTAGGTACGCTGGCAACACGTGAGCCCTGCCAGACCGATCAACAGGCGGCGAGCGCTTGCCGCTTTGGCGGTCGGCGTCGCCGCGCCGGGCATTCTCGCGGCCTGCCGGAACGAGAACGGTACCGCCGCCTCCGGGCAGGCGACAGAGGACGCGCCCTCCGCGCCGGTCCTGAGTTACGAGCCCAAGAATGCGGCGGAGGACGTCGCTCCCACCGCGCGCGTCGCTGCCAAGGTCGAGAACGGCTGGTTCCAGAAGATCAGCCTCGCCAACACCGACGGCAAGGTCGTGGCGGGTGCGCTCAATCGCGACCGCACCGAGTTCACCGCGTCCGAACCGCTGGGCTACGGCGTCGAGTACCGCTGGGCGGGCACGGTCGTCGGGCAGGACGGCAAGTCGGTTCCGGTGAAGGCGTCGTTCACCACCGTGAACCCGAGCACTCAGGTCAACGGACAGTTCCAGCTCTCGGACGGTCAGACGGTGGGTGTCGCCGCTCCGATCATCCTGCAGTTCGACGCGGCGATCGCCGACGAGGATCGCGCCACGGTCGAGAAGGCCGTCAAGGTAACCACGACCCCGCAGGTCGAGGGAACCTGGGCGTGGCTGCCCGACGAGGTCGGCGGCTCCCGTATGCACTGGCGGACCAAGGAGTACTACCCGTCCGGCACCACGGTCCACGTCGACGCGAAGCTCTACGGCGTGCCGTTCGGGCAGGACGCCTACGGCGCCACCGACTCGACGTTGGACTTCACGATCGGCCGGCGTCAGGTCGTCAAGGCCGAGGCGTCGAGCCATCGCATCCAGGTGCTCGACGAATCGGGTGCGGTGATCATGGACTTCCCGTGCAGCTACGGCGAGGGCGATCTGGACCGCAACGTGACGCGTAGCGGCATCCACGTGGTGACCGAGAAGTACGAAGACTTCTACATGACCAACCCCGCGGCGGGCTACGCCAACGTGCACGAGCGCTTCGCGGTGCGGATCTCCAACAACGGCGAGTTCATTCACTGCAACCCCAACAGCATCGGGGCGCAGGGCAATACGAACGTCACCAACGGGTGCATCAACCTGAATCTGGAGAATTCGCAGGAGTACTTCAACTCGGCGCTGTACGGCGACCCGGTCGAGGTCAGTGGCACCCGCATCGACCTGTCCTACGCCGACGGCGACATCTGGGACTGGGCGGTGTCGTGGGACGAGTGGACGTCGATGTCGGCGCTGTCGAAGGAGAAGCGGACCGCCGAGATCCCGAGCACCGCGCCGGCGACGCCGTCCGACGCGCCGCAGCCGGTCAGCGGCCGCCCCGGCGGCTGAGCCGGCTGTCAGGGGCGGCGGTTGAAGCGTGAGCCCGCGGCTCCGCTGACCTGGTCACGCGGTCGCACCACGATCAGATCCAGGTCGACGTGCGACGGGCGGCTGGCCACGAACCCGATCACCTCGGCGATGTCCTCGGCCACCAGCGGCGTGACACCCTCGTAGACCTTGGCCGCCCGTTCGTCGTCGCCCTCGAAGCGGTTGAGCGAGAACTCCGTCTTCACCATGCCGGGCGCGACCTCGGTGAGCCGCACCGGTTGCCCGAGCAGCTCGCTGCGCAGCGTGCGGTGCAGCACGCCCTGGGCATGCTTGGCCGACGTGTAACCGGCGCCGTTGTCGTAGATCTCCACCGCGGCGATCGACGTGACGGTGATGATCAGCCCGTCGCCGGAGGCGATGAGCTTGGGCAGCAGCGCACGGGTGACGTGCAGGGTGCCCATCACGTTGGCTTCCCACATCCACCGCCAGTGCTCGATGTCGGCGTCGGCCACCGACTCCAGCCCCCGCGCTCCGCCGGCGTTGTTCACCAGGACGTCGACCCGGTCGAGCCGGCCGGCCATCGCTGCCACCGCCTCAGGATCCGTGACGTCCGCCACAATCGCGGTGCCGTCCAGCTCGGCGGCCAGTGCCGTGATCGGCCCCTCGCGGCGAGCCACGCAGACCACGTGAAAGCCTTGTGCGGCAAGGGTTCTGGCGGTTGCTTCCCCGATTCCTGCGCTCGCGCCGGTGACCACGGCGACCCGGCGGGCATCTGATGGCGTCGTCATGATCCCAACCCTAGGCCCCGTGCTACATTGACGGCGTGTTCGGTACCAGTCAGGCAGTGAATGCTGCCCCGCGGCGTGCGTGTTGTTGTTGCGCACCCTGCCGCGCCTGACTGCAGACGGACGCCTGACAGCGTCCCATCGCGTCGCAGGGTGTGGCCCCGCCCCCTGACAGACCGATCCGGAGACGATTCGATGACCAGCTCGATCCCCGCCCGCTCGCACCGCTCTCAGACGGCCAAGACGGCTGGGCCCACCCGCATCGCCGCTGCGACGCGCTACCCCCAGGCCCTGGTGCACCAGATCCTGCCCCCCGCGCTCCGGATGCCCGAAGCCGCGGCCGCGACGGTTTTCGCGGCGGCGCGGCAGCGCGGACCGATTGCGCGCGACGCCATTGCCGGTGTCACCGATCTCTCGATCGCCACGGTGAATCGCCAGGTCACCGCGCTGCTCGACGTCGGTCTGCTGCGCGAGCGCGCTGATCTGTCGGTCTCGGGCGCCATCGGCAGGCCGCGGGTGCCCGTCGAGGTCAACCACGAACCGTTCCTCGCGCTCGGCGTGCACATCGGCGCGCGGACCACCAGCATCGTCGCGACCGATCTCCTCGGCCGCACCCTCGACGTGGTCGAAACCCCGACCCCGCATGGCACCCAGTCCGCGGCGCTCGCGTCGATCGCGGCCAGTGCGCAGCGCTACCTGAGCCGGTGGCACCGCAGGCGCCCGCTGTGGGTCGGGGTCGCCGCAGGCGGCGTGGTCGACAGCGCCACCGGTTACCTGGACCATCCGCGGCTCGGCTGGTCGGACGCGCCGGTGGGCCCGGTGCTGGCCGAGGCGCTCGGTTTGCCGGTGTCGCTCGCTGCCCACGTCGACGCGATGGCCGGTGCCGAATTGCTGCTGGGGCCGCGCCGGGCGCCCGGGCGCGCGACGACCAGCCTCTACGTCTACGCGCGGGAGACCGTCGGCTACGCCTTGGCCATCGGTGGGCAGGTGCATTCGCCGGCCAGCGGGCCCGGCACGATCGCCGCGCTGCCGGCACACTCCGAATTGCTCGGTGGTAGTGGTGAATTGGAGTCGACGGTCAGCGACGAAGCCGTGCTCGTGGCCGCGCGAAAGGCCCGCATCGTGCCGGCTGAGGGCCCCGGATCGACGATGACCGCGGTGCTGCGCGCCGCCCGCGCGGGAGACGAGGCGGCCGTTGCGCTGGTCACCGAACGCGCCCGCGTCCTCGGCGAGGCCGTCGCACTGCTGCGGGACATGCTCAATCCTGACGACCTCGTGGTCGGGGGGCAGGCGTTCACCGAGTACGCCGACGCGATGGGTGTCGTCGAAGAGGCGTTCGCGAGGCGTTCGGTGCTCCCGCACCGTGACATCCGCGTGACGGCCTTCGGCAACCGCGTGCAGGAGGCGGGAGCGGGCATCGTGTCGCTCGGCGGCATCTTCGCAGACCCAGTCGGTGCCATGCGCCGCGCGCAGGCCCGTCGCCCCGAGGTGAGTGCCTGAGCGGGTGGTGCACCGCAGCGGTGTGGACATGACGCGCGGTGTAGACATGACGGTGTGCGTCTGACGACCGACCCCCTGCCTCTGCCGCGCCGGGTGGCGGTGTTGTCCGTGCACACCTCCCCGCTCGCGCAGCCCGGCACCGGTGATGCCGGCGGCATGAACGTCTACGTCCTGCAGACCGCCCTGGAGATGGCGAAGCGCGGTGTCGACGTGGAGATCTTCACCAGGGCGACGTCATCGACGGATGCGCCGGTGGTGCCGGTGGCGCCCGGTGTGCTGGTCCGCAATGTGGCCGCCGGCCCGTTCGAGGGACTGGAGAAAAACGACCTACCCACGCAGCTGTGTGCGTTCACCGCGGGCGTGCTGCGCGCCGAGGCCACCCACGAGCCCGGCTATTACGACATCGTGCACTCGCACTACTGGCTCTCCGGGCAGGTCGGCTGGTTGGCCGCCGACCGGTGGGCGGTGCCCCTCGTGCACACCGCGCACACGCTGGCCGCGGTCAAGAACGCCGCGCTCGCCGACGGCGACACCCCCGAACCGCCGATGCGCTCGATCGGCGAGCAGCAAGTGGTCGACGCCGCCGACCGTCTCATCGTCAACACTGAACATGAAGCAGCGCAACTGGTTTCGCTGCACCACGCCGATCCGGACCACATCGACGTGGTGTATCCGGGCGTCGATCTGGCCACGTTCACGCCAGGCGATGCAGCCGCCGCCCGCGCCGAGCTGGGCTTGGCGCAGGGTGTGCCGATCGTGGCGTTCGTCGGCCGCATCCAACCGTTGAAGGCGCCCGACGTGTTGCTGCGCGCGGCGGCTCTGCTGCCCGCAGTGCACGTCGTCATCGCGGGCGGGCCGTCCGGATCGGGTTTGGCGCAACCCGACGGCCTGGTTCGGCTGGCCGCCGAACTCGGCATCGCCGAGCGCGTGACGTTCCTGCCGCCGCAGTCCCAGGCGGGTCTGGTTGCGGTCTATCGCGCTGCCGACGTCGTCGCTGTGCCCAGCTACTCGGAATCGTTCGGTCTGGTCGCCGTGGAGGCGCAGGCGTGCGGAACGCCCGTCGTCGCCGCATCGGTCGGTGGTCTTCCGGTCGCGGTGCGCGACGGGGTCAGCGGCGCACTGGTCGACGGGCACGATCCGGCCGACTGGGCCGCCACGATCGCCCGCGTCCTGGCCGACGACGCCGACGCGCTCGGGCGCGCTGCCGTCGAGCACGCCGCGGGATTCTCCTGGGGCCACACGGTCGATGCGCTGCTGGGCAGCTACGGACGCGCGATCGCCGAGCACCGCGGCCGCCACCTGCCATCCGTCCGCAGAGGCGGGCGCCGATTCTCGATGAGAAGGGGAGTCCGGGCATGACGCAGAAGAATGTGCACGACGTCATCGAGCGCACGTTGGCCGAACACGACCTGCCCTACACCCTCCACAAGGGCGCGGCGGGCGGTCTGCCCGGGCTGGTGGTCGCGCTACCCGGTGAGCGCAGGCTCACCACCAACACGATCCTGACGGTCGGCGAGCACTCGGTGCGAATCGAGGCGTTCGTCTGCCGCAAGCCCGACGAGAACTTCGAGGGCGTGTACAAGTTCCTGCTCAAGCGCAACCGCCGGCTCTACGGCGTCGCCTACACCATCGACAACGTCGGTGACATCTACCTGGTCGGCCGGATGTCTCTCGCATCGGTCACCCCCGACGAGATCGACAGGGTCCTCGGCCAGGTCCTCGAAGCCGTCGACAACGACTTCAACACGCTGCTGGAGTTGGGTTTCCGCACCTCCATCCAGAAGGAGTGGGAGTGGAGGGTGTCGCGGGGCGAGTCGCTGAAGAACCTCGAGGCGTTCTCCCACCTCATCGAGGACCACGACAAGAACTGACCCGTGAGAAGATCGGCGCATGGCAGACACCGCGACGCTGATCCTCGTTCGCCACGGCGAGAGCGAATGGAATGCGCTGAACCTGTTCACCGGATGGGTCGACGTCGATCTGACCGACAAGGGTCGCGCCGAGGCGGTCCGGGCGGGCGAGATGATCGCCGGGCAGGACCGGCTGCCCGACGTTCTCTACACCTCGCTGCTGCGGCGCGCGATCACGACGGCGAACATCGCGTTGGACAAGGCCGACCGGCACTGGATTCCCGTGCACCGCGACTGGCGGCTCAACGAGCGGCACTACGGCGCGCTGCAGGGTCTGGACAAGGCCGAGACGAAGGCGAAGTACGGCGACGAGCAGTTCATGGCGTGGCGGCGCAGTTACGACACGCCGCCGCCGCCGATCGAGCCGGGCAGCACCTTCAGCCAGGATGCGGATCCCCGGTATGCCGACGTGCCGGGCGGGGCACCGCTGACCGAGTGCCTCAAGGACGTGGTCGAGCGCTTCGTGCCGTACTTCACCGACGTCATCGTGCCCGACTTGCGCAGCGGTAAAACCGTGATGATCGCCGCGCACGGCAACTCACTGCGCGCGCTGGTCAAATACCTCGACGGGATGTCCGACGACGACGTCGTGGGGCTGAACATCCCGACCGGAATCCCGCTGCGCTACGACTTGGACGGCGACCTCAAGCCGACCGTCGCCGGTGGGACGTATCTGGATCCGGAGGCCGCCGCGGCCGGCGCCGCGGCGGTGGCCGCCCAGGGCGCCAAGTAGGTCGCGCGCAGGCGCCCGGCTAACAGAAGGTGAACGGCGGTGGGCGCCGGGCCGAACTTCGGTCTCTGAGTGTGTGACTTGTTCGATTTTCGCCGCACGCTGCTGGGATGACGTTCACCGAATGCGTACGCTTTTCGCGTGAGTGTCTCCTCGGCGCTGCTGCTCGCGGCGGTCGTGGCACTGCTCGCCCTGGCGATCGGTGTGGTCTTCGGCGTTGAGGCAGCCCCGCGTCTGCGCGAACGTCGTGAGCGCCGGGCGGTCGAACAGACCGGGATCACCGTATCGCAGATGCTGCGCCACGCTGTCGCTCAATCTCCGGTCGGGATTGCGGTCGTCGACACCTACCGCGACGTGGTCTACACCAACGAAAGAGCCACCGAACTCGGGTTGGTTCGCGACCGGTTGCTCGACGACAGAGCGTGGCAGGCCGCCCAGCGGACCTTGGCCAGTGGCGAGGACGTCGAGTTCGACCTGTCCCCACGCAAGCGAGAGCGGCCGGGGCGATCCGGGCTCTCGGT
The DNA here is from genome assembly GCF_055419565.1 of Mycobacterium sp. IDUB_5. Lineage (NCBI taxonomy): Bacteria > Bacillati > Actinomycetota > Actinomycetes > Mycobacteriales > Mycobacteriaceae > Mycobacterium > Mycobacterium sp. IDUB_5. Next base: position 791,481 of record NZ_JBVAXX010000001.1, read on the forward strand.
CCGCGGTCACGTGCGCTTGCTGACCGAGGACGACCGCCGGTTCGCGGTGCTCTACGTCGACGATCAGTCCGAGCACGCGCGGATGGAGGCGACGCGCAGGGATTTCGTCGCCAACGTCAGTCACGAACTCAAGACGCCGGTCGGGGCGATGGGTGTGCTCGCCGAAGCCGTGCTCGCATCCGCCGATGATCCCGAGACGGTCCGGCACTTCGCCGAGAAGATGGTCACGGAGTCGCACCGCCTGGCCAACATGGTCGGCGAGCTGATCGAACTGTCCCGTCTGCAGGGCGGCGAGAGGCTGCCGGATCTGGATGCGGTCGACGTCGACACCGTGGTCGCCGAGGCGCTGTCGCGGCACAAGGTCGCCGCCGACAACGCAGACATCGCGATCACGACGGATGCTCCCACCGGTTTCCAGGTGCTCGGCGACGAGACGCTGCTGGTGACCGCGATCGCGAACCTGGTGTCCAACGCCATCGCGTACTCGCCGAACGGCTCCTCGGTGTCCATCAGCCGCCGCCGGCGCGGGGACACCATCGAGATCGCGGTCACCGACCGCGGCATCGGTATCGCGCCTGCCGACCAGGAGCGGGTGTTCGAACGGTTCTTCCGTGTCGACAAGGCGCGATCCCGGGCCACCGGAGGCACCGGCCTCGGCCTCGCGATCGTCAAGCACGTCGCCGCCAACCACAACGGCTCGATCCGGCTGTGGAGCCAGCCGGGCACGGGCTCCACGTTCACGCTGTCGGTTCCCGCCCATCTGCGCGGCAGTGATCCCGATGACCATGACGAAGAAGACGACCGAGAGGACTAGGACTGCGATGACCAGTGTGCTGATCGTGGAGGACGAGGAGTCCTTGGCCGATCCCCTGGCCTTCCTCCTGCGCAAGGAGGGCTTCGAGGCCACCGTGGTGGCCGACGGACCGTCTGCGCTGGCCGAATTCGAGCGGTCCGGCGCCGACATCGTGCTGCTGGACCTCATGTTGCCCGGGATGAGTGGCACCGATGTGTGTAAGCAGCTGCGGTCGCGCTCGAGCGTGCCGGTGATCATGGTGACGGCCCGAGACAGCGAGATCGACAAGGTCGTGGGCCTGGAGTTGGGTGCCGACGACTACGTGACCAAGCCGTATTCGGCGCGCGAGCTGATCGCCCGAATCCGCGCGGTGCTGCGCCGCGGTGCTGACACCGACGACGCGGGCATCGACGACGGTGTGCTGGAGGCGGGCCCGGTGCGCATGGATGTCGAGCGCCACGTGGTCAGCGTCAACGGCGCTCCTATCACGCTGCCGCTCAAAGAGTTCGATCTGCTCGAGTACCTGATGCGCAACAGCGGGCGCGTCCTGACCCGCGGGCAGTTGATCGACCGCGTGTGGGGTGCCGACTACGTCGGGGACACCAAGACGCTCGACGTGCACGTCAAGCGGCTGCGCAGCAAGATCGAGGCCGATCCGGCCAATCCGGTGCATCTGGTCACGGTGCGCGGGCTGGGCTACAAGCTCGAGGGCTGACCCCAGCAATCACACAGCCGACGCCCCGAATCCGTGGGCGTCGGTTTTGTCGACCCGTCATCACCCCCCGGGGTCTGCTGTCGGGTGTCCTGTGGATCGGCATGGACACGGCTGAACATTTGCTCAGTGTTAACAGGCGATCTCCAATGCCACTATCACGACGTGTACTTCTGTGAAATGCGTCACGATACAAACGTATGGTGCCCCCACTTTTTCGTTTGCTAACTATGCATAGCTGGGAACGTTTTATTACGTGATTATGACCGTGCACGGGGATAGAAGCCCCAACGCAGGGGATATATTGCCTGTTGCAGGGTTGATTCTGACGCCAATGACGATTCGGACCACGTGGGCGTCCGATGGTTAGCTGAGACCGCGATTTCTTTGCCTAGACGGCTGAAAGGGTCGATGCTAGCGTTCTGTCCAGACGTCTCCTGAACCATCTGTGGCCAGTGCAGCGAACATCGCGTTCTTTGCACCGATTGCAAGTTTCCGAAGTGTGGGCGACTGCAAAAGGAACACCGGAGAGCGTCGCCAACGTCGAACAGAACGGGAGTCAGGGTGACTGAAGTGGTAGCCCAGAACGGACACGACGCGACTGCGCCGCGCGCGGCCAGTCTGCTCAACGGCAACCACGGTGGCGGCCTCAGCGCCGCTACCGTCGGAGGCCTACGTGCCACGGGCCGATCGACGATGACGGTGAGCCTCGTCATCCCGGTCCGCAACGAAGCGCGCAACGTCGCGTGGGTGCTCGAGCAGATCACCGATGACGTGGACGAGATCGTGCTGGTGGACGGCAACTCGACCGACGCCACCGTGATCACCGCGCAGAGCTGCCGGCCCGACATCCGCGTGGTGTCCCAGCAGGGCTCGGGCAAGGGTGACGCACTGCGGACCGGGTTCCGCGCCGCCACCGGCGACGTGATCGTGATGATGGACGCGGACGGCAGCATGGCGCCGCAGGAGATCAAGCACTTCCTACATTTCCTGTCGAGCGGCTACGACTTCGTCAAGGGCTCGCGCTTCATCGCCGGGGGTGGGTCGTCCGACATCACGCCTCTGCGCCGGCTGGGCAACAAGTTCCTGCTGAGGGTCTTCAACTCCGCGTTCGACGCCGAGCTGACCGACCTCTGCTACGGCTTCTGCGCCTTCCATCGCCGCTACCTCGAGGTGATGTCGTTGCAGGCCACCGGTTTCGAGATCGAAGCCGAGATGACCGTGCGCGCCATGCAGGCCGGGCTGCGGGTCGCCGAAGTGCCGAGCATGGAGATGCCGCGCCGCTACGGGACGTCGAACCTGAACGCCTTCCGGGACGGGATCCGAGTGCTGCGCACCGTCCTGCGCGACCACAAATCGGGTGTTTCCGGTCGGGTGTTACAGGCCCTGGCAGCCGAGAAGTAAGAGTCGACCGGGGGGAAGACGACATGGCTGGCATCACTTCAACGACGACGATCACGTCACTGTCGGCGAGCACCCCGTTGACTGCTCCGGCGCACGACACCCGCGATCGGGCTCCGCGTCCGCAGGTCTCGATCTGCATCCCGGCCTACCAGGCCGGGCGTCACCTGACGGCAACGCTCGAGAGCGCGCTGGCCCAGGACTGCGAGAGCTTCGAGATCGTGGTCATCGACAACAACAGCACCGACGAGACCGCGCAGATCCTCGACGGGATCGCCGATCCGCGGGTTCGCGTGCTCCGCAACGACGTCACCGTCCCGATGATGGACAACTTCAACATCGCGGTCCAGGAAAGCCGAGGGAGATACGTGAAGGTGGTGTGTGCCGACGACATCGTCGCGCCGAGCTGCCTGCGCCTGCAGGCCGACGTCCTCGACGCGATGCCGTCGGTGACCCTGGTGTCGGCGCGCACGCACTTCGTCGACGACTGCGGTGCGATGATGCGGCCCGCCCGCGGGCTCCCCGGGATCGTCGGACTGCAGCCGGCAGGCCGCGTGGTGCGGCGGATCGTGCGCAGCGGCACCAACCCCGTCGGACCCCCCGTCGCGGCGATGTTCCGCCGTGAGGACTTCGACCGCTCCGGCGGTTTCCGGCACGTCACCTCGTTTCTCAGCGAGTTGGACCTGTGGGTCCGGCTTCTCGACCATGGTGACTTCTTCGGCATCCCCTCGACGCTGGCGTCCTTCCGGATCGCCAGCGGTTCCACCACCGCGATGACCTCGGCGCGCTCGCAGCTTCGGCAGCAACTGGGGTTCAGCGACGGCCTCGCGGCCGACACACGCTGGAGTGTCAGCACCGGTGACGTGCTGTACGGCCGACTGCGGTCCTACGACATGCAGCTGCGCCGCACCGGTCTGTACGCACTGAGCAACCTGCGCAACCGGCGCCGGTGTGCTGTCCAGCGACGAGCAGGAAAGGACCTTGGCGGCGATGCTGTTGCAAGACGTCGGTGACCGTCAGGTGCGCCGACCGGCGCTGAACCTGTCCGTCGTCGTGTGCGCCTACACCCTGGCGCGCTGGGGCGATCTGTGCCGCGCGGTGGAATCTGTTCTAGCCGAACAGGACACGGTGACGGAGCTGGTGGTCGTGATCGACCACAACGAGGAGCTCTTCCAGCGGACGGCTGATCGCTTCGGCGCCGACACGCGGATCATGGTGTGCCGCAACACCGGGGAGCGTGGTCTCTCGGATGCGCGCAACACGGGGGTCGCGGCCAGCCGCGGTGACATCGTGGCCTTCCTCGACGACGACGCGGCAGCGCAGCCGGGGTGGAGCGCCGCGTTGTTGGCGCACTACGACGATCCCGAGGTCGTCGGTGTCGGTGGTCACGCCGCGCCGGTCTGGCCGTCCGACAGGCCGCGGTGGATGCCCGCCGAATTCGACTGGGTGGTGGGCTGCAGCTATGCCGGACAGCCGCAGCGAGTCGCTGCGGTGCGTAACCCGTTGGGCTGCAACATGTCTCTGCGCCGGTCGGTCTTCGCCGAGATCGGCGGCTTCCGTTCGGAGGTCGGTCGCGTCGGCTCGGTGCCCGTGGGTGGCGAGGAGACCGAGCTGTTCCTGCGGTTGCGCGCTCAGCGCCCGAGGAGTCGGGTGCTGCTCGATCCGTCGGCGGCGGTGTCGCACCACGTCAGCGCAGACCGCGCCACACCGCGGTACTTCATGCGTCGCTGCTATCACGAGGGGATGTCCAAAGCGGTGGTGACCCGACTGGCCGCCGCGCCGAAATCGCTGGACAGCGAGCAGAGTTACGCCACCCGGGTGCTCCCGCGCGCGGTGGTTCGCGAGGTGCTGTCGCGGCGGCGCGGCGGACGGGCGCGGGCCGGCATGATCGTGGCCGGTCTGGTCGTCACCACCGCCGGCTACCTGCGGGGCGTACTCGCCCGTCGGGGTGGTGCGTGGTCATGACCGATCTGACCCTGCCCGAGGCGACCATCGCCCCGGTGCTCCCCACTGCCGAAGCCCCGACCTGGGAGGGCGCGACCTGGATCGGTGAGGTCTGGACCGACGCGCTCGATCGGGATCCTGCCGCCCCGCGGTATCGACTGCGGGGCGCGAGCGGTTACGCCCGCGCATGCCTGCTGGTGCGCGCCGACGGCGGCCCGTTGGGTTTCGTCACGCTCGACATCACCCCCGACGGGGTCGACGGAACCGTGGACGCGGATCTGCTGCGCGCAGCGGCCGTCGACCTGCCCAGTCCGCCGGCGCCGCCGGTGCTGCCGGATCCGCCTCCGGCCGTCACGGTCGTGATCTGCACCCGAGACCGGGTCTCGATGCTGCAGACCGCGCTGGACTCCGTTCGCGCACTGGACTATCCCGACCTCGAGATCATCGTCGTGGACAACGCCGCGGCGACTGACGCCACCCGCCGCTACGTCGCCGCGCTCGGCGACCCCCGCGTCCGGGTGATCGACGAGCCGCGCCCGGGGCTGTCTCGGGCCCGCAACACCGGCCTTCTTGCCGCGGCGGGAGACGTGGTGGCCTTCACCGACGACGACGTGGTCGTCGACCGGCACTGGCTCACTGCGGTCGCCCGAGGATTCACTCGTGGTGACTCCGTGTGGTGTGTCTCCGGTCTGGTGCCCGCTGCGGAACTGCGGACTCCGGCGCAGGCGTATTTCGACTCCCGGGTCGGCTGGTCGTCATGCATGCGCGCGCGTGTCTTCGACTGGGCCGAACCCCCGCAGGACATCCCGCTGTTCCCGTTCGCCGTCGGGCACTACGGCACCGGCGCGAACTTCGCCGTCGACCGTGCCGCGGTGGTGCGCGTCGGAGGTTTCGACGAGGCGCTCGGAGCCGGTTCGCCCACCGGCGGTGGGGAAGACCTCGACATGTTCTTCCGCTTGCTGCGTGCCGGCGGCAAGCTCGTCTACGACCCGGCGTCGATCGTCTGGCACCGGCATCGCGCCAGCAGCGAGGGGCTGGCCGCTCAGAGCCGGACCTACGGGATCGGGCTCGGCGCGTGGATCGCCAAGATCGCGCTGGACCCGGCGATCGCGCCGCGGGCCTTCGCCACCGCGGCGGTCAAGGCGCCCCAGTTCGCGACCTACCTGGCGGATTCGGCCGCCACCTCCAAACCGGCCGACGACCTCGCTGATCTTCTTCCCGGGGGGCTCACCACGCCGGCGTGGCGATCGGTGCTGGCGGGGTTCCGCGCCTACCGCGCCGCGCGGCGGGAAGGGCGCTCGGTGGCGCCCCTGGCGGTGCCACGATGAGTCCAGCACTGTCGGTGCTCCGCCGCGATGACGCCGGAGCCGACCCCTCGGCCGCGCAGAACCTGCGACTCAACACCGTCGCACTCATCCTGTCGACGGCGTCGACAGGTGTTCTGGGACTTGCCTTCTGGGCCGTGGCCGCGCGCCTTTTCCCGCCGGCGCAGGTGGGTTTGGCGTCGGCGCTCATCACCTCGGCGGTCCTGCTGTCGACGATGTCGACGCTGGGCCTCGACGTCCTGTACGAACGGTTCCTGCCCGTCGCCGGCTGGCGCGCGCCCAGTCTGCTTCGCCGTGGATTCGTGCTCGTCGCCGTCATGGGTCTGCTGACGGGCGCGGCCCTGGTGGCGTTCGGTCCGCGCGACCCGCTGTTCCACACCCCCTCGGCGATGGTCGGTTTCCCGCTGATGGTGATGGTGCTGGCGGTCTTCGCCCTCCTGGACAAGGCATCGGCCGGCCTCGGGGTGGCTCGCTGGGCCGCGGTCAAGAATCTCGTGCACGCGGTCGCGAAGCTGGCCGCCGTTGCAGCGTTGGCGATCTGGGATCACGCCGCGACCATCGTGCTGAGCTGGACGCTGACCGCCGCCGTGGCGGCGCTGTGCACCTACGTGATCGTCGATCGGCGCAGCCGCAGACACCCGCGGTGGCACAGGGGCCCGGATCTTCCGCCGCGCCGGCAGATGTGGTCGTACTTCGGGTCGTCGTTCGGCATCGCGTCGCTGTGGTCCATCGGGCCGCTGGTGGTTCCTCTCATCGTGGTGACCCAGGTCGGGGAGGCCGCCAACGCGTACTTCGCGGTCGCGTGGGCGATGATCAGTGCGCTGTATCTGATGCTGCACCTCGTCGTCAGTCCGTACGTCGCCGAGGTTGCTGCCCACCCCGACCAGATCCTCGCGCTGTCCTGGCGGATGGTGCGCTCGCTGGCCGCCGTGGCGATCGCCGCGTCGGCGGGCCTGGTGCTGGTCGGCCCGCTGATGCTGAGCATCGCCGGACCGGAGTATCGCGCCGAGGCCCACGGCCTGCTGTGGCTGGCCGCTGCGTTCCTGCCGCTGTCCGGTGTCGCCGCGGTCTACGAAGGCTTCTCCCGTGTGCGCCGCACCCTCGGGCTGTACCTCAGCGTGCAGGCGCTGATGACCGTGGTGATCATCGCCGGCTCGTGGTACGCCACCCGGTCGATGGGCATCGTCGGTGTCGGTTGGGCGTATCTGGCGGCCGAGACACTGTCGGCGACCATCCTGATCGGACCCTGCATCGCGTGGTTGCGTCGGGTCGGGAAGGACGGCGACATCGGGGACGACCAGCCCAGGTCCCGCCGGACGGGACAGGCCTGGCTCCGAGCGGGGACGCTGCTGCTGGTCACGATCGTGCCGGTGACTCTGCTGTGCACGATCGATCGGCCGACCGCATCGGCGTCGGTGGTGATGTTCGACGACTTCAACGGTCCGGCGGGCAGCCGCCCGGACCCGGCGCGCTGGGGCTACGACCTCGGCGGCGGCGGGTGGGGCAACGGCGAGGCGCAGACCTACACCGACTCCCCGGAGAACGCGTCACTCGACGGCGACGGCCACCTGGTGATCACCGCCCGCCGAGACGGCGACGGGTTCACCTCGGCCAGACTGACCACCCAAGGCAAGCTCTCGTTCGTGCACGGGCGCGCCGAAGCGCGGCTGCGGCTCCCCCGGGGCACGGGCCTGCACCCGGCGTTCTGGCTGCTCGGTGACGACGTCGACCACGTCGGCTGGCCCCGCAGCGGCGAGCTCGACGTGGTGGAGACCATCGCGGGCGCCGACTTCATCCACAACGGGGCGATCGGCCCCGACTCCGACGGCAGTGAGTACAAGCTGGCGGGCACCCTTCCCATCCAGCCGCCGTTCGTCGATGACTTCCACACCTACTGGGTGCAGCGCGACCCAGGGGTGATCACGATGGGCGTCGACGATCGCACCACGTCTATGTTCCGGGAAGCGGATCTGCCCCCCGACGAGAAATGGGTCTTCGACAAGCCGTTCTACCTCCTGCTCAACGTCGCCGTGGGCGGGTCGTGGCCCGGACCTGCCGATGCCTCCACGCCGTCTCCTGCTGCGATGACGGTCGACTGGGTGCGGGTGACCGGTGACTGATCTCCTCGAACGGCCCAGCTCGGCCCGCCCGCAGTCGGGCGGCCGGCACCGCCGCGTGCCGCCTCCGCGGCGGCGCATCGAGCTCGAGCTGTTGCGGCCCGAGTGGCTGACGCTGGTCTCCGCGGCGGCGGGACTGCTGGCCCTGGCACCCATCGGCACCCCGGCCCGGGCGGTCCTGCTGACCGCCTTCCTCCTCACCGGGCCTGGGATGGCCGCGGTGTTGTGGCTGCGCGTGCCCGTCGCGGCCGCCGTCGCGATCGTCCCGACGACCGGGATGGCGGTGGCCGCCGCAGGCACCGTGACGGTGACGTGGCTGCACGGGTCGCTCCCGATTCCGTTGCTCGCGGCGCTGGTCGCCGTCGTCGTCACCTCCGCGGTGCTGTGCGCGCTGCGTCGCCCGCACGCACCCCTGCGGGTGCCCGCCGCGATGCTCCCGCCGTCGTGGCGGGTGAGCGCGCCGTACCTCGTCATCGTCGCGGTGCTGTGCGCGTGGGCGACGGCGCTGCCGGGCATGGCGGGCGCTGAGTCGTCGCCGTTCGGACTGCTGGCCACCGGCACCGGACCGGTACTGGTGGTGCTGGCCGCGGTGCTGGTCGCCGCGTTCGTCGCCGCGTTGCGGCGCGGGGCCCTGCTGACCGCCGCCGCCGCGATCGTCGCGACCATCATGGTGCTGCGGCTCACGGCCACGCTGATCACAGACCTGCCGATGTACGCGTGGACCTACAAGCACCTCGGCATCGTCGACTTCCTGCTCACCCATCGGGTTCTGCCGCCCACGGGCGTCGACGTCTACCGCGAGTGGCCGGCCTTCTTCACCACCTTCGCCTGGTTCAGCGAGGTCACCACACTGGACCCGACATCGGTGGCGCACTGGTTCGCACCGGTCATCCACGCGGTGCTGGCTCTGGTGGTCGGGTCGCTGGCCGCCATACTGGGTCTGAACCGCCGCGCGGTGCTCGTCGCGGTGATGATCGCCGAGCTGGCCAACTGGGTGGCGCAGGACTACTTCGCTCCTCAGGCCTACGGTTTCGTGCTCGGCCTCGGCATCGTCGTGGCGCTGCTGGCGTCGCGTGCCGACCGTCGCGCGGGCTGGCTGGCGTTCGCGTTGTTCGTGGCCCTGGTGCCGACGCACCAGCTGACGCCGTACTGGATCTTCGGGGTGGTGGCGTTGTTCGCGTTCACCGGTGACCTGCGCCCCCGCTGGTCCCTGATCGCCTATGCCGCAGTCCTGTTCGGCTACCTGTACCCGCGGCGCTACATCGTGTTCGAACACGGCGGGTTGTCGAGCCTCAATCCCCTGGCCAACGGTTCGGGTAACGCGGAGTACGCGGGCTCATTGGCCAAGGTGGCCACCTCGCTGGTGTGCCGGGGCCTGTCCGCGACCATCATGGCACTGGCCGTGGTGGCCGCGATCGTGTGGTGGCGGCGCAAGCGGCCGGTCGCGGTGCCCGTGATCCTCGCGTTCAGCCCCTTCGTGCTGCTGATGTTCAGCAGCTACGGCGGCGAGGCCATCTTCCGCGTCTACCTCTACGCGGTGCCCGGTGCGGCCATCCTGATCGCGCCGCTGGCCGTCGCGGCACTGACCCGGCCGCTCGTGCACTACGTCGCCACCGCCGCGCTCGCGGTGATTGCCGCCGCGGGCCTGCAGGGTTACTACGGCAACTGGTACCTGAACATGGCCCGGCCGTCCGAACTGGCCCTGCTGAACAGCCTCGTCGACAGCGCACACGCGCCGGCGACCCTGTGGAGCCTGCACTCGGCGGGCATGCCCACGCGTGCGACGGCCCGGTGGGTCGACTTCGCCGCGCAGAACGACTCGTTCGACACCCCGGTCGTCGAGAAGTGGCCCGGCTTCCTGGACGGTTTCCCCGACGCCCGGCAGTTCGACGACGTCACCGCGCAGGCAGCCGCCAGCCCGGGGGAGACCTACTTCATCTTCACCGACGACGCGAAGGCGGCGTTCGAGTACTTCGGCTACGCCACGGGTGACGCCGTCGATCGGTTCGAGGCGATGTTCGCCGGGAGTCCGCAGTGGTGTGTGCGCCTGCAGGACGAGACCACCACCGTGTTCCGCTACCAGGCGAAGGGATGTTCGCAATGATGTGCCGGTTGTGCGGCTCGACCAGGATGCACAGCGTGCTGGATCTCGGGGCCACCCCGCCGTGCGAGAAATTCCTCACCGCAGGCGAATTGGACGCCCCAGAGGCGACGTTTCCGTTGCACCTGCGGCTCTGCCAGGACTGCCTTCTGCTGCAGATCCCCGCGCTGATCACCCCCGAGGAGACCTTCACGGAGTACGCGTACTTCTCGTCGTACTCCGACAGCTGGGTCGACCACGCGCGTCGCTTCGTCAGCGAGGCGACGGACAAGGTTGGCCTGCAGACGGATTCGTTCGTCGTCGAGGTGGCCAGCAACGACGGCTACCTGCTCACCCACGTCGTCGACGCCGGCATCAGATGCCTGGGCATCGAACCGTCGGTCAACGTGGGCGAGGCAGCACGGCAACGCGGGGTGCCGACGGTCCCGGCGTTTCTCGACGAGCAGACGGCGGCTACCACGCGTGCCGAACACGGGCCCGCCGACCTCGTCGTCGCCAACAACGTCTACGCCCACATCCCCGACCTGAACGGATTCACCCGGTCGCTACGGACCCTGGTCGCCGACGACGGCTGGTGCAGCATCGAGGTGCACCACGCGCTGAACCTGGTGGCGCTGGGGCAGTTCGACACGATCTACCACGAGCACTTCCAGTACTACACCGTGCTGTCGGCGATGCGCGCGCTGGCCGCCGGCGGCCTGTCGGTCGTCGACGTCGAGATGCTGCCCACCCACGGCGGATCGATCCGGGTGTGGGCCCGCCCGACCGAACTCGGTGCGACACCGACGTCGCGGGTGGCCGATGCGCTGGCCGAGGAGGAGCGCGCCGGTCTGCACGACGTCGGCGGCTACCTCACGCTGAGGCCCCGCACCGAGGACATCCGCCACGAACTGCTCCGGTACCTGCTGGAGTGCCGCGCCCGCGGCGAGCGCGTGGTGGGCTACGGCGCGCCCGGCAAGGGCAATACCCTGCTCAACTACTGCGGCATCCGGCCCGACCTGCTCGAGTACACCGTCGACCGAAACCCCTACAAGCACGGGCGATTCACTCCGGGAACGCGTATCCCGATCCACGATCCGGCGCAGCTGGCCAAGGATCAGCCCGACGTGATCGTCGTGTTGCCGTGGAATCTGGAGCCCGAGATCACCGAACAGCTGCGCTACGCCGCGGCGTGGGGCGCCCGCCTGGTGTACCCGCTACCCAACCTGCACGTCGTCGAACTGGCGGAAGGAAAACAACAATGAAGGTCGTCCTGTTCTGCGGTGGTTACGGCATGCGGATGCGCAACGGTAGCGACGACGAGATCCCCAAGCCGATGCAGATGATCGGTCCACGACCGCTGATCTGGCATGTGATGCGGTACTACGCGCACTTCGGCCACACCGAGTTCGTGCTGTGCCTGGGCTACGGCGCCGAGCACATCAAGAACTACTTCCTGTCCTACCGGGAGTCGGTGTCCAACGATTTCGTCATCCGCGGCGGCAAGGTGGAGCTGCTGCAGACCGACATCAGCGACTGGACCATCACGTTCGTCGACACCGGCGCCGAATCGCCCATCGGGGAACGACTTCGGCGGGTTCGTCCCTACCTGGAGGGTGAGGAGTACTTCCTGGCCAACTATGCCGACGTGCTCACCGATGCCCCGATGAACGACATCATCGACGAGGTCAAGGAATCCGGTGCCACGGCCTCCATGCTGATCGTCCCCCCGCAGTCGTCGTTCCACTGCGTCGACATCGTCGAATCCGGCCCCCACGCGGGCGCGGTCACGGGCATCACCCCGGTGTCGCGGTTGCCGATCTGGGAGAACGGCGGCTATTTCGTGCTCTCTGGTGACGTGCTCGAGATGCTCACCGAGAACTGCGATCTGGTCGAGGACGTGTGCGGGAGGCTGGCCACCCGCGGAAAGCTCTACGGCTACAAGCATCTCGGCTTCTGGAAGCCGGCCGACACGTTCAAGGAGCGCGCCGAACTCGATGCGGCGTACCGCAGCGGGGACCGGCCGTGGGCGCTGTGGGAGCACGAGAAGGCGCACGAGAAAATGGCGGTCTCATGATCGGCTTGCAGACCGGTGCGCTGACCGAGATCGCGGTGCTCGGTGCGCATTGCGACGACATCGCCATCGGCATGGGTGCCACACTCCTGACGCTGAGCCGCGACAATCCGGGACTTCGGGTGCACGCTCTGGTGCTCTGCGGCGCCGGCACGATCCGGGAAGCCGAGGAGCGCGGTGCGCTGGCCGCGTTCTGTCCGGATGCCGATGTGCAGTTGACGCTGCTGGGCATCCCTGACGGGGCAACCCCCGCACACTGGAACGACGTCAAGGACGGACTGCGGACCTTCCGGCGCAGCTGTGAGCCCGACGTCGTGTTCAGCACGCAGCGCGCAGATGCCCACCAGGATCACCGGCTTCTCGCCGAGCTGACGCCCACCGAGTTCCGGGACCACCTGATCCTGGGATACGAGATCCTCAAATGGGAGTCGGACACCCCGTCGCCCAGCGTGTTCCATCCGATCGACTCGGAGATCGCGCACGAGAAGGCGCGCCTGCTGCACAAGCACTACCCGTCGCAGACCGACCGGGACTGGTTCGACGAGGAGGCGTTTCTGGGCTTGTCCCGCCTGCGCGGTATCCAGTGCCGCAGCGCGCACGCCGAGGCATTCCTGATGGAGAAGACGATCGTGAGTTTTGGGAGGACGGCATCGTGAAGGTCTTGGTGACAGGACATCAGGGTTATCTGGGCACGGTGATGGTGCCGGTGCTGCAGGCGGCCGGACACGACGTCGTCGGACTCGACAACGGTTACTTCGCCGACTGCGTGCTGGGTCCCGCGCCCGCTGACCCGCCGGCACTGAGCGTCGACCTGCGCGACGTCACCGTCGAGCAGTTGCGCGGCATCGACGCCGTGGTGCACCTCGCCGCACTGTCCAACGATCCGCTCGGGGCTCTGAACCCCGACATCACCCACGACATCAACCACCACGCCTCGGTGCGATTGGCCCGCCTGGCCAAAGAAGCAGGTGTGCAACGCTTTTGCTATGCATCGACGTGTTCGGTGTACGGCGCCGCGGGGGAGGGGCTGGTCGATGAGGACGCGCCGCTGCGCCCGCTGACCCCGTACGCGGTGAGCAAGGTCCGCGTCGAAGACGATCTGACCGCACTCGCCGACTCCGGCTTCACGCCGGTCTTCCTGCGCAACGCAACGGCTTTCGGCTTCTCGCCGCGACTGCGCGCCGACATCGTGCTCAACAACCTGGTCGGTTCGGCGGTCCTGACCGGCGTGGTGCGGGTGCTCTCCGACGGAACACCCTGGCGCCCGTTGGTGCACGCCCGCGACATCGCCGAGGCGTTCGCGCTCTGCCTGACCGCCCCGGCCGAGCTGGTGTCGTGCCGGGCCTACAACATCGGCAGCGAAGCCAACAACGTCACCGTCGAGCAGATCGCCCGCCGCGTCGGCGACGCGGTTGCCGGCTCGCGGGTCGACATCACCGGCGAGACCGGTGCCGACCCGCGCTCCTACCGGGTCGACTTCGCCCGTGCGCGTGCCGAACTCGGCTACCAGGCGGCCATCACGGTCGCGGACGGCGCGGTCGAGTTGGCCGACGCGTATGTCCGGCACGGTCTGACCGCCGCCGACTTCGAGCACACCTTCACCCGGCTGGCCCGCCTCGCCCATCTGCAGGGCGCTGGTCAGCTCGACGAGAAGATGCGTCGTGTCAGCGAATTCGTGTGAGCAACTCTGCCCAGCTGCCCGCCGAGGCGTCCCGCGCGGACATCGTCGGCGGGTGCAGCGGCCACTCGATCGCCAGCGTCGGGTCCTGCCACGACACCGCGAGGTCATCGGCGGGATCGTGAGCGCGGTCGATGCGGTAGCAGACGTCAGCCCAGTCGGTCAGCGCCTGGAAGCCGTGCAGCATCCCCGGCGGCACGTACAGATGCGCGAACGTGACATCGTCGAGCAGGAACACCTCGTGCTGCCCGAACGTCGGCGACTCCGGCCGCGCGTCGACGAGCACGTCGTGCACCGCACCGCGGGCGCACCGCACCAGCTTGGCCTCCCCGGGCGCACGGCGACCGTGCAGCCCGCGGATGACGCCGCGCGCCGAGCGGGACTGGGAATCCTGCAGGAAACCGGCCGCCGCGCCCTCCACGCCGCGCCACCGGTCGAAGATCTCGACGTCGAAGGTGCGGGTGAACCAGCCACGCTCGTCGTGGTGCGGCTGGGGGACGAAGGTGGCGACGCCGTCGAGGCGGCCCGGTTCGATGCGCACGAAGTCATCCTGACATGAGCGCCACCCAGATCCAGGACACGTGCCGTAGTTGCCGGCACCCCCGGCTGCATCGGGTGCTCGACCTCGGGTCGGTCCCCGCGGCCGATCATTTCCCCTCCGCCGACACGCCGCTGACGGTAGGTGAGGCGGTGCACCCGCTCGCCATGGTCGTCTGCGACGCCTGCGGCCTTGCGCAATTGGCCGACGACGACACCGAGACCGCCGAACCGCGCGGTGTGGAACCACAGGCCCTGAAAGACCAAGCAGCAGAGGCGATCTCCCGGGTCGCGGCAGCTGGCATGCTTGCCGGCGGCACGGTGCGCGAGTTCGGCAGCCCGCACGGCGGCAGCTGGCTGCCCCTGCTGACCGAGCGGGGCTACCGGGGCTCCGAGGGCCCTGCCGATGTGGTGCTCGACTGTTTCGGCATCATGCACGAACCCGATCAGGAGGCGGCGTTCGCGCGGCGGGCGGCCACCACCGCGCCCGGCGGGGTGCTGCTCCTGCAGTTCCACACGCTGGCTGCCATCGTCGCCGGAGGCCAGTGGAATGCGTTGCGCCACGGACACTTCGCGTACTACTCCACGCCGGCCGTCGTGACCCAACTCGCTCGCGTCGGCATGCGGGCCGTGGATGCGTGGACGTTCGACCTGTACGGCGGCACGGTGTTGGTCGCCGCCGTGCACGGCAGCGGTGAGCCCGGCCCCGCGGTGGCCGAGCTGCTGTCGGCAGAGGTCAGCATGACCGACCCGGCGACCGTCGCGACCCTGCAGGATGCCGCCGAGACGCAGACCGTGGCGCTGCGGTCCTGGCTCGAAGAGGAACGTCGGGCGGGGCGGCGCGTTTACGCCTACGGCGCGGCGTCGCGGGCGGTGGCGCTGTTCAGCCGCGCCGGTGTCGATTCCTCGCTCGTCGCCGCGGTCGGTGACGCGTCGCCGGCCAAGCAGGGTCGCCGGATGCCCGGCACCGGCATCCCGATCATCGCCCCGCAGGACCTCGTCGCGGCCCGGCCCGACACGGTGCTGCTCACCCTCCCCGATCTCCTGGGCGAGGTCTCGCACCGCTTCCCCGAGTTGGACGGCCGCTGGGTGACCGACGACTTCACGATGGAGACACGGGTTTTCGCCGGATCGCGACTGCTGCAAAACCGTCTGCACGATCTAGTTCCCGGTGGCGCCCACACCTATGCCCGTGGTGCCGACCAGTATCCGGAATCCATGCCGCCGGTGCTGACACACGGCGCGGGCTGCCGTGTGTGGGACGTCGACGGCAACGACTACGTCGAATACGGCATGGGTCTGCGCGCGGTGACACTCGGGCACGGCTACCCACCCGTCGTCGAGGCGGTGACCCGCGCGATCGCCGGCGGGGTCAACTTCAGCCGGCCCACCGCCGCGGAAGTGGCTGCCGCCGAGGACTTCCTGGCCCTGGTGCCGGGAGCCGACATGGTGAAATTCGCCAAGAACGGTTCCGACGCGACCACGGCCGCGGTCCGGCTGGCCCGCGCGGTCACCGGTCGCCTCGCCGTCGCCATCTGCGATCAGCCGTTCTTCTCCACCGACGACTGGTTCATCGGCACCACCCCGATGGCCGGCGGCATCCCGTCCGAACATGCCGCTGCGACGAAGCGCTTCCCCTACAACGATCTCGGCGCGCTGGCCGCGCTGCTCTCCGACAACGACGTCGCCTGCGTCGTGATGGAGGCCGCGACCGCGATGGCAGATCCCGAGCCGGGCTATCTGCAGGGCGTGCGTGAACTGTGCGACCGGCACGGCACGCTGCTGGTCTTCGACGAGATGATCACCGGCTTCCGCTGGGCGGCCGGTGGCGCGCAGTCGGTCTACGGCGTGACGCCGGATCTGTCGTGCTGGGGCAAGGCGTTGGCCAACGGTTTCCCCCTGTCGGCCCTGGCGGGCCGCCGCGAGTACATGGAGCTCGGCGGGCTGCGCACCGACGCCGAGCGGGTGTTCCTGCTCTCGACCACGCACGGCCCCGAAACGGCGTCGCTGGCCGCGTTCCGTGCCGTCGTCGCGGCCTACCGCAGCGAGGATCCGGTGGCCCGTATGGAGGGGGCCGGCCGCCGGCTGGCCGCCGGAACGAACGCGGTCATCGCCGAGGCGGGGTTGTCCGATGTCCTCACGGTGACGGGCCGTCCGTCGTGTCTGGTGTTCATCACCCGCGACGCCGAGGGCGCGCCGTCGCAGGCGTACCGCACGCTATTCATGCAGGAATTGCTGCGCCGTGGCGTGCTCGGTCAGTCGTTCGTGACGTCGGCCGCCCACGACGACGAGGCCATCGATCACACGATCGCGGCCGTGCGGGACGCGCTGCCGGTCTACCGCTACGCAATCGACGCGGGCGACGTGGCGGGCCTCCTTCAGGGTCGCCCGGTGGCTCCGGCGCTGCGGCGCACCGCCGCGCCGCGCCGGCTCAACCCGTACGGCCACCCATTATCTCGAGCACCTCGAAGGTGTTGACTCCGGCGATCACCGACGGGTCGGCCTCGCCGATCGCCAGCGCTTCGGCGCGGTCGGTGACCCGCAGCACCCCGAGCCCCCACACGCCCTCTGGATCGGCCACCGGGCCGTAGACGACCACCCGTCCGACGGCCAGAAGGTCATTCCAGTAGTCGGTGTGAGCGGCCATCGCGTCCTGCTCTGCGTCGGTCATCGTCTGCGCGAAGTCGGCGCGCGGGGGAATGAGCCGGAAGAGGAAGAGCCCGTCGCTCACTCGGCGGCCCGCGTGGCGGGGTGTACCGCGACCAGCCCTAATGCGCTGCGCCGCTTGCATATCGCTGCCAGCTCGGCATAGGCCTTCTCGCCGAGCAGCTCGGTCAACTCGGGGGCATAGGACTGCCACACCGGCTTCTCTCCGACGTGGGCGTTGGGATCGCCGGTGCAGTACCAGGTCAGGTCGAGCCCGCCCTCACCCCAGCCGCGCCGGTCGTACTCGGTGATCGTCGACTTCAGGATCTGCGAGCCGTCGGGCCGGTCGACCCACTCCTGCGTGCGCCGGATCGGCAGCTGCCAGCACACCTCCGGCTTGAGGGTCAGCGGTTCCACCCCCAATTGCAGCGCCTTGGTGTGCAGCGAGCACCCGATACCGCCCGGCCACCCTGGGCGATTCAGAAAGATGCACGCGCCCTTGTACTTTCGCGTCCGCCAGGTGGGCTCGTCGTCGTACTCATCGAGTTCGAGGTAGCCCTTCTTGCCCAGACCCTTGTCCCGGAACTGCCAGTCTTCATCGGTGAGCAGCTTCACGGCGTCGTCGAGCTTGGCGCGGTCGTCGTCATCGGAGAGAAACGCTCCGTGGGAACAACATCCGTCGTCGGGTCGGTCGGCGACGGTGCCTTTGCACGCCGGTGTGCCGAATACGCACGTCCAGCGGGACAGCAGCCACGTCATGTCCGCGGCGATCACATGTTTGGGGTCTTCGGGGTCGTAGAACTCCACCCACTCACGGGCGAAATCGAGTTCCACCTCACCCGGGTACGGACCAGTCACGGTTTTCCACGGTAGACCCATTAGGTTGGACGGGTGCGATTAGGCGTGCTCGACGTGGGCAGCAATACCGTTCACCTGTTGGTGGTGGACGCGCGCCGCGGTGGGCACCCCACACCGATGAGTTCGACGAAGGCGTCCCTGCGCCTGGCCGAGGCCATCGACACCTCGGGGAAGCTGACCCGCCGGGGTGCCGACAAGCTGATCGGCACGATCGACGAATTCGCCAAGATCGCCACCAGTTCGGGATGTTCGGAGCTGATGGCGTTCGCGACATCGGCGGTGCGCGATGCGAAGAACTCCGAAGACGTGCTGTCACGGGTGAAGTCGGACACCGGCGTGGATCTGCGTGTGCTCAGCGGGGTCGACGAGTCACGGCTGACGTTCCTGGCGGTGCGGCGCTGGTACGGCTGGAGCGCCGGCCGCATCATCAACATCGACATCGGCGGCGGCTCACTGGAGCTGTCCAGCGGGGTCGACGAGGAACCTGACGTGGCGATGTCGCTGCCCCTGGGCGCCGGTCGGCTGACCCGCGAGTGGCTGCCCGAGGATCCGCCCGGCCGCCGGCGCGTGGCGATGCTGAGGGATTGGCTGGCCAACGAACTCTCCGAAGCGGGGACGGCGATCGCCGAAGCCGGAAGCCCCGATCTGGCGGTGGCCACGTCGAAGACGTTTCGTTCGCTGGCGCGGCTGACCGGTGCGGCACCGTCGGGCGCTGGTCCGCGCGTCAAGCGCACGCTCACGGCTGCGGGTCTTCGTCAGCTCATAGCTTTCATCTCTAGGATGACCGCGTCCGACCGTGCCGAGCTGGAAGGAGTGAGCGCCGACCGTGCGCCGCAGATCGTAGCGGGCGCCCTGGTGGCCGAGGCGAGCATGAAAGCCTTAGGTATCGAAAGCGTAGACATTTGCCCGTGGGCGTTGCGGGAGGGCTTGATCCTGCGGAAACTCGACAGCGAAGCCGACGGTACGGCGCTCGTGGGCGGGCATTCGCCCTCAGGGCGGGTGTCGGTGCGCAATGCTGGACGGTAAGCAGGCAACCGCGAGGGCGAGCAGGCGATGACTGGACCAGACGACTACACCAACACCCGGCCGATCTCGGTCGCCGAGCTGCTGGCGAAGAACGGCACCATCGGCGCACCCCCGGTCGGCGGTCGCCGGCGCCGTCGCCGCGGTAACGCCGACGCCGTCACCGTCGCCGAGCTCACCGGCGAGATCCCGATCGTCCGGCCCGACGAGCCCGCCGCCCCCGAGCCGGCCCCCGAACCTGAACCCGAGCCGGAGTCGGCCACCATCGCTGAGGCGGCCGACGGGGTCGATGACGTCTTTGAGGTCGATGACGTCCCTGACGTCGATGACGTCGACCGAGCAGATGACGCCGATGACGCCGATGACGTGGCCGATGCGGCTGAGGTGACCGAAGCCGACGACGAGCTGGTCGAGGTCGAGGACTCCGACCCCGACAACACCGACGAAGCCCAGGTCGACGAAGCCCAGGTCGCCGAAGCCGAGGTCGAGGATGCCCCCGAGGAGCCTCAGGCCGCGGTGGCCCCGCCGCGCCGCTCCCCGTTCGGCCGGTTCGGCCGCAAGAGCTCCGTCGACGCGGAGCTGATGAGCCCTGACCCCGTCGACGCGGATGCCCCCGCCGACCTCGACGACACGGTGTCCGAGGAGCCCGAGGCGGAAACGCCCACCGAGACAGAGTCCGAGACCGAGGACGCAGCCGAAGAGGACACCGCGGACGACGAACTGCCGTCGTACCTGCGGTCCACCCAGGACCCGTTGTTCGGTGGGGAGACCGTCGCCGACGACGTCGCCCGCCGCGGCGGTCAGCAATCGTCGCTCGCCCTCGACGACGAGGACGACGGCGACGAGGACGAAGGCGGCGACGAACTCGAACCGCGTCAGATGTCGCCGGTCGTCCACGGCCTGTGGGTGGTCGGTCAGAGCGTCGTCGCGGTCGCGTTCGGCGCTGGCCTGTTCTTCGCGTTCGACCAGCTGTGGAAGTGGAACAACATCGTCGCGCTCGTGTTGTCGGTGCTGGTGATCCTGGGCCTGGTCGTCGGTGTCCGGGTGGTGCGCAAGACCGAGGACATCGGCAGCACGCTGATCGCGGTGGCGGTCGGCGCGTTGGTCACCCTCGGGCCGCTGGCGTTGCTGCAATCGGGCTGACCGGGGTGCGCCCTGCCATCAAGGTCGGTCTGTCCACGGCCTCGGTCTATCCGCTGAAGACCGAGGCCGCGTTCGAGATGGCCGCCACTCTCGGATATGACGGCGTCGAGCTGATGGTGTGGGCGGAATCCGTCAGCCAGGACATCGACGCTGTCGAAGAGCTGTCGCAGCGCTATGACGTCCCGGTGCTCTCGGTGCACGCGCCGTGCCTTCTCATCTCTCAGCGCGTGTGGGGCGCCAACCCCATCGCCAAGCTGGACCGCAGCGTGCGGGCCGCCGAGCAGCTGGGTGCCCAGACCGTCGTGGTCCATCCGCCGTTTCGCTGGCAGCGCCGCTACGCCGAGGGATTCGCCGCCCAGGTAGCTGAACTCGAGGCGAGCAGTGACGTCATGGTCGCTGTGGAGAACATGTTCCCCTTCCGCGCCGACCGCTTCTTCGGCTCCGGGCAGACCTCGATCGAACGGATGCGTAAGCGCGGAGGTGCCCCCGGGCCAGGCATCTCGGCGTTCGCGCCGTCCTACGATCCGCTCGACGGCGGCCACGCGCACTACACACTGGATCTCTCCCACACCGCGACCGCGGGCTCCGACGCCGTCGACATGGCGCGGCGCATGGGGGAGGGGCTGGTGCACCTGCACCTGTGCGACGGCAGTGGCGCCTCGACCGACGAGCACCTGGTTCCGGGCCGCGGAACGCAGCCGACCGTGGAGATCTGCGAGACGCTGGCAGCCGGCGACTTCTCCGGCCACGTGATCCTGGAAGTGACGACCTCGGGCGCGCGGTCGGTAGCTGAGCGCGACGAGTTGCTGACCGAATCGCTGCAGTTCGCCCGCACGCACCTGCTGCGCTGACCCGGCAAGGAACCCATGACGAGCTCCACTCTGTTCACCGATGCGATGGCTCTGATACCCGACGGTGCCGGCAGCTATCACGGGCTGCTCAACGAGCACTGGACCATCGGCCCGAAGGTGCACGGCGGTGCGATGCTCGCGTTGTGCGCCCACGCTGCGCGCACCGAACTCGGCGAACCCGGGGTGGAACCCATTGCGGTGTCAGGCAGTTTCCTGTGGGCGCCCGATCCCGGTCCGATGCAGATCGTGACCACGGTGCGCAAACGTGGGCGGCGCGTGAGCCTGATCGATGTCGAGCTGAACCAGGGATCGCGCACCGCGCTGCGGGCCGCGATCACGCTGGCGCGCCCCGAAGGCCATGTGCCGCCGCTGCTGTCGGACAACCCGGTGCTGCGCCTGATGACGCCGGATCCGCCGCCGGGGCTGGAACCGATCGGTCCCGGCCATCCGATGGCCGACGTCGTCCATCTCGCGCACGGCTGCGACATCCGTCCGTCGCTGACGTCATTCACTCCGCGCGGTGACGGTGGCCCACCGATGATCGAGTACTGGGTGCGTCCGAAGGGCGCGGCGCCCGACGTGCTGTTCGCGCTGCTGTGCGGTGACGTGTCGGCGCCGGTCACGTTCGGTGTCAACAGGTTCGGCTGGGCGCCCACGGTGCAGTTGACGGCCTATGTGCGGGCCGTGCCGGCCGACGGGTGGCTGAGAGTGATGTGCACGACGACCCAGATCGGGCAGGAATGGTTCGACGAGGACCACATCGTCGTGGATTCCGAGGGGCGCATCATCGTGCAGACCCGCCAACTCGCGATGGTGCCCGCCGCGCCCGACTGAATCTGGGCGGCCCGCCGTGTCATGCTGTGCGGCATGGCCAGAATCGCGATCATCGGCGGCGGGAGTATCGGAGAGGCGTTGCTGGCGGGACTGCTGCGGGCCGGGCGTCAGACCAAGGATCTCGTGGTCGCGGAGAAGAGCTCGACCCGTGCGACGTACCTGGCGGAGAAGTACTCGGTGCGCATCGCGTCGGTCGCCGAGGCGGTCGACACCGCGACGTACGTGATCGTCGCGGTCAAGCCCTCCGACGTCGGCAGCGTCGTCGGTGACATCGCCGAGACGGCGGCGCGCGCGGAAAGTGATGCCGCGGAGCAGATCTTCGTGACGGTTGCGGCCGGAGTGAGTGCGGCTTACTTCGAAAACAAGCTGCCCGCCGGATCGCCCGTGGTGCGGGTGATGCCCAACGCCCCCATGCTGGTCGGCGGCGGGGTCAGCGCGGTCGCACCGGGACGGTTCGCCACCGCCGAGCACGTCCGTGGGGTGGCGTCGCTGTTCGACGCCGTCGGTGGAGTGCTGACCGTGGCCGAGAGTCAGATCGACACCGTGACCGCGGTCTCCGGGTCCGGTCCGGCGTATTTCTTCCTGATGGTCGAGGCGCTCGTGGACGCTGCGGTGGACGGGGGTCTGAACAGATCCGTGGCTACCGACCTGGTGGTGCAGACGATGGCAGGCTCGGCGGCGATGCTGCTGGAGCGGTTGGATGCAGAAGGCAACGACGGTGGCGCAGCGTCGGGTCCCTCCGGAGCGATGGCGTCACCGACCGACACCTCGGCCGCCCAGCTACGGGCCACCGTCACCTCGCCAGGGGGCACCACCGCCGCTGGGCTGCGGGAACTCGAGCGTGGGGGCCTGCGCGCGGCGGTCGCCAACGCCGTCGAAGCCGCGAAAACCCGCTCTGAGCAGCTAGGAATTACACCGGAGTAGTTCAGCAATTTCACACTGATTAGCCCACACCCGTCGCAGTAACCCCACCCGCCACGCTATTCTCCCAGTGGTAAGTGTGGGTCGGTGCCAGCGGTGGGGAAGCCGCTGGAACTGCCCGCGCCTGATGGATTGGGTTGCGATGACGTCTATGAACGGGCCGTCGGCGCGGGATTCAGCCAACGGAAAGGCGGCGCGCGACGCCGGCCAGTCCGACGGCCAACCGCCTCGAGCGCAATTTCTCACCGTGGCCGAGGTGGCCAGCCTGATGCGGGTCAGCAAGATGACCGTGTATCGACTGGTGCACAACGGTGAGCTGCCGGCGGTGCGGGTTGGTCGGTCATTCCGCGTCCACGCCAAAGCCGTTCACGACATGTTGGAGAGCTCGTACTTCGACGCGGGCTGAAGGCTCTTCGCGCGAGCGCTCATCGCTGGCCGAAGGCTCTTCGCGCGAGCGCTCATCGCTGGCCGAAGGCTCTTCGCCCTGGCCCCTCTTGGGCGGATTTCGGCGCGGGGACCGTCGCCAGGTAATGTGACCGGTCGAGATCGTCGAAAAAACCGAGGTAGCGGAGTTCATGGGTTCTGTCATCAAGAAGCGGCGTAAGCGCATGTCGAAGAAGAAGCACCGCAAGCTGCTTCGTCGCACCCGGGTGCAGCGCAGAAAACTCGGCAAGTAGTCCTGCGGCGTCTGCCGCTAGGCTGCGGAGATGGATGCTGGGGGTGACTCGGGCGGCTCCGATGCCCGGGACGGTCTGAACTACCCCAAGGTCGTGCTGGTCACCGGCGCCTGCCGATTCCTCGGCGGCTATCTGACCGCCCGGCTGGCGCAGAACCCGCTGATCAACCACGTCATCGCGGTCGACGCGATCGCGCCGAGCAAAGATCTCCTCCGGCGTATGGGCCGCGCGGAGTTCGTCCGCGCCGACATCCGGAACCCGTTCATCGCCAAGGTGATTCGTAACGGCGACGTCGACACCGTGGTGCACGCCGCCGCGGCGTCCTACGCGCCGAGGTCCGGCGGCCGGGCCACGCTCAAAGAGCTGAACGTGATGGGCGCAATCCAGTTGTTCGCGGCCTGCCAGAAGGCGCCGTCGGTGCGCCGGGTGATCCTGAAGTCGACCTCGGAGATCTACGGGTCGAGCGCGCGTGATCCCGTGCTGTTCGCCGAGAGCAGCAGCCGGCGCAGGCCGCCCGGGGAAGGGTTCGCCCGCGACAGCATCGACATCGAGGGCTATGCCCGCGGACTCGGCCGGAGAAGGCCCGACATCGCGGTCACGATCCTGCGGCTGGCCAACATGATCGGGCCGGCGATGGACACCGCGTTGTCGCGCTACCTGGCCGGTCCGGTGGTGCCGACGATCATCGGTCACGACGCCCGCATGCAGCTGCTGCACGAGCAGGACGCGCTGGGGGCGATGGAGCGGGCGACCATCGCAGGCAAAGCAGGCACCTTCAACGTCGGAGCGTCCGGCGTGATCATGATGAGCCAAGCGGTTCGCCGGTCCGGGCGGCTCGCGCTCCCGATGCCCCGTGCGGCGATGTCGCTGTGGCGGGCCGGCCGGCCGACCGAGCTCGATCGGGAACGCCTGGACTACCTCAGCTACGGCCGAGTCATGGACACCACGCGGTTGCGCACCGAGCTCGGCTACACCCCGAAGTGGACCACCACCGAGGCCTTCGACGACTACGTGCGCGGCCGGGGACTCAAACCCATCGTGGATCCGAATTGGGTTTCTGCTGTGGAGCGCCGCGCTGTGTCGGCGGCAGCGCGGTTCGGGCGCTAGACTCAGGGCTCAGCGAGGGGGCGGGGACACCCTAGCTCGAAGGCCAGGAAGGTGAGAAGCGAGACGGTGGCTGGCGAGTCGAAAGCGAAAGTCATTCCCCTGCACTCGAATTCGAGTAGGAGCGCAGCGGCCCGTCGAGCGGCTGCGCAACGGGGAGACCGATCTCGGCGGCATCCGTCTCTGTACGGCGACGCCGATGGCCGCGCCACCGCCGAAGAGTTGTCCGCCGTTGTCCGCGACATCGACGCGCATCGTGGAGACGGTGCCGGCCTAGGCGCGGCACCCGATGCACCCCCCAGCGAACTCGCCACGCGGATCGCCGCGGTGGCCGACTTCATCCGCAAGAGGATGATGGGCGACTACACCGTCGACGAGTTCGGCTTCGATCCCCACCTGAACAACGCGGTCTTCCTGCCCGTGCTGCGCGTGCTGTTCAACTCGTGGTTCCGGGTCGAGGTCAGCGGTGTCGAGAACCTGCCGGCGACCGGTGCCGGTCTCGTGGTGGCCAACCACGCCGGGGTGCTGCCCTTCGACGGGCTCATGACGTCGGTGGCGGTCCGCGACCACCATCCCGCACAGCGCGATCTTCGTCTGCTGGCCGCCGACATGGTGTTCGACATGCCGTTCGTCGGGCAGGCCGCGCGCAAGGCCGGCCACACCATGGCGTGCACCGACGACGCCCACCGACTTCTGGCCGCCGGCGAGCTCACCGCGGTGTTCCCCGAGGGCTACAAGGGGCTGGGCAAGCCCTTCAAAGACCGCTACAAGCTGCAGCGTTTCGGCCGCGGCGGCTTCGTGTCCGCGGCGTTGCGCGCCAAGGCGCCGATCGTGCCCTGCTCGATCGTCGGCTCCGAAGAGATCTATCCGATGGTCGCCGACGTGAAATTGCTCGCCCGGCTCCTCGGTCTGCCGTACTTCCCGGTGACTCCGCTGTTCCCCCTGGCCGGCCCGCTCGGTGTGGTGCCTCTGCCGTCCAAGTGGTACATCCAGTTCGGCGAGCCCATCGATACCGCCGGCTACGACGACTCGGCCGCCGACGATCCGATGGTCACTTTCGAGATCACCGACCAGGTTCGCGAGACCATCCAGCAGACGCTCTACCAGCTGCTGGCCAACCGCAGGAACACCTTCTTCGGCTGACCGACCGACCTGCTGTGGGCCGGGTCAATCGGACGCCGCAACGTCAGTCAGACGACGCGGTCTGCTTTGCCACCATCGCGCGCAGCGCTTCGTCGCGTCGTGCGGCGATGCGGTCGCTGATCTCGTCGGCCTCGGTGTCCGACTGCGCCTCACCCATCACCGTGACGACGCTGGTCAGCACCGGCTCTCCGTGTTCGTCGGTCACTTCGCCGCGGACCTCGGTGAGTACCGCGCCGTGCGACTCGGTCACCGAGTCCAGGTACGAGTCGAAGAACAGCTTGTCCCCGGCGAGGATCGGCCGATGGAACGTGATCTTCTGGTCACGGTGCAGGACGCGCTCCATGTTGATCGGAACGTCGAACTGGTTGAAGATCTCCAGCTGCACCCGCCGGCCCGCGACCGCGAGGAACGTCAGGGACGCGATCAGGGCATCGTGGCCGCACTGCTTGGCGGCCTCCTCGCTGTAGTGCGCGGGATGGTCGTCTTTGACGGCGCGGGCGAACTCCCGGATCTTCTCGCGGTCGACCTCGAAATAGTCGGGATACCGGTAGTGGGTCCCGATGATGTTCTCGGCGATGGTCATGCGTGATCCGCTTTCGTCGGTGATCGATGCGCGGCGCGAGCCTATCAGCGGTGCGGGCCGCTACTTGTGGTCGCGACGGGACACCACGGCCGCCAACGCGCCGCCGGCGGCACCCAGCGCGAGCGCAGACGGCACGCCGATGCGGGCCGCTTTTCGGGCGGTGCGGAAGTCGCGGATCTCCCACCCGCGCTCGCGGGCAAGGTCGCGCAGGTCGGCGTCGGGGTTGATCGCGACGGCGGTACCGACCAGGGACAGCATCGGCACGTCGTTGAAGCTGTCCGAATAGGCGGTGCAGCGACGTAGGTTCAGCCCCTCGCGGATGGCCAGCGAGCGCACGGCATGCGCCTTGCCGGTGCCGTGCAGGATGTCACCCACCAGACGCCCGGTGAACACCCCGTCGATCGACTCGGCGACGGTGCCCAACGCACCGGTGAGCCCGAGCCTGCGGGCGATCGTGTCGGCCAGCTCATAGGGCGTCGCGGTGACGAGCCACACCTGCTGACCGGCGTCGAGGTGCATCTGCGCCAACGCACGGGTGCCCGGCCAGATCTTGTCGGCGATGATCTCGTCGTAGATTTCCTCGCCGAGGGCCACCAGTTCCGCGGTCGAGCGGCCCTCGATGAAGGCCAGCGCCTTGCGTCGCCCCGCCGCCACATCGTCGCTGTTCTCGCGGCCGGTGAGCTGGAACTTCGCCTGCGCCATCGCAAAGCGGGCCAGGTCCTTGTAGGTGAAGTACTCGCGGGCCGCCAGGCCGCGCGCGAAGTGCACCAGCGACGAGCCGTGCACCAGCGTGTTGTCCACGTCGAAGAACGCGGCGGCAGTGAGGTCCGGGGGAGGCGGCGGCGGGCCGGGCAACTCGCCGGCAGGCTCGATGAGGCCCTCGGCCGCGGCCGCGGCGCTGCTCTCCCCGGCGATCTGCTGCGCCCGGGAGTCGATGCCGATCTCAGTACCGTCGGACACGGATACAACAGTAGGACACCGGGTCGCGATACTGGCGGGGTGGATCGCGCCGTGCAGCTGCTCACCCGCCAGGGTTGCCCGATGTGTCAGAAGGTGGCCGGCCGGCTGGCCGAGCTGCGCGACGAGCTCGGGTTCACCCTCAGCGTCACCGACGTCGACGAGGCCGCGGCCGCGGGGGACAAGGCTCTGCGCGCCGAATACGGTGACCGCCTGCCCGTCGTCCTGCTCGGCGGGGCCGAGCACAGCTACTGGGAACTCGACGAACCGAGGCTGCGCGCAGACCTCTCCCGCTGAGGGAATTTGGCTGCCCAGCTGGTCAGCGATTACCGTGGTGGGGTGGTGAGGAAGCCGTGAGCGTACTGCTTTTCGGGGTTTCGCACCGGAGCGCGCCTGTGTCCGTGCTCGAGCAACTCAGCACCGACGAGGCCGATCAGGCCAAGATCATCGAGCAGATCCTGCAATCCTCGCTGGTCACCGAGGCCATGGTGTTGTCGACGTGCAACCGCGTCGAGGTCTACGCGGTGGTTGAAGCCTTCCACGGCGGCCTCTCGGTGATCGGTCAGGTGCTGGGCGAGCACTCGGGGATGTCGCTGCAGGATCTGACCCGGTACGCCTACGTCCGCTACGCCGAAGCCGCGGTCGAGCATCTCTTCTCGGTCGCCAGCGGGCTCGACTCCGCCGTGGTCGGTGAGGCGCAGGTTCTCGGACAGGTGCGCCGCGCGTACGCCACCGCCGAGGCGAATCACACCGTGGGCCGCACGCTGCACGAACTGTCGCAGCGTGCGCTGTCGGTCGGCAAGCGTGTGCACTCGGAAACGGGCATCGACGCGGCAGGTGCATCAGTGGTCTCCGTCGCCCTGGACATGGCCGAAGCCCGCATCGGGTCGCTCGCCGGGCGGTCGGCTGTCGTGGTGGGCGCCGGCTCGATGGGGGCTCTGGCGGCCAAACAGCTGATGCGTGCCGGTATCGAGCGCATCCATGTGGTGAATCGCTCGCTGCCGCGCGCCAAGCATCTCGCAGAGAACATCCGCAGCCACGGGCTCTCGGCCGAGGCCTTCCCGTTCGACCATCTGCCGCCGCTGCTCACCGACGCCGACGTCGTGGTCAGCTGCACCGGCGCCGTGCGGCCCGTCGTCACGCTCGCCGACGTGCACCGCGGCCTGGCGCAGCGGCTCGGCGGCACGAAACAGCTGGTGATGTGCGATCTGGGCATGCCCCGCGACATCGACCCCGCGGTCGCCGGACTGCCCGGTGTCGACGTCATCGACATGGAGCGCATCCTGCGGGAGCCGACCTCGCGCACCGCGACGTCCGATGCCGAGGCGGCCCGCACGATCGTCGCCGCGGAGGTGGCCGAGTACCTGACCGGTCAGCGGATGGCCGAGGTCACGCCGACCGTCACCGCGCTGCGGCAACGCGCCGCCGACGTCGTCGAGGCGGAACTGCTGCGGCTGGACAATCGGTTGCCGGGACTGGATTCGGCCTACCGCGACGAGGTCGCCAAGACCGTGCGACGGGTCGTCGACAAGCTGTTGCACGCCCCCACCGTGCGCGTCAAGCAGCTGGCCGGCGCGCCTGGCGGGGACAGTTACGCCGAAGCGTTGCGCGAGCTGTTCGAGCTCGACCAGCACGCCGTCGACGCCGTGGCCGGAAGCGAGCTCGGCGCCGTCGCAGTTGATGAAATGACCTTCTCCGCAACCGATCTCGATAGCGCGGAGTGATCACAGCGTGATCCGCATCGGCACGCGGGGCAGCCTGCTGGCCACCACACAGGCCGGCTTCGTCCGGGACGCTCTCACCGCCCGCGGACACGCGGCCGAGCTGGTGATCATCTCCACCGACGGGGACCGCTCCCAGGCGCCGATCGCCGACATCGGGGTGGGCGTGTTCACCGCCGCGCTGCGCGAGGCAATCGCCGACGACACCGTCGACATGGCGGTGCACTCCTACAAGGATTTGCCGACAGCGCCCGACTCCCGCTTCGCGATCGCCGCGATCCCGGTGCGCGCGGACGCCCGCGACGCGCTGGTGGCGCGCGACGGTCTGGTCCTCGGGGAGTTGCCGGCCGGCTCGGTGATCGGAACATCGTCCCCGCGACGGACGGCGCAGCTTAGAGCACTGGGTCTCGGTTTGGAAATCCGCCCCCTACGAGGCAACCTAGATACCAGGTTGAACAGGGTAAGCAGCGGTGATCTCGACGCCGTCGTCGTGGCCCGGGCGGGATTGGCCCGCATCGGTCGCCTCGACGCTGTCACCGAGACGTTGGAACCGGTACAGATGTTGCCGGCGCCGGCTCAAGGTGCGTTGGCGCTCGAGTGCCGTGCCGGTGATTCCGGCCTGGTCTCGGTGTTGGCAGAGCTCGACGACGCCGACACCCGGGCCTCGGTCACCGCAGAGCGGACCCTGCTCGCCGAACTGGAGGCGGGGTGCTCCGCACCGGTGGGCGCGATTGCAGAGGTGGTCGAGTCTATCGATGAGGACGGTCGCGTCTTCGAAGAGCTGTCGCTGCGCGGCTGCGTGGCGACGCTGGACGGATCCGACGTGATCCGTGCGTCCGGCATCGGGACACCCGAGCGGGCACGGGAGCTGGGGCTCTCGGTGGCCGCGGAGTTGTTCGAGCTGGGAGCGCGGGAACTGTTGGACGATCGCGGGAGAGGGACATGACTCGCCAGATGACCTTGCGAGGACGCAAGGGCAAGCCCGGCCGCATCACGTTCGTCGGCTCGGGACCCGGGGACCCGGGTCTGCTGACGACGCGCGCCCGCTCGGTATTGGCCAACGCGGCCTTGGTCTTCGTCGACCCCGATGTACCCGAAGCGGTGCTCGCACTGGTCGGCTCAGAACTGCCCCCGCCGTCGGGACCGTTGCCCGCCGAGGCGCCCGACGCCGGTGACCCGGCTGCCGCCGCCGAGACGGCCGAGCTCACGATCCCCGGTGGCCCCGACATCCGGCCCGCGCTTGGCGATCCGGCCGAGGTCGCCAAGACGCTGGCCACCGAGGCGCGTACCGGTGTCGACGTGGTCCGTCTGGTCGCCGGTGATCCACTGTCGATCGACGCGGTGATCACCGAGGTCAGCGCGCTGGCACGCACCCAGCTCGCCTTCGAGATCGTCCCGGGCCTGCCCGACACCTCCGCTGTGCCGACCTATGCCGGTCTGCCGCTGGGCTCGTCGCACACCGTCGCCGATGTCCGCGACCCGCAGGTGGATTGGGCCGCGCTGGCTGCCGCACCCGGGCCGCTGATCCTGCACGCGACCGCGTCGCACCTGCCCGAGGCTGCGCGCACTCTGATCGAGTACGGGCTGTCTGACGGCACGCCCGCCGTGGTGACCGCCAACGGCACCACCTGTGCGCAGCGGTCGGTCGAGACCACGCTGGCCGGCCTGCTGGACAAGGCCGTGCTGGACAAGCCCGCAGGCGTCGAACCGTCCGGTCCGCTGACCGGCACGCTGGTCGTCACGATCGGCCGGACCGTAGCCAACCGTTCGAAGCTGAACTGGTGGGAGAGCCGTGCCCTGTACGGCTGGACCGTGCTGGTGCCACGCACCAAGGACCAGGCGGGGGAGATGAGCGAGCGGCTCGTCGGCCACGGCGCGCTGCCGATCGAGGTGCCGACCATCGCGGTCGAGCCGCCCCGCAGCCCGGCTCAGATGGAAAGGGCCGTCAAGGGTCTCGTCGACGGCCGGTTCCAGTGGGTCGTGTTCACCTCCACCAACGCGGTGCGCGCGGTGTGGGAGAAGTTCAACGAGTTCGGGTTGGATGCGCGCGCGTTCTCGGGCGTGAAGATCGCCTGCGTCGGGCAGGCCACCGCCGACCGTGTTCGCGCCTTCGGCATCAACCCCGAACTGGTGCCGACCGGGGAGCAGAGCTCGCTGGGTCTGCTCGACGAATTCCCGCCGTACGACGACGTTTTCGACCCGGTGAACCGGGTGCTGCTGCCCCGCGCCGACATCGCCACCGAGACGCTGGCCGAAGGGCTGCGGGAGCGGGGCTGGGAGATCGAGGACGTCACCGCCTACCGGACGGTGCGCGCGGCCCCGCCGCCGGCGCAGACCCGCGAGATGATCAAGACCGGCGGCTTCGACGCGGTGTGCTTCACGTCGAGCTCGACGGTCCGCAACCTCGTCGGCATCGCCGGTAAACCGCACGCCCGCACCATCGTGGCGTGCATCGGACCGAAAACCGCTGAGACCGCAGCTGAATTCGGGCTGCGTGTGGATGTCCAGCCGGAGGTGGCCGCGGTCGGTCCGCTCGTCGAGGCACTGGCCGAGCACGCTGCTCGGCTGCGTGCCGAGGGTGCGCTCCCGCCCCCGCGGAAGAAGAGCCGCCGCCGTTAACCGCTAGGACGATCATGCCTTACCCGAGTCATCGTCCGCGGCGGCTGAGGTCCACTCCGGCCATGCGCCGGCTGGTGTCCGAGACGTCTGTGCAGGCGCGCCAACTCGTGCTGCCGATGTTCGTCGCCGACGGTATCGACGAGCCGCGGCCTATCGCGTCCATGCCCGGAGTCGTTCAGCACACCCGTGATTCGCTGCGTCGCGCGGCGGCCGACGCGGTCGCTGCGGGTGTCGGCGGGCTGATGCTCTTCGGGGTACCGCGGGACGAGGACAAGGACGCGCGCGGCTCGGCCGGCACCGACCATGACGGCATCCTCAACGTCGCGCTGCGCGATCTGTCGGCCGATCTCGGCGACGCCACGGTGCTGATGGCCGACACCTGCCTCGACGAGTTCACCGACCACGGGCACTGCGGCGTCGTCGACGACCGCGGCCGGGTCGACAACGACGCCACCAATCGACGCTACGTAGAACTCGCTGTGGCGCAAGCAGATTCGGGTGCACACATGGTGGGTCCGAGCGGCATGATGGACGGGCAGGTCGCGGCCATTCGCGAGGGACTCGACGCCGCGGGCCACATCGACACCGCGATCCTGGCCTACGCCGCGAAGTTCGCCTCCGGGTTCTACGGTCCGTTCCGTGAGGCGGTGTCCTCCAGCCTGCAGGGGGACCGGCGCACCTACCAGCAGGAGCCGGGCAACGCGCGCGAAGCGCTGCACGAGGTCGACCTGGACATCGACGAGGGTGCCGACGTGATCATGGTCAAACCCGCGATGTCCTACCTCGACATCGTGCGGGCCGCAGCGGACCGTTCACCGGTTCCCGTTGCCGCATACCAGGTGTCGGGGGAATACTCGATGATCTGCGCGGCCGCCGACAACGGCTGGATCGATCGGGACACGGTCGTGCTCGAGTCGTTGACCGGCATCGTCCGGGCCGGCGCCGACATCGTTCTGACCTACTGGGCCGCAGACGTGGCCCGTCGCCTCTCGTGACGGAGCCGAGGGAGTCGGGTCCGGTCCGGCCGCCCGGGCCGTCGCCCGCCCGCCCGCCCGGGCCGTCGCCCGCCCGCCCGCCCGGGCCGTCGCCCGCCCGCCCGCCCGATGTGGACACCGGATTCTGGCTGTGGGTGATCGCGCTTCCGTTGATGACGGCCGGCTTCGTCGTGGATCTGCTGTCGGGTCCGCAGCGGGTGGGCGGCCTGATGCTGGCGATCAGCCTCGTCTTCCTCGCGGTGCTGGTGTCGGTGGTGGCGACGTTCCTCGTCCTGTTGCGGCAGGGCTACCGCTGGGTGCGTACCTGTCTGACCGGTGGAGCGATCGCCGCCGTGGTGTTCTCGGTCAGCGAGCTGTTCAGTGTGGATCGTTCCGAAGTGGCCGCCCTGATCTACGCGGCCGTGGTGATCGTCGGCTCCGTGCTGGTGTGCGGGGGCGTATTCCTGCTCCACCGCAAGGACGCCCACGACTTCTTCACCCGGTGATTGGCTACCCTGACGTCGATGCCGACCTCCGCTTCCCGCCCTCGCCTCGTCGACGCCGCGTTCTGGTGCTTCATGGGCGGCGCGGTCATCATGATCGTCGGCGGGTTGATGTCGGCGACGGCGAGCTTCGATGCGGCCCGACTGGCGATCCCCGCTGACGTGAGCGACGAGCGTGTCCGCAACTACTTGTTGGTGTACCGCCTGATCGGCGTCGGGGCGGTGCTGGCCGCCGGGGCCCTGGCCTTCTTGGCGGGCAAAGCGCGGGGAGGCGACAGCCGGTTCCGGATGGCGGCGATGGCTCTGGCGTTCTCGCTCGTCGGCGTCGTGCTGCTGCTCGCTGTGGGCCTCGGGGTCGGGCAGCCGCTGATCCTGGTGGCCGCGCTGCCGGTTCTCATCGGCGCTGCCCTCATGACGCGGCCGTCCGTTCGTGCCTGGTACGAGCGCGCACCGGAGGGGAAGGAGCTGTCGTGACCGAATCCGCCGCGCCGCCGGAGAGCGAGGTGCTGTTCTACGAGCAGGGCGCCAGCTGGCTCTGGGTGCTCGCCGGCCCGGGTGCCGGTATCGCGATGGCACTGATCCAGCTGTCGGCGGGCTACGTCCAGTGGGTGATCCCCGTGGTGTTCTTCCTTCTCGTGACGCTTTTCCTCGGCATCCAGGTCAAGGCGGCGCGCATCCACACCTCCGTCGAGCTCACGGCGGACGCGCTACGCCAGGGCACGGAAACGATCCGCACCGCCGAGATCCTGCGCGTCTATCCCGAGGCCGAGGGCGCGGAGAGCCCGAAGTGGCAGTATGCGCGCGCGCTGGGCGAGCTGACGGGTGTGCCGCGCGGCCGCACGGGCATCGGGGTGCGGCTGAGCAACGACCGGACCGCTCAGGCCTGGGCCCGTAAGCATCAGCTGCTGCGCGCGGCGCTGACGAATCTCGTCGAGGAGCGCATCCCGCCGGAGAGGGCGTCGTGACGCGCAGATCCGTCGTCGAGCTGACGCTGGCGGTCGTGGCTGCCGTCGGATGCGTGGTCAGCTGGCTGGCCGCGAGCCGGACCGTGGTCGTCGCGCCGGTGCTCGACGGGCAGCCCTCGACCACGTCGGTGGTGTACTACGCGCCGCTGTTGACGCTGTCGCTGCTGCTGGCGACGGCGGCCGGGGTGCTGGCCGTGCTCGTCATCGCCCGCCGTCGTGCCCCGGCGCCCCAGCCTCCCACCGCCCCACCGCCCGCGGAATAGCATTCCTGGCTGCCGGCGCGCCCCGCATCGCAGCCCTGAGTTCTCACCCGACGAAGTGTGTGCCCCTCGCCACACCCACTTGGTACAAAGTGCAAAATTTGTAACACTGTTTCGCATGACGGAGTTGGCTCAAAGGCCCGAACCCCTCGACGACGCGCTGCCCCTGGGTCCGGGGTCGCTGGTGTGGAAGTACTTCGGTGACAACCGGATGTATCTGATCGGCCCGCGGCCCGCGGTGCTGCAGAACATGCTCGCCGAACTCGGGCAGGGCGTGTACGACCATTCGACGTTCTTCGCCGACACCGCCGAACGGCTGCGCCGCACCATCCCGCCGATCTTCAACACCGTCTACGGCTCCGACACCGACAACGCGGGCACGCAGGTCCGCGACTTCCATCACCACGTCAAAGGCGAGTTGCCCGGCACTGACCGCCGCTACCACGCACTCGACCCCGATACCTACTTCTGGGCGCACGCGACGTTCGTCGAGCAGATCTACTACTTCGCCGACACATTCGTGAAGCGCCTCAGCCCCGCGGAGCGCGAACAGATCTGGCTGGAGTCCAAGACCTGGTACCGGCGCTATGGGGTCAGCGACAGGCCGATGCCCGCCACCTACGCCGAGTTCGAACGCTACTGGGACGCCATGATGGAACGTGTGCTCGTCGCGCACCCGTCGGCGAAGTACGGCGTCGGCTACGTCACCAAGGGCTTCCCGAAGCCCAAGGCCGTGCACCCCCTGGTGTGGCGGCTCGTCGCACCGATCTTCAACCCGCTCGCCGCGTTCCTGACCACCGGCGGCCTCCCGCCGCGCGCCCGCGAGCTGCTCAACCTGCCCTGGTCGGATCGTCAGGAACGGCGGTACCAGCGCTTCGCGGCGTTCTGGCGATCACGACCGGTCAACTGGGCGTGGGACCATCTCCCGATGCGTGTGCGCTACACCGGATATGCCCTCAAGGGCTATGCCCGCGGCTGACGCCACGGCGCACATCCTCGACGCCGCCGTGGTCGAGTTCGAGCGTCACGGTTACCGACGTGTCGCGCTCGACGACGTCGCCCGTCGCGCCGGGGTCAG
Organism: Mycobacterium sp. IDUB_5; assembly: GCF_055419565.1. Taxonomy (NCBI): domain Bacteria; kingdom Bacillati; phylum Actinomycetota; class Actinomycetes; order Mycobacteriales; family Mycobacteriaceae; genus Mycobacterium; species Mycobacterium sp. IDUB_5. The sequence continues at coordinate 827,002 of NZ_JBVAXX010000001.1, forward strand.
CCGCACCACGATCTACCGGCGCTTCGCCAACAAGGACGAGCTCGTCGGCGCCGTCATCGAGCGAGAGAACATCCGGCTGTTCGCCCACATCGCTTCAGAGCTGAGAAGGGTTGCGCCGCAAGAGGATTACTACATCGAGGCGTTCACGCTCTCGATCATGGAGTTCCGCAACCACCGGGTCCTGCACCGCATGGTGCAAGACGATCCGGGGCTGGCCCTCGAGCTGGCGGGGCGCTACCACCGGGCCGCGATCGCGCGGATGGTCGATGCCCTACAGCAGATCTTCCCGCGCGGCTTCGCCGAACGCATCGGACCCGACGCCGTCGAGGACTTCGCCGACTGCATCCTGCGCTACGCCGAGATGGTGCTGCTGCTGCCGAGCGCTCAGCCGCTCGAAACGGCCGACGACATCCGCGCGTTCGCCCGCAGGCACTTCCTGCCGAGCCTGCCCGCAGCGCTACGTGGCGCCCTCATCTGAGCCGGGCCCACTGTTTCGTCGGTCACACTTTGGGGCAGTCCCATGCCCATGAGCGCCGAAGACACCTCCACCGAACAGCGGTCCCCGGACGACACGCCGAATGTCGAACTCGAGCATGTGACCGAGCCCCCTGATGACGACCAGAACCTGACCGAAAAGCCGGAAGTCACCGACGAGCACAAGGAAAAGGCCAAAGAGATGGCCGAGGCCTACAAGACCGAGAACCTGCAGACCACGACGCTGCCGGGTAGCAGCGGCACTGTGTCGGGAACGTCGGTCACCAACTGGGTCGACGACGAAGACAAGGGCAAGATCGAGACCAGCGCCGACATCGGCAATGTCGAGTACCGCAACACCGAGGAGTTCAAGAAGAAGCTCGAAGGCTGATACTTCGTCGCGGCACTGCGGCTTCTTACCTAGGCTGAATTGCTGTGACACCCCTGGAGCGGATCGCACCCGCTTTCGTGGAGATGGCCCACTCGATCGTGTGGGCGTCGGTCGCGACGGTCGATGCGGACAGCAAACCGCGCACGCGCATCCTTCACCCGATCTGGCAGTGGGACGGTACCGACCTCTTCGGCTGGATCGCGACGGTGCCGAGTCCCCTCAAGCGCGCCCACCTCGCCGTCCACCCAGATGTGTCGGTGAGCTACTGGACCACCACGCACGACACCTGCAGCGCGGAGTGCCTGGTCGAGTGGTACACCGACGACGAAACCCGCCGCGATGTGTGGCAGCGGTTCGCCACGGCGCCGCCGCCCGTCGGCTACGACCCCGCGATCATCCCGTTCTGGGCTGACGGTCCCACCAGCGACCAGTTCGCGGTGATGCGGCTGGCGCCGTATCGATTGCGGGTGATGCCCGGAACGACGATGACCGTCGGCACCGGCGAGGTGCTGAACTGGCGGGCGTCATGACGGTGCGCGACGACCACGCGGTGGACGTGCGGTCGCTGCCGCCGGTTCCGCGCAACCCCCTTCCACTGCGGGAGCTCGTGAAGCTGGTCCGGCGGCTCGACACGGGCCAGGAGGTCATCCGCGACGCCGGCGGTCCGGTGACGCGCATCCAACTCGGGCCGTCCGGCGTGGTACCCGCCATCGTCGCGGTGATGTCGCCTGCTGGGATGCGGGATGTATTGGGCCGCAACGACGCCGCTACGGACCGGTGCATCATCCACGACGAGGTGCGCCGGATGGCCGGGGACAGTCTGTTCGTCCTCCCGAACGAACAGTGGCGGCCCCGCAAACGCGCGCTGCAGCCGGTGTTCACCAAGCTCAACGTCCGTACGTTCGGCGGCCACATGTCGGGTGCGGCGCAGGCATTCGTGGACCGCTGGCCCGGCGGCGGCGAGGTCGACCTCGACACAGAGTGCCGCCGTGTCGCCATGCAGTCGCTGGGCCGATCGGTGCTCGGCGTCGATCTGAACGAGCGCGGCGACACGATCGCCCGGTGCATGCACGTGGCGTCGTCCTACACGGCCGACCGCGCGTTGCGCCCGGTCCGGGCGCCGCGCTGGATGCCGACCCTGGCCCGGCGTCGGGCCCGCCGTTCCGTCGACGCGATGCGGCTGATCACCGACGAGATGGTGCAGGCGTGCCGGGTCGACCCGGACCGCGATGCGCCGCTGGTCCAGGCGTTGATCAGGGCGAGCGATCCGCAGACCGGTCGCCCCCTGACCGACGAGGAGATCTCCAATGACCTGCTGATCTTCATGCTGGCCGGCCATGACACGACGGCGACGGCGTTGACGTACGCGCTGTGGGTTCTCGGGCATCACCCGGAGATCCAGGACAGGGTGGCGGCCGAGGCCGCAGCGATCGGGGACGGGGAGCTGACTCCGGCGGACGTGTCCCGGCTGGGTTACACCGTGCAGGTGCTCCACGAGGCGGTCCGGTTGTGTCCGCCGGCGGCCGGGGTGGCCCGGGTGGCCACCCGCGACCTCGAGGTGACGGGCTACCGGGTGCCGGCGGGCAGCCTGGTGGCGCTGGGTCTGTACGCGCTGCACCACGACCCCGAGCTGTGGCCCGACCCGATGACCTTCGACCCGGATCGGTTCAGCCCGGAGAACGTCGCCGCCCGCGACCGCTGGCAGTTCCTGCCCTTCCTGGGCGGATCACGGCCCTGTATCGGCGAGCACTTCGCCCGTCTGGAGACGACGCTGGCCCTGGCCACGGTGATCCGCGCGATGACCGTGGAGTCGCTGGACGACGACTTCGCGTGCGAGGTGCCGTTCACCACGGTGGCCAAGGGGCCGATCAGGGCCCGGCTGCGTCCCCGGACGTGAGCAGCACGGCCTGCTCGAACGGGAGCACCGCGAACAGCGGCCGCATCCACCCGGTCACCGACGGCCCCGCCTCGGCCTTGCTCATGACGCGCGGGTTCATGACGGGAAATGTTCGCCCGTGTCGCTGCAGCGTGCCGCCGCCGGCGACAGTCAGGTTCTTCAACCAGTCCCGGTCGGGTCCGTAGGTCAGCAGGACCGCGACCCCGTCACGGGTCGAGAAGACGGTCAGCGGCGTGCGGTAGTGCTGCCCGGACCGCCGACCCACGTGGCTGAGGATGCCCATCGTCGGCGCCCAGCCGGCCCACAGCCGCTGGATCGGGTTGGTGACGTGGCGATTGAATCGCGCGAGCCACTGCGGCAACTGCATAGGAGCATCATCTCCCCGGGCCGGCCACTACACCCTGTAGTTGACCGTTTTGACCCGGCTGGGACACTGGTGCCATGAGCAGTACCGACGTCTCCGCGAAGCTCTTCGCCGATGCCGCCTCGGTCATCCCCGGTGGCGTGAACTCGCCGGTGCGTGCCTTCAACTCCGTCGGGGGCACCCCGCGGTTCATCACGTCGGCCCAGGGCTGCTGGCTGACCGACGCCGACGGCAACCGATACGCCGACCTGGTGTGCTCGTGGGGCCCGATGATCCTCGGCCACGCCCACCCCGCCGTCGTCGAGGCCGTGCAACGCGCCGCTGCCGACGGGTTGTCGTTCGGGGCGCCCACGCCGTCGGAATCCGAGCTGGCGCGCGAGATCGTCGACCGCGTGGCGCCTGTGGAGCGGCTGCGGCTGGTCAACTCCGGCACCGAGGCGACGATGAGCGCGATCCGGTTGGCGCGCGGATTCACGGGCCGGGCGAAGATCATCAAGTTCTCCGGGTGCTACCACGGCCACAGCGACGCGCTGCTCGCCGACGCCGGGTCCGGCGTCGCGACGCTCGGCCTGCCGTCCTCGCCGGGAGTGACGGGTGCGGCCGCCGCCGACACGGTCGTGCTGCCCTACAACAACGTCGCCGCGGTCGAGGACGTCTTCGCCCGCTTCGGTGACGAGATCGCCTGCGTGATCACCGAGGCGAGCCCCGGCAACATGGGCACCGTCCCGCCGCTGCCCGGCTTCAACGCCGCGCTGCGCCGTATCACCGCCGCGCACGGCGCGCTGTTGATCAGCGACGAGGTGATGACGGGGTTCCGGGTCAGCCGGTCGGGCTGGTACGGCCTCGATCCGGTCGACGCCGACCTGTTCGCCTTCGGCAAGGTGATGAGCGGCGGGTTGCCTGCGGCGGCGTTCGGCGGACGCGCCGAGGTCATGGGCCGGCTGGCCCCGCTGGGCCCGGTCTATCAGGCGGGCACGCTGTCGGGGAACCCGGTCGCGATGGCCGCGGGGCTGGCTACGTTGCGTGCTGCCGACGACGCCGTCTACGCCACGCTCGACGCGAACGCCGACCGGCTGATCGGTCTCATCGGCGCCGCGTTGACCGAAGCGGGCGTCCCGCACCAGATTCCGCGCGCCGGCAACATGTTCAGCGTGTTCTTCGGCGACGCCGATCCGATCACCGACTTCGCGTCGGCGAAGGCCACCGAGACGTGGCGGTTCCCGGCGTTCTTCCACGCACTCCTCGACGCGGGCGTGTACCCACCGCCCAGCGCTTTCGAATGCTGGTTCGTCTCAACGGCTCTCGATGACGACGCCTTCGAAGCGATCGAAAAAGCGCTGCCCGTGGCGGCCGGCGCCGCAGCTCAGGTGAGTCGCCCGTGATGAAGACCGTCGTCCACGTGATGCGCCACGGCGAGGTGCACAACCCGGAGAAGATCCTCTACGGCCGGCTACCCGACTACCACCTCTCCGAGCGGGGCCGGGCGCAGGCGCGGCGCGTCGCGGAATGGCTCGGCACCCGAGACATCACCTATGTCGTCGCCTCACCGCTGGAGCGGGCACAGGAGACCGCCGCACCGATCGCCGCCGAGCACGGCCTGCCTGTCGGCACCGACGAGGAGCTGATCGAGTCGGCCAACGTGTTCCAGGGCCAGAAGGTTTCTCCCGGTGACGGTGCGCTGCGCGATCCCCGCAATTGGTGGCACCTGCGCAATCCGCGTACCCCGTCGTGGGGGGAGCCGTACACGGAGATCGCCGCGCGGATGACCAGGGCGGTGCGACGCGCGAAAGATGCCGCTGTCGGTCACGAGGCCGTCTGCGTCAGCCATCAATTGCCGGTCGAGACGCTGCGCCGAGCGATGACCGACAAAGCGCTGCACCATTTCCCGACCCGGCGTATGTGCAACCTCGCGTCGGTCACGTCGTTCTACTTCCACGACGATGCCTGCGTGGGCTGGGGGTACGCGGAGCTGGCCGGGCAGTGAAGCGCCTGGTTGCCCTGCTGATGGCGGCGGTCGTGCTCGCGGGATGCTCGACCGGCAGCGACGCCGTCGCGCAAGGGGGCAGCTTCGAGTTCGTCGCTCCTGGCGGCAAAACGGACATCGTCTACGATCCGCCCGCCGACCGCGGTACACCCGGCCCGGTGTCGGGCCCCGACCTGATGGACACGAGCAAGACGTTGTCGCTGAACGATTTCAAGGACAGAGTCGTCGTGCTCAACGTGTGGGGCCAGTGGTGCGGGCCGTGCCGCACCGAGATCACCGAGCTCGAGAAGGTGTATCTGGCGACCAAGGACCGCGGCGTCGCGTTCCTCGGAATCGATGTGCGCGACAACAACATCGACGCGGCACGTGATTTCATCGTCGACCGCGGTGTGACGTTCCCGTCCATCTACGACCCCGCGATGCGCACCCTGATCGCCTTCGGCGGGCGCTACCCGACCACGGTGATCCCGTCCACGGTGGTGCTCGACCGACAGCACAGGGTCGCCGCGGTGTTCCTGCGGGAGCTGCTGGCCAGCGACCTGCAGCCGGTCGTCGAGCGGTTGGCGGCCGAGACGTGAACGTCGCCGAGATCGCCTCGAGCGGGCCGCTTCTGATCGCGATCGCGGTCAGCGTGCTGGCCGGCGTGGTGTCCTTCGCCTCGCCGTGTGTCGTACCGCTGGTGCCGGGTTATGTGTCGTATCTGGCCGCTGTCGTCGGTGTCGAGGACTCCCCGGCGTCGGTGAGGGTGCGCGGGGCGCGCCTGCGGGTCGCCGGCGCGGCGGCGTTGTTCGTCGCCGGGTTCACCGCGGTGTTCCTCCTCGGGACCGTCGCGGTGCTGGGGATGACGACGACGCTGATCACCAACGAGGTTCTGCTGCAACGCCTCGGCGGGGTCGTCACGATTCTGATGGGGCTCGTGTTCGTCGGGCTGGTGCCCGCGCTGCAGCGCGACACCCGGTTCACCCCGCGGCAGATCTCCACGCTGGGTGGCGCTCCGCTGCTCGGTGCGGTGTTCGCGCTGGGGTGGACGCCGTGCCTGGGGCCGACGTTGACCGGGGTGATCGCGGTGGCCTCGGCGACCGAGGGCAGCAATGTCGCGCGCGGCGTGGTGCTGGTCATCGCCTACTGCCTGGGGCTGGGTATCCCGTTCGTGCTGCTGGCGTTCGGTTCGGCCCGTGCGGTCAGCGGGCTGGGCTGGTTGCGCCGCCACACCCGCGCCATCCAGATCTTCGGGGGCGTGCTGTTGATCCTGGTGGGCATCGCGCTGGTCACCGGCCTGTGGGGCGAGTTCGTGTCCTGGGTGCGCGACGCGGTCGTCAGCGACGTGAGGCTCCCGATCTGATGGTCACCTCCTCTGCGCGAGCAGACGCGAAGTCGGCCGATCCGGGCCCCAAAAGGCCGAGTTCGCGTCTGTTCGCGCTGATTCGCAACACCTGGCGGACGCTGACGTCCATGGGCACCGCGCTGGTGCTGCTGTTCCTGCTCGCGCTCGGCGCGATCCCGGGGGCGTTGCTGCCGCAGCGCAGCCTCAACGAGACCAAGGTCGCCGAATACCTGGCCGAGCACCCGACGATCGGGCCGTGGCTCGATCGCGTGCAGGCCTTCGACGTGTTCTCCAGCTTCTGGTTCACCGCGATCTACGTGCTGCTGTTCGTCTCGCTGGTGGGCTGTCTGACGCCGCGGCTGGGCGAACACTTGCGGAGTCTGCGCGCCGACCCGGTGGCCGCCCCGCGCAACCTGGGCCGGCTGCCCAAGCACCACACCGCGCAGGTCGACGGGGACATCACCGCGGTGGCCGACGCGATGGACCAGCAGCTGTCGGGGTGGCGGCGGTTCACGCGCAGCGAGGGCCAATCGACAGAGATCTCGGCGGAGAAGGGCTATCTGCGCGAGTTCGGGAACATCGTGTTCCACTTCTCGCTCCTTGGCCTGCTCGTCGCGGTCGCGGCCGGCAAGCTGTTCAGCTACGAGGGCAACGTCATCGTGGTCGCAGACGGCGGCCCGGGCTTCTGCTCGGCGTCGCCTGCCGCGTTCGACTCCTTCCGCGCGGGCAACACGGTCGACGGCACCTCGCTCTATCCGATCTGCATGCGCGTCAACGATTTCCGTGCCGACTACATGCCCAACGGGCAGGCCACGTCGTTCGCCGCCGACATCGAGTACCAGGCCGGTGGGGACCTGACGTCGGGCACCTGGCGGCCCTACCTGTTGAAGGTCAACGAGCCACTGCGCGTCGGCGGGGATCGCGTCTACCTCCAGGGTCATGGCTACGCACCCACGTTCAGCGTCACGTTCCCCGACGGCCAGACCCGCACGCAGACGCTGCAGTGGCGGCCCGAGGACCAGATCACGTTCCTCTCGTCGGGCGCGATGCGTTTCGATCCGCCGGGCGGGACGTACTCCGACGAGCGGGAGCGGCGCAAGAACCAGATCGCCATCCAGGGTTTGTTCGCCCCGACGGAGCAGCTCGACGGCACGCTGCTGTCCTCGCGGTTCCCGGCGCTCAACGACCCGGCGGTCGCCGTCGACATCTACAAGGGCGACACCGGCCTGGACACCGGCCGGCCGCAGTCGTTGTTCTCGCTGGACCCACGGATGATCGACCAGGGCCGGCTGACCAAAGTCGCGCGCGTCAATCTGAGCGCAGGTCAGGACACCCGGCTGCCCGACGGCACGATCGTGCGCTTCGACGGCGCGGTGCCGTTCGTCAATCTGCAGGTCTCCCACGATCCCGCCCAGGTCTGGGTGCTGGTGTTCGCGATGACGATGATGGGTGGGCTGATCGTCTCGCTGGTCGTGCGCCGTCGCCGCGTCTGGGTGCGCCTGACGTCGGGACCGGCGGGTACGGTGAACGTCGAGCTCGGCGGGCTGGCGCGCACCGACAACTCGGGCTGGGGCGACGAGTTCGAACGCCTCACCGCCACACTGCTCTCCGCTGCGGAGCGCAGCGCCGGGAGCACCACGGAGAAGGAAGCGGATCGGGCATGAACAGCACCCACATCGACATAGGGCTGGCCCGCTATTCCGACTGGGCGTTCACGTCGTCGATCGTCGTGCTCGTGGCGGCGTTGCTGCTGCTCGCCGTCGAACTGGCGTACAGCCGCGGTCGCCGGGTCGAGCACCGCGACCTCGTGGCCGCGGGGTCGGTGGCCGGGGACAGCTCGGCACCCGGGCGTGTGTTCGACGCGCCGCGGCGGCCGTTCGACGAGCGGATCGGTTCGGCGGGCCTGGCGCTGGTGTACGTCGGCATCGGGTTGCTGCTGGCCTGCATCGTGCTGCGCGGGCTGTCCACGGCGCGCGTGCCGTGGGGCAACATGTACGAGTTCATCAACCTGACCAGCTTCTGCGGTCTGGTCGCGGGTGCGGTGGTTCTGCGCAAACCGCAGTACCGGTCGCTGTGGGTGTTCGTGCTGGTGCCGGTGCTGATCCTGTTGACCGTGTCGGGCAAGTGGCTGTACTCCCACGCCGCCCCCGTGATGCCTGCGCTGCAGTCCTACTGGCTGCCCATCCACGTGTCGGTCGTCAGCCTCGGCTCCGGGGTGTTCCTGGTCGCCGGCGTGGCGAGCATTCTGTTCCTGCTGAAGATGTCCCCCCTCGGAGATGCCGGGCGCACGGATGCGCTGGGCCGCATCGTGGAGCGGCTGCCCGACGCGCAGACGCTCGACCGCATCGCCTACCGCACCACGATCTTCGCGTTCCCGATCTTCGGGTTCGGCGTGATCTTCGGCGCGATCTGGGCCGAGGAGGCGTGGGGCCGCTACTGGGGCTGGGACCCGAAGGAGACGGTGTCGTTCATCGCGTGGGTCGTCTACGCGGCGTATCTGCATGCGCGGTCGACGGCCGGCTGGCGGGACCGCAAGGCGGCATGGATCAACGTCGTGGGGTTCGTCGCGATGGTGTTCAACCTGTTCTTCATCAACCTGGTGACGGTCGGATTGCACTCCTACGCCGGGGTCGGCTGAGAAAGAGGAGAGAGCGGTTGGTGACGGACACACCGGGGAGCTTTCGCGCGCAGCACCGATTTTCCGACCCGATGGCCGAGGTGCCCGCGGAGTGGACGGCGCCGACGCCGCCCCGAGGTCTTCCGAGGGTGATGGTCGTCGATCCCGCAGTGGAACCGCCCAGCGCAGAGGTGGCCGATCCGCCGCCGTACCTCGACCTGTCGACGGTCGCGTTGTTAGGCAAGGCCCGCAAGGGTCCGACGGCGGGATGGCGGAAGTGGCTTTACCGCGGTTCCGGTGGTCTCGTGGACGCGGGGGAGAGCCCCCGCGCTCAGCGGCACGCCCAGTTGGTCGCGCAGGTTCAGACGCCACTGCGCGGCTGCTACCGGATCGCCATGCTGTCGCAGAAGGGCGGGGTGGGCAAGACGACGATCACCGCGACACTCGGCGCGACGTTCGCGAGCACTCGAGGTGACCGGGTGGTCGCGGTGGACGCGAATCCGGACCGGGGAACGTTGAGCCAGAAGGTGCCGGTGGAGACCGCCGCGACGGTGCGGCACCTGCTGCGCGACATCGAGGGCATCGACTCCTATAGCGATGTGCGGCAGTACACCTCGCAGGGCGCGAGCCGCCTGGAGGTGCTGGCATCGGAGAGTGATCCGGCGGTGTCCGAGGCGTTCAGCGCCGAAGACTACGGGCGGACGCTCGACGTACTGGAGCGGTTCTACAGCGTGGTGCTCACCGACTGCGGCACAGGGATGCTGCATTCGGCGATGTCGGCCGTGCTCGACAAGGCCGACTCGTTGGTGGTGATCAGTTCCGGTTCGGTGGACGGGTCGCGCAGCGCCTCGGCAACGCTGGACTGGCTCGAGGCGCACGGACGAGAAGATCTGGTGCGCACCTCGATCGCCGTGATCAACGGGGTGCGGCCTCGGTCTCGGCGCAGCGACAGGAAAGTCGACCTCGACAAGGTCGTCGACCACTTCACCCGGCGGTGCCGGGCGGTCTGCCAGGTGCCGTTCGATCCGCATCTGGAGGAGGGCGCCGAAGTCGACCTCGAGCGGTTGCGTCCGGCGACCTCGGAAGCGCTGTTGGAGTTAGCGGCGACTGTGGCACAAGGTTTTCCGGGCGCGCGGCAAGCGGCGCCCGGCTAGCTGATCACGACCGGGGTTTGTCGTCCCGCGGGGTGATGCGCCGCAAGAAGTCTGGATCGTCGTCGGGTCCGATGACCCGCGTGCGCGAGCGCTGGCCAGACATTCGGGCCACCCGCCAACCGACGTAGACCAGTGCGGCCAGCACGAGAATCAGGAGCAAATAGGCCACGAAGAAACCTCCTTCCTGTCAATATACGCGCCCTCGGTAGGCTCGGATCGTGTCTGACGAACGGCCCCGATCCCGTCTGCTGCTCGACGTCGCGGCGTACGTGGCAGCCCGCCTCGTTCTCGTCGTCGTGGTCACCGCGGTCATCCTCGGTATCGGCGCGCTGATCGGGCTGCGTGACTTCCCGGTGGTGGTGGCGCTGATGTTCGCGATCGTGATCGCCCTGCCACTGGGCATCTGGTTGTTCGCCCCGCTGCGTCGGCGGGCCACCGAGAGCATCGCCGTGTTCGACGAACGTCGCCGCACCGAGCGCGCGCAGCTGCAGGCCCGGCTTCGGGGCGACGACCAGTCCGGACCTGCGGCGAGCTGATTGGCCGGCCGTCCGCTCTGCGCGGAGTAGTCCTGGAAGCGATGGGTAACCGCGTCGAATGAGTGAGCGCGATCTCGTGTCCGGTCACCCAGAGCCGGGCACGCCTGGACTGGGCGACGCGCGGGGTGCTGCATCGGAGTTGTACCAGCGGTGGGTCAGGGAGTTGTGGTCGGGCAAGATCGTCGCCGCCGAGTTGGTGTCCGTTGATTTCGTGGGCCACTGGCCCACCTACGACGTGAACGGGCCGGATCAACTGCAGACGATCGTCGACGACACGCGTATGCGGCTGCGCGAGTTGCAGTACGTCATCGACGTCGGTCCGCTCGTCGATGGTGACATGGTCGCAGCACGGTGGATCGCGACCGGGGCCACCCGGTCCGGTCCGGCCCGCTTCACCGGCAACGACATCCTTCGGATCGCCGACGGCAAAATCGTGGAGTGCTGGTCGGTGACAGTGCCCGCTTAGCGGGGAGCGGCGTCGGTGAGGAGGCGCTGCAGTGCCTCGAGGGGATCGCCCTGACCGGGATCGAGACGACGTGTCTGCGGCGACTGCTCCTGCGGGCCGGCCCCCACCGGGGGTGGTGCTGCCGCGGCGGCCGGCGGCGGAGGCGGAGGAGGGGCCAGGGGTGCGACCGCACCCAGGTTCTGCAATTTGGCCGCGATGCGTGCCGCGGCGTCCTCCCTCACCGCTCGTCGATCGGCGTCGGGATCGTCGTTGCCGGTGAAGCAGTTCGGCGGGGCGTCGTCGATGACTCCCAGCGCGCTGGCATAGCGCTCGCGGGCATCGTCGAGTCGGGCCTCCCACGCGGCCACATCGCCTTGCCGTTCCCGCACGAGCTCGAGGTTCACCCGGACCGGGCATGACCGGTCGGCGGTGGTGCGGGCCAGCGACTGTGAGAACTCGCGGTCGGCATCGCCGAGACGGTCCTGCAGGACGGCGAGGGTGCCCGCGGCGAAGTGGGTGCTCGCCGGTTGGATCACGCCGAACCTCTGCAGCACTGCAACATCGTCGGCCAGCTCCCCAGTGGCACCCGAGGCATAGTTCTCCTGCGCGGAACGTCCGGAGAGGACGACCGCGATCAGCGCACCGGCGATCGCCAGAGCGAGAGCGGCGGGCAGCGCCGACAGCAGTATGAGGCGACGCCGCCGCAGCAGCCGCGCCGGTCGCGCGGCGCCGGTCACGTCAGCACCTCCCGTGCCGTCGACCGGGCTCGTCGCAGATCCCTGATCGACCAGCCGATCTCGACGAGCAGCAGGCCTGAGGCGACGAGCGTGAGCAGCCAGTAGAGCTCGTCGCGCCGCTCCCCGGCCACGCCGGCCGCGGGTGGGTAGTCGGTGGGCTCGGCCGTCGTCGGGAGCGGTTGACCGGGCGCGCGTGCCGAGAAGCCGACGCCGAGTTGCTCGGCGATTCCGCGCAGCCGCTGCTCGCCGAGAGGGTCGGAGCCGTAACCGAACACCTGACCGCCCTCGATCCGTCCCACGTCGAACTGGCCCTGGGGGGCGGTGGATTGCGGTGCGCCCGAACCGAAGTAGTAGACGAGGCTGTCGGAACCGGGGTACTGCTGGGCCGCCGAGATCAGTTGATAGCGCAGCACCGTGGCCGCAGCCGCGGCGTTGACCTGGTCGACGCTGTCACCGGGCTCCGGGTCCAGCGCGGCGACGACGGGACGCAGACTCCAGGTGTCCGCCGACAGCGGCCAGTCGACGGCGGGTCGGGCGGCGAACGAGATCAGCGCGAACCGCGCGTCGGGGTGGGCGTCGGTAACAGCCCGGATGTCGTCACGGATGCCCGACATGCGGGGTCGGCCATCGACGTCCGGGAGGGCCGAATCGGCGGAGCGGTCGACGACGAGGTAGATGTTCTCGCCTCCTCGCGCGGACGAGGCCGTGCGCACCTCGGCGCGCAGGCCGCTCGCCGGGCGCGCGGCAGCCAGCAGGAGCAGTGCCACGGCCAGCGTCATGGCGCACCACCGCAGCGGGGCCCACCCTCCGGCCTTCAGCGCCGGCCACGCCGACAGCCCGCGCAGGAGTAGCAGCACGGCGGCGACTGCGGCCAGGACCAGGGGTGGCAGTACGGGTTCGAAGGTCATCGCCGCACCGCCATCAAAGAGACGCCGAGCAGCCCGGCCAGCGCGAGGCCGGCGACGAGGACCACGGTCGGGGAGTCGCGTCGCTGGTCGGCCTCGCCCGGGGCGCCGGCGCGGATGGCGTCGAGCTCGCCGTCGAGGGTGGCCGTGTCGAACCGGACGAACGAGCCGCCGCTGGATCGGGCGATGTCGGCGAGGTCATCGGTCTGATGCCCCGCGGTGGCGACCGCGTTGATCTCGATGTCACCTCGGCGGGCCATGTCGATCACCTGCTCGTCGGTGAACAACGACGGTCTGTCATCGCCGGGTGCTCGCAACGATCCCGGCCCGAGGTAGATCAGCGAGCGACGGGTGTCGCCCGGCGCCTCGAATCCGGGGAATCCGGTCAGGCACAGCGACAAAACGTCGGCGACGGTCGGTGCGTAGTCGGCGTAGTCGACTGCGCCGGTGAAGGATTCCAGCCGTGGTGTGTCCTGCACCCGGCCGGCTTCGGCGTACTCGCCGAATCTGCCTGCGGCGTATTGGTAGTCGCGGGTCAGGGGAACGAGCCGGCGGTCGGTGGAGGTGAGTCCGATGCGCTGGGTGCCGAAGGTCAACGTCTGGCGCGCGAAGTACCCGAGGAATTGTCCGGTCGCCGGATCGGTGGCGGGTTGGCCGACACAGAGCATGATGTCGTCGCGCGGTCCGGTGCCGGCGTCGACCGCTGCGGTCGGTCGGGCGGTCGCCAGGATCGCGGTTGCGAACAGGAGGACGAGGAGCGCCACGGCGATCGCCGTCGCCCTGGTCTGCCGCCGCACGACGGCCCGGTACTCGGGGAGCCGCGTGAGACGGACGGTGTGCGCCAGGGGTTCTCGTCGTTGCGCCGCCTTCGGGTTCGGGAGCAGCAGGGCGGCGGCGACGACGAGGGCCAACGTGACCGCCCCGAGGACGGGCACGGCCCACCAGGTCAGACCCATGAGCGGATCACACCCTCGGTGTCGGCCCCGAGCGTGTCGATGTCGGCTGTGGGGGCGACGCTGAACTGCGCGTCACCGAGCGCTGCGAGGACCGGCGCTGCCGCCGCGAGATCGCTTGCGGCGATGTCTTTGAGCTGCATGTACTGGACGCGCCGGCCCGTGGCCTGGTGCAGGAAGCTGCGCAGCGTCCGGCTCAGCGCGGTACTGGCGGCGACGTCGGTGAGCTCACCCGCCCGGTGCTGGCGCAGGATGGTTCGGACACGTCCTGCGAACCGCCTCCGCAGCAGACGTGCGTGGGCGTCACGCACCACCGGCATCGTGCGCAGTCGCCGCGACGGCAGGGTTGCCACGACAATGGCTGCATACCAGCCCAATACGGCCACGATCAGTGCCACGGCCAGCAGGAGCCACCACAGTGAGTAGCCGGGCGGTCCGCTGACGAAGCGTAGAAGGTCATCCGGCACGGGAAGGCATCCTGGTCAGTTGGGCTATGCGCTGCCGCAACTCGGCACTGCTCGGCACGATCGCGTGGGCGATCCCGTGTTCGGCCAGCATCTGTGAAAGGCGTTGCCGGCGGCGATGTTCGGCACGCTCGTAGGCCGCAACCACACGGGGGTCGGCAGCGGCCGTTGCGAGGACGGGTCGACCGGTCCCCACGTCGTAGCCGCCGTTGCGGCCCACCTCTGTCGGTGAGCGGTCGGCGACCATGGCCCAGAGCAGGTCGTGCCGGGCGGCCAGGCGGCCGACAACGTCGGTGAGCCGGTCGTCGACGTCGGGTTCGTCGGAAACGACGACGATCAGCATCGGATGTCGATAATGTGTTGCCACGTACTGCAATTGGCATCCGATATCGCTTTCCGCGCGGTCACTGCCGGCGTCGTGGAAGCGGTGCAGCATGCTCTCGATGTGCGTCTCACCGCGGCGCATCCGGATGTTCACGCTGCCGCGGGCGTCGCCGAACACCATGCCGATCTCGTCGGAACGGCCCAGAGTGATCAGCCCGATCGCGCCGACGATGAGCCCGGCGATGTCGCTCTTGGCTTCTCCGCTCGGGGTGCGGGCGGTCATGTCGCGGCCGGTGTCGACCACGAGCAGCACCTTGTGATGCTTCTCGGAGACGAAGCGCTTGATCAGGACGTCGCCGGAGCGCGCCGATGCCTTCCAGTCGATGTCCCGGACGTCGTCACCCGGAACGTAAGGCCGCAGTTCGTCGAATTCCAGGGTTCGGGTGTGCAGCAGTGCGTGGCGACCTCCGTCGAGCATGCCGCGGGTGTCGCCGCCGAACAGCGACCGGACCCTGTTGAGATACTTGCCCACGGCCGCCCCGCTAGGGCACCCGCACCGCGGCCAGCGCCGCGTCGATCACGCGGCCGGGCGTCACGCCCGTGCTGGCCGCTTCGAAGCTCAGGATCAACCGGTGCTGCAGGACGCGGTGCGCCAGATCGGCGATGTCGCCGGGCAGGACATGGGTGCGTCCGGACAGCAGCGCCAACGCACGCGCCGCGGTGCACAGCGCGATGGTGGCGCGCGGGCTCGCGCCGTACTCGACGACGCGGGCCACATGCGAGGGCAGGTATTTCTCGGCGTCGCGGGTGACGCCTACCAGGCGGCTCGCGTAGAGCATCAGATCCCGGCTCAGGTAGATCTCGCCCGCGAAGCGCTGGACTGCTCGGATGTCGTCGAGCGTGGCGACGGGACGGGTGCGGTGTCCGCGGTCGTAGAGCCCGGTGTCACGGCGGATCAACACCTCGACCTCTTCTTCGGGCGAGGGATAGCGGACGATCTCCTTGATCAGGAACCGGTCGGTCTGCGCCTCCGAGAGCGCGTAGGTGCCTTCCTGGTCGACGGGGTTCTGGGTGGCGATGACCAGGAACGGTTCATCGATCGGATACACCGTGCCGGCGATGGTGGTCTGTCTCTCCTCCATCGCCTCCAGCATCGCGCTCTGGGTCTTGGCGCTGGAACGGTTGATCTCGTCGAGCAGCACCACGTTGGCGTGGACGGGACCGAGTTGGGTGACGAATGCCGCCCCACCCCGAGCCGACGCGTCGTAGATCTGGGTGCCGATGATGTCGCTGGGCAGCAGGTCGGGGGTGCATTGGATGCGGCGGAACTGCCCGTCGATCGATTCGGCGATGACACGGGCCGCGGTCGTCTTGGCCAGCCCGGGCACGCTCTCGAGGAGCACGTGGCCGCCCGTCAGCAACCCGATCAGCAGGGATTCCCGGAGGTGTTCCTGGCCGACCACCTTGGCGGAGAACGCCGCCGACAGCGCCGACACGACTCGCTGGGCCTCGGATTCGCGCGGAACGGGGGCAGCAGTCATCCCGCCTTGTGTACCACGGCCATGGAGGGGGCAAACCGGACCGGACGCTGGGCAGCCCCTTTATCCTGGTGAACGTGCCCGAGGGGGTCTCTGCACACTTCACCGAGGACGGCGTGGCGGCGATCGCCGCGGCGACCGATGCCGCCCGCGCGCACAACGCCGCGGAGATCACCAGCGAGCACCTGTTGGCCGGGCTGCTGCGCCACGCTGACGGTGAACTCGCGGCGTTGCTAGCGCCCTACGGATTGACCGCCGACACCGCGACCCGCCGCATCCTCCCGGGTCGGCCCGGGGACCCCGTCGTCGACGCACCGGTCTTCTCGCGCCGCGCCAAACAAGTCCTCCGGATCGCGCGTTCGCATCACGGTGGCCGCGTCAGCTGTGCGGGGATCTTCCTGGCGCTGATGCTGCGCCGCGACAGCACGGTGCTCGCCTACCTCCGCGACAACGCAGAGTTCGAGAGGCTGACCCTGCGGGTGTGGGAGCTGACCTCGCGTTAGCCGAACGCGAGTGCGGCGGCCACCAGGATCGCCCACACCAGCATCGTCAGACCGGTGTCGCGCAGCACGGGGATCAGGTCCCGGCCGCCCAGTCCGGCACGCACGGGCCGGGACGCGCGCACGGCCAGCGGAGTCGCGAGGAACCCAGCCCCGCACGCCGGTGTCGCGATGAAACACAGCACCAGCGTGAGCACGATCCAGACCATCAGCAGCGCCTGGTACAGCACCCGCGTCCGGGCGTCGCCGAGGCGGACCGCGAGGGTGATCTTGCCGGTCTGTGAGTCCGTCGGGATGTCGCGCAGGTTGTTGGCCACCAGAACGGCTGAGGACAGACACCCCATCGCGACGGCCGCCGCGGCGCCTACCCAGTCGACCCGCAGCGCCTGCGTGAACTGGGTGCCCAGCACAGCGACCAGTCCGAAGAACACGAACACCGCTATCTCGCCGAAACCGAGATAGCCGTACGGCTTGGACCCTCCGGTGTAGAGCCACGCGCCGGCGATGCAGACCGCTCCGACCGCGATCAGCCACGGCGCGGAGAACCACGCCAGCGCCAGCCCGGCGATCGCCCCCACGGCCAGGCTGACCATGGCGGCGAGCAGGACCGTGCGCGGCGCCGCGAGCTTGGAGCCGACCAGCCGCAGCGGGCCTGCCCGTACGTCGTCGGTGCCGCGGATGCCGTCGGAGTAGTCGTTGGCGTAGTTGACCCCGACGATCATCCCGACCGCGACGAGCAACGCCAGCAACGCTTTCCACCACGACGCCGCGTCCAGCCATGCGGCGGCGCCGGTACCGGCGATCACGGGTGCGACGGCGTTGGGCAGAGTCCGCGGACGTGCCCCTTCCACCCATTGCCCGAATGTCGCCACGAGGTCAGTCTTGCAGGTGCGGGCCGTGGCAGACTGAGCGCATGGACGACCGACTCAGCAAGGGCGAGATCAGCAAGGACGTGGTGCAGGAGATCGTCGGTGCTGGCGCGACGGCAGTCGGCGAGGTCGCCTCGATCATCACCACCGCGGTCCGCGATGTCGCGAACGCGATCGGCGGTTTCGCGACGGACGTCTTCGAGATCCGCGACGGTGCGCGCCGCGCGGCGCAGCACCATCTCGACACCGACGTCGACGCCGACGAGCAGTAGCGCCGACACCCCAGACCGTCGCGCGAGTGGTGGTGCGCGCGTAGGAATCTCGTTGGAAGCGTGTGTTGACGACACGCACCGTGCCCCAGTCGAGGTCGGGGTGTCCGATCACCCGGCTGGGGATCTCGCCCAGGACCGTCGACCCGGTCAGGCCGGCGAACGTCCCGCCGACGGCGGGGTCACGGTCTTCGGTGAGCCACGGGCGCGGAGACTCGATGACGGTCCGGGGCGTCTGCGCCAGACCGCCGGCAATCGTGGGGATGTTGTGCACGCACGGGAACAGGAACGCCAGCGGCCAGCTGATCAGCACGGGACCGTTCGCCGCGAGGAACGCGGTGAGGGGGATCGTCGAGCGCAGACGCGGCCCGGTGAAGGCCAACCAGCCCAGCTCGTCGGTCCGGCCGTCCACCGCGCGCACGCGGACCCGGTCCGCCCCCGCAGGCACCACGGCGGCGTCGACACCGATCGAGCGCCACAGTGGTTGGGTCGGCACTTCGTCAGAAGCGGGCCGGTCCACCGGTGTGCTGCTGCCCAGTGCCGCGACAGCGCCGCCGTCGGCCCGGCCGAATTCCAGGGTCAGTGCGTTGCCGCCCGAGGTGCGTCCTGAAACCGACAGAGCAACACCGAGATTCGGCGCAAGTGCGGGTAGGGAGAACCATTCGGTGGTGATCGAGCCGGTGGCTGACGGGCCCGGAGTGCGGCTGCCCCACAGGTAGGTCGACGTACCGGTGCCTGGCGGATCCGGTGGCGGTGCGCCGGGAGCGTAGCCCCCGCCGGCAACGAAACCGTCGGAGCGGGAGGCTGATTCGGCCGCCGTCAACACCTCGCCGTCCGGTAGCAACTCGATGTCGTCGGCCAGTCCGCACACGCGCGTCGAGGCGAGCCGGTGCAGGTTGACCATCGCCAGCGATCCCGCCGATCGCCGCAGGGGAGCTGCGGCGAAGGAGCCGAGTAGCAGCACCACCACGGTGCCGAACGACACCACGGTCAGCACCGCCGGCGCCGCGGTGAGAAGGGCGGTGAGCTGCGCTCGGGCCGCGACGAGCGCGGCCGCGCCTGCCGCGAGCAGCGCGGCCCACAGCAGCGGGTTGTCCAGCGCCACACCCGCGGGACGTATCGGCGACGACGCCCACGGCACGTCGTAGAGCGCGGGCAGCCACCACGCGGAGGGGCCGGAGAACGCCAGCGCCGCCGCCGCAGCCAGCAGCGCCGAGCCGACCACCCCGGCTCCGGCCAGCACTCGGTCAGCGGTGCGCGCCCGCCGCGTCACCAGCACCGTCGTCACCGTCAGGAACGCGGCGAACACCCCGGCGCCGGCCCCGAAGTGGTACGACCACTTCGACGGGCCGGTCGCGAACAACGCGAGCATCACCACGACGACCGCCGCCAGGCGCAGCGCGGCCGCGCCCACGCGGTCCCGGCGCAGCAGCGCCGCCGTGGCGGCGATCGGCAGCAGCGCGATCGTGACGAGGATCGGTAGCCGTTTGGCCATACTGCCCTGCTGGTCGGCCTGTAGGAGGTAGCGGTAGCGCGTCGGCTCGTCGTACCACGGCAGCGACGGACCGAACATGTTGTGCCAGTGCGTGGCGGTGACCAGCGCGTCCCAGGTCTGGTCGGCGAAGATCACGGTGAGCGTGACGGCGCCGACGCTGCACACCGATGCGAGGATGGCCGCGAGCTGCAGCCGGCTGGACGCGTGCGTGGCGGCACGAAGTCGGTCGGCGAAGACCAGGATCGGGGCGGCGACGAGCACGCCGGTGGGGCTGATCGGGACCGTCAGCGCGACGACGAGCGCAAGCAGTGCCAACCCGGCCGGACCACGCGTCCGCCAGGCGAGCGCGAGCGCCGCGGTGGCCCCGAGCGCCACGAAAGACTCCGGGCGTGTGCCGAGGTTGAACGGCAGCCACGTGACGAGCAGGCAGAGCGCGGCCAGCAGCCGCACGCGGCCGGTGTGACGCGGCAAGGCCGCGCCGAGGACGCCGCGACTGAGCACGAACCACGTGGCCATCGCCAGGAGGGTGCTGGGGACGCGCAGCCACAGCGGGGCGAGGCTGATCCGGGTCAGCGGGGCGAGCATCTCCTGACTTAGTGCGAACGGGACTTCTGCCGCGTTCCACCAGCGGTAGTAGTTGCCGGGGTCGCCCGTCGCGGTGACGGTCCGGGCGATCGTCGTGGCCCAGCCGTCGTCGACCGCGAGCGGGCCGATGACGGCCCACCCGCACAGGATGGTGAGTACCGCGGCGTCGATCCACCACAGCCGGGGCCACCGAAGGCGGGGCCGCCGGACACGACCACGCAGCAGCAGCGTGAGCGCCGTAGCGGCGCAGAGCAGCTGCACCGCGACGAGCACCGCCTTGGCCGTCGTCGGCGTCGTACCGAACGGGCCTCCGATCACGGCCGTCACCGACAGTCCGACCGTGAGGGACGGGTCGAGGTCGGTGCGCAGCTCGAACACCTCGGGCACGAGCTGGTCGGCGAGGTAGGTGACGCGTCCGTCTGCCTGCAGTACCGAGATCCCCGAAGGACCCGCCTCGACGCTGACCCGGCAGTCCGCCGGATCCGGGGGAACCGGAATCGTCTCGGCCCTCTCGCCGATCCGCAACACCACGCTGCCGGGGCTGCCGGTCACCGTCAGCCCGCCGTCTCCTGTGCTCAGGACGGTGACTGTCGCCGGCTGTGCAGCGGCCGCGCGCAACACCGGACACGGCAGCGTGGCTGTGAGGTTCATCGGGCGGTAGGGCACCGTCAGCACGGTGCTCGAGACCGCGGGCCCGCCCGGGGCGGGCCAGGCCAGCGTCGTCGTCTGCGCGACGACGGGGGCGAACGGGAGAGTGAGGGCGCTCGCCACCCCGGCGATGCCGACGAGGATGGCGATCCAGGTCCAGGGTCTCGACATGTGGGGCCGCATAGCGTTGCGGTCAGCCTGCACGGTGTGGGTGCTCGTCCCACCGGCCCATCCCGGGACGTCACAGCAACGTCATGGACGGTGGGTCGGACCGATGCACCACAATGGGCCCAGTGTCGGTGGACGTGAGGAGCAGTGAGTGCTGGGAGTGATCGGCGGCAGCGGGTTCTATTCGTTCTTCGGTGCCGACGCACGGACCGTCAATCTGGACACCCCCTACGGCGCACCCAGTGCAGCGATCACGGTCGGAACGGTCGGCGAGCACGAGGTGGCTTTCCTGCCGCGCCACGGCACGGAGCACGAGTTCTCGCCGCACACCGTGCCCTACCGCGCCAACATGTGGGCGTTACGCGCACTCGGGGTGCGGCGCATCTTCGGTCCCTGTGCGGTGGGCAGTCTCGATCCTGCGCTCGGTCCCGGCGCGATGGTGGTGCCCGATCAGCTCGTGGACCGCACCTCGGGCCGAGCGGACACGTACTTCGATTCCGGCGGCATCCACGTCGGCTTCGCCGATCCGTACTGCCCGACGCTGCGTGAGGCGGTGACCGGGCTGCCGGACGTGGTCGACGGCGGCACGATGGTGGTGATCCAGGGCCCGCGGTTCTCCACCCGCGCGGAGAGTCAGTGGTTCGCCGGTCAGGGTTTCCGGCTGGTCAACATGACCGGATACCCGGAGGCGGTACTCGCACGCGAACTCGAGATGTGTTATGCGGCAATCGCTTTGGTCACTGATCTGGATGCGGGTATCGAGTCGGGGCAGGGGGTGACGGCCGTCGACGTCTTCGCCGAGTTCCAGCGCAACCTGGTGCCGTTCAAGCAGCTCGTGCACGAGGCGATCGCCAACGTCTCCTCCGAGCGCACCTGCACCCACTGCCTGCCCCACGCCGGTGTCGAGCTGCCGTTCGACCTGCCGTGAGGGTGCTGCTGACCGGCGCGGCCGGCTTCATCGGGTCCCGCATCTGGGCGCAGCTCACCGACGCCGGCCATGACGTCGTCGCGGTCGACGCGATGCTGCCCGCCGCCCACGGGGAGGGCGCCGAACTGCCGGACGGTGTCGCGCACGTCGATGTCCGGGACGCTACCGCTGTTGCGCGGGTGCTCGACGGTGTCGACGTCGTCTGCCACCAGGCCGCGGTGGTCGGCGCCGGAGTCAACGCCGCCGATGCGCCGTCCTACGCGTCGCACAACGACCTGGGCACCGCGGTGCTGCTGGCCGAGATGTTCGCCGCCGGATGTCAGCGCCTGGTGCTGGCGTCGTCGATGGTGGTCTACGGCCAGGGCCGGTTCGTGTGCCCGCAGCACGGAGACGTCGAGCCGCAGCCGCGGCGCCGCGAGGATCTGGATGCGGGGATGTTCGACCATCTCTGCCCGGTCGGTGGCGAGCGGGTGGACTGGGCGCTGGTCGACGAGGACGCCGCGCTGCGCCCGCGAAGCCTGTACGCGGCGAGCAAGGTGGCCCAGGAGCACTTTGCGATCGCGTGGAGCGAGTCGACGGGCGGTTCGGTCGTGGCGCTGCGCTACCACAACGTCTACGGGCCCGGTATGCCGCGCGACACCCCCTACTCGGGTGTCGCCGCGATCTTCCGCTCTTCGCTCGAAAAGGGCGATGTGCCAAAGGTTTACGAGGACGGCGGGCAGATGCGGGACTTCGTCCACGTCGACGACGTCGCGGCGGCCAACGTGGCGGCGGTGCAGGCGGACGCCCAGGGGTTCGATGCGTTTAACGTGTGCTCGGGTCGGCCGATCGCGATCCTCGATGTCGCCGCGGCATTGTGCGAGGCGCGCGGTGATGTGACGCCGCTCGTGACGGGGCAATACCGCAGTGGCGACGTCCGGCACATCGTCGCGGATCCGGCGAAGGCGGCGCGGGTGCTCGGCTTCCGCGCGGCGGTGACTCCGGCCGACGGTCTGGCGGAGTTCGCGACGGCGCCGCTCCGGGGCGTCTAGCATTCTTGACAACTGTCAAGTAATACTGACCGCATGAGCTCAGCGTTGTGCGACCAGTTCGGTATCGACTTTCCCTTGTTCGCGTTCAGCCACTGCAGGGACGTGGTTGCCGCGGTCACCAATGCCGGTGGGTTCGGTGTGCTCGGCGCGACGGCGTACAGCCCGGCGCAGCTGGACCGCGAGCTGGGCTGGATCGACGACGCGGTGGGCGGCAAGCCCTACGGCGTGGACCTGATCGTGCCCGCGAAGTTCGAGGGCAAGGGGGAGAAGCTGTCGGGCTCCGACCTCGCGTCGCGGATTCCGCAGAGCTACCGCGAGCTCGTCGACGATCTCCTGCGCGCCCACGACATCGAGCCCGAGCCGGAGCGCAGGCTCGGCGGCTCGTCGCTGTCGGGCAACACCGGCCCGGAGCTGCTCGACGTCGCGCTGACGCACCCGGTCAAGCTGATCGCCAACGCGCTCGGCGTGCCACCGGACTACATGATCGCGGCGGGCAAGGAGCGCGGCATCCCGGTCGCGGCCCTGGTCGGTGCCAAGGAACACGCGGTCAAGCAGGTCGCCGCGGGCGTGGACCTGATCGTCGCTCAAGGCACCGAGGCCGGCGGCCACTGCGGCGAGGTGAGCACGCTCGTCGTGGTGCCAGAAGTCATCGAGGCCGTCGACGGGGCTGTGCCCGTTCTGGCGGCCGGCGGCATCGTGACCGGTCGGCAGATGGCCGGCATGGTCGCGATGGGTGCGGCAGGCGCGTGGACGGGGTCGGTGTGGCTGACCACCGAGGAAGCCGAGACGGCGCCGCACACGGTGGCCAAGATGCTGGCCGCCTCCTCGCGCGACACCGTGCGGTCGGCAGGGCGGACGGGCAAGCCGTCAAGGCAGCTGAAGTCGGAGTGGACCGATGCGTGGCAGCCGAACTCCGAGGGCCATCAGCCGCTGCCGCTGCCGCTGCAGTCGATGCTGTGCGAGCCGGTGATCCGCCGCATCGACGTGCTCGCCGCACAGGGACATGAAGGCGCCCAGGCGCTGGCCACCTATTTCGTCGGGCAGGGCGTCGGGCTGATGAACAAGGTGAAGCCGGCCCGCGAGGTGGTCCGTGAGTTCATCGAGGACTACCTGGCCGCGGCGGATCGCCTGAGCAACTCACTGCCCGGCTGACCCGGCACGCGCTACTGGCTGAGCGGTGGAAGAACACCCATCTGAGTCAGCACGGCGGCCATGTCGAAGTAGACCTTCTCGCACAACAGTCGATCGCCGTCGAACTCGAAGATCCCCACTATCGGAATCTCAACGCGGCGTCCGGTTGGGGGGATGCCGGCCCATTCGCCGTCGTGGGTTCCGGTGATCCGTCCCTCACCGAATACGGCGTCGTCGGCATGACGCATTGTGCCGATCTCGGCGTGCAAGTCGGGGAGACCGGCCATGAAACCCTCGAGGAGCTCTCGAACAGCATCGCCACCGTCGCTCGGAACGCCGTTCACTTCGTACCGTGCGTGGTGAAAGGTAGCTATCGTCGCCTCGACATCGTGTCGGTTCTCTGCCTCTGCGTGCTCGTTCACGATGTCCTCGCGGCGCTGCCGAAGGCTGGTGGTGTCGCTGACCGTTGTCATGGAGGCCTCCTCCTGAAGAATTGACCTCATGGTCAACGTAGTGACTGTAGGCCGCCCCTGAGTCTCGGGAGTGCTATTGCCGTTCTCCGCTCTTGCTCGGTGATTCACACCCCGCCCGCGAAAGTGCGCTCTCGGTAGCTGCACAGCTACCGCCACTACCGAGGAGGCACTCTCGCGACACCGAGCTCAGTCGATGGCGAGCGGGAGCCGCACCTCGAAGCGCGCGCCCGTCGGCAGATTGTGCGCCGACAGCGTGCCGCGGTGTGCCTGCACCAGCCCGGCCGCGATCGCCAGGCCCAGCCCGGAGCCGCTCGGCAGTGACGAGTCGGCGCGTGGCACTCGGCTGTTCGATCCGCGATAGGCGACGTCGAAGACGCGCGGCAGGTCCGCCTCGTCGATGCCCACGCCCGTGTCGTCGACCCGAGCCCATGCGCTGTTCTCGTCGGCGCCCAACGCGAGCTCGACCCTGCCGCCTTCGGGCGTGTGCGCGATCGCGTTCGCCACCAGGTTCGACAGCACCCGCACCAGCGCCCGGTCGCTGCCGACCACCCGCACCGGCTCCTCGGGCAGGTTCGCCTCCAAATGAACCCCGGCGCGTTCGGCCGCGATGCGGTGCGCGGCCAGCACGTCGTCGACGACCTCGTCCAGGGCCACCTTGTCGAACGACGGCGTCAGCGCGCCGGCGTTGATCTTCGACATCTCGAACAGGTCGTCGACCATCTCGGACAGCCGCACCGACTCGTGCTCGATGTGTTTTGCGTGCACGCGCACCTCGTCGTCGGGGACCACGCCGTCGGCGATGGCTTCCGACACGGCACGGATTCCGGCCAGCGGTGTGCGCAGGTCATGGCTGACGAACGCGACGAGCCGGCGCCGGGAGTGCTCGGCGGCGCGTTCGGAGTCGCGGATCTCGGCCTCCCACACCGTTCGTCTGGCCTGGTAGCGGCCCAGCATCACGGCGGCGGGGATCGTCACGACGGAGACGATGACCAGCACCATCACGGTGCGCTCGAACGTCTCGGTGATCATGAATCCGCTGGCACCGATCACCCCGGCCAACGTCGCGAGTACCGGGATGAGCACGAGCACGACCATGCTGACGGCCAGCGACCACGTTCGCGCCAACCGGATCACCGCAGCTCCGATCAGGACCACCGGCACCGAGCATGCCAAGGCCCAACCGACGATCTCCCAGAATTCAGTCGTCGGCACCCGGTGCTCCGGCGCTCGCCTCGGAGCCTTCGGAGGCCCACATGTAGCCGCGACCCCACACCGTCTGCACCCGGTGGCGGTCGCCGAGCTTGGACCGCAGCCGCTTGACGTGCACGGTCACCGTCGAGAGGTCACCGAAGTCCCAATGCCACACCTGCTTGAGCAGGTCTTCGCGGGTGAAGACGTTGTCGGTGTGGGTGAGGAAGAACAGTAGGAGGTCGAATTCTCGGTTGGTGAGGCTGACGGGTTTGCCCGCTGAGCTGACGGTGCGCGACGCGGTCGACACGGTCAGCTCTCCCGCTCGCAGCTCCATCGGCAGCACACCCGGGGCCGCGGGGGCGCGGCGCAGCACCGAGCGCACCCGAAGCGCGAGCTCACGCGGACTGAAGGGTTTCGTCAGGTAATCGTCGGCGCCCGCCTCGAGCCCCGCGATGCGGTCGTCCTCTTCGCCGAGCGCGGTCAGCAGGATCACCGGCACGGCATAACCGCCGCGTTTGCGCAGGTTACGGCACAAGGACAGACCGTCCGGGCCGGGCATCATCACGTCCAGTACGGCCACGTCGATGCGCTGGGAGCCGAGGAGTCGCAGGGCCTCCGTGCCGTCGTGCGCGGTCGACACATCGAGGCCATCGCGCTCGAGGTAGCGGCGCACGACATCGCGGACGACGTCGTCGTCGTCGGCGATCAGCACACGGGTCACCCCCCGAGGTTAGCCGCAGACCCCCACGACCTGCACCTATGTCATGGATTCGTCAGGCTTGCCACTCGCGCACGCCGTCCGCCTCGCCTAGCGTTGCGAAACATGCCCGTCTGTCCCGTCACGGTGGTGCTCCCGTGCCTCAACGAGGCAGAGTCACTGCCGGGGGTGTTGGCGGCTGTACCTGCGGGGTATCGGGCTGTCGTGGTGGACAACAACAGCACCGATGGGACCGCGCTGGTGGCGCGTCGATACGGCGCCGCCGTCGTTGCCGAGACCACGCCGGGATACGGCGCGGCCGTGCACGCGGGGGTCGAGGCGGCGGAGACGCCGCTCGTGGCTGTGCTCGACGGCGATGGTTCGCTGGACCCGCAGGACCTTCCCGCCCTCGTCGAGGACGTCGAGCGGGGCGCCGACATGGCGATCGGCCGGCGCCGCGCCACTCCCGGGCTGACGTGGCCGTGGCACGCGCGCCTCGGCACCACGGCGGTCTGCTGGCGGCTCCGCAGCCGCTATGGCCTGCCGGTTCACGACATCGCGCCGATGCGGGTGGCGCGCCGCGACGCGCTGCTCGGGCTGGGTGTCGCCGATCGCCGGTCGGGCTATCCGCTCGAGTTGTTGGTGAAGGCGGCGCAGGCGGGCTGGACCGTCGTCGAACGTGACGTTGCCTACGGCCCCCGCACGGGCGGCACCTCGAAGGTGAGCGGCTCGATGCGCGGCAGCGCCATCGCCGCGCTGGACTTCATGAAGGTGATCCGGTGAGCCGCACGTGTCTGCTCGTGGTGGCCAAGGCTCCGGTGCCGGGGTTGGCGAAGACCCGGCTGGCCGCCACCGTCGGTGACGCCACGGCTGCCGAGATCGCCGCGGCGGCGCTGCTGGACACCCTCGACGCCGTGGCGGGCACCTCCTCCGATGCTCGGGTGGTTGCGATGACCGGCGATCTCGACGCCGCGGCCCGTTCCGCGGAGATCCGTTCGCGGCTCCGCGATTTCGTCGTGGTGCCCCAGCGCGGAGACGGCTTCGCCGATCGGCTCGCCAACGCCCACATCGACGCCGCGGAGGCCACGGGGGCGACCGCGGTGGTGCAGATCGGGATGGACACGCCGCAGGTGACACCGCATCTGTTGGCCGAGTGCGTGCAGGGATTGACCGACGACGACGCCGTGCTGGGCATGGCCCGCGACGGTGGCTGGTGGGTGCTGGGTGTGCGGGCCGCCTCCTATGCCGAGTGTCTGCGTGGGGTGCCGATGTCGGCGCCCGACACGGGTGCCGTAACTCTGGCCGCGCTGAGGGACACCGGATTATCCGTAGGCCTTGTCCCCGAACTCGCCGACGTCGACACGATCGACGACGTCGAGGCGGTGCGCAGAGCCTGCCCGGTGGGCTCGCGGTTCAGCCGGATCACTGCGACGGTGGAGGCCTGATGTTCGGACAGCTCTACGACCGAGCCCTGACCGGGGAACGATGTTGGGTGCGCCGCGACGACGGGCGGGTGAGCCGGTTGCCGGTGCACAGCTGGTTGGGCGGCAGGCACGCCGACGACCGGTTCGACACCGCGGTCGTCGACATGTGCGAGGGTCCGACGATCGATTTGGGTTGTGGGCCAGGGCGTTTGGTGTCGCATCTGGTGCAGCGCGGCGTGCCGGCGCTTGGCGTCGATCTGTCAGCCACCGCTGTCGCGCTGGCTCGCAGCAGCGGTGCGCCCGCGCTGCATCGGGACCTGTTCGAGCCGCTCCCCGGAACGGGCCGCTGGCAGACCGTGCTGCTGGCCGACGGCAACGTCGGGCTCGGCGGCGATCCGGTGAAGGTTCTCAGCCGCGCGGCGGAGTTGCTGCGCAGCGGCGGCCAGTGTCTGGTCGAATTCGATTCCGCAGCAATCGGAATCGACGTCGGATGGGTGCGTCTGGAGTCATCGCGCACGATCGGCCCGTGGTTCAAGTGGGCGTCGGTCGGTATCGACAGCATGCCCGCGCTGGCTGCCGAGGTGGGGCTCGCGGTCGCGGGCATCCGCCACATCGGCACGAGGGTGGTCGCCACCCTCGCCGCAGCGTGACCCGCACCTCGACTCTGCGCGGCACCGCGATCACCGCCAGGGTCGGGCTGGCTCTCGGTGTGGCCGTGGGGATCTGCTTCCTCACCGGCCTGATCAGCCACTTCATCCAACATCCCCAGCCCTGGTTCTGGTGGCCCACCCGACCGGTGTGGCTGTATCGCGTCACGCAGGGTCTGCACGTCGCCAGCGGTATCGCCGCCATCCCCCTGCTCGTGGTCAAGCTGTGGTCGGTGTGGCCGAAGCTGTTCGAGCGGCCGCTGCTCGGTGGCCCGGTCCGTGCCCTGGAACGGCTCTCCATCCTCGTGCTGGTCGCATCGATGATCTTCCAGTTGAGCACCGGGCTGCTCAACACCGCGCAATGGTATGTGTTCGGATTCTTCTTCACCACAGCCCATTACGCGGTCGCCTACGTCGCGATCGGCGCGGTCGTGGTGCACATCGGGGTCAAGCTGCCGGTGATCCGGCGCGCGCTCGGTGAGCCTCTCGACGATCCGGTCGCGCGCGGCCAGGGCCCGTCCCGGCGCGCGGTACTGGTCGGGACGTGGCTGGCGGTGGCGGCGGCTACCGTCGTCACGGTGGGCCAGACGGTTCCGCTGCTGCGCCGTGTCTCGGTGCTGGCGCCGCGTTCGGGCCAAGGGCCACAAGGTGTTCCCGTGAACCGCTCGGCGATCGCGGCGGGCGTGATCGCCGGGGCCCGCTCACCCGAGTACCGGCTGACCGTCGTCAACGGCTCCCGCAGCCGTCAGTTCAGCGTCGCCGAGCTCGCCGCACTGCCTCAGAGCACGCACCGGTTGCCGATCGCGTGCGTGGAGGGGTGGAGCGCCGACGCGGAGTGGACCGGGGTGGTGCTCGCGCAGCTGCTCGCCGCGGTCGGCGCGGCACCGGACTCCGACGTTCGGATGATCTCGCTGGAAGGCCCGGGGCCGTACTCGCGCACCGTGCTCCCGGCCCGCCATGCGCGCGACGACATGACGCTGATCGCGCTGCGGTTGAACGGTGAGACGTTGAACCTGGACCACGGCTATCCGTGCCGATTGATCGCACCGTCGAGACCCGGTGTGCTGCAGACGAAATGGCTGACCCGCATCGAGGTGGTGCCGTGACGGTCATACGCGCTGTGCTGGTTGCCGCGGGACTGGCGCTCGCGGCCTACGGGGCGCTCCTACTGGTCGACGATCCGCCGGTGGTGCTGATGCGGATCGCGATCTGGGCGGCGGCCGGGGTGATACTGCATGACTTCGTGTTCGCGCCGGCGTGCGCGGCGCTGGGTTTCGCGGCACGACGACTGGTGCCTGCCGGCTGGCGCGCACCGGTGGCCGTCGCCGCCCTGTGCAGCGTGGTGCTGGCACTGTTGGCGGTGCCGGTGTACGACAAGCCGGGCATGCGACCGGACAACACGACGGTGCTCGACCGCGACTACGTGCCCGGGTTCTGGATCGCGCTGGCTGTGGTCTGGGCGTGCGTGCCGCTCTGCGTCCTCTGGCAGCGGTTTCGCGCGCAGCGGGTCCTACCAGTTCGTCAGGATCAGGTGGTTGATGGCCAGCGCGCCGATCACGTTGAGCGCCAACCACCATCGGTGTGAGCGTCGCGGGAGCAGAGCCGCCGCAGCCACCAACCACACCATGAACGGCAACCAGATGCGTTCGGTCTCGGCCTTGCTGAGCCGGGACAGGTCGGCTGCCACGATGGCCAGTAGCGCGCCGAAGACCACCAGGTGCACTCCGCTGCGGTGCCGCAACGCCGTCAGATCGACGATCCGGCTCAGCCCTGCCACGCTACCGAGCCCGATCGCACACACCACCGCCGCCAGGTTGGCCCAGCCCCAGTACGCGAACGGCCGGTCGTTGGCGATGCCCTGCCAATAGCGTTCCTGTACAAGGTGGTACCCGTCGAGCCACCAGAATCCGGCGGCGGCGAAGATCCCGACCACCAGCAGCGCGGCGAGCACCGCAGGCACCAGCGCGGTCAGCAGCGAGCGCCGGCTGCGCGCACTGATCAGCACTGCGACTGCGGGCAGCGCCATCAACCCCAGCCCGTAATTGCAGAAGATGCCCCAGCCGAGCAGCAGCCCAGCTCCCGCCGCGGCTACGACGGGCCACCGCGCCGAGCCGGTGACGGCGAGGGCCAGCAAGGCGATGCCCCAGGCGGCGACCCCGGCGAAGTAGCCGTCGGCCGAGACCGCGATCCAGATCGCCGTCGGTGCGACCGCCACGAACGGGGCGGCCCGGCGCGCGGTGTCCTCGTCGCTCAGCGCGCGCACCGCTACGACAATCGCGGCCGCGGCGCTGGAGCCGGCCAGCAGGCACAGCAGCCCGGCCCACCCTCCGCCGCCGAGCCCGATGCGATCCAGCCACACGAAGGTCAGCAGGGCACCGGGGGGATGCCCGGAGACGTGGGTGATCCAGGAGTCCGGTTGGTAGTCCAGGATTCGACTGGCGAAGGTGCGGACCGCCTCGCCGACGTCGTCGATCGTCGGCACCTGGCGCAGGTACTCGTGGCGGGCGGTCAGCCGTCCCGCGAATCCGCGCTGCCAGCCGTCCACCATGGCCAGGCTGAATGCCCACGCGCACGACGTCGCCCACGCCGCCCACGGCACCGCGCGCCACGGCAGCCGCGCGGCCAGCGCCTGTCCCCACAGCACAGCGGCCAGACCGATCGCGACCGCCGGAATCGTGCCCGGCCCCACGTGGGCGTTCCACCACCCGAAGATGGGTGCTGTGTCGGCGAAGTCGCGGAACCGGTCCGGGCTCGCGTTGAGCAACGGTGTCACCACGGGGAGGTGCAGGCGCGGCACGACGAACGCCGCCGCCACGAGGACCACTGCGACGGTGACGGCCACTGCTTCTCTGCGAGTCACAGACATCCCCGACAGCCTAGGGACCGCGACCTGATGCAGGTCTGACGTGTCGATGACAACGGTTTGAGGTCGCGCTCCGGCGGGGTAATCGGCCCTGCTGCGCATGTGCACGCGCGGTGATGTGTGCGGGATTACACCGATCCGGCATTCGGATCGAACCCCGAGCCACGACTGAAGACGTGTACGAACACTGACACATCACCGTAGGAGGACCATCATGACCACCCCGACCACCACCGTTGCCAAGGCCAGCTCCGGCCCGCTGGTGACCACCCAGGGCAGCACCACCATCGCCAACGTCGTGGTGTCGAAGATCGCCGGCCTCGCGGCGCGCGAAGTGCACGGCGTGCACGACCTCGGCGGGAACGCCAGCCGCGCCGTTGGCGCGCTGCGCGACCGCATCCCCGGCGCATCCACCAACTACTCCCAGGGCGTCTCGGTGGAGGTGGGGGAGAAGCAGGCCGCGGTCGACCTCGACATCGTCGCCGAGTACGGCGTCTCGATCTCCGACGTGGCAGCGGGTATCCGCCGTAACGTCATCGCCGCACTGGAGCGCATGACGGGCTTGGAGGTCGTCGAGGTCAACATCACCGTCCACGACATCCACGTGCCCGACGAGGACGGAGACGACACCGAGGACCGCTCGGGCCGGGTCGAGTGACCGACCACCCGACGACGTACGGCAGAGGAGAGAAACGATGACCACAGCAACAGTCGGCATGCTCGCCGGGGTGCTTCTCGGGGTGGCCGCTGCGGCCGGCGGATTCACCGGCTTCCTCATCGCGCTCGTGCTCGGCGCGATCGGTTACGTGATCGGCGGCCAGCGCGACGGCGAGTTCGACGTGACGACTTGGCTGCAGGGCCGGGGCCGTGGCTGAGACCACGGCGGCCGTCGTCGACGAGGCGGCTGCGGTCACCGATCCCGGTGATCGCGGCAGCCTCCGGGTCCGCGACCGCGCGATCGAGCACCTGGTGGAGGCTGCCGTGCTGACCACCCCCGGGGTGCGGCGGCACGGGAAAGTGTTGAGCAATCTCGTCGGCCACGACCTTCCGCGCGTCGACGCCGTCGTCGCGGGCGACCACGTCCGCACCGCGGTCGAGGTCGCCGCCGAATGGGGCCGGCCGCTGGCCGCGCTGTCGGCGGATGCGCGCGGTCGCATCACGACGGCGTTGCGCGACCACGCCGGATTGACGGTCGACGGCGTCACGGTGCACGTGGCGACGATCGTGCCACCCAGTACCGAGAGGAAACTGTCATGACCACGGCTGAAATGGCCGAGAAGGCTCAGACGACGCGAGAAAGCCAGGCACCGCAACAATTGTCGGTGCGTGCGGCACCCGTTCCGCTCGCCGCGGCGGGAGCGAGCAAGGTCGCGGTTCTGTTGGCCATCCTGCTCGCCGCACTTGGTGTGGTCGCCGTCCGCGACGCCGTCGTGGGATTGGGCTGGGCCTCGGGGTCGACGTGGTCGCCAGCTGTCGCAGGCGCCGTCGACGGCTTCGAACCCGCAGCGTGGGTGACGGTTGCCGGCGCCGCGGCGGTCCTCCTCGGTCTCGTCGTGGCGGCGGTCGCACTGGCACCGCGCCGCCGCACCGCGGTGGCCGTCACCGCCCAGACACCCATCTACCTGACTGTGGACGGCATCGCCGCGCTGGCGGGGGCCGCGGCCCGCGACGTCGCCGGTGTGGTCGACGCGCGTGCCACGTCATCCCGGCGACGAGTCGTCGTGCGCTGCCGCGTCACCCGTGACGACAGTGGTGCGATGCGTGGGACCATCACCGACGCGGTGACACGCAGTCTCGCTGCGCTGCAGAGCCCGCCGCGCGTCGTCGTCCGCACCCGAACAGAGGAGATCTCATGACTCGCGCCGCTGTCGCGTTCGACCGCGCCGTGACCCTTCTGACAGGCATCGGCCTCGTGGCGCTCGGTTTGGCCGCCGTCGCCTGGGTCCAAGGGGATCTGGGCGCCAGCGGCGCCCTCCGGACGCCGCTGCCGGGCTGGACGTCGGCCTCCTGGTGGCCGTGGGCACTCGGCGGTGCCGGCATCGTGGCGATCCTGCTGGCACTGCGCTGGCTCGCCGCCCATCGCTGGCCGCCCAAGGCCGCCCGGGTCGATCTGACGGGTGACGCCACCGCGACCGCCGACGCCACCTCCGTGGCCTCGGCTGCCGCTGACGCGTTGGCCGCCGACCCCGCGGTCACGAAGGCATCCGGCAGCGCCACGCTCGATCGCGGGCGACCCACCGTCACGCTGACCGCGCGCGTCCCCGCCCGGTCCGGTCTCTCCGCTGCCATCGTCGCAGCAGACGACACCGCCCGCACCGCCGCGGCGATGCTCGGCGACAGTGTCGCGATCCGCACCGTTCTGCGCGTCGACACCAAGGCCGGAACTGTCGTGCGATGACGACTGACGAGCAGACGAGTGCCGTCCTCGAGCCGGGTGTGACGTGCTGGCGCACAGAGCGCGCCGGTAGTTTCAGCCGGCTCGTCGACGGTGCGGATTACCTCTACTACGTCAAAGAGGCGATGCTGAACGCGCGGCGGCGGATCATGCTGATCGGCTGGGATCTGGACGCGCGCACGGCTTTCGAGCCCACCGGTTCCACATTGAGCGGCCCTGACACTCTCGGGCTGTTTCTGACCTGGCTCGTGTGGCGACGCCCCGAGCTCGAGGTCTACCTGCTCAAGTCCAACTTGAACCTGCTGCCCGCACTGGACCAGTTCTGGTTCGGTCTCACCCCCGTCTCGCTGGTCAATCGATTCACGTTGCCGCGCATGCACTTCGCGGTCGACGGCGCGCGGCCCACCGGCGCCGTGCACCATCAGAAGATCGTCGTGATCGACGATGCGGTCGCGTTCTGCGGCGGCATCGATCTGACGCTGGGCCGCTGGGACAGGCGCGACCACGCCCGCCACGACCGTGGCCGTTCCTCGGCAGGACACACCTACGGACCTCGTCACGAGGTCGCGGCCGTGGTCGACGACGCCGCGGCGCGGGTGTTGGCCGAACAGGCCAGACAGCGGTGGCGCGATGCGACGGGCACCGAGCTCGAACCGGTGGCCCCCGTGGGGCCGACGTGGCCGCGGGGGCTGCGCCCCGACGTCCGCGACGTCGACGTCGCGGTCGCCCGCACCCTTCCGTCCTTCGGGGCGCGGGCGGAAGTCCGTGAGGTCGAGGCCCTCAATCTCGCCGCGATCGCCAGCGCCCGCTCCGTGATCTATTTGGAGAACCAGTATCTCGCGTCCCGGCGCCTGGCCGACGCGCTCGCAGCCAGGCTCCGCGAACCCGACGGCCCCGAGGTGGTGATCGTCCTGCCGCGCAGCTCGGAGAGCCGTCTCGAGCAGGAGTCGATGGACAGCGCCCGCGAGCGACTACTGCGCAAGCTGTGGAAAGCCGACGAGCACAACCGATTCGGCGTCTACTGGCCGGTGACCACCGGTGGCATGCCTGTCTACGTGCACTCGAAGGTGATGGTGATCGACGACCGACTGTTGCGGATCGGCTCGTCGAATCTGAACAACCGATCGCTGGGCTTCGACAGTGAATGTGACGTGGCCATCGAAGCAGGGGAACGTACCGACGTGGCGCACGAGATCCTGCTCGCGCGAGACGATCTCGTCGCCGAACATCTCGGAGTGTCGGTCACCGATTTCCGCCGGGAGCTGGAGCGCCGCGGCTCGTTCCTGGCCACCGTCGACGCCCTGCGCAGCACGGGTCGTTCGCTGCGGTCTTTCACCCGGTTCATGATCTCGCGCGACGCCGGACCCCTCGGCGAGAACGACCTGATGGACCCCGATCACGTGCCTCCCTCACTTCTCGAAGGGCTGGCCAGCCTGGTGACCGGACTGGTGCTGTGGCCCGTTGCTCGCGCCTACCCGAACATCGTGTCGCACATCACCTCCTGGGCGCGTACGGAATCCGACTTTGCAGACGACCAACTGATGTCAGCGCCCACAGGGGGCGCTCATCACGAGAAAGGGTGAAACGACATGGGTTTCATCGACAAGGCCAAGAACGCCGCTGAAGACGCCATCGGCAAGGGCAAGGAAGTGATCGGCGACGTCACCGGCAACGACGACCTGAAGGCCGAAGGCAAGAAGGATCAGGGCGTCTCGGGCGCCAAGAAGGTCGGCGAGAACATCAAGGACAAGCTGAGCTAATCGCCGACGGTGAATCGACGGATGAGTTCGCGTCTGTCGATCTTGCCGATACCGCGCCGCGGCAGCTCGGCGACGACGTGCACCTCGCGGGGTGCCGCCGTCGCCGGTAGTTCCGCTGCGACATGCGAACGCAACTCGGGCAGCGTGATCGTCGCCCCGTCCTTCACGACGACGGCGGCGACGACACGCTGACCCAGTCTTTCGTCGGTCATCCCGAACACCGCGCATTCGGCCACCGCGGGGTGGCTCGCCACGGCTGCTTCCACGATCCCCGGCAACACTGTCAGGCCGCCGGTGCTGATCGCGTCGTCCACGCGGCCCAACACTCTCAACACCCCCGAATCATCGAGTGCACCAATGTCATCCGTGCGGAACCATCCCGGGTCGGCGAACGGGTCGGGTGAGATCGGATTGCGGTAGCCGAGCGCCACCGTCGGGCCGCCCAGGGAGATGCGGCCGGATTCGTCGAGGGCCACCTGCACCCCGCCCAGGGGCACACCGTCGTACACGCAACCGCCCGCAGTCTCGCTCATCCCGTAGGTGCGGATCGTCGGAACACCTGCCGCTGAGGCTTTTTCGGCGACCGAGGCGGGCATCGGACCGCCGCCGATCAGCACCGCGTCCAGCGATGCCAGCGCATCGGCGGCCGCCGGGTCGTCCAGCGCCTTGGTCAACTGGGCGGCCACCAGCGAGGCATAGCGGCGACCCGGGCCCATCGCTGAGATCGCCTGCGCCAGGTCGGCAGGCGGCGCACCGGCGGGAACCGAGACCGGCGTCGTCCCGGCCACCGCGCTGCGTACGAGGACCTGGAATCCGGCCACGTGATAGGCGGGCAGGGCCAGCAGCCACCGTCCGGGCCCACCGAGCCTCTCGTGGGTGGCGTGCGCGCTGGCCAGCAGGGCCGACACACTCAGCTGGGCGCCCTTCGGGGTGCCGGTCGTGCCGGATGTCGACAGCACCGCCGCCACCGCGTCGTCGATCTCCTCACCGGCGCGCAGCGCGCCGGCGATCATCGCGGACTGTTCCGGGTCGTCGGCGGGGACGGGCAGCAGGCTCGCGCGGCCGCCCAGCGCCGTTTCGACGTCAGGCAGGGCGGCCAGCGCGGCGGCGCCGGACGCCACGGTGAGCGTGCGCAGCGTGGCTATGGGGTGTCCTCGCTGTCGCGGGGATCGTCGAGCGGCCAGCCCTGCGCGGCGAGCCGCTCACGCACCCGCTCGACATCCTCGGGCGAGGGGAGCTCGTCGGTGATCTGGGTGATCAACACCCCGATGTCGACAGTGTCGATGCCGGACGGCGCAGAGGCAGATGCGCCGAAATCAGCGTCCGCGGTCAGGGCGGCCACCACGGCTTTGACTTCGTCGTCGGTGAGGCGCCGCCGCAGCAGGGCCAGCAGCGGCACCCGATCAGCACCTGGCACGCCTTCGGGATAGCCGGCCGCGATCCACGCCACGATCTTGGCCAGGAATTTGGTCAACGTCTCATCTCCCGTGCAGACGTCGGGGCGAAGTGCCCTCGGCAGCTCGATAGTAGCCCCGGGCCCCGTGCGAGGGCGTTCGGCGACGCTGCGGCACAACGGCTGCCGGCTCAGAGATGAACATCAGATGAACACCTGGCCTGCTGTGGAAAAAGTGCCATGTGGCCCCCCGGATTCGGGCCCATGTCGATTAGTCAAAAACGCTTATGGGCCAGCAGAATCATGGTCATGAGCGGAGAGCTGATCATCCTCGTGCTGTTGATTGCCACGGCGCTGGCATTCGACTTCACGAACGGGTTCCACGACACCGGAAACGCGATGGCGACGTCTATCGCCACCGGTGCTCTCAAGCCCAAGACCGCGGTCATCCTGGCCGGGGTGCTGAACCTCGTCGGTGCGTTCCTGTCCGTCGAGGTCGCGATCACGGTCACGACGTCCGTGCTCAAGATCCAGGACAGCAAGACCGGATCGTTGGTGTCGGGCATCGATGCCTCCACCGGGCTGACCATCATCTTCGCCGGCCTCATCGGCGGCATCCTGTGGAACCTGCTCACGTGGCTGTTCGGCATCCCGTCGAGCTCGTCGCACGCGTTGTTCGGCGGCCTCATCGGCGCCGGCCTCGCCGCCCTCGGCACCTCCGGGGTCAACTGGAGCGGCGTGATCAGCAAGGTCGTCATCCCCGCTCTCGCCGCCCCGTTCATCGCCGGCCTCGTCGCCGCATGCGGCACCTGGATCGTCTACCGCCTCACCCGCAACGTCGCGAAGAAGCGTCGCGAGGAAGGGTTCCGCTGGGGCCAGATCGCCACCGCCTCGCTCGTCGCTCTGGCGCACGGCACCAACGACGCGCAGAAGACGATGGGCGTCATCGCGCTCGCGCTGATCACCACCGGCCACCTCACCGGCAACGTGAAGGAGGACGGCCTGCCGTTCTGGATCATCGCGTCGTGCGCGCTGGCCATCGGCCTGGGCACCTACATCGGCGGCTGGCGGGTCATCCGCACGCTCGGCAAGGGCCTCGTCGAGATCGAGTCGCCGCAGGGGCTGGCCGCCGAGGCGTCGTCGGCCGCGATCATCCTGTCCTCGAGTGCGGCGGGCATGGCCCTGTCCACGACTCACGTCGCGACGGGATCGATTCTGGGCAGCGGCGTCGGCAAGCCGGGCGCGCAGGTGCGCTGGGCGGTCGCCGGCCGGATGGCCACCGCATGGCTGATCACGCTGCCGGCCGCCGGCATCGTCGGCGCGCTGTCCTTCTGGCTGTCGCACATCGTCGAAAACGTCACCGGCAACGCACTCGCCGGTGACGGCCTGATCTTCGTCATCCTGGTGGCCCTCTCCGGCTACATGTACTGGCGGGCACAGCAGCAGAAGGTCAACCACCACAACGTCAACGCCGACTGGGACGAGTCCACCAACTCGGTGGTCCCCGCTGACGCACGCGACTTCACAGCATCCGCCGAGAAGCCCGCGGCGTCGGTCTAGAGCTAAGGAACGCACATGTCCTACCTGGAAGCCATCCTCAAGGTGCTCGCCGTGGGTCTCGTCCTCGGTGCCGGCCTGCCCGCGCTGTTCGCCGTCGGGCTGGTCGCCTACTCCCGCGGAGCCGGAGGGGCCGAGGCAGACGGAACGGTCGACGCCCCCAACCCCGCGCTGAAGGCCCTCGGCCTGCTGCTGTTCGCCTTCGTCGCCGCCGTGATCCTGATCGGCATCCTCTACATCACCAAGGGCACCATCAACCACCACTTCGGGTTCAACCCCGTTCCCTTCCTCCCCGGAAAGTGAGCTGATCGTGATGGCCGACCACACGTTCAACAGCATCCTGACCTGGCTGCACGACGGCTACCCGCAAGGTGTCCCGCAGAAGGACTACTTCCCGCTGCTGGCGCTGCTCTCGCGCACGCTCACCGAAGAAGAGGTCGTGCAGGCGGCCCAGACCGTGCTCAAGAGCACCGATTCCGACGAGGTCACCGAGCAGGAGATCCGTGCGGCCATCCATGTGGTGACCGACAAGGAACCCAACCCGGAGGAGATGCACCAGGTCGCGTCGCGTCTGGCGTCGGTCGGCTGGCCGCTGGCGGCCCCCGCGCGTTAGCCGCGGGTGTCGCGACGCAGCGGGTGGTCGTCGGGGACTTCGACGACGATCAGCGTCACTCCGTCGGGGTCGTGGACGTGCATCTCGATCAGCCCCCACGGCTCCTGTCGCGCTTCCCTGGAGATATCAATTCCCCTGTGGCGCAACGCATCCTGAGTCGCGGCGAGGTCGCGGACCTGTAGCCACAGCGCCCCGGGAAACGGCGGGGCACCCTCGGCGGGTGCGCCGTGGCCGGCGATTTCGATCAGCGACTGGCCGGCGTGGAACACGGTGCCCCCGGGGTACTCGCGCGCGATCGCCAGCTCGAGGCCATCGCGGTAGAACGCGACGGAGCGCTCGTAGTCCGCGGGCCGCAACAGCATCCGGCTGGCGAGGATCTCCATGGCCCGTGTCTATCACGTCAGCCGACGTGGCGGCCGACACCCCGCCAATAGGGTTCGCGCACAGCCCGTTTCAGGATCTTGCCGCTCGGGTTGCGGGGTAGTGCATCGACGAAGTCGACGCTCTTGGGCAGCTTGAAACCGCCGAGGTACGCGCGGGCGAAGTCGATGAGGGCCTGCTCGCTCGGGTGCGTTCCCACGGCGGGCACGACGACGGCCTTGACTGCCTCGCCCCAGCGGTCGTCGGGCACACCGATCACGGCGACGTCGGCCACCTCGGGATGGGCCATCAGGACGTTCTCCACCTCGGCGGGGAACACGTTCTCCCCGCCGGAGACGATCATGTCCTTGATGCGGTCGTGCAGGTACAGGCGGCCGTCTGCGTCGAGATAGCCGGCATCGCCGGTGCGCAGCCACCCGTCGGGGGCCAGCGTCGAGGCGGTGGCGTCCGGATTCTGCCAGTAGCCCAGCATGTTCTGCGCGGACCTCGTCCACACCTCGCCGATGTCGCCGGTCGGCACGTCGAGGCCGTCGGCGTCGACGATGCGAAGCTGCACCCACGGATACGCGGTGCCGCACGAGCGCATGGTCTCCGGTGTCAGCTCGGATGCGGCCAGCTGGGTGATGGATCCGGTGGTCTCGGTCATGCCGTACACCTGGGCGAACACGTCGCCGAAGCGCTGCACGCCGCGTCGCAGCACGTCATCGCTGATCGGGGATGCACCGAAGACGACGATGCGCAGGCTCGACACGTCGGCGCTCGCGATCCCGGGGGTGTCGAGCAGCATCCGCACCACGGCGGGGACGACGAGCATGTTGGTGACGCCGTGCGTCTCGATCGCGTCGAGGATCGCCACCGGGTCGACGTCGCGCAGCACCACCGTGCGCGCGCCGTGCCACAGCCCCGCGAACGCCCAGCCCGAACCGGCCATGTGGAACAGGGGCATCACGGCCATGCTGACCGCGTCGGGGCCCAGTTGCCATGGGCCGGCCACGCCGCGGGTCTTGCAGACGTAGTTGGCGTTGGACAGCATCGCGCCCTTCGGCCGACCCGTCGTCCCCGACGTGTACATCAGCAGCACCAGGTCGTCGGGCCCGGTGACGACGCCGGGGTCGGCGGCGGGATGGCCCTGTACCCAGTCGTCGAAGACGGGCCAGCGGGGGTGGGGGCCGATCGCGATGACGTGCGCGGTGAGTTGTGCCTCGAGGGCCTCGACGTGGCCGAAGAAGTCAGCGCCGACCACAATGGCGGCGGCGCCGCAGTCGGTCAGGATGTGCGCCATCTCCGCGGGTGCGAGCCGCCAGTTGATCGGCACCCCCACGGCACCCAGCTTCGCGAGCCCGGCGATCACCTCGAAGAACTCGGCACCGTTGCGGTCGATGAAGGCCACTCGATCGCCTCGACGAACACCTGCGGCCGCGAAGGCCTGGGCCACCCTGTTGGAGCGGGCGTCGAGGGCGCCGTAGGTGATGGTGCGGTCGCCGACGATCAGCGCCGGGGCGTCCGGGCGCTGCCGGCCCTGGCCGCGGACGACGTCGGCCAGCCCCGTGAAGCTCACTTCCTCGGCTGCATGCGCTGACGCTTCATGATCGTGTCGACCGCGGAAGGGGCGATGCTGTTGATCGCGTGCGCGGTGACGGCGATCCGCGGGGCGATGCTGACCGGGCGGTGCCGGGCCGCGGTGACGATCCAGCCCGCCGCCTCGCTCGCCGACAGCCCGGGCAGCCCGTCGTAGGCGCGGGTCGGGGCGATCATCGGGGTCTTCACCAGCGGGTAGTACAGCGTCGTGGCGTGCACGCCGCGGTCGCCCCACTCGGTTTCGATGATCCTGCTGATCGACGACAGTGCGGCCTTGGAGGCGTTGTAGGCGCCGAACAGCGGCGGAGACTCGGTCTTCACGCCCCAGGTCGAGACGTTGATGATGTGCCCGTCGCCGCGTTCGAGCATGCCGGGCGCCAGCCCTCGGATCAGCCGCAGCGGGCCGTAGTAGTTGAGCGTCATCGTGCGCTCGACGTCGTGCCAGCGCTCCAGGGACTCCTCCAGTGGCCTGCGGATGGAGCGCCCCGCGTTGTTGATCAGGATGTCGACGCCGCCGAACTCGGTCGCGACGGTGTCGACCAGCGCGTCGATCGCGTCGAGGTCGGACAGGTCGCAGGCGTGGGCCTGTGCACTGCCTCCGGCGTCGGTGATGCGGGTGACCAGCTCGTCGAGCAGTTCCTGGCGGCGGGCCACCGCGATCACCGTGGCGCCGCGGCGGGCCAGCTTCTCGGCTGCGGCCTCGCCGATGCCGGACGAGGCGCCGGTCAGCAGGATCCGCTTGCCGGCCAGGTCGACGATCTCCCTGTCGGGCCGGTACTGCAGCAGGGTGGGGATCAGCGGCGGCCGCATGCTCGTCAACACGACCTGCTCGGCCAGCCGCCGCAGCGGGTTCCGTGCCATGGGGCGTCCTCTCTCGCGATTTCGGCGTGGTTGTCGTCGCTCACCGACGACAACCACGCCGAAATCGCTGTCAGAAGTAGCGGGGGAAGGGGGTCCAGTCGGGGTCGCGCTTCTCCAGGAACGCATCACGCCCCTCGACGGCCTCGTCGGTCATGTAGGCCAGGCGTGTCGCCTCGCCGGCGAAGAGTTGCTGGCCCACCAGCCCGTCGTCGAGCAGGTTGAACGCGTACTTCAGCATCCGGATGGCCTGCGGTGATTTCCCGTTGATCTCCGAAGACCATTGCAGTGCAACGGTTTCCAGATCGGCGTGGTCCACGACCTCGTTGACGGCACCCATCGCGTGCATCTGCTCGGCCGTGTAGGGCCGGCCGAGGAAGAAGATCTCGCGAGAGAACTTCTGCCCGGTCTGACGGGCCAGGTAGGCCGACCCGAAGCCGCCGTCGAAACTGCCCACGTCGGCGTCGGTCTGCTTGAACCGGGCGTGCTCGCGGGACGCCAGCGTCAGATCGCACACGACGTGCAGCGAATGGCCGCCGCCGGCGGCCCAGCCGTTGACCAGGCAGATCACCGGCTTCGG
Organism: Mycobacterium sp. IDUB_5; assembly: GCF_055419565.1. NCBI lineage: Bacteria > Bacillati > Actinomycetota > Actinomycetes > Mycobacteriales > Mycobacteriaceae > Mycobacterium > Mycobacterium sp. IDUB_5. The sequence goes on from NZ_JBVAXX010000001.1 coordinate 869,143, forward strand.
CATGAACCTGATCAGGCGCTGCACCTCGAGGATGTGCAGCCGGCCGGCGCGCGCGGGGTCGACGGTCTCGGCGGTCTCGCCCGAGGCGTACTGATAGCCGGAGCGGCCGCGGATGCGCTGGTCACCGCCCGAACAGAACGCCCAGCCGCCGTCCTTGGGGGACGGGCCGTTGCCGGTCAGCAGCACGACGCCGACGTCGGAGCTCATCCGGGCGTGGTCGAGGGCCCGGTACAACTCGTCGACGGTGTGCGGCCGGAACGCGTTGCGCACCTCGGGCCGGTCGAACGCGACGCGGACGGTCGGTTGGCTGACGTGCCGGTGATAGGTGATGTCGGTCAGGTCCTCGAAGCCGGCGACCGGCTGCCACAGACTGGGGTCGAACGGGTTGCTCACCCGTCAGACGCTATCGAACCGGAACACCGAGCAGCGCCCGGCCAGCGCTTCGAACTCGTCAGGGTTCGGCCCGGTGACCAGTCCGGCGTTCTTCATGAAGCTCACCCCGGTGGGCACCAGCACCGGGAACTGCCGCAGCAGCGGACGCGCTTCCTCGGCGGACAGTTCCACCATCCGTACGGGTTCGCGGACCTTGCCCTTCTCGAGCACCGCCTCGGGGTTGGCCTGCGCGTTGCGCACCCAGTCGGCGCCGGGGAAGCCTCCGACGACGTAGCGTCGGCCGTCCACCTCGAACGGCGTGATCGGCGTCGACCGGGGCTGGCCGGACTTGCGGCCGGTGACCGTCAGCACCATCGGCCCGTCCTTGATGATCCCGATGCGTGTCGCCGCCATCAGCACTTTGTTCATCGGTTTGAGCCACCACGGCGGCCGGGGATTCGCCATGACTCTCAACGCTACAGCGGGATGCCGTGCGCCCCCAGGGCCGCGATGAGGCCGTCGCGTCGGTCCCGCGTGGGGAGCGGGTCGACGAGCGCGAACCGGCAACCCAGGGCACGTGCGCCGCCGTCGGCTTCGTCGCTGTCGCCGACCATCAGCGCACGCTCGGCGGGCACGCCGAGCTGCTCCAACGCCGCGGTGAAGATCGCCGGATCCGGCTTGGTCGCGCCCACTTCGAACGAGAGGATGAAGACGTCGACGTCGTCGGCCACGCCGATCCTCTCGAATGCGGGCCGGATGTCGAAGGCGATGTTGGACACCACGGCGGTCTTGATGCCGCGTTCTTTCAGCCCGGCCAGCACGGTCGCGGTGTCCGGGTAGGGCGTCCACCAGATCGGGTCGATCACCTTGGCGTACAACGCTTCCGCGTGGTGGCGGGCCAGCCCGGATTCGCGGAGCACATGCAGGTAGGCCTCGCGATGAAGGTGGGGGGCGAGGTCTCGGTTGACCCACGCATTGAGCGCCTCGGGCGTCATCGACACCGTCTGCCCGGTCGGCACGGTGAGCCGGTGCACCAGCTCGGCCTGCACGTGCGCGTCGACTTCTTTGTTGTCGGGGGTGTCGAGGGTCATGCCCTCGAACCAGCTGTCGTCTTCCTCGAGCCGGTACAGGGTGCCGGAGAAGTCGAACAGCACTGCATCCACGTCGGTCACGGAATCGGCCACGGGGACCATCGTGCCAGGTGTGAAACGGTCGGATTGCGGCTAACTATCCTTCTATGCGCACGCCTGAGACGTCTCTGCAGCAGATCGTCGTGGTGGTGCCCGCCCACAACGAGATCGACCGGCTGCCTGAGTGCCTGCGGGCGTTGACCACGGCGGCGCTGTGCGTGTCCGTCCCGGTGCTCATCGTGGTCGTACTCGACGCCTGCGATGACGGCAGTGAGCAGCTGGCCGGGCGCTTCGGTCCCGACGTCCACGTCGTCTCGGTCGACGCCGGCAACGTCGGTGCCGCACGTGCCGCCGGCTTCGAATACGCCCGGACCCTGCGCGACGACGGGCCGACGACCTGGTACGCGACGACGGACGCTGACAGCGTGGTCAGCTCCGACTGGTTGGTCCGGATGACCGCCCCTGGCGCCGACATGGTGCTCGGTGTGGTGCGGGTTCCGTTGTGGCGCAACCTGCCTGCCGCCGTGGTGCGTCGTTATCTGCGCGCCTATCAGTCGGATGGACCGGGGCACTCGCACGTGCACGGCGCCAACATGGGGTTCCGGGCGTCGGCCTACTGGCAGGTCGGCGGGTTCCGCGCCCTCGCGACGGCAGAGGATGCCGACCTGGTGGAGAGGTTCCTGGCGGCGCGGCTGCTCATACACCGGGACAGCGGGCTCTCGGTGGCCACGTCGGATCGCGTCGACGGACGCGCGCCGGGCGGCTTCGCCGCGCATCTGCGGGGGCTGTCCCGAAAAGCGGCCTCGTGAGTGTCGGGCTGGTCAAGCGCTGGCTGGCTGCGGGCGATCTCGAACTGCCACTGCCGGGTCGGGGTGAGACGGCGGTGCGCTGGCGACGGCTGGCCGCAATGGCGGACGAGGACGTGACGGCCGGACGGCTGGCCGAGGCACACCTCGATGCCGTGGCGATCCTCGCCGAACTCGGCGGGCCCCGTCCCGAGCCCGGGCAGTGGTGGGGTGTGTGGGCGGCCGAACCGCCCGATGCGGTGGTGTCGGCGACCGTCGATGGTGACCGGGTCCGGCTCGACGGTGTGAAGGCGTGGTGCTCCGGCGCCGGGCTCTGTTCGCACGCGCTGGTGACCGCGCAGCTGCCCGGCGACCGTCGCGGGCTGTTCGCCGTCGACCTCGGTGCGCCCGGCGTGCACCCACTGCCCAGCACCTGGCGGGCGACGGGCATGGCCGAGTCCGACACTCGATCCGTGCAGTTCGAGGACACCCCCGCGGTCGCGGTCGGCCGGCCCGGGGAGTACCTGAGCCGGCCGGGCTTCTGGCACGGCGGCGCCGGGGTGGCGGCATGCTGGCTGGGTGGTGCGCGCGCCGTCGCCCAACCGCTGTATCGACGGGCGGCCGCGGGCACTGCGGACCCGCACGCGTTGGCGCACTTGGGCGCGGTCGACGCCGCGCTCGCCGCCGCGGACGCTGCGCTGGTCGCCACCGCCGCAGCGGTCGACGCCGACCCTGCCGACGACGCCGGTCGCGGGGAACTGTTGGCCCGCCGTTTCCGAGCCATCGCGGAAACCGCGGTCGAGGAGTCCATCGGCCGTACCGCGCGAGCGCTCGGGCCGGCGCCGCTGTGCCTGGACGTCGAGCACGCGCGGCGCGTGGCCGACCTGTCCGTCTACGTCCGGCAGAGTCATGCCGAACGGGACCTGGAACGGCTGGGTGTGCTCGCGGGGACGTCGGCGTGACGGCCGCGCAGGTCGGCAACGGGGCGCGGTTCTCCGCGCAGCCCGTCCCCGACGGCGGCACCCCGACGCACGTCTGGGTCGACGCCGGTCTGCATCTGCCCGAACTGGACCTCGCCCGGTGTCCGGAGCTCGTGGTGGTCGGGGCGCATCCCGATGACGAGACCCTCGGGTTCGGTGCGACGGCGTCACTGCTGGCGCGGGCCGGCGTGCGCACGCAGATCGTGTCGGCCACCGACGGCGGAGCGGCCTACCCGGATCTGTCCGTCCTGCAGCGGTACCGGCTCGAGCAGACGCGACGTGACGAATTGCGCCGGGCGGCAACCGCATTGGGGATGTACGCGCCGGTGAGTCTCGGACTGCCCGACGGGCGGGTGGGGGATCACGAGCGGCGGCTCACCGACCTGCTAGTCGAGATTCTCGACGGGAAGCCGGCGGGCACCTGGTGTGCCGCTCCGTGGCGCGGGGACGGCCACCCCGATCACGAGGCGGTCGGTAGGGCTGCTGCGGCCGCGGTCGAGGAGACCGGTGGGGTGCTGGTGGAGTACCCGGTGTGGATGTGGCACTGGTCGTTTCCGGGAGACGACGCCGTACCGTGGCAGCGCGCGCGGATGGCCCGGCTCACCGCCGAGGCGCTGGAGATCAAGCGACGAGCCGCGCGGTGCTTCGAAAGCCAGTACACCGCACCGACTCCCGGCGGGGCCCCGGTCCTCCCGCCGGAGGTTCTGCATCGCCTCCTGACGGTCGGCGAAGTAGCGTTCTGTTGAGTGCCCGGCTGCCCGACGCGTTCTTCGACCGCATGTACGCCGAGGCGGACGATCCGTGGTCGCTGGGTACGCGGTGGTACGAGGAGCGCAAGTACGCGATCACGATGGCGTTGCTGCCGTACCGGCGCTACCGCCGCGCATTCGAACCGGGATGTTCGGTCGGTGTGCTCACCGAGCGGCTGCTGCGCCGCTGCGACAGGATCACCGCGATCGATGTGAGCGTCGCGGCGCTGGACGCCACGCATCGGCGCTTGGCCGCGGCGCGGGTGATCGGCCGTGCTGACCTGCGGCGTGCATCGCTCGACTCGCCATGGCCGAACGGGCCTTTCGACCTCGTCGTGCTGTCCGAGGTGTGCTACTACCTACAGCCGGAGACGCTGCGGGCGGTGCTCGAGCGTGAGATCCCGCGGCTGCCACGCCCCGCAACGGTCGTGGCCGCGCACTGGCGCCACGCCGTGGCCGAGTATCCGATGACCGGCGACCACGCCAACGAGATCATCACGCAGACTCCCGGTCTGCACCGTCTCGGCGGTTACCGCGACGACGATGTCGTCATCGACGTGTTCGACACGGCGGGTGGCGATTCCGTCGCCACCCGCACCAACATCCCGGGCGCCTAGCACCGGCGAGCGCACGCACGCTCACACGTTCCTGGCCGCGCCCTCCCAGAACTGCGCCCGCACCGCCTTCTTGTCCGGCTTGCCCAACGCGGTCACCGGCACGGAGTCGACCACCACCACCTGCTTGGGCGTGTGCACCGAACCCTTGCGCTCCTTCACAGCCGCCTGGATCTCGCTGATCATCGTCTCCACGGCACCCTCGTCGGACGCGGCGTCTGGCCGCAGCACCACCACGGCCGTCACCGCCTCGCCCCACCTTTCGTCGGGCGTGCCGATCACGCACACCTGCGCCACTGAAGGATGTTCTGCCACAACGTCTTCCACCTCGCGGGGGAACACGTTGAAGCCGCCGGTGACGATCATGTCCTTGGTGCGGTCGACGATGTAGTAGAAGCCGTCGGAGTCCTCGCGGGCGAGGTCTCCGGTGTGCATCCACCCGTCCTTGAACGTGTCGGCGGTGGCGTCCGGCAGCTTCCAGTACCCGCCCGAGAGCAGCGGCCCGGACACGCAGATCTCGCCCACCTCACCCTGTGGCACCGGCTTCCCGTCGTCGCCGAGCAGCGCCACCCGGGCGAACAGCGTCGGCCGCCCACAGGAGGTCAGCCGCTTCTCGTCGTGGTCCTTCTTCGAAAGGTAGGTGATCACCATCGGCGCTTCGGACTGCCCGTAGTACTGCGCGAAGATCGGCCCGAAGCGACGGATCGCCTCCTTCAGCCGTACCGGATTCATCGCCGACGCACCGTAATACACCGTCTCCAGTGACGACAGGTCACGCGTGTGGGAGTCCGGATGATCCATCAGCGCGTAGATCATCGACGGCACCAGCATGGTCGCGGTGATCTTCTGCTCCTCGATGACGCGCAGCACCTCGGCCGGGTCGAACTTCGTCAGCACGATCAGCTCGCCGCCTTTGACGACGACGGGGGTGAAGAACGCGGCGCCGGCGTGCGAGAGCGGCGTGCACATCAGGAAGCGCGGGTTCTCCGGCCACTCCCACTCGGCCAGCTGCACGGTCGTCATCGTGGTGATCGACTGCGTCGTTCCCATCACGCCCTTGGGCTTGCCCGTGGTGCCGCCGGTGTAGGTCAGCCCGCCGATGTGGTCAGGCGGCAGGTCCGCCGCGACCAGTGGCTTCGCCGGGTACTTGGCGGCCTCGGCGGTCAGGTCCACCGCGACGTCGGCCAGCTCGGACGGAACGGGTCCGACGGTCAGGATCTGCTTGAGGGAGGGCACTTTGTCCAGCAGCCCCAGCGCCCGTTCGACGAACATCGGGTTCGGATCGATGATCAGCGAGCTCACCTCGGCGTCGGACAGCACGTACGCGTGATCGTCGAGCGAGCCGAGAGGGTGTAGTGCCGTACGCCGGTAGCCCTGGGTCTGGCCGGCGCCGATGATCATCAGGACTTCGGGCCGGTTGAGGGACAGCAGCCCGACCGCGGCACCGGTTCCTGCCCCCACCGCTTCGAACGCCTGGATGTACTGGCTGATGCGATCGGCCAGCTCACCCCCGGTGAGCGTGGTGTCGCCGAGGAACAGCACGGGCCGGTCGCGGTGCCGCTTCAGGGCGCCGACTGTCAGGTGTCCGGAGTGCACGGGGTGCCGCAGCAGATCGGTCATGGCCTACAGACTAGAACGTGTTCCAATTTCAACCAAGCCTCCCTCACCGGGTACTCGCGCCACGTCACGCCTCTCGCCGCAGGGTCGATCCATCGAAACAACAGCCCCGACGCACAGCGGCGTGGCACGCTGCTGACCATGGCTGATCTGCCCGAACCCCGCTTCCTCGACGAACGCGTCGCCCACTGGGCCGCGACCCAACCCGACGCGGAGGCGATGGACTTCCTCGACCGGAACTGGACCTGGGCGCAGTGGGACGACCGCATCCGCCGCCTGGCCGGTGCGCTCACCGAGCGCGGTATCGGCCGGGGGGACGTCGTCGCGTTCCTCGACAAGAATCATCCCGCCTGCATCGAGCTGACCATCGCCGCCGCTTCGCTGGGTGCGGCCACCGCGATCATCAACTTCCGCCTCGCCGCCGACGAACTCGACTACGTGCTGGGCGACTCCGATGCCAAGGTGCTCATCGCCGGCAAGGAGTTCATGGGCTCGATCGACAAGATCCGCGACAAGCTCACCACCATCGAGCACGTCATTGCGGTGACGCCCGAGGGCGACGACGAGTACGAGAAGATCCTGGAGGCATCGACGCCGGTCCAGCGGTCCGACGACGTCGAACCCGACGACGTCGCGATCATCATGTACTCCTCGGGCACCACCGGACGTCCCAAAGGTGTCGAGCTGACGCAGGCCAACATCATCGCCCACACCGTCAACGCCCACGAGGGGTTCGAGTTCGACGAGGGTGACAAGAACATGGTGTCGATGCCGCTGTTCCACGTCGGCGGATCGTCCTACGCGCAGTTCGCGATTCACGACGGGTTCCCCAGCGTGATGACCCGCGAGGTCGACGGCGCGTCCCTGGCCGGCGCCATCTTCAAGGGCGCCAACCGCACCTTCCTCGTCCCGGCCGTGCTGGCCAAGGTGCTCGACTCGGGTGAGGACGCGGTGAAACTGTTCGCGTCACTGAAGACCTACGGGTACGGGGCGTCGCCGATGCCGCTGCCGTTGCTGCGGCGGGCGCTCGAGGCGTGGCCTGAAACGGATTTCATCCAGGCCTACGGTCTGACCGAACTGTGCGGGGTGATCAGCCACCTGCTGCCCGAGGCGCACCGCGATCCCGGCCGCGAGGAAAGGCTCTCCAGCGCAGGAACTCTGGTGCCCAACGCCGAGGTGCGCGTCGTCGATCCCGACACCCTCGACGAGGTGCCCGCCGGTGAGCAGGGCGAGTTGTGGTTCCGCTCACCACAATTGATGAAGGGCTATCACAACAAGCCCGAGGCCACCGCGGAGGCGATCACCGAGGACGGCTGGTTCCGCACCGGTGACATCGGCCGCGTCGACGACGGGGGCTACATCTTCGTCGAGGACCGGCTCAAGGACATGATCATTTCCGGCGGCGAGAACATCTACTCCATCGAGGTGGAACGCGTGCTGGCCGAACACGAGGCCGTGGTCGAGGTCGCGGTTATCGGTGTGCCCGACGAGAAGTGGGGCGAGGTCGTCAAGGCGGTCGTCGTGGTCGAACAAGAGGTGTCCGAGAAGGACCTGATCGCGTTCGCCCGCGAGCGCCTGGCCGCCTACAAGTGCCCCAAGACCATCGACATCACCGACGAGCTGCCCCGCAACCCCACCGGCAAGGTCCTGAAAAAGGAACTGCGCAAGCCGCATTGGGACAACAGGGACCGCGCGACGGTCTAGATCGCTGGTCTAGATCGATACGACGACCTCGTTGCGCCGCCGGAACGGCAGCGTCCACGGCGGATCGTAGAACCACCCTGTTGTCTCGCCGACGGGTTCGATGCCGTTGTCCCGCAGTGTCATTCGCAGCTCTTCGCTGCGGGCGGCGATGGCGGCGGCGCTGCGGTCGCCGGTGAACGCCAGCACCGCGACGGTCGCGGGCGGCACCGTCACCAGCCGGACGTTCTCGTCGTCGGGTGTCGGGAGGGTCGCAAGAGACCACTTCGACGGCATGAAGAACCGGACTGTCCACCCGTCGTCGGCGTTGCCGGTCTGGGAGACGGGCGCGGTCATCGCGATCTCCTCTGGGTCCGTTTTTCCGGCGGCCTGGCTCACCGGTGCGGTCATCGCGATCTCGGTGTCGCGGTGGTTGCCGCCGAAGATGTAGCCGGCCAGTCGCCGGAACCCGGCGTTGAGTGCTTTTTGCTTCTCACCGGTGACCGTCGTCTCGGCGGCGATCCGTGAGCCGTACTGGCGGATCTCCACCCGATCGGTCAGCGGCCGCCTGATGTAGTGGGGTTCCTCGACGGTCCGCACGCCGACGATGGACAGCGCGGACTCGCCGAGCTGGCTGGCGAACTTCAGTATCGGATTCACGGCACCTTCCTTCCCGGTAACTCATCGAACTATTCGCCGCCGCCCCGCGGGCAGATGGGTCCTAAGGTGGCGGCGATGGACCTCGCCGACCTCCTCGACCGCGTGCATGTCGTCTCCCTGCCGATGCGCGTGCGGTTCCGTGGCATCACGACGCGGGAGGTAGCGCTGATCGACGGCCCCGCCGGCTGGGGTGAGTTCGGCGCATTTCTCGAATACGGCCCCGCCGAAGCCGCGCACTGGCTGGCCGCCGCGATCGAGGCCGCCTACCAGCCCTTGCCGCCGACGCGGCGGGACCGCGTCCCGATCAACGCGACCGTGCCTGCCGTCACGGCCGCGCAGGTCCCCGAGGTGCTGGCCCGGTTTCCCGGCGCCCGCACCGCGAAGGTGAAGGTCGCCGAGCCCGGCCAGACCCTGGCCGACGACGTCGCGCGGGTGAACGCCGTCCGCGCCGTCGTGCCCACCGTGCGCGTCGACGCCAATGGCGGCTGGAGTGTCGAGGACGCCGTCGCCGCCGCTGCGGCCCTGACAGCCGACGGGCCGCTGGAGTATCTGGAGCAGCCGTGCGCGACGGTGCCCGAGCTGGCCGACGTGCGTCGCCGGGTCGACGTCCCGGTCGCCGCCGACGAGAGCATTCGCAAGGCCGACGACCCGCTGCACGTGGTCCGCTCCGGGGCGGCGGACGTCGCGGTGCTCAAGGTCGCCCCGCTGGGCGGGGTGCGTGCCATGCTCGCGATCGCCGCGCAGATCGACATCCCGATCGTGGTGTCCAGCGCCCTCGATTCCGCGGTTGGTATCGGAGCCGGCCTGGTCGCCGCCGGCTGCCTGCCCGAACTGCACCACGCCTGCGGCTTGGGCACCGGGAGCCTGTTCGTCGAGGACGTCGCCGAGCCCACCCCGCCCGTCGACGGGTTCCTGAGCGCCGGGGCAGTCATCCCGGAACCGGCCCGACTCGCGGCACTGGCAGCCGACGCTCAACGACGGCAGTGGTGGATCGACCGCATCCGCGAGTGCTGGCCTTTCGTGTCCTGATCTGTGGGATGCATGGCCTGGACGCCATGAGCTCCTGTCCCCGAGACTGAGGACCATGGCGCGGCAGGTCCTCATCCTCGGGTTCGAGGGTGTGCAGGCGCTCGACATGATCGGCCCGTTCGACGTATTCACGGGCGCGTCGCTGTATGCCGGCAGTGTCGGCGCCGACGGCTACGACGTCCGCGTCGTGTCCGTGGACGGTGAGCCGGTCAGCACCGGCACCGGCCTGACACTCGTCGCCGACCCGCTCCCCGATCCCGCCGCGCCCGTCGACACGGTCGTGCTGCCCGGCGGAATCGGCACCGAGGCCGCCCGTAAGGACGCCGACCTCGTCGACTGGATCGTCGCCGTCGCGCCCCACGCCCGCCGCCTCGTCAGCGTGTGCAGCGGCGCGGTGCTGGCTGCACAGGCGGGTCTGCTCGACGGGTGCGTCGCCACCACGCACTGGGCGTTCGCGCCGCAGCTGGCGTCGGAGTTCCCATCCATCACCGTCGACCCGGACCCGATCTTCATGCGCAGTTCGGATCGGGTGTGGACGGCCGCGGGCGTCACCGCGGGTATCGATCTCGCGTTGGCGTTGGTGGAAGACGACCTCGGCACCGACGCCGCGCAGACGGTGGCCCGCCACCTGGTGATGTACCTGCGCCGGCCGGGCGGACAGACGCAGTTCGCGGCCCCGGTGTGGATGCCTCGCGCACGCCGCACCCCGATCCGTGACGTGCAGGAAGCCATCGAGGCGGCACCCAGCGGAACCCACAGCATCGCCGAGCTGGCGCGTCGCGCGGCGATGAGCCCGCGGCACTTCACCCGGGTGTTCAGCGAGGAGGTCGGTGAGGCGCCCGGCGCGTACGTCGAGCGGATCCGCGTCGAGGCCGCCCGCCGCCAGCTGGAGGAAACCGACGATCCCGTCACCGTGATCGCCGCGCGCTGCGGATTCGGCTCGGCCGAGACGCTGCGCCGCACCTTCGTCCGCCGCCTCGGCATACCCCCTGACCACTATCGGAAGACGTTCGCCTGAAAGGAGATCCGACCATGCAGGTCGCGATCGTGCTCTATCCCGGGTTCACCGCACTGGACTTCATCGGACCCTACGAATGCCTGCGGTTCCTGCCCGACACCGAGGTCCGCTTCGTGTGGCACGAGCCCGGGCCCATCGCCGCGGACTCCGAGGTGCTGCTCGTCGGGGCCACCCACAGCTTCGACGAGACCCCGTCGCCGGACGTCGTGCTGATCCCCGGCGGTATGACCACGCTCGAGCACGCACGTGACAAGCGAGTGCTCGACTGGGTGCGGCGTGCGCACGAGACATCGACGTGGACGGCGTCGGTGTGCTCGGGGTCGGTGATCCTGGCCGCCGCGGGGCTGCTCACGGGGAAGCGGGCGACGTCGCACTGGGCGGCGCTGCCGGTGTTGCGGACGTTCGGCGTGACGCCCGTCGGCGACGAGCGGATCGTGGCCGCCGACGAGCGCATCGTGACCGGCGCCGGCGTCTCCGCGGGTATCGATCTGGGGCTGTGGCTGACCGGTCGCATCGGTGGCGAGGCCAAGGCGAAGGCCATCCAGCTGTCGATGGAGTACGACCCGCAGCCGCCGTTCGACTCCGGGCACATGTCGAAGGCGTCCGCGTCGACCAAGGCCGCCGCGACCGCGCTGATGACCCGCGACCTGGCCACACCCGCGTCGCTGGCGGCAGCCGGCGGCCTGATGTGGGACGCCGCGCTGCACTCCGTGCGACTTCGGCGTGCTCGTCGTCGCTCAGCGAAGACAATCACGCCGAAATCGCCGACCGGATGACAGCGATCACCCGGTCGGGATACTCCGTGAGGTCCAGCCAAGTGAACCTGAGTACCTGCCAGTTCAGCAGCATGATGTGGTTCTGGCGCGTCCGGTCGATCTGGAATTCCTTCGCGCCGCTGTGGAACGCGAACCCGTCGACCTCGATGGCGACGTGTGCGCTGGGAAACGCCACGTCCACGCGATATCCGCCGACCGGATAGTTGGCCTTCCATCCGGTGATTCCGGCGGATCTGAGCAACGTGAGCAGTATCCGTTCGGCATGCGACCGCGCTCCGTGGTCGGCCGCCTGGAGTAGACGGCGCGAGCGCGGCGCGCCGTGTCGACCCTTGTGTCTCAGGTGCGCTTGCCACAGCGGCTGCAGCTCGGTCTTCTTCTGCAGCGCTGTGTCGAGCAGTCTGGCGCCCCCGCCCCTGCGCGCAGCGGCCTCGACGACCGTGAGATGAAGAGCGGTCACCCTCAGGCCGGTCATTTCGACGACGTCGCGCGAGACGAGATCTCGTCGACGCGGTCGCGTCCCGGAGTGCTGTCTGCCGTTGCTGTTGCGAGGGACGGTGACCTCCACGGTTTCGGGTGCGAACGCCGTGAGGCCATGCCACCAGGCGGCAGCCAACCCGCTTGCTGCCGCCCGGGACCCGTAACCCCACACCGCGGCGCGGATTCGCGCAGCGTCGGTGAACGGCTGGTCATTGACCGAATACACGCCGCGGCCGCGGCGAATCCAGTGCCCGGATGTGACGCGGCGCTGGACCGCGGCGTGGCTGAGGCCTGACGCGCGGGCCTGGTCGAGCGTGATGACGCCGTCGTGGCGTCGCAGATAGTCATCGAGCATGCATAGACGGACGCGCGAGCCGCCCGCCCGGTTCCACCCCGCGCGATTTCGGCGTGGTCGTCGTCGCTGACCGTCGATAACCACGCCGAAATCGCAGTCAAGTAGCGTCGTCGGGGTGAATTTGGCCTACGACGAACGCGGGACCGGCGATCCGGTGCTCTTCATCGCCGGTCGCGGGGGCGCTGGTCGGACCTGGCATCTGCATCAGGTGCCGGTGTTCGCCCGCGCGGGCTACCGATGTGTGACATTCGACAACCGCGGCGTGGGTGCCACGGAGAACGCCGACGGGTTCACGACCGAGACCATGGTCGGCGACGTCGTCGACATCATCGACAAGCTCGGTTTGGCCCCGGTGCGCATCGTCGCGCTGTCGATGGGCTCCTACATCGCCCAGGAGTTGATGGTCGCGCGCCCCGAGCTGGTGCGCTCCGCGGTCTTGATGGCCACCCGCGGGCGCCACGACCGCGCCCGCGACTTCTTCTGGCGTGGCGAGCAGGCGCTGGCCGAGTCGGGGATCGATCTGCCCGTCGAGTTCGAAGCGAAAGTGCGCCTGCTGGAGAGTTTTTCGCCGAAGACGCTGAACGACGACAACGCGGTGCGCGACTGGATCGACATGTTCACGATGTGGCCGCAGAAGCCGACCCCGGGCATGCGCACGCAGCTGTCGATCGCACCCCAGAGCAGCCGCCTGGCCGCCTACCAGAACGTGGTTACGCCCGCGCTGGTGATCGGGTTCGCCGACGACGTGGTGCTGCCTGCCTACCTCGGCCGCGAGGTGGCCAACGCGATGCCGAACGCGACGTTCCTGGAGATCCCGGGCACCGGGCACCTGGGCTTCATCGAGAAGCCGCAGGTCGTCAACACCGCGATCCTCAATTTCTTCGCCGATACCCTGTAGTGGTGAACCCCTCGACCGTGCAGGCTCGGGTGGTCGTCGACGAGCTCGTCCGCGGCGGCGTCCGCGACGTCGTCCTGTGTCCTGGCTCGCGCAACGCGCCACTCGCGTTCGCCCTGCACGACGCCGACCGGGCCGGCCGCCTGCGGCTGCACGTCCGCATCGACGAGCGCACCGCCGGCTTCCTGGCCATCGGCCTGGCGGTCGCGCAGGGTGCCCCGGTGTGCGTGGCGATGACGTCGGGTACCGCGGTGGCCAACCTCGGGCCGGCGGTGGTGGAGGCCAACTACGCCCGTGTCCCGCTGATCGTGCTGAGCGCGAACCGGCCCTACGAGCTGCTCGGCACCGGCGCCAATCAGACTTTCGAACAGCTCGGCTACTTCGGCACCCAGATGCGGGCCAACATCAGCCTCGGCCTGGCCGAGGACGTCCCGGAGAAGATGGCGTCGTTAAACGCGCAATGGCGCTCGGCGACGTGCCGGGTGGTGGTGGCGGCGACGGGCGCGCGTTCGGCCAACGCCGGGCCGGTCCAGTTCGACATCCCGCTGCGTGAGCCGCTGGTGCCTGCGGTGGACGAACCGGGCGAGCCCTACGCCCCGGAAGGTCGCCCGCAGGGCCGGCCGTGGACGATCACCCCGCCGGTCACGTTCGACCAGCCGCTGGACATCGACCTCACCCCCGACACGGTCGTCATCGCCGGCCACGGCGCGGGCGCGCACCCGAACCTGGCGCATCTGCCCACGGTGGCCGAGCCGACCGCGCCCTATGCGGCCAACCCGCTGCATCCGTTGGCGCTCAACCTGATTCGGCCCCGGCAGGTCATCATGCTCGGCCGCCCGACCCTGCACCGGCCGGTGTCGGCGCTGCTGGCCGACCCGTCGATTCCGGTGTACGCGTTGACCACTGGGCCGCGGTGGCCGGACGTGTCGGGCAACTCCCAGGCGACGGGCACCCGGACGGTCACCTCGGGTGTGCCGAATCTCGACTGGCTCGACCGGTGCACGCAGGCGAACCGACAGGCGTGCGAGGCGGTCCTCGGCCAGCTCGCCGCCCACCCGCTGACCACCGGGCTCCATGTCGCTCAGGCCGTCGCCGACGCGGTACGCCCCGGTGACCAGTTGGTACTGGGTGCAAGCAATCCGGTGCGCGACATCGCGTTGGTCGGCTTCAACACCCCGGACGTCAGGGTCCGCTCGAACCGGGGAGTCGCCGGGATCGACGGCACGGTGTCGACGGCCATCGGCGCAGCCCTGGCCCACGAACGTGCCACCGGGGGCCGCACCGTCGCGTTGATCGGTGACCTCACGTTCGTGCACGACAGCTCGGGTCTGCTCGTCGGCCCGACTGAGCCGCTACCGAAGGCGCTGACCATCGTGGTGTCGAACGACAACGGCGGCGGCATCTTCGAGCTGCTCGAACAGGGCGATCCGAGGTTCGCCGACGTGTCCTCGCGTATTTTCGGCACCCCGCACGACGTCGACGTCGGCGCCCTGTGCCGCGCCTATCACGTCGAAAGCCGTCAGATCGAGGCGGGCCAACTGTCTTCCGCTCTCGACGAACCGCACGACGGGATGCGGGTGCTGGAGGTCAAGGCTGATCGGTCGTCGTTGCGGGCACTGCACGCGTCGATCAAGGCTGCCCTGTGACGGCACTGCTCGCGCGCCTGAGGGCGTTGTGGCAGTTCATCATTCCCCATCTGTACGGCGAGCCGGGGGAGACGCGTCGGGGCCGGGTTCTGCGGCGGGTTCGGATCGGCATCGTCGTGGTGGCGTGCCTGGTGACGCTGCAGTCGGTGCTTCTGATGGTGGGCGCGTGGCGTAACGACCGTCAGATCGAGCGGCACATGGGGGTGGCTGAAGCGACGGTGCTGGACGCGGGTCCGCGACGGTCGACGATCGAGTTCGTCACTCCCGACAGGGTGACCTACCGGCCGGAACTGGGTGTTCTGTATCCGTCGGAGCTCGAGAACGGCATGCGGATCTACGTCGAATACGACACCAACAACCCGGATTTGGTGCGGGTACAGGATCGTGACGCATCGCTGGCGATCATCCCGGCAGGCTCGATCGCGGTCCTGGGATGGCTTGTCGCCGGTGCCGCGTTGGGCGTCACCGCGCTGGTGCAGCGCCGCATCGATGGGCCCGAAACCCAGGACGCACCGGCGGAACCTCAGGGCGCGACGAGCTGATCCAGCCAGTCGGCGTCGGAGATGTCGACCTTCTGTCCGGAGGCCAGGTCGACCACGGTCGGGGTGCCGACGTTGACCGGGTCGGCGGTGTAGAGGGATTCGAAGTTGGCGTCCTCCAGGGCGGCGACGTCGACCACCTCCTGAGCCTTGGCGATGTTGTCGGCCACGGGTTCGGGAAGCCCTGAACTCCGTGCGATGGTGCGTAGTTCGTCGCCGGTGAAGGCCGGTCCACCCGGATCCTGTTGTGCCCACAGCTCTTCGACGAAGCGCTGGAACTGCACACCTGACGTCGTCGAGTCGCCTGCGGGCTCGGCGGCTGCGAACAGCGCATTGACTACCGCCGCCGAATAGCCCTGTCCCTCCTCGTCGAGGAACGTCAGAGGGCGATACGTGACCTGAACTCCGCCGACTGCCAGGTAGTAGGCGATCTGATCCCCGAACTGCTCCTGGAGGTCGTGGCAGTGGGTGCACTGCGGCTCGGTGAAGATCTCGATCTGTGCGGGTGCGTCGTCGAATCCGGCGACGATGCCGTACCCGTCGTCCGACAGGGCCAACGGGGCGGTGACGGGATCGGGGCGGGCAGTACCGGTGACCTCTTTCGCGCAGCCCACGGTGCCGAGCAGCAGTCCGAGCACGAGCACGAGCCGCACCGTCCGCGTTGTCCGCATGTCGGGAAGGATAACGCCGCACCACGGGCAATTCGCGCGACATATCCCTGCCCGCAACCTGCGGGACAGGTCGTGATGTCACCGTCATGTCGTGCGCGTCGCAATCGTCGCAGAGTCGTTCCTCCCGAATGTCAACGGCGTCACCAACTCGGTGCTTCGGGTGATGGAGCATCTCCGTCGTACCGGTCACGAGGTCCTGGTTATCGCCCCCGACACCCCGCGTGGCCAGCCCGCCGCTGACCGGCTGCACGACGGCACCCGTGTCCACCGCGTGCCGTCCATGATGTTTCCGAAGGTCACCTCGCTGCCGCTGGGTGTACCGCGGCCGCGGATGGTGGGCGTACTGCGCGGGTTCGATCCCGACGTCGTGCACCTGGCGTCGCCGGCGCTGCTGGGCTGGGGCGGTGTGCACGCTGCCCGTCATCTGGGCGTCCCCACGGTCGCGGTGTTCCAGACCGACGTGGCCGGCTTCGCGCAGAGTTACGGCGTCGGCGTGATGTCGCACGCCGCGTGGGCGTGGACCCGCCGCCTGCACAGCAAGGCCGACCGCACCCTCGCGCCGTCCACCGCGGCGATGGAAGACCTTGTCGCGCATCGCATCCCCCGAGTGCAGCGGTGGGCGCGCGGGGTGGATGTCACCGGCTTCGCGCCGTCTGCGCGTGACGAGCAGCTGCACCGGACGTGGTCGCCCGAGGGCAAGCCCGTCGTCGGCTTCGTCGGCAGGCTCGCCCCCGAGAAGCACGTCGAGCGGCTCGTCCCGCTGGCAGAGCGCGACGACATCCAGGTCGTCATCGTCGGCGACGGCGTGGACCGGGCGAAGCTTGAGCAGCGGCTACCGCGGGCGGTGTTCACCGGTGCGCTCTACGGTGCCGAGCTCGCCGCGGCCTACGCCAGCATGGACGTCTTCGTCCACCCGGGCGAGCACGAGACGTTCTGCCAGGCGGTGCAGGAGGCGATGGCGTCGGGGGTGCCGGTGATCGCTCCGGACGCGGGCGGCCCGCGCGATCTCGTGGCCCCGTACCGCACCGGGCTGTTGCTGCCGGTGGCCGAGTTCACCGACCGGCTCTCGGAGTCGGTGAACCATCTCGTCGCCGAGCGGCGGCGCTACGCCGTGGCGGCGCGGCGCAGTGTGTTGGGCCGTACCTGGCCCGTGATCTGCGATGAGCTGCTCGGTCACTACGACGACGTGGTCGGCCGCCGAGGTGCGCGCGCCGCCTGAGTTTGCTCCCTGTCAGGGTGGGTATCTGCACCTGGCTGTGTCAGCTCGGGCGGGAAGCGGGGTTTGCGATGATCGGTGCGGTCTACGACGCCGCTCTCCGGGGGCAACGCTGCTGGGTTCGCGGAGCTGACTATCAGACGCGGGAACTGCCGGTGCAGCGCTGGCTCGGCGAGTGTGACGACGACCCGTGTGACGCCGCGCTGGTCGCCCGCTGTGAGGGCGCCACGATCGACCTCGGCTGCGGGCCGGGGCGCGTGATCGCCTGGCTGACCCGCCACGGAATCCCGGCGCTGGGTGTCGACCAGTCGGCCGTCGCGGTGGAGCTCGCCAAGCGCCGCGGTGCGCGGGCCTTGCGCGGCGACGTCTTCGACGAACTCCCTCGCGAGGGATGGTGGCAGACCGTCGTGTTGGCCGACGACAGCATCGGCATGGGGGCCGACCCGCTGCGACTGTTCAACCGTTGCCGGGCACTGGTGCGCGACGGTGGCCACTGCGTGGTCGAGTTCGACCCGGCCGTCAGCGGCACGGTGACGACGATGCAGCGTCTGGAGTCCGACACCGAGATCGGCCCGTGGTTCCCCTGGGCATCGGTGGGGCTCGACGCGGTCGAGGAGTTCGGTCAGCGAGTGTCGTTGCGTCTCAAGGATGTCGAAGTCTTCGGCGATCGCGGGATCGCCGAGCTCGCCGCCATCTAGCCCTGGGCCTCCAGGGCCACCGGCTGCCACTGCTCCCACGTCGCGAGCCGCTTCTCGTAGTCCGCCTTGGCCAGCTGCAGCGGCAGCTCGCCGAAGAACACCCGCAGCGGCGGTTCGGGGGCGTCGACGACCTTGAGGATGGCCCGCGCGGAGGCCTTCGGATCACCCGGGGCCGAGCTGCGCGATGCGCGCCACTCGTTGGCCTTCGCGTGGATATCGGCGTAGTCGGGAAGCTCTTCTGCGTGCTTGGCCGACGGGCCGGCCCAGTCGGTGGAGAAGCCGCCCGGTTCGACCAGCGTGACGTGCACACCGAAGTCGGCGACCTCCTGGGCCAGCGCCTGGCTGAAGCCCTCGAGCGCCCACTTGGAGGCGTGATAGATGCCGACGTTGGGGAACGCGGTGATGCCGCCGATGGAGGACACCTGGATGATGTGGCCGCTGCGCTGCGCCCGCAGGTACGGCAGCGCAGCCTGGGTGACCCAGAGGGCACCGAACACGTTCGTCTCGATCTGGTCGCGGGCCTCGGACTCGGAGAGCTCCTCGATGAAGCCGAACTGCCCGTAGCCGGCGTTGTTGACGACGATGTCGAGCCGGCCGAAGTGCTCATGGGCCTGCGTGACGGCCGCGAAGTCGGCGTCGCGGTCGGTGACGTCGAGGCGGATCGGGAGGAGAGCGTCGCCGTGCTTGGTGACGAGATCGTCGAGGGTCGACACGTCACGGGCGGTCGCGGCGACCTTGTCGCCGCGCTCGAGGGCCGCGATCGTCCACTCACGTCCGAAGCCGCGGGAAGCACCGGTGATGAACCACACTTTTTCGCTCATGGCCGGTTCAATGCCGGAGCTGCTGGCATCCATTCCCGAAATCGGGCGGTGATACGTTCGCGATTGTGAACCGTGCGTCGCTCGAAAAGGATCCTCATGAGGTCGCGTCGATGTTCGACGGCGTGGCGCGGCGCTACGACCTGACCAACACGGTGCTCTCGGGCGGGCAGGACCGTTTCTGGCGGCGGGCGACGCGGGAGGCACTGGGGATCGGTCCGGGTGATCGTGTGCTGGACCTCGCCGCGGGCACGGCGGTGTCGACGGTCGAGCTGGCCGCCTCTGGTGCGTGGTGTGTGGCGGCGGACTTCTCGGTGGGCATGCTGTCGGCGGGTGCGGGCCGGCCCGTGCCGAAGGTCGCGGGCGACGCGACGAGGTTGCCGTTCGCCGACGGTGTGTTCGATGCGGTGACGATCAGCTTCGGGCTACGCAACGTGGTGGACCACGTCGCAGGGCTACAGGAGATGGCGCGGGTGACGCGCTCCGGCGGCCGGCTGGTGGTGTGCGAGTTCTCGACGCCGACGAACGGCCTGTTCGCGACGACCTACAAGGAGTACCTGATGCGGGCTCTCCCGCGGATCGCCCGCACGGTGTCGTCGAACCCCGACGCGTACGTGTATCTCGCCGAGTCCATTCGCGCGTGGCCCGATCAGGCCGAGTTGGCACGCCGCATCCAGGCCGCCGGCTGGACGGATGTGGCGTGGCGGAACCTGACGGGCGGCATCGTGGCGCTGCACGCCGCCACCAAACCCTGATCGCGCCCTGTTCGGCGAGCGCGCGGGTCTGCACGCAGACACGCCGCCATTTCTGTACTTTCGCGCGCGCTCGCGGCCCGCGAACGTAGCGTCACGCTCATGCCGAACGGACGCCACGCAGATCCCGACGCCACCCTCGCCACCGACCCGCGGTCGGACCCCCGCATGGTCGCCGCGTTCGCGGCGTTCGGTCTCGACGGCCGGCTCCCGTCGTCTGGCCTGAGCGCGGATTCGCCACTCGAGGACCGGCTCGCCTACGCGACGATGAGCGAGCAGGGCATCGGTGCGTTCTTCGGCGCCCTCGCAGCGGACATCGCGCAACCCGCGGGCGTCGTCACTGCGACCACGACGATCACCGGCGTCGACGGCAACGACATCACCCTGTTCATCAGCCGCCCCACCGACGCGGACGGCCCTCTCCCGGCGATCCTGCACCTGCATGGCGGCGGCATGGCGATCGCCAGCGCTGCCGACATGCCGTACGTCCGACTGCGCGAACACCTCGCCGCCACCGGCCTGGTGGTCGTCGGCGTCGAGTTCCGCAATTCGGGCGGTGCGCTCGGCCCGCACCCGTTTCCGGCTGGCCTCAACGACTGCGCCGCGGCCGCCCGCTGGGTTCACGAGCAGCGCGCCGAACTCGGCGTCAGCCACATCGTCGTCAACGGCGAATCGGGCGGTGGCAACCTGACTTTGACGTTGGCGCACAAGGCGAAACGGGACGGGTGGATCGGCGAGATCGCCGGCTTCTATGCGCAGTGCCCGTTCATCTCCAACAGGTGGCAGCAGACCTGCGACGATCTGCCGTCGTTGGAGGAGAACGACGAATACTTCGTCAGCCGTGAGCAGTTGAGCATCCTCGGCTCGCTGTACGACCCGCAGAAGCGTCACTCCGACGACGCGACGTGCTGGGCCTACGTCGCCAGCGACGGTGAATTAGCGGGTCTGCCAACGCATGTCATCTCCGTCAACGAGCTCGACCCGCTGCGCGACGAGGGGCTGCAGTACTATCGCAGGCTGGTGCGGGCGGGGGTACCCGCGGTGGGTCGCGTGGTGGCGGGTACCTGTCACGGAGGCGATCTGTTGCTGGCGAGGGCTATGCCGGAGGTGTTCGCGGCGAGCATCCGCGACGTCAGCGGCTTCGCCCACTCCCTGTCCTCCTGACGCCCCGTTCCGCGAGCGCGCGCGTCTGCACGCCGCCACGCCGCGACATGCGTACATCGAGCGCACGCTCATCACCGACGAGCGCGCGAAGCCGACCAGAGCCGCGCCGACTCCTCGCCAACCCGAGCGTCGTGAATCTGCTGAAAGTTTCGCCCGCCCCGCGCGAATGTCGCAAGAACTGCTGCGGGACAACGGCTCTCGTCAAACCCACGCGTCCATCGACACGGCCGCACGTGCACGAGGTCCACCTCCGCTCCGTCGGCGTCGTAGAAGTACGGCCCGCACAGGCGCCCGAGCCGGTACAGGCCGTCCTCGTCGCGCGTCCACACGAACGCCCCGTCGGCCACCGCCGCGAACCGCTCGACCCGTCGCTGCGGCACGTCGACGGCCCCGAACCCGCACAGTCCCAACTGCAGGGCGCGGTCGACGGCGAGCCAGGGGTCGAGGTCGTCACGGCGCGAGCGCATCGGCGCCCGGTACACGGACGTCACGTTCGCGGCCGACGAGCGCGCGCTGCGGCACGCGACACGCCACGTAGGTACGTACAAACACGCGCGCTCGCCACAACAAGCCTCACGTGAACGGGCGGCGGGCGTCCACGCGCTCCGACAGCCGCCCCGCGCCCCGCCACAGCCGCGCCACCGTGTCCGCGTCGTCCTCGGTGACGAAGTTGCCCATCACCCGGACCGCGATCGTCATCAACGCCGCCGAGCGCATCGCGAGCGGACCCGTCGCCGGCAGGAACCGCGGGAACGTCAGCAGCAGCGCCAGGCGCCGCGCGATCGAGAACCCGCGCGCGTAGTGCTCGTCCAGCACCGCCGGCCACGCCCGCGAATAGTCGCCGCTGCCCAGCATCGAAGCAGCCAACCGGCCGGTCTCCAGGCCGTAGTCGATGCCCTCCCCGTTCAACGGGTTCACACACGCCGCGGCATCGCCGATCAACATCCAGTTCGGGCCGGCCACCCCGGATACCGCCCCGCCCATCGGCAACAGTGCCGAGCGCGCAGCCCGCACATCCCCGTCGAACCCCCATTCGTCACGGCGCAGAGCAGCGTAATGATTCAGTAATGGGCGCAGTGCGGACTCCGACGGTCGCTTCGACGTCGCCAGCGCGCCGACGCCGATGTTCACCTCGCCGGTGCCCAGCGGGAAGATCCACCCGTAGCCGGGTAGCACCTCCCCTTCGGGGGAGCGCAGTTCCAGGTGTGAGGTGATCCACTCTTCGGCGTGCCGTGGGGTGGCGATGTAGGCGCGGATCGCAGTGCCGTACACGGTCTCCCTGTGCCACTGCCGACCGAGGACTCGCCCCACACCCGAGCGGACCCCGTCGGCGACGATGAGGTCGCGACACCCCACCACCTCGCCGTTGTCCAGCACGACGGCAGTTACGCGACCGTCCGAAGCACGTTGCACGTCAACGGCTTTCACGCCGAGCTTCATCTTGGCTCCGTCGTCGACGGCGACCAGCCGGATGCGCTCGTCGAGTTCGAGGCGCGGCACCGCGCTGCTGATCGGCGGGAACGATCGGCCCGGCCAGCGGACTTCGACGTCGGCGCCGAAGCCCGACATCCGTAACCCGTGGTGGGTGACCCGCCCGGTCAGCCATCCGTCGAGCCCCAGCCGCCGCATCTCGGCGATGGCCCGCGGGGTCAGGCCGTCGCCGCACGCCTTGTCGCGGGGGAACGTCGCGGAGTCGAGCACGAGCACGTCGTGGCCGGCGCGGGCGGCCCACGCCGCCGCCGCCGAACCGGCCGGGCCGGCTCCGACGACCACCACATCAGCGCTCGTGTGCATGGCTCCCAGTATGTTGGCTGTGTGAGGACACCGGCGAACGTGGTGGCGGGAGTGGACTTCGGCGATGCCGAGTTCGCCCAGGATGTCCGTGACGGAGTGGCCCGGATCGAAGCGCTGATGTCGGAGGAACTCGGCCGCGCCGACGAGTTGATGGCCGAGGCGGTCACCCACCTGTTCCAGGCCGGCGGCAAGCGGTTCCGCCCGTTGTTCACGGTGTTGTCCGCCCAGCTGGGTCCGGAGCCCGACTCCTGGCAGGTCACCGTGGCCGGCGCGGTCATCGAGCTGGTGCACCTGGCCACGCTGTACCACGACGACGTGATGGACGAGGCGCAGGTGCGGCGCGGTGCGGCCAGCGCCAACGCTCGCTGGAGCAACAACATCGCGATCCTGGCCGGGGACTACCTGTTCGCGACGGCGTCCCGGCTGGTCAGCCGACTCGGTCCGGAGGCGGTGCGGATCATCGCCGACACCTTCGCGCTGCTGGTCACCGGCCAGATGCGGGAGACCCGCGGCGCCGCCGAGCACGTCGACGAGGTCGAGCACTACCTGAAGGTGGTCTACGAGAAGACGGCGTGCCTGATCGCCGCGTCGGGCCGCTTCGGGGCCACGTTCTCCGGCGCCGACGACGAGCAGATCGAGCGCCTGGCCCGCCTCGGCGGGATCGTCGGCACGGCGTTCCAGATCTCCGACGACATCATCGACATCGACAGCGATCCCGACGAGTCCGGCAAGGTGCCCGGGACCGACCTGCGGGAGGGCGTGCACACGTTGCCGGTGCTCTATGCGCTGCGCGAGACGGGTCCCGATGCCGACCGGCTGCGTACGCTGCTGGCCCGCCCCCTCGAGACCGACGACGACGTGGCTGAGGCATTGCGTCTGCTGCGCGCCTCGCAGGGCATCGTCAAGGCGAAGGAGACGGTTGCCGAGTACGCGCGCCGGGCCGAGACGGAGTTGGCCGCGCTTCCTGACGGCCCGGGTCGTCAGGCGCTGGCCACGCTCGTGGACTACACGATCAATCGGCACGGCTGAGCCCGCCCGGAACCTGTGCGGCCTACTCGGGCGTTGGAGGGACGTATGAGTTCGTCAGGGGTGATTTCTTCAGGGGTGATGAGGAGGACCGGTCGATGACGTGGCATCCGCACGCCAACAGGGCGAAGACGTTCCTGTTGTTGGTGGTGTTCTCGGGACTGATCGTGGCCGTGGGCGCGATGTTCGGCCGCAACATCATGTTCCTCGCGGTGCTGTTCGCGGTCGGCATGAACGCCTACGTCTACTTCAACAGCGACAAGATGGCGCTCCGCGCGATGCACGCGCAGCCGGTCACGGAGATGCAGGCGCCGGTGATGTACCGGATCGTTCGCGAACTGGCGACCACGGCGCGTCAGCCGATGCCGCGGCTCTACATCAGCGATACGGCCGCCCCGAACGCGTTTGCGACGGGCCGCAATCCGCGCAACGCCGCGGTGTGCTGCACGACGGGCATTCTCGGCATCCTCAACGAGCGGGAACTGCGCGCGGTGCTCGGGCACGAGCTGTCGCACGTCTACAACCGCGACATCCTGATCAGCTGCGTGGCGGGCGCGATGGCGTCGGTCATCACCGCGTTGGCCAACCTCGCCTTCTTCGCGAGCATGTTCGGCGGTAACCGCGAGGGCGGCACGAATCCTTTTGCGATTCTTCTGGTTTCGCTGCTGGGCCCGATTGCGGCGACGGTGATTCGGCTGGCGGTGTCGCGTTCACGCGAGTACCAGGCCGACCAGTCCGGAGCCGAGCTGACGGGCGATCCGCTGGCTCTGGCGAGCGCGCTGCGCAAGATCAGTGCGGGCGTCGAACGCGCCCCGCTGCCGCCGGAGCCGCAGCTGGCCGACCAGGCGCACCTGATGATCGCCAACCCGTTCCGGTCGGGCGAGAAGATCGGCAAGCTGTTCGCCACCCACCCTCCGATCGCCGATCGGATCGCGCGGCTGGAGGCGATGGCCGGCCGGGGGCCGGGCCAGTACTGACGGGCCCGTCAGACTTTGGGTCTGGCGATGCGCGGCCCATGGCGGGCCGCTTAAGGTGTGCGCGTGCTGACCCGCATCCTGATCGGCGTCGCGGCCGCGGCCGCGTTGGCCGCACCTGCCGTCGCCTCCGCTGACCCGTCACCGCTGAACGTCAATGCGTTGCCGCCGGTCAATCCGCAGCCTTTCGCCTCCTCGGACGGCGCCTGGTATTCGTTCGCAGCGCCCGGGGGAGTGACGTGCGTGATGGATCGTCAGACCGGCAGCTACGGGTGCAATGGTTCGTTGCCCGGGGCGCCCGGCGGAGCCAACGTGGTGACGGGCTGGGCGGGCGGGCCGCCCGGGTTCGCGCACGCCGACGGGCCGATGTACGGCGCGACGGCCAACCCGCAGCCGCTGCCGGTCAACACCCGGATGAGCTTCCGTACCGTCAGCTGTGGCACCGACGGCGTCATCACCTCGTGCACCAACACCGTCGATCAGTCGGGCTTCGTCATCAGTCCGACCGGCACCTACGCGTACTGATCGCTAACACTGCCCGCGCTGAAGGCGACATCTAGGCTGTGACGGTGTCGAGCAGAGCTTTCCTCGCAGCGGCGTGCCTTGCGGGTGCCGGTGTTCTCAACGCATCGGGTGTCGCTGCCGCGCAGCCACCCACCCCGCCGCCTCCTCCGCCGGCCCCCAACGTAAATGCGTGGGCGCCGGCGAACCCGAAGGACTACGCGGTCCTGGATGGCTCGTCGTACGCATTCAGCTCCAACGGCCTGACGTGCGTGCTGCAGCGCTCGGGCGGCTACGGGTGCAACGGCGTCCTGCCGGGCGCTCCGGAAGGCGCCAATCTGATCAGCGGTGCTGCCGGCGGGGTGCCGGGCTTCTCGGTGGCCCCGGCCCCGATCTACGGCGGACCGGTCAAGGCGCTGCCGCCGAATTCGCGGCTGAGCTTCGGCGACGTCAGCTGCGGCGGTGACGGCACGCTGACGGCGTGCGTGGACAGCCGCAATCAGGCCGCATTCGTCGTCAGCCCGTCGGCGTCCTGGGTCGTCAACGAGGTCAACCCGCTGCTGGCCCGCCCCGAAGGCACCAACCCCTACTTCAACTAGGAGCCTTCACCTAGAAGCCCGAGCCGTGTACCTCGTGGCCCGGCTTCTCCACCATCAACCCGTGATAGGCGTCCTCGACGGTCGATCCGTGGTTGACCACGCCGTCGACTTCCCGCGCGATCGGCATCGAGATGCCCAGCTCCTCCGCGAACGACATGATCACGCTGGACGCCTTCACGCCCTCGGCCACCTGGTTCATCGACGCGATGATCTCGTCGATCGGCTTGCCCGAGCCCAGCTGTTCTCCGACGTGGCGGTTGCGGCTGCGCTGACTGGTGCACGTCACGATCAGATCGCCCATGCCGGCCAACCCCGCGAACGTGTCGCGGTGCCCGCCGAGTGCCTCGCCCATCTTCGACATCTCGCGCACCGCGCGCGCCATCACCATCGCGCGCGTGTTCTCGCCGATGCCGAGTGAGTACCCCATGCCGACGGCGATCGCGTAGACGTTCTTGAGCGCTCCGGCCATCTCCACACCGACCACGTCGTCGGTCGTGTAGGTGCGGAAACGCTTGGTGCGGAACAGGTTCGCCAGTTGAGCTGCCAGGTGCTGGTCGGGCATCGCGAGCACCGCGGCGGCGGCGTAGCCTTCGGCGACCTCGCGGGCGATGTTGGGGCCGGCCAGGATTCCGGCCGGATGTCCGGGCAGCACCTCGTCGACGACCTGGCTCATCCGGTAGTTCGTACCCTGCTCGAGACCTTTGACCAGTGACACCACCGGTACCCACGGGCGCAGCGACGCCGCCAATTCGGTGAGGACGCCCCGGAATCCGTGCGAGGGCACCCCCATGACGATCACGTCGGCGCATTCGGCGGCTTCGACGAAGTCGGTGGTCGCTTTCAGATCGTGGGCCAACTCGACCTCGTTGCCCAGGTACTTGGTGTTGCGGTGGTGCTCGTTGATGTCGTCGGCGGTCTCCTGCGAGCGCACCCACTGCAACGTCGGTCCGCGCCGGGCGCAGATCGAGGCCACGGTGGTGCCCCACGATCCGCCTCCCAGGACGACGACTTTGGGTTCGCGCTGTGCAGGTGCCATGGGAGATCACCCTAGGGGCGGCACCTGAGCGGCGAGGCGGGTTCCGAGCGATCGGTGCGCGGAGGGGTCCCGGCGCGTGGGCATAATGGTTGCGACGTTGCTGAGGGGGTCTTGTGTCAGTCACCGTGTCCACGGTCGAAGCAGCTGACCCGCAGGGCGTGACCGCAGCGGCAGAGCAGCTCGCCGGCCAGATCGCCGATCTCGACGCCGCCGTCGACGAACAGAAGCAGGCGCTGGTGCGTGTGCGTGCGGCCTGGAGGGCCGACGGTGGCGACGCTGCCGTGGCCACGGCCGAGGAGGGCCTCGCCCAGCAGGTGGAGCTGCGGACCCGGCTGGATTCGATCCGAGCCGCGCTGGCGACCGGTGGCGTGAACCTCGACGCGATCCGGGTCGGGTTGACGGAGCTCGCCTCGGCGCTGCGGGGGATGGGGTGGACGGTCACCGACGACGGGATCGCTGTCGCGCCGCTCTTCCCGCCGGTGCTCAAGAACTTCGAGCCCGGCTTCACCGCCGTCATCCAGCGGCTGCTGGCGCTGTTCGATCAGATCGACGGCACCACGGCCGACGCGGTGCGCGCGGCAGTCGAGCACTGACCCGTCGAGCGTGGGGCTTGTGCACGCTTTACGGCGTTTTTGCGTGCACAACCCCCACGTTCGCGGTCAGCGGTAGTTGACGAACTGCAGCGCCACCTCGAGGTCGGCACCGCGCAGGAGGGCCTGGACGGCCTGCAGATCGTCACGCTTCTTGGAGCTGACGCGGATCTCCTCGCCCTGGATCTGGGCCTTGACGCCCTTGGGACCCTCGTCGCGGATGAGCTTGGTGATCTTCTTGGCGTTCTCGCTGTCGATGCCCTGCTTGATGCTGCCGATGACCTTGTAGGTCTTGCCGGAGGGCTGCGGGTCGCCCGCCTCGAACGCCTTCATCGAGATGTCGCGCCGGATGAGCTTTTCCTTGAAGACGTCGACCGCAGCCTTGACGCGCTCCTCGGTGGAGGAGACGAGGATGATGCCTTCCTCGCCCTGCCACTCGATGGTGGTGTCGGTGCCCCGGAAGTCGAAGCGGGTGGAGAGCTCCTTGGCAGCCTGGTTGAGCGCGTTGTCGACCTCTTGGCGGTCGGCCTTGCTGACGATGTCGAACGATGAATCCGCCATGGACCCGTCCCTCCCTCGTGATCGGTGCTTGGTTCCATCTTGACCGGAGGCCTGTGCGGGGGCCACACCACCCTGGCGATTTGTCGTCGGGGTATGCCGTCGTTGTATCCTGCTGTGCGCGCTACACGCGAACCCGGCAGGTTGCCCGAGCGGCCAATGGGAGCGGACTGTAAATCCGTCGGCTAACGCCTACACAGGTTCGAATCCTGTACCTGCCACCCACGTCAGGCCCCCTTTCGAGGGGGCCTGATTTCGTGTGCGGGGGTGCGCCACGACCAGGAACGCGACGCTCGCGCCTCCTAGAATGCTGGTCATGGCCAGCAACGGTCTCGGCGAGTACCTGCGGTCGCGTCGCGGGCGGGTCACGCCGGGGGACGTGGGCCTGCCCAACGACGGGTTGCGACGGGTGAGCGGGCTTCGGCGCGAAGAAGTGGCGCTGCTGGCCGGGATGAGCGTCGACTACTACACCCGCCTCGAGCAAGGTCGGGAACGCAACCCCTCCCCGCAGGTGATCGACGCGCTGTCAGCGGTGCTGCAGCTTCCCGACGACGCCCGTGAGCATCTGTTCCGCCTGGCGGGGCTGAGCCCTCAGGAGCGCGGCAGCGTCAGCACGCGCGTCGATCCCGCGCTGCTCGAACTCCTGGAGATGTGGCCGTTCAACCCCGCGTTCGTCTACAACCGTGCGTTCGACGTCCTGGCCAGCAATCCGATCGCCGACGCGATGTTCATGCGGTGGACGCACTCGACGAACCTGATGCACATCATCTTCACCGAACCCGATGCCAAGACCTTCTACTGCAATTGGTCGGTGGTCGCCGAGGATGCGGTCGCGAGCTTCCGCCACGGTTTCGGTATCGCACCAAACGACGTGCGCCTTTGCACGGTGCGCGACGAGCTGTTGGAAGCCAGTCCAGAGTTCGCCGACATGTGGACCCGCCATGATGCTCGACGTAAATCTTTGCAGAACAAGACATTCCGGCATCCTGTGGTGGGAGTCATGACGCTGACGATGCAGACCTTCGACGTCCGCTCCAGCCCGGGTCAGGAGCTGGTGGTCTATCACGCCGAACCGGGATCCGCGAGTGCCGAGGCGCTCTCGCTGCTGTGCTCGTGGGCGGCCACCAGCTGACATCAGTGAACAACCCCAACGAGAGGATCAACGATGTCCATCTTGATGGTCACCTACATCGGTGACGGCACCAGCTCGTTCGACCGCAATTACTATGACGACAACCACATTCCGTTCGTCACCAAGACGTGGGCGCCGTTCGGCCTCGAGAGCACCGAGGTGTTCTATCCCGAGGATGCCGTCGAGGGACAGCACGTCGTGGCGGCGGCGCTGTGCCATTTCACCGACCGCGCGGGTCTGGATCGTGCCCTCACTGCGCCCGAATCCGGGCCCGTGTCTGAGGATGTCGCGAACTTCACCGATCTCACGCCGATCATGACAGTCGTCTCCCCAGCGTCGTGATGTCCCTGGGTGCACCGCACCCATTGTGCCCAGACGGGTGCTGACTAGCGTCGTAAATGCAGTGATCACCTCTGGGAAAGGATCGATCGTGAAGCGCACGACTCTCGGTGGACTCGACGTGTCGGCTCAAGGACTGGGCTGCATGGGAATGAGCGAGTACTACGGTGAATCCGATTGGGACACAAGCATCGCCACCATCGGCCACGCTCTCGACGTCGGAGTCACCCTTCTCGACACGGCAGATCAGTACGGCGCAGGTCACAACGAGGTGCTGGTCGGCCGCGGCATCGCCGGCAGGCGAGACGACGTCCAGATCGCCACGAAGTTCGGCATCGACCGCAGCAGCGGCGACGAGAACCGGGTGCACCGCGGCGATCCGCCGTACGTGAAGCGATCATGCGATGCCTCGCTGCTGCGACTCGGTGTCGACCACATCGACCTCTACTACCTGCATCGGCCCCCGGACAACGCCGAGATCGAAGACACCGTCGGCGCGATGGCCGAACTCGTGCAGGCAGGCAAGGTCCGGTACCTGGGTTTGAGTGAGGTCAGCGCCGACCTTCTGCGCCGCGCCCACGCGGTGCACCCGATCGCCGCGGTGCAAAGCGAATACTCCCTGTGGACGCGCGATGTCGAACAGGTCACGCCCGTGATGGCCGAACTCGGCATCGGCCTGGTTCCCTACGCGCCCCTGGGGCGTGGTTTCCTGACCGGGTCGGTGAAGGCAGAAAACCTGGACCCCAACGATTTCCGTGCCCGCAACCCGCGCTTCACCGGTGACGCCAGCCAACAGAACCAGGCCATCGCCGACACCGTCCGCTCAGTTGCCGATCGGCTCGGCGTCCTGCCGGCGCAGGTCGCGCTGGCGTGGGTGTACGCCCAGGCTGAGCGGCTGGGCGTGTCGGTGGTGCCGATCCCCGGGACCCGCCACTCCGAACGGCTCGACCAGAACGTCGCATCGCTGGACGTCGAACTCGACGATGACGCGCTCGCCCAACTCCAGCCGTTGAGCGACCAGGTGCAGGGTGGCCGCTACGCCGATCGCGGGGTGCGCTGATGGCCTCGAGACTCGACGGCAAGGTCGCGGTCGTCACCGGCGCATCGAAGGGGCTCGGAGCCGAGATCGCGCGGCAGTTCGCGGCCGAGGGAGCGTCCGTCGTCGTGAACTACTCCCACAGCAAGGACGCCGCCGATGCCGTGGTCCGCGAGATCTGTGACGCAGGCGGTGAGGCCGTGGCCGTCCACGCCGATATGAGCGACGATGCTCAGGTTCGGGAGTTGTTCTCCGAAACCGACCGCGCCTTCGGTCGGCTCGACATCCTGGTGAACAACGCCGGTGTCTACGACTTCCAGCCCTTGAAGAACCTGAGCCAGGAGCTGTTCCGCCGCCACTTCGATCTCAACGTGTACGGCTACCTGACAGCCATCAAGGAGGCCGTCGAGTACATGTCACCCGGGGCGAGCATCGTGAACATGAGCTCCACGGTGACGATCTTCGGTCCGAGTGACGCCTCGGTGTACACCGCAACCAAGGGCGCGATCGACGGGCTCACCCGGGCTCTCTCGAACGAGCTGGCACCACAGGGCATTCGGGTCAACGCCATCAAGCCAGGTGTGGTGGACACCGAAGGGGTCGAAGCGGGTGGCTTCCTCACCAGCGAGTTCGGCAAGGCGCTGGTCGACGAGACGCCGCTGGGTCGGCTGGGTCGCTCCGAGGATGTCGCGCCGGCAGCCGTGTATCTGGCATCCGACGAAAGCGCATGGATGACAGGAGAGTTCATCACGATGGCCGGAGGGCAGCGCTGATGGCGAACTCCCAGAAGTCGAGTCAGGTCGTCCAGAACTATTTCGACACCTTCTTCAGCCACGACGTCGACAAGACGCTGGAGTGCCTCACCGACGACGTCGTGTGGCGTGTCCAGGGAGCGTCCGATGTTCCGACGATAGGTACCCGGCATGGCAAGGAGGAAGTGCGGGAATGGCTTGCGCTGTTTCCGAAGCACTTCCAGCCGCTTGATTTCGACATCGCGAGGATGTTCGAGAACGGCGACCAGGTGATCGTCGTTGGCCACTTCACTCACCGTATCCTCGACACCGGCAGAGAATTCAGCAGTGACTTCGCGACCATCTGCACCGTGCGTGACGGCAAGGTGGCCGCCTACAACTTCCTCGAAGACTCCTATGGATTGTGGGAAGCCTTCCAGCCGGCGATCACCAGCGACTGACATCGAGAGGACTGCCGTGAACATCGCGGGCAACACCATTTTCATCCCCGGGTCGACCAGCGGCATCGGCCTCGCGCTGGCACTGGCTCTGCACGACAAGGGCAACACCGTCATCGTCGGCGGCCGGCGCACCGAACTCCTCGACCAGATCGCCGCACAGCATCCCGGCATCGACACCGTGCAGATCGACACGACCGATTCGGCCAGCATCTCGGCAGCGGCCGCATCCGTGATCGACAAGCATCCGGATCTCAACGTGATCATCGCGATGGCCGGTGTGATGCGTGTGGAGGACTGGCACCACCCCGACGGCTTCCTCGACTCCGCGGAGGCAGTCATCACCACGAACCTGCTGGGTCCGATCCGCCTGATCGCGGCGTTCATCGACCATCTGCAGAAGCAGCCGGCGGCCACGATCGTCACCGTGTCGTCGGGTCTGGCTTTCACGCCGCTGAAGATCACGCCGAGCTACAACGCCTCCAAGGCGGCCATCCACATGCTCACCGAGTCGCTGCGGCTGCAACTGGCCGACACGTCGGTGTCGCTCAAAGAACTGGTGCCGCCTTCGGTGGCCACGGATCTGCTTCCCGGACAACGGGAGAGCACGTTCGCGATGCCGCTGGACAACTTCATCGCCGAGGTCATGCAGATCCTGGAAAGCGATCCGGACGGCAAGGAGATCCAGGTGGAGCGGGTGAAATTCCTTCGCTATTCGGAGGTACGAGGCGAGTACGACGATGTCGTGCGCACCCTCAACGAGGCCGATCCGAACTGAGGCTCCGCTGACGTTTTTGCCGAGCGGCCACGCAACCGCCCGGCAACCTCTAGTGTCTTGCCGTGTTCTCGTGGCTGATCCCGCGCGCCCTGCTCGCGCTTCTGCTCCTGTTCGCCATCACCCCTGCCGCCACCGCTGCCCCGTATCCGAGTGGCCCGGTCACGATGACGGCCGGAGCCGGGCCGGGCAGCGGGTTCGATCTGACGATCCGCTCTGTGGTCGACGCGCTGCAGGCCGAGAGCATCGTGAATGTGCCTCTGCCGGTTCAGAATCGGCCGGGGAACAGCGGTTCGGACTTCCTGGCGACGATGGTTGAGCAGTATCGGGGAGCCGACGATCAGCTGTCCGTCGCCTCGCTGGCGACGATGATGAACCAGGCGCGAGGCGTATCGCGCTACGGCTGCACCGACGTGACGATGATCGCGCGGCTGATGACCGAGTACTTCGTCGTCGTCACCACCCCGACCTCGCCTTACCAGAACCTGACCGACCTGATGGCAGCCATCAGGACCGATCCCGCTCGCGCCCGCGTCGGCGCCGCTCCCGACGACGAGGCACCCTTCGATCTGTTGGCCAATGCTGCCGGTGATGATCCGCGCGCCACCCGCTACATCGCCCACGAGGGCGGCGGCGAACAGACCGCGGCGCTGCGCAATGGTGAGGTGGAGGTGGCGATCGGCGGGGTCAGCGAGTTCGTCGACCAGATCCGCAGCGGCGAGCTGCGCGCGCTCGGTGTGCTGTCCGAGGACCGGTTGCCCGGGCTCGACGTGCCGACCGCGCGAGAACAGGGGCTGGACGTGACTCTGGCGAACTGGCGGGGGCTCTACGGGCCGCCGGCAATGCCGCAGTACGCCGTCGACTACTGGCGGCAGGCGTTGGCCACCATGGTGGCGACCCAGACCTGGAAAGGCATCGCCGACCGCAGCGGGTTCGTGACGACGTTCATGGTCGGCGACGAGCTGCAGACGTTCCTCGCCGACACCCAGGCCGACGTCGAGGCTGCTTACCGAATCGCCTAGCGCACCCTCAGTCCCCGCCGGCGCACCCACAGCGCTGCGGCTGCGGTGGCCAGCGCCCAGACCGCCAGCGCGATCCCCAGATGCACGACACTCTTGGTGTCACGGCCGAGGATGGGGCCGATGGCTGCGGGAATCCGGTTCCAGAACACCTCGTGTCCGACCCCGCCGATCGGGTCGGCGATGTAGTACAGCGCGTAGGGCAACGCCAACGCGGACAGCCAGAACGCGACGCGGCGCGTGTCGGAGCGGCGTCGCCATCGCCGCACCAGCGGCGCGGCAGCCACGGGGAGCAGTACGGAGACCAGATTTCCGATGCCGAGCCACGACACCACCGGCACCAGGACATTGGGCACAGTTCTGAGCAGTCGCGACGGTGTGTCGAACCACAGCGTGAACACGACCGCCGTCACCAGAGTGGGCAGACCGATCACCGCGAACAAGGCGAGGTTCTTCACCACGAGGATCCGCGACAGGGGTGTGCCCGACGTCATCGCGGCCTGTACGCGGTAGTGGTCGGAGCCGAGCATGTTCGTGGTCGTGATGTCGGCCAGGACGAACGACGCGAAGTAGGTGTCGACGACGACGATCAGATCGTTGTGCATGGGGTGGCGCGTCAGTGGCTGCACCAGCAGCCACATCGCGGCCAGCACCATGTTGATCGCGACGCCGTTCAGGCAGGCGTAGGGCGGATGGAACAGCCAGCGAATCTCGGCGGCGACGGCGCTCGGGAGAGGGAGGGCGAATGCCCCGGCGCTCCGGCGGGCGCTGTAGGGGCGGGCTGCACCGGCTCGCGCCATCGCCCTGGCGTAGCGACCGACGACCGCACTCATGGACACCTTTCCGGGACAAAGTGCCTGCGACCCTACCCGCGCGCACCTCGAGTTCGTCACCTCCGAGCAACCTCCGCGATGTACTGTTTGTCCGCTCGATCGATGACCCATGACAGCGAGGCAGCCGCGCCGTGAGACTCATCCTGGACTTGCTTCGCCCCTACCGATGGTCGGTGGTCGGCATCTTCGCGGTGCTCTGCGTCCAGATCGCGATGGGCCTGGCCGCGCCATGGCCCCTGAAGGTCGTGCTCGACAGCGTGGTCGGTGATCACCCGCTGCCGCCGTGGCTGCACGGACTGCTGCAGCCGATTCTCGGCGGCGAAAGTCGCATGCACATCGCCGGTCTCGCCGCGATCATGGTGATCATCATCGCGGTGATCGCCGCCATCGCCACCTACGCCGCCAATTACCTCACCGAGACGGTTGGCCAGCGCGTCGGCAACGATCTGCGTACCCGTGCTTATCACCATCTGCAGCAGCTCTCGTTGAGCTACTTCGACACTCACCGGGTCGGGCCGATCCTGTCGACGCTGACCGACGACGTCGACACCATCCAGGATTTCGCATCCGCCTCGACACTGGGGATCGCCACCGACCTGCTGACGATCGTCGGCATGCTCGGCCTGATGCTGTACCTGCAGTGGGATTTCACGCTGGTCGCACTCGCGGTCGCACCGCTGTTGCTGCTGTTCGTCTCCCGTATCCGCAAGGCGGTCAAGGCCGCAACCCATGAGGTCCGCCGACGTGAGTCCGACATCGTCGCCGTGGCTGAAGAGGGGCTGCAGTCGATCCGGGTCGTCAAGGCGTTCGATCGCGAAGCCCTGCAGGAACAGCAGCTGGCGATCGCCGGCCAGCAGGCCGTGGACGCCGCTCTCAACGCACGGCGGGTGAAATCGGTGGTCTCCCCGATCGTCGCGGTCGTGGTCGCGGCGTGTACGGCTCTGGTGCTGTGGCGTGGTTCGGCGCTCATCCTCGCCGGCGCGATGACCGCGGGAACGCTGACGGTGTTCATCAGTTACCTGGCGTCGTTCTTCAAACCAGTGCAGGATCTGGCGAAGCTGACCAACACGATCGCGATGGCCGCAGTCGGGGTCGAGCGGGTGGCCGCGCTGCTCGACGCGGAGACCGGCATCGAGGAGAGGCCCGACGCGGTCGCGGCCTCGAAGATCAAGGGCGGCATCCGCTTCGAGCGGGTGGCGTTCAGCTACGACGGTGAGAAGCCGGTGCTCCGGGACGTGACGTTCGAGGTGAGCCCCGGTCAGCTCGTCGGCATCGTGGGACACACCGGCAGCGGCAAATCGTCTCTGGTGAGCCTCATTCCACGCTTCTACGACCCCAGTATGGGTTCGGTGAAGATAGACGACGTGGACCTGCGCGACTACCGACTGCACGACATCCGCCAGCAGATCGGCTACGTGCTGCAGGACACGGTGCTGTTCCGGGGCACGATCCGCGACAACATCGCGTTCGGCCGACCCGACGCCAGCCACGACGAGATCGTGGAGGCAGCGAAACTGGCCAACGCCCACGAGTTCATCTCCGACATGCCGCAGGGCTACGACAGCGCGGTCGGCGAGCGTGGCATGACGTTGTCGGGCGGGCAGCGTCAGCGCATCGGCATCGCCCGAGCACTCATCCGTGACAGCCCGATCCTGATCCTCGACGAGCCGACGGCTGCGTTGGACGCGCAGTCCGAACATCTGGTGATGAGCGCACTGCAGCGGTTGATGAGTGATCGCACCGTGCTGACCATCGCGCACCGGCTTTCGACGATCCGCGAGGCCGACAAGATCGTCGTGCTCGAGGACGGCCGTGTGGTCGAAGAGGGCAGCCACAGCGAGTTGCTGGAGCTCGACGGCAGATACGCTGAGCTTCACCGCATCCAGTACGAGGACGAGAAACCGTGACCCGCTCCCTGATCATCCTGCCCGACGATTCGGCGCAGCCCGTTCTCGACGCCATCCACACCGCGAGCAAGTCGGTGCGCGTGAAGATGTTCGCATTCAGCCACCAGCCGCTGCTCGACGCGATCGTCGCGGCGCATCAGCGCGGCGTCCTGGTCAAGGTGATGCTGAACCCGGAGCGGCGCGACGGCGAAACAGACAACGACGGTGCGCGAGACCTGTTGACGGGATACGGCATCGATGTCACGGAGAGCAACCCGTCGTTCGGGTTGACCCACGAGAAGTCGATGGTGATCGACGACGAGTTCGCGTTCGTGGAATCGTTGAACTGGACCGACGAGAACTTCACCGAGACGCGCGATTATGCGGTGGTCACGCCGAGCTCGCACGAGGTGCTCGAGATCATCGAGTGTTTCGAAGCCGACTGGGCGCGAGAGGAATTCAACCCCGGTGACGACGCCCGGCTGATCTGGTGTCCGACCAACGGGCGGGCCCGGATCGCCGATTTCATCGACCGGGCCGACAAGACGCTGTTCGTTCAGAACGAGCGCTACCAGGACCCGGTGATCATCGAGCGGTTGGTGCGCGCGGCGCGCCGTGGGGTCAAGGTGCACGTGATGGCCCGTGCCGCCCATCATCTGAAGGCCGACAAGCTCCTCGAGGGTGTCAGCGGGTTACGCATCCTCGAGGATGTCGGCATCAAGATCCACCGGCTCAAGCACCTGAAGCTGCACGCCAAGATGATGGTGGCCGATCACGAGCGGGCGATCGTCGGTTCGATCAACCTGTCGCCGGGGAGTTTCGACCATCGGCGCGAACTCGCCATCGAGGTCGACGATCACCACCTGATCACTCGGTTGAATCACGTCGCGCACCATGACTGGAAGCATTCCGCGCCATTGGATCTCAGTGACGAGGCGCTACTGGCCGATTTGGCCCACAGCGACAAGCGGCAGGTCGACCAACTCGGTCTCCACCGGCCTCAGTAGCCACGGGGTCAGTGCGCCCCGCTGTGCACCATCTGCTCGTGTGTGGCCCGGGACGCGCTCCCTGGCGCACCCGCAGGGACAACCAACACAGGCACTGCGGCGTGGGCGATCACGGCCGCGGTGACGCTGCCCTGCAGATGGCCCACCAGTCCGCTGCGGCGGTGCGGCCCCAGCACGATCATCGCGGCGTCGTGCTCGGTGGCGGCCGCGACGATGCCCTTCCACGTCGGAGTCGCCTCGACCGCCACGCTGCAGGCATGCAAGCCCGCCGCTTCGGCGAGCGAAGCACCATGCGCGGCAGTCTTTTCCGCGGCCGACCGGACATCGCCCGCCCGGTCGGCGTCGACGCGGTCGTCGTCCACCGGACGGAAGCCGACGTCGACCGGCTGCCAGACGCAGACCACGACGGCGTCGCGGTGCGGCGCCAGGTGTTCGGTGGCCCGGGAAATCGCCGCCGCTGCGAGTTCGGTGCCGTCGTAGGCGAACAGGATCGGCCGGTCGCCGGTCGCCGTCAGGACGGGCGCCGGAGCAGGGGTACTGCCGAGAGTGCTGGGGCCCGGTGTCGTCGGGAGTCTGCGCAGGCGTGCCAGCAGCGGCGGTGAATACCACGCGGGGGAGTCCCCGTCGAGGAACTCGTCGAGGTCCGGCGTCTGAGGCCTGGCTCCGCTCAGCGCGTAGACCGCCACCCCGAACGCGGCACCGCCGATCGCGAGACCGAACCCGACCCACAGTGCGATGCCGGTCCCGGCGACGAGATCGTCGGACACCCGGGTGGCCAGGTGGGCGAAGATCGGCGCCACCATGAACGCCGCGACAGCACGCAACAATTCGATGATCGCGAACACCCGTTGCAGGCTGTTCGACTGCAGCGAGAAGCCGGCGACGAACAGCGCGGGCGCCACGGTGGCGCCGAGCGCGAGCCCGGTCAGGGCCGAACCGAGAAGCGCCAGTGAATGATTCGCCGGCAGCGAGAGTCGGAACACCAGAATGCCTGCGGCGAGCAGCCCCATCCCGACCAGGGGCAGGTAGTGCATCGCGCGGCGGGAGATCACGAAGCCGAACACGACGGCCATCACGATCGCGCCGCCGAGTTCCGGCAGGTAGAGCAGTCCGACCTGGACGGGGCTGAACGATTGCAGGAACACCGCGGCGGTCAGCGCGGTCGCGGCCACCGACGCGGCCGCAGCGAACAGCGCCACGCCGACGCCGGCCACCGGGATCGCACTGGTGAGCATCGTGCGGATCGTCAGCAGCGGCCGGGCGGCGCGGTACTGGTAGACGATGAGCGCGACGATCAGCAACAGCCCGCCGAGCATCGGGACGGTCACCGCGAGATCGGAGATCTCATGGCTGGTCAGTTGGGCGGCTCCGACGAACGCCGCCGTGCACCCCACCGTGGCCAGCGCGATGGCAGGCAGGTCGCGGGGCGCATCACGGTCGGCGGGAGGCGCGTCGTCGAACGTCAGCACGGCCAGCACGAGGGCGGCCAGCGCGACCGCAGCGACGATCCAGAACAGGGGCCGCCATGCGTGCGCTTCGGCTTGTGCACCGCCGATGAACGGGCCGAGTGCGACGGCGCCGAACACGCACATGTTCATGATCACTGCGGTGTTGCGCAACTTGTCGCGGGGGAAGCCGATGGTCAGCGGCGGAGCGGCGGCGATCAACAGCATGCTGGTCGACAAGCCCTGCAGAACGTGTCCGATCACGAACGTCGGCGCATTCGGCGCGGCCGCGACAGTCACCGATCCGACCACCAGCAGCACCGCGTAGCCGACCAGCATCCGGCGCTGCGGCAGGTGCTGGGCGAACTGCACGGCCAGCACGGTGCCGACCGCGTACGCGGCGTTGCCCAGTCCCGAACTGATCGCCATCGTCTGCGCACTCATGTGCAGCTGTTCGCTGATGATCGGCACCAACGGGTCGAGTGCGGCCGACAACGCCAGGTAGGGGATCAGCGCCAGCGTGACCATGGCGGCCACCGCGGGGTATCGCCCGGCCAGGGGTCCTTGGCGCATCAGCAGCACCCACCGGAAACACGGTCACGATGCGAGAAGAGGGCCACGTTGGGCGGCAACCGGGTCCCGGCGCCCGGCATTCCCCGATCAGCGGTGTTCCCAGGGACCTCCCAGGAAAACGGTCAGATCACCGGAGGTGTGCCGATGCGGATGATCTGCCCGGTGTCGTAGCGCAACTGATAGAGGGCCCCGTCGGTGCCCTGCGCGAGTACGACGGTCCCGCCGGCCTGTGCATCGAAGTCCCGGACGTTCCCGCAGGAGGAGAAGTCGGCAGTGCAGTCCAGCGCCTTGATCCAGCCCTTCACCAGGTCGGCGACCAGCAGGGTGTTCTGGAACTCGTCACCGAGCTGGCCCCCGTTGTAGAACAGCACCGACGTGATGGCCGCGCCGCCGCTGCCGTGCCCGTAGGTGTAGATCGGGTCCTGCACGCCCACGCAGTCACTGGTGCAGAGGCCCTCCGAGCCGGGCCATCCGTAGTTGCCCCCGGCGATGACGTTGTCGACCTCTTCGAAGGAGTTCTCGCCGACGTCGGCGACCAGCAGCTGACCGCTGGGAGTGAAGGTCAGCCGGAACGGGTTGCGGAAGCCGTACGCGTAGATCTGCGGCAGCGCCCCGTCGCCCAGGTCCGGGTTGTCGTCGGGGACCGTGCCGTCGGGATTGATCCGGATGATCTTGCCGTGGATGGTGCCGAGGTCTTGGGCGTTGTCGGAGTTCTTGTTGTCGCCGACGCCCCAGTAGAGCATCCCGTCGGGACCGAATCCGAGTGCGCCGCCGTGGTGGAAGAAGGCCGAGGGGTCCGTCGACTGCAGCAAGACCTTCTGGGAGCCGAACACCACGCGGTCGCCGCGCACGGTCAGCCGCGCCAGCCGGTCCCGCGCGAAGATCGTCGTATAGGCGACGTAGATGTAGCCGTTGGTCTCGAAATCGGGGTCGACGGTCAGGCCGCCGAGGCCTCGCTCACCTTGAGTCAGCGTGGGCACCCGATAGAGCGGTCGCCGCTGGACATCACCGTCCTCGTCGACGACGCGGATCCGCCCGTTCTTCTCCGCGACGAGGATGCGGCCGTCGGGCAGGAACTGGAAGTCGGTCGGTTGCGTGAAGCCGGATGCGACGACGGTGCGTTCGGGGGCGACGTCGGCGGCCGCCACGGTCTGTCGCGTGCCCGCCGCGGTCAGCCCGGCGCCGACGAGGTCCAGCAATCGCGACGGCCGGGGGCTCGGTGCGGCCGGCTCGGCCGGTTCGGGCGAGTCGATCGTCACGGTGCGTTCGTGGCGCTGGGCGACGCGCTCGGCGCGGTCGGCGGCGCGCTCCTCGCGGGCGGCTGCGCGGTCGGCCCGGGCTTCGGCCCGGCGGGTGGCGCGATCGTTGCGTGCCTCGCTGCTCTCGGCGCTATCGCGGCGCACTCGGGGGCCTGCAGCCGACGGCGAATCGCCTTGTGTTGCAACGTTCCTCGCAGTCGACGGCGGCGACGACGACGTATCGTCGTCCGCGGACGCGACTGCCTGGCCCGTCATGACCGCCGCACCGATACCGAGGGCGATGGCGAGGCCCCCGACTCGGCCGATGTGGAGAGCGGATCTGGCCGCTGACGACGATTCCCCCATGACGCCTCCTTGCGAGCGGGGTCCCAGCACCGCTCTGTCGGCGGTAACCGAGCAACATCCCGATGGGGCGACTGTAGGTCGCGCATGGGGAGCGCATTGCGTTTTCGGCGTGAAATCTGTGACGTCGCTGTGCGGGCGGGATGCGCAGGCGAGCAACACTTTTCGCGCATCGTGGCATGTCAAGATCGAAACATGCAGAGTCGTTCGGATATGGCGAAGGCGCCCCGCTCGCCGGGCGCGATCCCGTAAGGGCCGATGAGTTCAGCCCGCGAGCTCAGCAAACACAACACGACACCAGGTTGCCGATCATGACCGATCGATGACCATCGGTGTGATCCAGCTCACAACGGCGTATCCTCGAAGTATCCCGGCGAAGAAGGGAGTTGCCATGAAAGGCGCTCATCGCGATCCGGTGGATCACGTTCGCACGACTCTGCCGCACAGCGGGGAATCCTTCATCGACACGCTGTGGTTGCCCGGACTGCTGCTGATTGCAATCGGCACGGTACTGATCGCGGGCACCGTCGCCGCGACGGCATACGGCAACCGTGATCTGTCGCTGATCCTGGGGCTCATCGCCGGAGCGCTCGTGACCGCGGGTGCCCTCCTGATCGCGCTGGAGCATCAGCGGGTCAAGCGCGTCGAGAGGCGGTGGCAGAGGGAACATCCCGACCACCGAGATCTTCGTGCGAGCTAGCTGAGGCTGCTGACAGCAACATCGTGGTTCGGCCGCCGCCGGGCCAGATTCGGCGAATTGACGCGTGGATCATGATCGATTTCTGGGCAATCTCCGCGAAACGCCATATCAGCAAATATTCCGCCATACACTGCCGAACACCACGCGAGGGGGAGGCAATGGGTATTCGTCGGGCGGGCACGCAGGGCAGGCATCGGGCACGGAAGCAGCAGTCGAGCGGTGGACGGCGGCGGGCCAAGGCGGCGGTGACCGCCGTCGGCATGGCTGGAGTTGCCGTCGCCGGTGCGGCGATGCTTGGGACAGCCCCGACGATGTCGGTGAGCCCGCAGCTGCTCGCGACCCTGCACTACCTGCGTGGCACCACGAACGGTCATCAGGCGACGCAGCAGGAGTTCGAGGACTTCATCGGTGTCGTGGTCGACGGCACGGGCGCCCCAGAGACCGATGGCCCTTATGAGAAGGTCGACTACAACGCCGGATTCTGGCCCATCTCGGCGGGCGGCTTCAAGGACCTGAAGTTCGACGATTCGGTCGCCGAGGGCGTGGCCAACCTGGCAGAGGCGAGTCCGGCCAACGGCGACGTGATCTTCGGTTTCTCCCAGGGGGCGGCCGTCGCGTCGCAGTACAAGGCGACCCACGAGGGCAACACCTATATCTTGGTCGCGAATCCGAACCGGCCCAACGGCGGCATCCTGGAGCGCTTCGCTGGACTACACATCCCGATCCTTGACGTCAGCTTCAACGGAGCCACCCCTGACAACGGCGATCCCACCATCGACGTCGCCCGCCAGTACGACGGCTGGTCCGATTTCCCGACGTATCTGTGGAATCCACTGGCGATCGCCAACGCGATCGCGGGGATGGCTCTGGTGCACGGCAACACCCAGTTCGAGCTGACGGCCGAGGATCTGATCGCGGCCAGGGAATCGGGCGACAGTGACTACTACCAGGTGGACGAGGGCACCAACACCACCTATTACGTGGTGCGGACCTACCCGATCCCGCTGTTGATCCCGCTGGATCCGTTCCTGCCTGACGCGGTGATCGCGGCACTCGACGCGCCACTTCGCAAGATCATCGAAACTGCTTACGACAGAAGTGATTACGGTGCGCCGACGCGCGCCACCATTTTCCCGCGCCGGAACGTGCAGCCGGAGGTGGCGACCGTGGACGAGCCGCAGGTCGTCGAGCCGGCGCAGCCGCAGCGGTCGACGCCGGAGCCGCGCGAGCAGGACGAGGACCGGGACCAGGGCACGAAGCGCTCGTCGTGGCACCCCGGAAAGCATCTTCGCGAGGCGCTGGAGGAGGCGAACGCGACCCGCCACGAGAAGAAGAGTGCTCGTCAGGGGCGTGAGGACTCCGCCTCGAACGATGACGCGACGAGCGAGGATGCCCCGAAGAAGGTCCAGGCCCCGTCGGACGACTCGACGTCCGCCGGCCCCGCCGCGAAGGGCGAGGCCGCCTGACCTCTGGTCACCACACGCGGTGGACGTGGCGGTGGAGGCGGTGCCGGTACTCCGCTGGGTTCGAGATGTGAGCGTTCGGGGTGTGAGCCTTCGGTGACGTGACGATGGAGGGGCCGAACACCCGCGGCTGGGTCGGCATGTGCGACCGGGTGTCACGCGGGGTGCTCGGCGCATGGCCGTTGTGCGTCGTGGTCACATGGGTGGTGGAGGGGGTAGCCGCGGCGGCAGTTCCGGTGAGTCCGAGTGCACCACCCAGGATGCCGGCGGTGAGCAGGGGGGCGGCGACGATGCGAGCGGTGATGTTCATGATGATTTCCTTTGTCTGCGTTGGTATTTGATTTTCCTGCCGGTTGTTTCGGCGTTGATACGAGAATGCCCGGCGTCGGGGGTCGCCGTCTGTCCACCGGGCGGCGGATGGCCAGGACGAAACCCTGGTCCTCCGATCGGGGGATACCGGTCCGCTGGTGGGGTGCGGCGCGGGATGCGATGTTGTAGCGATGACGTCTGCGCACTGCTCGCGATGCGGCGCCGAGCGGCCGTCGTGGTTGGGGGAGCCGCATCGCTGCGTCGGCAACGCCGACCTGTCCTGGCTGAGCTTCCATGAGATGAGTGCGTCCGCGGCGATGGCCTGGCGGCGCCACCTGCTCGAGGGTGCGCCGTGAGCGGGATTTGCGGGTCGCGGCACGCGCGGTAGGGTCGTCGGTTAGTCGCAAAGAGATCGGATCGTGACGTCATGGACCTTGTGCTCGGCCTGTCGATGACGTCGTCATCGGTGCGCTGGGTGCTGGTCGAAGGCACCGCCGGTGACGGCGCCACCATCGATCGGGGATCCGCCGACCGTGCCGGCGTGGATGCCGGCGCGTTGCTCGACTCCCTGATCGGCGAAGACACCTCCCGACGCCTGCACGCCGTCGGCCTGACCTGGTGTTCCACCGCGGAGAGCACCGCGAGTGCGGTGTGGCAGGCGCTCACCGACCGCGGAGTCGAGAACGTCATCGCGGTCTCAGATGTCGAGGCGGCCGAGACTCTGGCGCTCGGTATCGCCGATGTCGCCGGACACGAGCGCGTCATGGTCTACGTCGCCGAACCCGCCGCATCGGTGCTGGTCGGGGTGAACCCCGATGGCGTCACGGCCGACCGTGTTGACGTGGCCGCGCTCGCCCACGCACAGCTCCCGGCGGCCGACGCGGCGGTCGTGCTGGGTTCCGGTGATGTCGCGGGGGCGATGGCCGTCCTGCAGCAGCGCACGGACGCCGCCGTGGTGTCCGCCGATCAATCGGAGCTGGCTCTCGCGCGAGGGGCTGCGTCGGCGGCGGCATCGGCGGTCGCTCTCCTCGACGTCGCCCATCGATCCTCGGGGCGGCGCCTCTCGACCACCGCCGTGCTGGCCTCGGTGCTGGCCGCGGCCGTCGTGACGCTCGTCGTGTCGGTGTCGGCGGCCGTCGGTCTCAGCCTCACCCCCGATCCCGCCCCGCAGATGGCGCGCTCAGTGCAGAACGAGGTCCCCGAGGCGGCCCCGCCTGCCCCTGAGGTCGTGGCTCCTCCTGCGCCGGCCGCTCCGCCGCCGGTGCCCGCGGCGCCCGTCGCCAACGAAGCGCCCGCACCCGAGGCCGTGCAACTGCCCGCTCCACCCGAGGTGGCGCCTGTGGTGGAGGAGCCTGCGGCGGCCGCGCCCGCGCCAGCGCCGGAGTACGTCCCGCCGGCACCCCCGCCGGACTATCTGGCT
Source organism: Mycobacterium sp. IDUB_5 (assembly GCF_055419565.1). Lineage (NCBI taxonomy): Bacteria > Bacillati > Actinomycetota > Actinomycetes > Mycobacteriales > Mycobacteriaceae > Mycobacterium > Mycobacterium sp. IDUB_5. Next base: position 913,589 of record NZ_JBVAXX010000001.1, read on the forward strand.
CCCGCGCCGGGTGCACCCGTCCTGGTGCCCCCGGGCGGACCGCTCCCGGCGGCCGTGCCTCCTCCGGTGGTCGTCGACAATCCTCAGCCGCGGCTGCGGGATCGCATCATCGAACGCATCCCGATCATCAACCGGTTCCACGAGCCGCAGTACGACTACACGCCCTAGCCGGCGGTCCCGGCGACCACGTTGCGTAGCGGCGTGCCCTGCTGCAACCGCAGGATGTTCGCTGCGACATCCTCGACGCGGCCTGCGAAGGTATCCGACGTGACGCCCGACGAGTGCGGTGTCATCAGCACGTTGGGTAGCTCCCCGAAGGGGAGATCGCTCGGGGCACAGGGGGTTCCGTCGGTCGGATAGCGATACCAGACGTCTATCGCGGCTGCGGCGATCACGCCCTCGGTCAACGCCTCGTAGAGCGCCTGTTCCTGCACCAACGGGCCGCGCCCGACGTTGATCAGTACCCCCTCGGGGCCCAGTGCCGCGAGCTCCGAGGCGCCGATCATTCCCGTGGTGGCGGAGTTCAGCGGGGCCGACACCACGACGACATCACTGTCGCGCATCAGTCGGTCGAGCGCGCTCGTGTCGTCCACCCACGCGAGCCCCGCGTCATCTGCGGCCCTGCCCGAACCGGTGACAGCAACCGCAGTGCAACCGAACGCGCGCAACAGTTTCCAGCTGCACTGACCGATGTGGCCGAACCCGACGAAGCCGATCCGCGCCTCGCCCAGTGTGGAGGCCTGGTCGATCGTCCGGTCGTAGACCGATGTCGCCCAGACACCCTCACGGAGCGCGCGATCCTGGACGAGGAAGCGGCGGCGCAACATCACCGCGGCAGCAGCCACGTACTCGGCGATCGAACGTTCGTGGTGAAAGGTGTTGGCGACGAGCGTTTCGGGGCTCAGTGCCGCGAAGTCGATCTTGTCGGTGCCGGCACCGGCGACGTGGATCAGGCGCAGCTTCTCGGCGGGGCGTGCCATGTCGGCGGTGAAGCGGCTGCCGACGTACACGTCCGCATCGCGCAGGTCCGACTCGGTGGCACCGTCGGGGAGCCAGTGGATGTCCGATCCAGCGGGTGCCTTTGCCTCGAAGCGATCGCGGTGCGGCAGGAGGTTGGGGTCGGCGACGACGATCTTCACGTCAATTCCTGTGCAGTGCAGGTCGTTTGCTGTCGAATGTCCAGCCGGGGATCAGGTACTGCATCGCGACGGAATCGTCGCGGCTGCCGAGACCTTCGGCGCGGTACAGCGCATGGGCCGCCGTGACGGCGGCGTCGTCGAGCGTCACACCCAACCCCGGCGCATCAGGCACGGTCAGGTGACCGTCGACGATGTCGTAGGGGTCGGCGGTGATCGCTTGGCCGTCCTGCCAGATCCAGTGGGTGTCGATCGCGGTGATGTTGCCTGGCGCGGCCGCGGCGACGTGGGTGAACATCGCCAGTGACACGTCGAAGTGGTTGTTGGAGTGCGATCCCCATGTCAGCCCCCAGGCGTCGCACAACTGTGCGACACGCACCGAACCCGCCATCGTCCAGAAGTGGGGATCGGCCAGCGGGATGTCGACCGCTCCCGACCGAATCGCATGCCCCATCTCCCGCCAGTCGGTGGCGATCATGTTCGTCGCGGTGGGTAGTCCGGTGGCCCGCTTGAATTCCGCCATCACCTCCCGTCCGGAGAAGCCGCCCTCCGGCCCGACAGGATCTTCGGCGTAGGCGAGCACATCGCGGAGCTCGCGGCAGGTCCGGATCGCGTCGTCGAGCAGCCACCCACCATTGGGGTCGAGGGTGATCCGCGCCTCCGGGAAGCGTTCGGCCAAGGCGATGACGGCTTTCGCCTCGTCGGCCGCGGGCAGTACTCCGCCCTTGAGTTTGAAATCGGCGAACCCGTAGCGGGCCTGTGCGGCCTCGGCGAGTCGGACGATTGCGTCGGGCGTCAGCGCCTCGTCGTGGCGCACCGTCATCCAATCGTCGGCGTCCGCGGATTCGTCTGCGGCAGAGCGGTAGGCGAGGTCGGTCTTGCGGCGATCGCCGACGAAGAAGAGGTATCCGAGGGCCTGCACACGGTCACGCATCTGCCCGTCGCCGAGCAACGCCGCCACCGGGACGTCGAGATGCTGACCGAGCAGGTCGAGCAGGGCCGACTCGATGGCCGTGACGGCGTGCACGGTCACTCGGAGATCGAAGGTCTGCGCGCCGCGTCCGCCGGCGTCACGGTCACGGAAGGCGTGCCGAACAGCGTTGAGCACGGCGTTGTAGTCGCCGATGCTGCGGCCGGCGATCAGGTTTCGCGCGTCCTCCAGCGTGCGGCGGATCGGTTCGCCGCCGGGTACCTCGCCGACCCCGGTGTTACCTGCGGAGTCGGTGACGACCAGGAGATTGCGGGTGAAGAAGGGCCCGTGCGCACCAGACAGGTTGAGCAGCATGCTGTCATGTCCGGCGATCGGGATGACGGTGACGTCGGTGACGACGGGTGTTTTCACGGTCTTCTTCCTCTCGAGCATCATGATGCGAACCATTTGTCGCCGTTGGCCAGGGGGCGCACGACACGGGAGACCTTGTCGCCGGTGCTCTGGAGTGCGTCGATGATCTCGCGTTCGCGCTGCGGGCTGAGCCGGCCGACGGGTATCGAGGCGCTGATCGCGTCCTGCGTGGGCCGGCAGTAGCGCAGTGGTACCGCGAAACACCGTACCCCGGCGGTGTTTTCCTGGTCGTCTGCCGCGTAACCGCGAATGCGGATCTCGTCGAGTTGGCTGTCGAGAACGGCGCGTTCGGTGATCGTCTGCGGCGTCAGTGGTGTCAGAACCGACGGGATGTGCCGCTCGCGCTCGACGCCGAACTGTTCGGCCAGCAGAGCCTTTCCGAGCGAGGTGGCGTAGGCGGGTAAGCGTCTGCCGACACGATTGGCGGTGCGCGCGTACTGCTGGGATTCGCGCGTGGCCAGGTAGACGATGTCGGTGCCGTCGAGCCGGCCGAGGTGGAATGTCTCGTCGAGGGCTGCGCGCAAATCGTCCAAAAAAGGGACGATCAGCGGAAGATACGGGTCGTTGTCGAGGTAGCTGGTACCGACCAGCAGCGCACGAATACCGATGCCGTAGAACGTCCCTGTGGGGTCCGAACGGACCCAGCCCTGACCGACGAGAGTGCGCAGGAGCGCGTGGGCACTGCTGCGCGGCATGTCGAGAGCGTCACTGATCTCCCGCAACCGGGCCGGCTCGTCGTGGCGGTCGGCGAGATACTCCAGCAGTTCGACGGTGCGGACCGCGGACTTGACCTTCCGCACCGGAAGATCTTCTGTCACAACATCTCCCTCACAAGCTCTCTCACATCGCCAACAGTTCGCGGCCGATCAGCAGCGCAGCGCCCACGGCGGAGACGATGATCGCCACTCGGCGCAGCCGGGCCGGATTCAGATGCCGGTTCACCACCATGGACAGCAGATAGCCCGCCACCGCCGCGGGCACCAGCACGGTGAAGCCCCACCAGGTGCGTTCGTCCACGGCGCCGGTGACCGCCAGCACGATCAGCGAGATCACCGATCCCACCAGGAAGAACCCGCCCATGGTGCCGCGCAACCGGGGCCCTGAATTGCGTTGCCACACCAACGCCATCGGGGGACCACCGATGGAGGTCGCCGTCCCCAGCAGGCCGGACGTCGCCCCAGCGATCACCACGTTGCGTCGGCGTGCAGTCGGAATCCAACCGCTGCTGGTCAGTACCACTCCACCGAGCACCACGGCGGCCAGCATCAGTGACAGCGCGCGGTGCGGCAGCGCCGCGAGAAGAAGGGCGCCCGCGATGGTGCCGGGAACTCGACCGACGAGCGCCCAGCCGGTGCCGGACAGATCGATCGCCTCCCGCTCGCGGATCACGACGATCAATGTCACCAGGGTCGCCACCATGATCAGCGTGCCCGGAATCAACGCCGGCTCGACCAGGGCGACGATCGGTGCCGCGAACATCCCCATGCCGAAGCCGATGGACGCCTGCAGGGCGGACGCCAGGAGAATCGCTACGGCGAGAACGCAATACCCGCCGACACTCATGCCGGCACCGTTTCACGGCCACTCCCTTCGAGCAGCAGAGGATGGTGGCACTCGGCGGCATGGCCGGGTGTTTCAGGGTCCACGGCCACGGGCGGTGTCGTAATCGCACACACGTCGGTCGCCTTCCAGCACCGGGTCCGGAATCGGCATCCCGACGGCGGATCGATCGGTGACGGTACTTCACCCTTGAGCAGGATGCGCTCACCGCGGCGGGCACTGTCGAGTGAGGGCGCTGCCGACATCAGGGCCGCGGTGTAGGGGTGGTTGGACCGCTCGTATACCGCCTCGGTGGGCCCGTTTTCGATGATTCGGCCCAGGTACATCACGGCCACGCGGTCGGCGACGTGGCGCACCACGGACAGGTCGTGGGAGATGAAGATGTAGCTGATGCCGAGTTGGTCCTGCAGGTCGTTGAGCAGGTTGAGTACCTGCGCCTGCACCGACAGGTCGAGAGCGGACACCGGTTCGTCGCAGATGATCACGTCGGGGTCCAGCGCCAGTGCCCGTGCGATACCGATGCGCTGGCGCTGCCCACCGGAAAACTCCTGGGGATACTTGTCGGCGGCCTTGGCGCCGAGACCCACCATGTCGAGCAACCCGCGGACCCGCATGTCGCGGTCCTGCCGGTTCTTCACCACCCCTTTGTGGCTGCGCCACGGTTCGGCGATGATCTCGGCGGCGGACATGCGCGAGTTCAGTGAGGCGTAGGGATCCTGGAACACCATCTGGACCCGGCGGCGGAAGGCCAGGAGTTCAGACCCCTTGAGGCTGAAGGGGTCGACGCCGTCGAAGCGCACGCTGCCCTCGTCAGGCCGCTCGAGCATCATCAGCGTCCGCGCCAGCGTGGACTTACCGCAGCCGGATTCGCCGACGAGGCCCAGTGTCTCACCGCGCTTGAGATCCAGCGTGATGCCGTCGAGTGCGCGAAGGGCGTTCTTGCCGGCGTGCGGTACCCGGAAGGACTTGCGGATGTCGCGGACCTCGAGCAGCGGGCTTCCGTTCCCGTTCGACATCGTGTGATCTGACACAGTGTGATCAGACATTGGTGACCTCTTCCGGGAAGTGGCAGGCTGTCGCGCGGTCGGTGCCCGACAGGACAGGTCGTGTCGTCGTGCAGATGTCGCGCGCCAGGGGGCAGCGGGCCTGGTAGACGCATCCAGCGGGGACAGCGTGTAGGTCAGGTGGTGAACCCCCGATGGACTTCAGGCTGTCGCCGCGGCGGGCGTTGACCGGGACCGAATTCAGCAGCCCCTTCGTGTAGGGATGGCGGGGATTCGCGAACACCTCGGCGACAGAGCCGGTCTCGACGATGTTGCCGGCGTACATCACGGCGACGCGGTCGGCCTCTTCGGCGACCAGGGCGAGATCGTGGGTGATGAGGACGACGGCCATGTTGTATTCGGTACGCAGATCCCGCAGCAGCGCCATGATCTGTGCCTGCACCGTGACGTCGAGTGCCGTGGTGGGCTCGTCGGCGATCAACACGCTGGGATTGAGTGCGACGGCCATCGCGATCAGCAGCCGCTGGCGCATGCCGCCGGAGAACTGGTGCGGGTAGGAGTTCATCCTCGTCTCGGGCTGCGGAATTCCCACCCGGGCCATCAACTCGACAGCCTTGCTCTTGGCCTCCTTCGCGGAGAGCCCGTGGTGTATCCGAAACGGTTCGGCCAGTTGGGTTCCGACCGTGTAGAGCGGGTTGAGTGCGGTCAGTGCATCCTGGAACACGATCGCCAGTTCGGTGCCTGCCATCGCGCGCCGCTTCTTGCGGTCGGCCGTCACCAGATCGACGGTTCCGCCCTGGTGTGCGAGTCGTGCGCTGCCACCGACGATGTCGGCGACCGGCTCGAGCAGCCCGACCAGGGCCGTCGCCGTCATCGACTTGCCGCAGCCGGATTCGCCGAGCAGAGCCAGGGTTTCGCCGCGGCGCGCGCCGAAGGACACCTCGTTGACGGCCCGCAGGGTCCCCGAGATCGTGCGGACCTCGACCGACAGGCGGTCGACCTCGAGGACGGGCGAGGTGTCGACGTGGATGTCGTGGTCAGCGAGTGCACTCATCGCAGTGCCTTTCCGGTCTTGGTGAAGGCGGCCAACCGCTTCTGCGGGACGGTGAGACGCCACCGCTGGCCGGGGTCGGTGGCGATGCGCGCCCAGGCGGCCAGAACCGTCGCCGAGACGGTGGTGATCACAATGGCCAGGCCGGGGAAGAACGACAGCCACCAGGCGCTGTGCAGATAGGTGCGGCCCTGGGAGACCATCAGACCCCAGCTGACGTCCGGTGGCTGGATTCCGATGCCCAGGAAGCTCAGCGAGCTCTCGGCGAGCATGACGTAGCAGAAGTCGAGCGTCGCGACGGTGAGCAGGGTGGGAAGCACGATCGGCAGCACGTGCCGGCCGATGATCGAGTTGGCGCTGGCACCGAACGTGCGTGCCGCGTCGACGAAGACCCGGCTCTGCAGTTCGGCGGACTCGGCGCGGGCGGTGCGCAGGTACACCGGGATGCGGGTGATGGCCAGCACTGCAACGATGTTGGCAGCGCTGGGGGAGAAGACGTAGAGCACGACGACGGCGAGCAGCAGGGACGGGAAGCTCATGATCACGTCGGCGATGCGCATCGCCACCGTCTCGCGCCAGCCCCGGTGGTAGCCCGCCCACATGCCGATCGCGGAGCCGACGACCGCGGAGATCACCACTGCGGGTACGGCTACCGACAGCGTGGTGCGGCACGCGACGACGAGCCGGGCGAGCATGCTCCGCCCCAGCGGGTCGGTGCCCAGGATGTTCGCCCAGCCGTGGCTGAGGGTGAACGGCGCCTGGTTGGAGTTGTCCAGATCGATGCGCGTGGCGAGGTCGCCGAACACGACGGGGCCGAGCAGCGCCGTGAGGAACACGAGTCCGAGGACACATGCGGCGGCGAATGCCACGCGGTCGTTGACCAGCAACCGGAACCACAGGGAGCGGCCCCGCATACGTGCGGTGTCGGTGTCGTCTTCGCCGACGATAGCCGTGGTGGGTTTGACCGGGATCAGGTCGATCTGCGTCATGAGTGTGCTCCTAGCGGTCTTAGATGCGAGCCGGTTCCCGCACCCGCGCGTCGAGCAGCGCGTAGCAGGCGTCGATGAAGATGTTGAGCAGGAAAATGCTGACTGCGGTGAGCAGCACCGCGGCTTGGAGGACCGCGAAGTCGCGCTGCAGGATCGCGTCGATCATCAGTTTCCCGATGCCGGGCCAGCCGAAGATCGCCTCGACCACGACCGCGCCGTTGATGAGGCCGACGGCGAGGTCGCCGGCCACGGTGAGGGCCGGGGCGGCGGCGTTGCGCAGGGCGTGGTGGCTGACCACGCGGAAATCGCTGGCTCCCTTGCTTCGGGCCAGCCGCACGTACGGCGCCGACAGCGCCGAGACCATGGCCCCGCGGACCACCTGGGTGAGCACGCCGAGCGGCCGGATCATCAGCGTCGCGATCGGCAGGATCCAGCTCAGCATGCCGTCGTCGACCCCGGAGGTGGGTAGCCAGCCGAGCAGCACGGCAAAGAGCCACACGCCGGTGATGGCGAACCAGAAGTCGGGGATCGACGCGGCGGTCATGGACAGCAGGCTGGAGAACCGGTCGGCCAGCGAGTTGGGGCGGTACGCGGCCCAGCAGCCGATGACGACGGCTCCGACGATCGCCAGGAGCATCGTGGTGATCGCCAGCTGCAGTGTGGCCGGGAAGGCCCGCAGAGCCATGTCCGCCGCGGATTCACCGGTGCGCAGCGAGGTGCCGAAGTCGAGGTGGATGACACCCTTGAAGTAGTCCATCAACTGGGTGATCAGCGGATCGTTGAAGCCGTTCGCCGCGGCGAACTCGGAGCGCTGGTCGGCGGTGGCGGACTCGGGCAGGTACAGGTTGGTGGGGTCACCGGTGAGCCGGGCGAGGAGAAACACGCCGAGCAACACGATGATCAACGGCAGTGCGCTGGAGTACATCCGGCGCCGGACGAAGGGGAACATGGGGCTGGCCTTCCTGTTGCTCAGGACTGGTCGGTGCGGTCGTCACCGGCGGGAGTCATCGCGGCGAGCCGCATCTCGTCGCCCGTGGCCGGATCGGGGGTGTAGTCGACGCGGGGGGACTTGCCGAGGATGCCTTTCATGTGGGCGATGTAGGCCATCTGCATGATCTCCTTGGGTTCCTCGGCGAACAGGGCGGCGAATGCGTCTTGACGGGCCTGCCCGGTCAGCGCCTCGGCCGCGCGGATCTCATTGTCGAATTTCTTTGTCCCGTAGGCACTTTGCGGGCCATCCGAGAGCATGTACTGATCCATGGTGAACGCGGCATCACCAGCCTGGTTGCCGTGCATGATCATCAGCAGGTAGGGCCCGGTGTCGGCCGGGAACGGCCGCAGCTGGTACTCCAGCTGATTGGACGTGTCCATCATTTCGATCTTGACGTTGAGCCCGATCTCGGTGAACTCGGCCTGCAGCACCTCGATGGTTTCGCTGATGTTCGGGAACTGCGCGGTGCGGCCGATCAACCGGATCTGGGTGCCGACGGGCACACCGTCGGCTTTCGCCTCGGCGATCAGCTGCTTGGCTTTGTCGGTGTCGTGCGGCCACAGCTGCAGTTGGTCGTTGTAACCGACGACACCGGACGGAATCAGCTGTGCGGCAGGCTGGCCCAGGCCGCGGAACAGCGCTTTGACGATTCCGGTGCGGTTGACGGCGTAGTTGATGGCCTGGCGCACCCGGATGTCGTCGAGCGGCGGCTCGGTGGCTTGCATGCGCAGAGCTGTGGTCTCGTTGTTCTGGAACGGGACGCCCCGGTCGCCGGCGCCGTCCTCGGGCCCAAGGCCGGTGGCGATGTCCGCCTCGTCGTTGATGATCATCGCCGCGCGCACGCTTCCCTCACTGCGCCAACGGTATTCGGCAGTGGCGAAGGCCGGAGCGGGGCCCCAGTATGTAGGGTTGCGCTTGAGTGTCAGTTTCTGTCCGTAGTCCCATGCGGCGATGGCGTAGGGGCCGGTGCCGATCGGCTCGCGCACCTTCTCGGTGATGCTGGTGGTGCGTGGCACCATCTCCACGAATGAGATACGCAGCGGCAGAATCGGATCCGGTTCAGTGGTGCCGACCACGACCGTTGTCGGGTTCGGGGTCTGCAGGCTGAGCTTCTCGTCACCGAACACGTAGCCGTCGACGTTGCATTGCAAATCGGAGTTGACGGCCCGGTCGATCGAGAATGCCGCGTCCTCGGAGGTGAAGGGTGCCCCGTCGGAGAACGTCACGCCGTCGCGCAGGTGGAAGGTCCACTGGGTGGGGCTCGTCTGCGTCCACTCGGTGGAAAGCAGCGGAGTCAGATCGCCGGTGGTGGCGTCGCGCTCCAGCAGGGGCTCGGTGATGTTGGAACGCACCACGATGCCGGTCGAGGTGAGCGAGCTCTCGCACGGTTCCAGAGTGGGCGGCTCCTGCTGGAGAACGATGCGCAGCGTGCCCGGGTCGTATCCCCCGCCGCCGGAGTTCGCGACAGAGCAACCACTCGCGGTGACTGCCGCGACGGTGAGTACGGCAACGACTGCGGGTTTCATGGGTCCTCCCGGGCTGGGGGCTGTGACGTCCACGTATGTAGATGCAAGCTGTGATGGCAACCACACCGTAAGAGCCGGTTTCCACGAGCGTCAACCCCGCTCAAATGGCGCTTCGGGTGGCTTTTCGGCGGCCCCGAATCGCGTCAGGACACCTTGAAAACCGTTCTGAACAGTGCTTTTACGAGTGCCGTCGGGATGCCGATACTCGAATCGAGCCCGCATCGAACTGATGATGCCGTTTCGCTATAAGTCCATGCCAATTCGGACGTAGACGGGTATCCGCAGGTCGCCGTAGCGTGGTGCGCTATGAGCATCAATGCTGGGGTTCTGCAGGTCGGTCCACTCAAGCCGTCGCTCGAGCAGACGCTGGTCCGGGAGTACGGCGCGAGAACGCTTCCTGAGTCGACCGACGAGCGGGCGACGTTCCTTGCCGAACACGGCGCGGACATCACCGCGGTGGTCACTTCGGGTCGTACCGGCGTGGATGCCGAGCTGATGGCTGCCCTGCCTCACCTCGGCGCGGTGATCAATTTCGGTGTCGGCTACGACACCACGGATGTGGAGGCGGCCGCAGCCCGGGGAATCGGCGTGAGCAACACCCCCGATGTGCTGACCGATTGCGTGGCCGACACGGCGGTGGGTCTGCTGATCGACACGTTGCGACAGTTCTCGGCGTCCGACCGGTATGTGCGGGCCGGCCGGTGGCCGGTCGAGGGTTCCTATCCGTTGACCCGCCAGGTGAGCAACACCCGGGTGGGAATAATCGGTCTGGGCCGCATCGGCACAGCAATCGCTCACCGGCTCAGTGCATTTGGATGCTCGATCAGCTATCACAATCGTCATCGGGTAGCCGATTCGCCCTACGCGTACGCGGCGTCGCCCGTGGAGCTGGCGCGAGGGGTCGACATCCTGGTGATCGCCGCGGCCGGCGGTGATGGCACGCGCGGCTTGGTCGGCCGCGAGGTCATCGACGCGCTCGGTGCCGACGGCTATCTGATCAACATCGCCCGCGGCAGCGTCGTCGACGAAGAGGCCCTGGTGTCTGCTCTTCTGCAGCGGAGGCTCGCGGGCGCGGGCCTCGACGTATTCGCCCACGAGCCGAAGGTGCCCGAGGTGCTCTACGGGTTGGACACCGTGGTGTTGCTCCCGCACGTGGCCAGCGGAACGGTGCAGACGCGCGCGGCGATGGAGGCGCTGACCCTGCGCAATCTGGAGAGCTTTCTCGCCACGGGGCAACTGGTCACGCCGGTCTGATCGGCGTCAGTCCACGGTTTCGACGAGGTCGTCGGTCGTCCACTCCTGCGGGGGCAACACATCGCGCAGGACCCGCAGAAGAGCGGGGTTCGTCGAGTCGCCCCTCCACACGGCGTCGAGCTCGACGGGCCGTTCGCGAAACGCCCCGATCGTTCGGAACACGACGCCCTCGGGGTGCAGCGTCGCCGCTGAGGCCGGTACCAGCGCGATCCCGATGCCGGAGCGTACGAGCACCAGCATCGTGTGCACCTGTGTCACGTACTGGACGTACCTCGGTGTGGCCCCCGCGATGGTGAAGGTCGAGATCAGCAGTTCGTTGAAATAGCGTGCCTGCACCGGCGAGTACATCACGACGTCTTGCCCGTCGAGGTCGGTGAGCGTCAACTGGCGGGGAAGCTCGGCCAGGGGATGACCGACGGGCAGCGCCGCGATCAACTGCTCGTGGAGCAGCGGCCGCGACACCAGCCCTGGCCGCTTGAGGGGCGGCCGGGCCATGCCCAGATCCAGCTCACCGGTCGCCAGCCCCTCGATCTGGGCCGCGGTCACCATCTCGCGCAGATCGAGCGTCACATCGGGAAGACGTTCCCGCGCGCGCTCGAGCAGTCGCGGCAGCACCGCGTGCGCGGACGCCGCGGTGAATCCGATGACGACCGTGCCGAGATCGCCTGCGGGAACTCGCTTCACAGTCTGCGCGGCTCCCTCGGCCAGCTGCAGGATGCGACGTGCGTCGGGCAGGAACGCAGCACCTGCCGGTGTCAGCGTGACCGTTCGGGTGGTGCGGTCGATGAGCTGCACGCCGAGCTCGCTCTCGAGCTGCTGAACCTGGCGGGACAGCGGCGGTTGCGTCATGTGCAAGCGTTCCGCCGCGCGCCCGAAATGCAGCTCTTCGGCGACCGCGACGAAGCACTGCAACCGCGCCAGGGAGAACATCAGCTCACCGTAGGGCCCCGGGGCGAACTGCGAAAGGCTCTACCAACGCGGGCTCAGCAGCTCGAACTCCGGCTCCACGCTCCGCATGTAGCCCGTGTCGTCCCGGTCCCGGATTCCGCAGCGAAGGTACTGCTGGTGCAGTGTGTCGAGCGCGTCCTCGTCGATCTCCACACCCAGGCCGGGGCCGCAGGGCACTGGCACGGAACCGTCGACGAAGTGCAGCGCGCCGGGCTTCACCACGTCTTCTGTCTTCCACGGCCAGTGGGTGTCACAGGCATAGGTCAGGTTCGGTGTCGCACCGGCGAGGTGCACCATTGCAGCCAGGCTGATGCCCAGATGTGAGTTCGAGTGCATCGACAGACCAAGCCCGAACGTGTCGCAGATCCCCGCGAGCAGTCGTGAGCGTTGCAGCCCGCCCCAGTAGTGATGATCTGAAAGTACCACGCGGACAGAGTTTTTCGCGACAGCAGGAGCGAGCTGATCGAATGCGACCACGCACATGTTGGTGGCCAGGGGCATCGGCGCCTGCGCAGCCACCTCCGCCATGCCGTCGAGGCCCGGAGTGGGATCTTCGAGGTATTCGAGAATGCCGGCCAACCCGGATGCCACCTTCACCGCGGTCTGCGGAGTCCATGCCGCATTGGGGTCGAGCCGTAGCGGAACACCCGGGAAGGCGCGCGACAACGCCTCGATCGCCGCCATCTCCTCTTCAGGGGGGAAGACACCGCCTTTGAGTTTGATTGCGGTGAAGCCGTATTCGTCGACGATGCGGTGAGCTTGGGCGACGAGACCGTCCGGGTCGAGTGCCTCTCCGAAGCGGTCGGGCTCGGCACCGGGGTGGCCCGCCCACTTGTAGAACAGATAGGCGCTGAACGGCACGGCCTCACGGATCGCGCCGCCGAGCAGATCGCAGACAGGGCGATCGAGTGCCTGGCCCTGGACGTCGAGGCAGGCCACCTCGAACGGGGACAGCACCTGATCGACCGCACTGGCGGTGGTGATCATCCCCGCCGTACCGACCGCGGCGGTGTCGTCTCTGAGTCGATCGGCGATCTCTGCGCGCATGACGTTCAGCGCGAAGACATCCAGACCGGTGATCGCATCGGCGGCGGCATGCAATCGGCCGAGGTGGCGGGTGTCGGCGTAGGTTTCACCCAGACCGACCAAGCCTGCGTCGGTGTCCAACTGGATGATCGCCCGCAGCGCATAGGGCTGGTGCACACCCACCGTGTTGAGCAGCGGCGGATCGGCGAACGCGACGGGGGTGATGCGGGCTCCGGTGATCCGGATGGCCGGCATCAGCGTGCCTGGGCCAGCGCGTCGGCGACGACGGAGCGACCGGCTTCGACGATCGAGGCCAGCTCGGCGAGGTCGTCGGGCGTCGGCATCACCAGCGGTGGGCGCACGGCTCCGGCGGGGATGCCTGACATCGTGACACCCGCTTTGACCAGCGACACCGCATAGCCCGGCACGGTGTCGCGCAACCGCACCAGGGGAATGAAGAACGCATTGAGCAACGCGTTGGTCAGCTGCTCGTTCCCGGATTCCAGCGCGTTGTAGAACGCCAGCGCCAGATCGGGTGCGAAGGCGAACGTGGCCGACGAATACAGCGGAACGCCGATCGCTCGGAACGCCAGCTGTGTCGTCTCCGCGGTGGGCAGACCGTTGAAGAAGAGGAAATCGGGATCGACGGTCGTGGTGACGGCCTGGACGATGCGGGCGACCTGGTCGAAATTGCCCGTGCCGTCTTTGAAGCCGACCACGTTCGGGATGCGGGCGACGGCGACGGCGGATTCCTCGGTGTATCGCGCGTTGTTGCGGTTGTAGACGATGACGGGCAATTGTGCCGCCTCAGCGACGGCCCGGGTGTAGTCGACCAGACCGGCCTGCGGCACCTCCACCAGATAGGGCGGCAGAAGCAGGAGGCCATCGGCCCCGGCGTGCTCTGCTGCAACGGCGAAGCGCTTGGCCTGTGCCACGGAGCCTCCGGCGCCGGCATAGACCGGGACCCGCCCGCCGACCACGTCGACGGCCGTGCGGACGACGTCTGCGAACTCGCGGTCGTCCATGGCGTGGAATTCGCCGGTGCCGCAAGCGACGAAGACGCCGCCGGCGCCCGCATCCACACCGTGTGCGATATGGGCGGCCAGCGCATCGAAGTCGACGCTTCCGGACGTCGTGAAGGGCGTGACCGGGAAGAACAGGACGCCGCGGAAGTCAGGGCGCGAAATCGGACGCATGGGGTGGGGCTCCTCGCTCGTGAGTGGTGGGGGGTCAGTCCTGCGTGAGCCGGCCGTCGATGCGCCGCCACAGGTGCTCTGGATTGCCGTCGGAAATCGCCGGGGGTAGCAGGGATGCGGGCACGTTCTGGTAGCAGACGGGCCGCAGGAAACGTTCGATGGCCCGAGAGCCGACCGAGGTGGTGCGCGAGTCCGACGTGGCGGGCGAGGGGCCGCCGTGGACCATCGCGTGGCACACCTCGACTCCTGTCGGCCAGCCGTTGAAGAGAATGCGACCCGCCTTGAGTTCGAGCAGGGGCAGCAGGTCGGCCGCCGCCGGGTGATCGGTCTCGTCGGCGTGCACGGTGGCGGTCAGCTGACCCTCCATGCCGGCTGCCACCGCGTGCATTTCGTCGAGATCGGCGCAGCGCACGATCACGCTCGACGACCCGAAGACCTCGGCCTGCAGAGCATCGGAGGCCAGGAAAGTCGACGCGTCTGTGGTGAAAAGTGCTGCTTGGCAGGATGTTTGGTTGCTCTGTGCTTCGCCGCGTGCCACCAGTTCGGCGGCCTGTTGAAGCGATTCGACGCCCGAGGCGTAGCTCCGCGCGATGTTGGGCGTCAGCATCGGTGTCGCCGGGGCGCCGGTGAGCGCGTCGCGGGCGGCGTCGACGAAGGTCTCCAGGCCCGGGCCGTCGACACTGATGACGAGACCGGGGTTCGTGCAGAACTGTCCCGAGCCCATCGTGAGTGAGGCGACGAATGCCCGGCCGAGGTCCGCGCCGCGGTTGGCCAACGCGCCGTCGAGCAGGAAGACGGGGTTGATGGAGCTCATCTCGGCGTACACCGGGATCGGCTCGGGACGCGCAGCGGCGGCGGCAACGAGTGCTGTTCCGCCGGAACGGGACCCGGTGAATCCGACAGCCTTGATGCGCGGATCGGTGACGAGCGCGATGCCGAGGTCCGGTCCCGAGCCGAACAGCAGCGAGAACGTTCCCGCGGGCAGACCTGCCGCGGTCACGGCATCGGAGATCGCCCGGGCGACCAGTTCGGAGGTGCCGGGATGTGCGTCGTGCCCCTTGACGACGACGGGGCAGCCGGCGGCCAGTGCGGATGCGGTGTCGCCACCGGCGACCGAGAACGCCAGCGGGAAGTTCGACGCGCTGAACACGGCCACCGGGCCCAGCGGAACAGACCGCTGTCGGAGGTCGGGGCGCGGGGCGGGGGTTCGATCGGGCAGGGCGGGGTCGATACGCGCGCCATTCCAGCTACCCTCCCGCAGGACACCGGCGAAGAGCCTCAGCTGCCCGGTGGTGCGGCCGACCTCGCCGGCGATGCGTGCCTGCGGCAGCCCGGATTCGAGGACGGCGCGCGAGACCAGCGTGTCGCGAATCGCTTCGATGTTGGCGGCGACGGCCTCCAGGAACTCGGCCCGTTCCTCGGAGGTGGTGGAGCGATAGGGTCCGAACGCCTCGGCAGCGGCAGCGCAGGCGGCCTCGACATCACCGGCATCGCCGTGGAAGTACGGGGGTTCGAGCGCTCGGTCGGCGGCGGGATCATGGGCACGCACTTCGGTTCCCGATCCGCGCACAGGGGTACCGGCGATGATCATCTGGCCGGTGATACCTGTGGTGGGAGAGATCGTCGCTGTCATGCCGTCAACGGTAGGAGGCGCGTCGATGCCTGTCCAAGACCGTTTAACACTCGATTGATGCCGTAAAGGCATCGATGGGCTCGGTGCTGACCCCCGGGTCGTCGCCCGACGTCGGCTTTTCGCCCAACAAAAGCAAGGGCCGCCGTGCCGTGGTAGAAACTTTTGACCGCGATGTCCGATGTGGGCAACCGGTCGTGCGCTCGTGACATGCGCCGGGGCAGCGCCGGCAAACCTGATGTAGATCGTTTCCGAAGGACCGTCTGGCCGCAGCCGAGGAGAACACCGGTGAATGCGACACCATTCGGTCACTACCGACTCGAAAGGCTCATCGGCCAGGGCGGCATGGGTGAGGTCTACCGTGCGTACGACACGAAGACGGATCGCGTGGTGGCGCTCAAGGTCCTGCCCCACCACATGGCCGCCGATACCGTGTTCCAGCAGCGGTTCCGGCGTGAATCGCAAGCCGCCGCCGGGCTGAACGACCCACACGTGGTCCCGATCCACGGATTCGGCGAGGTCGACGGCCGCCTGTATCTGGACATGCGGCTGATCGAAGGCCGCAACCTCGGCACCATGCTGTCCGAGACCGACAAGCCGCTGGACACCGAATTCGCGGTCAGCATTGTCGAGCAGGTCGCCGAGGCCCTCGACGCCGCCCACGCGACGGGGCTGATGCATCGCGACATCAAGCCGTCCAACATCCTCATCACCAGCGGTGACTTCGTGTACCTGATCGACTTCGGGTTGGCGCGCACCGCGGGCGAGCACGGGCTGACCACCGCCGGCAGCACCCTGGGCACGCTGGCGTATATGGCGCCCGAGCGTTTCGAGGGCGGCGAGGTCGACCGGCGATCCGACATCTATGCGCTGACCTGTGTGCTGTACGAGTGCCTGACCGGCTCGCGGCCGTACCCCGCCGACAGCCTCGAGCAGCAGATCGCGGGTCACATGGTGTCGCCGCTGCCGCGGCCCTCTGACACCGACCCTCGGCTGGCCGCGTTCGACGCGGTCATCGCCGAGGGCATGGCGAAGAAGCCGGAGAAGCGCTATCAGAGTGCCGGCGAACTGGCCGCCGCGGCCCGGCGCGCGGTGAGCGCGCCCGTGACCCGGACCGGTCGCGGTTCGCGGCATGCGGCGCGACCCCGACGCCGGGTGCCGGTCAAGGCGCTCTCGGCGGCGGCCGCGGTGGTGGTGATCGCGACGGGCGCGGCCGGGCTGTGGGTGTGGGCACCGTGGCGTGACACCCCGACGACCCCGGAGAATCTGCCCGATGGCGCGGTCGCCTCGATCGCGGCGGCAGTCCCAGCCGACATTCGAGAGACGGGCCGGCTGGTGATCGGCGTCAACGTTCCGTATGCGCCGATGGAGTTCAAGAACGCCGACGGTCAACTCGCCGGTTTCGACGTGGACCTCGTGACCGCCGTCAGCCGTGTGCTCGGGCTGATCCCGGATTTCCGTGACACCCCGTTCGATTCGATCCTGCCGGGTGTCGTCGATGGCACGTTCGACATCGGTTCCTCGTCGGTCACCGACACCGCTGACCGCGAGGATCTGGTCGACTTCGTCACGTACCTGCGCGCCGGTACCCAGTGGGCGCGCCGGCCCGGCACCTCCCTGGGGCCGACGTCGGCGTGTGGCTTGAAAGTCGGTGTGGCGCAAGGAACTCTGCAGGAGACCGACGAGTTGCCCAGGAAGAGCAACGAGTGCACTGCGGCCGGTATGGCGCCGGTGGAGATCGTCGTGTTCACCAGTCAGGACGAGGTCACCGCGGCTCTACTCAAGGGCGAGGTGCAGGCGATGTCTGCCGACTCGCCTGTCACCGGATTCGCCATCAAGCTCAGCCGCGGTGACCTGGTGCCCGCCGGTGACGTGTTCGATTCCGCGCCATACGGCTGGCCGGTGAAGAAGAACTCCCCACTGGCCGAGGCGTTGCGGCAGGCGCTCGAGCAGCTGATGGACAGCGGCGAATACCGGGCCATCGCGAACATGTGGGGGGTGGAGCGCGGCATGATCGACCGCCCCGCCGTCAACGGCGCGACGAAGTGAGACGTCCGCACCGCGAATCCTCGGTGTAGATCACGTCAGCCCGGGTAGCCCCCTGTGCGGAGCAGGCCAGATGACGTGCGTGCCATCGAAAGCTGCTCATCCCCGTCCCTAGGAGAACCCGATGAATGTCTCTGACATCCCGTTCGCCATCCTGCGGCTTCAGTACCGGCTTGCGCGTGCACCATTTCAGCTGGTGGGAGACATGGTCATGCCACGCATCGGCGAGGAGGCACCCGGCCGGTTGATGTACGAACGTGCACTGGGTGCACTCGACGCCGCGGCCGGTAACGCGTTCAACGACGCAGCTCTCGAGGAGAGCGGAATCTCCCGCATCCGGCGAGCCGCGGCAATGGGTGAGGCCATGCGCCTAGACACACATGACGAACTCGCGCGCAAACGCGAAAAGGTCTCCACCGCAACGGTGTTGACCACCCGCGACGGGGATCTGGGCGACCGTGAGCAGCAGCGGCAGGGCGACCTGTCGTAGCGGCGCTGCCGCCCGATCCCGATCCCGTGGACACCCCCAGCGAGGAGCGCGCTGGGGGTGTCCCCCGGGGGAGAATCCCGCCCCTGTCCGCACTGACGTCGGCCGGCAGGAACATGAACCCGCGCGCGGATCGGTGTCGCTGCGATAGCTGTCTTCATCGCGGTCGTTCCGTCCACAGCAATCGTTGCGATCATTCAGCACTGAGAGCGATCTCGGTGGCAGCGTGACACTGGTACGCGACGTACCGAAAAGCAAATGTGATCATGAGCTGAAGTGGCCAATATGCTGATATTGCCCCTGTGACGAATTTTTGTTTAGCTGACAAGACGTGTAGATGCGCACATTCAGCTGTTGAACGACAGTAAAGACTTTATATTGACGTCTTTATCCATTTGCTGCATGAGCGTAAATGGTGCAATTTCAGAATTGCTGGTGAAAATCTATTCTCTCGGTTATACGCTCGCGATACGCCTGCCGATAGGCGTCCCGACAGCACAAGATCATCCGGGGGAACCGTTATGACCATCACATTCCGCAAAGCCCTAGTCACGTGCGGCGCCGCGTTCGCCTCCGCGGCGCTCGCCCTGTCCGGCCCGACGTCGGCATGGGCCAGTAGTACAGCGGTGATCATCGGCGGGATCGGCGCCGGCACCATGGGTGACGCGCTGATGGCGCCACTGCTGGGCGGTCAGTTCAAGGACGAGACGCGGGTGAACGTGACCTGGCCCGCCCAGGCGGGGCCCATCACGGGCGCGAACGACATGAACCTCGGAGACTCGATCGACATCGGTAAGGCCAACCTCGCCGCCGCGATCGACACCGCGCTCGGGCAGTTGTCACGTGACGCCGACGGCAACGTGATGAATGGTGAAAGGGTCACTGTCGTCGGACTGTCGGCGGGCTCGCTGGTGGTCAACGAGGTCCTGCGGGACATGGTCGCCAGTGGTCAGCTGCCGAACGCCGACGACATCGATTTCATCGTCATCGAGGACTCGAGCCGGCAGGAGTTGATCAATGACTCCGGCAAGTACAACTCCAAGCTGAATTACACCTACCAACCTGCACCGATCACCCCCTACGACGTCGTTGTCGTCACAGGCGAGTACGACGGTTTTGCCGACTTCCCGGACCTCCCCTGGAATCTGCTGGCGGTGGCGAACGCGATGGCCGGCGCGGTCGTCGTTCATGTGCCGGTGATGTACGGCAGCCTGGCCTCGGTTCCGGCGGAGAACATCACCGTCGAGACCAACGCCAAGGGGGGAACCACCACTCACTACCTCGTTCCCACCAAGACCCTGCCTCTCGTGCAATTGAATCCGAAGCTCGCGCCGCGTGAGGCCGAGCTGAAGGCGAAGATCGATGCGGGCTACAGCCGTAATGACGCGACAGTGCCGGTTCCGGCGAGATCGAGCGCTGCCGACGTGCCGCCCGTCGACGCCCCTGCAGAGCAGGCGGCTCCCACGCCCAGGTCGGTGGCTGCTGAACGGCGCGAAGCGCGTGCGGAGCGTCGGGCCGAGGTGAAGGCCGCCACGCGAGACGCTCGTGCACAGGCCAGGGCCGCGCGGGCGGCGCAGCGCGAAGAGCGCAAGGCGGCAGGCGTCGACGCGTGACCGACCCTATCCAGTAACGTCGAGAAGTGATGCGCACCAACCATATTGGCAGTTCCGACACAAAGTCTCGACGCTGCCGGTGGCTCGCCCCCCATCTGCCACCACCAGGCGGTGACCAGGCATTGTCATCTGTTCGCTGATGCTCGATCCGGCGTCGGTGGGTGGCGTCGCGAACCGGTGAACTCGACGGCGCTGCGTCGGCTCGGCCCCCGGGGTGTATGGTCGAGGGAAGGGTTGCTCAGCCGGCGAAGCGATCGAAGCTTCCGCACAGAGGCGGCACCCTCCCAATATTTGAGGACGTGCTCATGGAATCGTCTGAACTCTTTTCTCATCGTCAGACAACGCAAGAACATGCTCCGGTGTCGTCATCCGACGAGCCGGTAGAAGCCCCCGTTTTCTCCGACCTACATCCGAGGCATTCTGCTGATTCGCCACGTCGGTGAACGGCATACCGCGCGCCCGTCGCGCGTCGAAGCCGGTTCGGGTCAGTCTCGCGACCGACCGGAACGGCGTCATCGACGGGGCGTGGTGGCCTCATTCGTCGGCTATCGCTGCTGAACTCCCCGATCTGATCGGGGCGCTGCACCCCTCGCTCGGTGAGGTCGAGACCATGCAGATCAATTGGTCACCCACCGAGGGGCAACTCGACCTCGAGACCATTGCCACCGGGTCTCGCATGGCGCTGCCCGGCGGGCATCATCGGCGACCGAGGTTGATGTCCATCGTCGGTCGAGAGGCCAGCGTGAAACTGCTTGTCGTTCCGAGTATGACGTCGCAGGCCCTCGGATCGATGGTGCTGCGGGCATCCGCGGGACTGCCTCCTGTCGTCGATGCGACGAACAATCGAATCTATGAAACAGCTTGTCTCGTGGTTGGTCTCGCTCGCACCGAGAGCCTGAAGTGGCGCGAGGCCGCCAATTCGTGACAATGCGTTCGCCCGACGCGTGCTACGGTTAGGGCGGGACGCCGAATCTGGCGTTTCATCACATGAGAGAAGTTGAAAAGTATGGCACAGGGAACTGTGAAGTGGTTCAACGGCGACAAGGGCTTCGGCTTCATCGCCCCCGACGGCGGCGCAGAGGACGTGTTCGTCCACTACTCCGCGATCTCTGGCGGCGGCTACCGCTCGCTTGAAGAGAATCAGCGCGTCGAGTTCGACGTCGAGCAAGGACAGAAAGGCCCGCAGGCCGTCAATGTGACGGCCGTCTAAGCGGCACGAGCTTTCGATCGTGGGCTGGTGAGTCACACTCACCAGCCCACTTTTCGTTTCGGCACCGATTGTTCACCAGACATCAATTCGGCCAACGCTTTTCGTGCTGAAGGGCGTATGCTGAGACGACCCGGGAAATGTTGTACGCGACACTCTGAGGTCGCGTCGTCACCGGGTCGGACGGGTCCGCCACGGGCTCAGGCGGGACTGTCCCCATGACTCAGCACACCGATACTGACGATATCGATCCACTCCACCAAGGCCCTGACAGCACGCCACGCCTGCGCCTCCAGCGCAAGGGGTCCAGTAGGGGTTTCGTCGACGGAGCGTGGTGGCCACACAGCGACGACCTGAGCGCCGAATTGCCCGATCTGCTCACCGTGCTCTCGGTACGACTCGGGAGCATCGAGCGAGTCCGGTACAACCGGGCCGAATGGCTGGCGGCGCCATCCAAGATTCGCTTCGCAGATCAACTGGTGCGGCTCGACGGCTACGACAGGCACCCGGCAGGCACGCTCGGGGTGCAGGGAGGCAGGGGCGGCGAAATGCTGCTGCTCGTGATACCCGCCCAGACCGACCCCGATAGTGCACACGCCGCCATGATGGCCACCGCGGCCTCGGAGAGCGCTTCGCGCATCCGGGAACTCCTCGCGACGTGATGCCGCTGGCGAGCGGAGTTGTACAACCCCAGCGAATATCCAAAGGTAAAGGCGCACAACATTTCACACATCACTTCACGCATGGCGATCGGCTGACCATGTCTGCATCACACGCTCTGGCCATGCCGCGGCCGATACGCTTCGGCGTCCTCGGCACGTACGTCCCCACGTTGTGCGGAGTAGCCCGGTTCAGCGCCGGTTTGGCCAACGAGTTGCAATCGCTGGGCAACGACGTGGAGATCGTGCGTGTCGCCGACGGTTCTGGACGTGAATCCGAGGACACCGAGCTGGTCAGTGGTTCGGCGACCTCGATCGAGGCGTGCGCGGACCGGCTGAACGGCAACGACGTTGCGGTCATTCAACACCAGTACGGCCTCTACGGTGGCAGCCACGGCGACGAGGTGCTGTCACTCATCGAATCGCTTGACGTGCCGTCCATCGCGGTGGCTCACGAAGTTCTCGAGAACCCCACACCCCACCAGCGCTGGGTCATGGAACGCATTGCGGCGATGACGGATCGCATCGTCGTCATGTCCGCATGCGCACGAGACCGGTTGTGTCGTGACTACGGGGTCGAGCGGCGAAAGGTTGTCACGATTCCCCACGGTGGCACCGTGTTCAGCGGTCCGCGCCTCAAGCGGCCCAGCCGGCCCACGATCCTGACGTGGGGAATGCTGGCCCCCGGCAAGGGCGTCGAAAAGGTCATCGACGTGATGAGCTCGCTGCAGAGCCTCGCCGGCCGCCCGCGCTACGTTGTCGTCGGTCCGACGGACCCCCGGGAATCAGCTCTCCACGGTGACGCGTATCGGGAGGCGTGCATCGAACGGGCCCGCACCAACGGGGTCGCAGACTCCGTGTCCTTCGATCCCCGTTCGTACAACCGGGCGTCGCTGACTGCACTGATCCAGTCGGCGTCGGTGGTGGTACTTCCCTACGCCTCCACCGACCAGGTGTCGTCCGCCATCCTCGTGGAAGCCATCGCCAGCGGCCGGCCCGTCGTGGCAACGGCGTTCCCGCACGCTGTGGAGCTGCTGTCGGGTGGGGCAGGGATCCTGGTCGACCACGACGACTCCGATGCCCTGGCAACCGCACTACGCCAGATCCTGACGCAGCCGAGGTTGGCCGGAGCGCTGGCGGCCGAGGCGCGGCAACTGGCCCCCGACTTCGCGTGGTCCACGGTGGCTGCGGCCTACACGGCCCTGGGGCAGCGTCTCGTCGCCGAACGCGGCGTCGCCGAGATGGGCTCCGTTCTCTCGCAGGTCGGCAACACGCCCCACCGGCGATAGTCACCGAGTATGCGGTCGGCGGCCCGACACGTCGAATGCGTTGCGGGCGAATCTCTTTGAATGCGAGACTAGGATGCCGATGGCGGATCCGGCGTCCCGCGTACGTCACCGCATCCAGGGGCGTAATGTGAGGTCTCGAGGCCAGCTACAGGGGGGTACCAGCATCAGCCGGCAATCCTCCGCAGAACAGGGGCCACAACGCATGAATCTATCGCTGCCCACATCGGGACAACCCCGTGTCGGGCCGACAGCGCGGTAGGGGTGACGTTTCGCGAACAGCTTCTCGCCGCCGTGGACGGTCGCCGTGGCGCTGACGCCGCCGACCGGCTCTGTGAGGCGTGCGTGATGTTGCTCGACGTCGACGCTGCCGCCATCTCGCTGGTCTTCGACGGCGCTTCCACTGGCACTCTTGGCTCCAGCGGAGGTGACGCGCGTGCCTTGGACGAACTCCAGTTCACCGTCGGTGAGGGTCCGTGCCTCGAGTCGATCACGTTGTGCTCGCCGGTGATAGTGACCGATCTGGCCGATCCGGCCGAGCAGCGGTGGCCGGTCTACGGGCGGGCAATGCTCGACCTGCGGATCCGCGGCGTCTACGCGATGCCGGTGGTGGTCGCGGGTGAGTACGTGGGTGCCCTCGACCTGTTCCGGGCGGTGCCCGGCCGGCTGGCCGAAGGGCAGCTCGCCGGTGCCATCGTGGCCGCTGAACTGGCAGGCATCCCGGTGCTGGATCTTCTCGACGCGGATCTGCATGCCGCGGTCAGTGACCCGGACAGCACCGCATGGACAGAGCTGAACGCCCTGTCGCGGGCTGAGGTCAGCCAGGCCACTGGCATGCTCGTCGCTCAGCTGGGTATCGAACCTGCTGAGGCGTTGCTGCGCCTGCGCGCCCACGCCTACGCAGCCGGCCGGGCCGCCACCGAGGTGGCTCGAGACGTTCTCGAGCGCCGACTGCGGTTGGAATGACGGGCAGGCGACAGGCACCTGGATGGAGGCCAACATGACAGACACCCCGCGCGAAGAACTCGTGCTCGATGCGGTCAACTCCCTTGTCGACAGTCTGCTCGTCGACTTCGACGTGGTCGACCTTCTGACCGAACTGACCGAACGCTGCGCACACCTGCTCGACGTCGCCGCGGCCGGCTTCCTGCTCGCCGACCCCTTCGATCGATTACACCTGCTGGCGGCCACCACGCAACAGGCTCGCGATCTGGAGATCTTCCAGCTGGAGATCGACCAGGGCCCGTGTGTCGACTGCTACATGACCGGTACCGCAGTGTCGGTTGCAGCCCTGGATGCCGATGCCGAGGCGCGCTGGCCGCAGTTCGTTCCGGAAGCCGTCGCGGACGGCTTCGCGTCGGTGCACGCAGTGCCGATGCGCGCAGCGGGGATCGTTCTCGGTGCCCTCGGTCTGTTCGGCACCTCGCCCGGAGCACTCGGCCAGGCCGATCTGCTGGTGGCCCAGACGCTGGCGCACATCGCGTGCGTGACGATATTGCAGGGCCAGGCGCCGACGCCGGCGACCGTGCTGCCGCAGCTTCGGGCCGCTCTGGCCGGCCGCACCGTGGTGGAGCAAGCCAAAGGCCTGCTGCGGGAGGTGCTCGACGTCCCGGTCGAGGAGGCGTTCGCCGTGCTGCGCTCGTTCTCGCACACCAATGGCCGCCACCTCACCGATCTGGCGCGCCAGCTGATGACCGACCGCTACGCGCGACCGGTGCTGATCGCAGAGATCACCCAATTCGTCAACCCACCCGTGCATTAGCTGCGGTGGCGGGCGCGGGCCCGGCGCACGGCATCGTCCACCAGCCGCTCGGCGATCGTCACGAGCTTCACGTTCTCCTGCTGGCTCATCTGCGTCAACCGCTCGAACGCCTGATCGGCACTCGCGCCCGAACGGCTCCGGATGATCCCGATCGCCTGGTCGATCACCGCACGACTGCCGAGCGCGCGCTGCAACTGCTCGGTGCGGTTCTGGGCGGAGTGCAGCAACTGGGCGTGATAGACGGACACGGCCGCCGAGGCGGCGAACTGTACCCCGAGCACGGCGGCATGCTCGCCGAACGCGTCGCGGGACTTCGCGTAGGCGTTGATCGCGCCGATCACCTCACCCGAGACGATCAGGGGCAGCGACAGCGCTGAGTGCACGTCCATCCTGGCGACCCGCCCGCCGAAGTGTGGCCAACGATCGTCACTGCCCAGGGAGCCGCTGATGGCTACCCGGCGGGACTCCATGCAGGTCAAGCACGGCCCCTCGTGGAACTCCTCGTACTGAACCCTGTCGATGATCTCGACGAAATCCGCTGTCGCGGTGACGGCTCGGACTTCGTGATGTCCGTGCATCAGGACAGTGCTCGCGCCGTCGACGTTCGGAATCGCGATCGTCGCGAATTCCGCGACGTTGCGCAGCAATTCGGGAACAGACCGAGCGTCGGCGACCAGCTCTGCAACTCCTCGAAGGCCGGCGAGCATGTCGACATCGTCTGCATCGCGTTGTGCGGCAGACGGTTCGACGGGTACCTCGCGACCCGGCTGTATGTCGTAGTCGGCCATCCTGTCCTCGGACGCTACTCCTTTGC
The DNA here is from genome assembly GCF_055419565.1 of Mycobacterium sp. IDUB_5. NCBI lineage: Bacteria > Bacillati > Actinomycetota > Actinomycetes > Mycobacteriales > Mycobacteriaceae > Mycobacterium > Mycobacterium sp. IDUB_5. Next base: position 939,116 of record NZ_JBVAXX010000001.1, read on the forward strand.
AGTGGGCGAGCAGAAGACCTTGGTCTCGTCAGCTGACCAGTGAGAGTGCGTGCGCCCGCCGGAGTTTGCCCGATGGGGTCTTGGGGATGGTCCCCGGTTCGAGCACCACAACGTTGCGCGGGCGAACGTCGACCTCGGCGAACACTTCGTGGGCGACCGCTCGCTCGACCCGGCGCACCTGGGCTTCATCGCGGAAGTCTTTGCATTCGACTGCTACTGCGAATGTCTCCCGCGAGAGGCCCGCGTCGAGGCGCACTGCCACCGCACAACCCGGTCGGACCCCCTCGACGCGGCCCGCGGCGCGTTCGATGTCGGTCGGGTAGATGTTGCGACCGGCCATGATGATGACGTCCTTGAGCCGCCCGCAGACAACGACTTCGCCGGTCTCGGTGACGTAGCCCAGATCGCCGGTGTCGTACCATCCTCGATCATCTTGTGCAGCGAGGAATCCCGCGACGGTGGTGTAGCCCTTCGTCACCGGGTCGCCACGGACCTCGATGACTCCGACGCCGCGGGGCGACAGCTCGCTGCCGTCCTCGTCGACCACGCGCAGCTCGAGGCCTTCGAGCGGCTTGCCCAGAGAGACCAACCGGCGGGTGTGGCCTTTGGTCGCAGGTATCGCGCGGTGCAGTACGGCCATCAGGTCGGCGTCGATCTCGTCGACGACCATGCCGCCACCGCACTGGGAAAAAGACACCGCGACGGTCGTCTCGGCCATTCCGTAGGCGGGGATGATCGCCTCGGGCCGCAGCCCGAATGGCGCGCCGGCGTCGCAGAGATCCTCGACGTCGAGGGGGTCGACCTGCTCGGCACCGGAGAGCGCCCAGCGCAGTGACGAGAGATCGAACGCTCCCGGTTCGGCCTGCCGCCGCAGCCGCTTGGCCAGCAGGGTGTAGGCAAAGTTCGGTGCAGCGGTCATCGTGCCGCGATACTTGTCGATCAGCTTGGGCCACAACAGGATATCGCTCAGGAAATCCATCGGGGTGATCTTCACCAGCTCCGCGCCGTAGTACATCGGCACGGTCAGGTAGCCCGTCATTCCCATGTCGTGGAAGCAGGGGAGCCAACTCACGATCACATCGGTGTCGACGTCGAAATCACAGCCGACGGTCATCGCCGCGGCGTTGGCGACGATGTTGGCGTGCGTGATCTGCACGGCCTTGGGCGACCCCGTCGACCCCGAGGTCAGCTGCATCAGGGCGATGCTGTCGTCGGCAGTGTCGAGCGGGTCGATCGGCGCGCAACCCAGTAGTCCCTCGATTGTCAGCACCGTCATGCCCAGCGACTCGAGGACAGGCGCGGCGGCCATGAACGGATCGGAGATCACCACGGCGCGTGCGGCGATCATCGTGATCACAGCGGTGGTCTCCTCGGCCCAGCGCACGAGATCGGTTCGCGGAGTGGGTTGATGCACCATGGTCAGGCTCGCGCCGCGCATCCAGATGCCCTGCGCGGTGGGCGCAATCTCGACGGGGGCGCCCGCCAGAACCGCGACGGCGTCGCCGGGCCCGATGCCGGCGGCGGCCAGTCCGCCGGCCACCCGGCGAGCCCGTTCGTGCACGTGCGCCCAGGTGTGGCGAACGGGTGCATGCGGTTCGCCGGTGTTCAGCCCCTTGGTGCTGGACCGGGCGTTGGAATACATCGTTTCGGTGAAAACGCTCATGACAGGCCCCTATGGCTTCACGTCTGCAGAGGACGATGAAGGGTGTGTTCGGATGGCCGGTCCGCGCGGATACCGCTGCGGGCCGCTACTCGTGCGGGGTGTCGCTGGAATTCGACCACTGCCGCCCCGGAGCGGGCGGCGGTAACGCGTGACCTCCTCGGGGTCACCCCAGACGGTCCCCGGTCCGATCGGAACGAGGGGCACTGTGTCGGACGCACCGACTGTACCGATACGAACCTCGATCAACGGCAGAGCGCGCCGAACGAGATGCACGTCGTAGTAGCTGTATCTCAACCGTGATCCCTCGAGCACCGACATCCATGACTGGTCGGCTGACGTCGAGTCAGAGAGTCGGCGGGGATCTGATCGCCGCCGCGACGTTTCCGGGAAGCTGAGGAATCAACCCGCAGCAACCTTAGCGTGTCCCCGCGCGGGATCGGCGGTGACCCGCCGTCAACGATGAAGATCGAACTGACTCCTCGGTAAGAAAAGGGTCGAATCCGCCCCGCGGCCGGGGCTCGACGCGGTAAGACTTGTCCATGGGTGCGGGATCATGTGTGGGTCGTGTTGGTGGATTGGCAGTCGCACTGGGGATCGGAGCCGCGGTTCTCGCAGGTGCGGGCGTCGCTGCGGCCGAGGACGGCGGCGATTCCTCCAGCACACCCTCGGTGACGTCCAATACATCGACATCGCAGGCATCGCCGACCTCGAAGGCGCCGCGGAAGACGCTCAAGACACTGAAGGCGCAGCGATCCTCGGCGGACAAGCCGGATGCGGACACCAGGCCCGTCCGCAACCGGCACAGGCTGGCGGCGACCACACCGGCTGCGAAGGCAGACGAGGCGCCGCCCGCGATCCGGCTCGTCGACACCGTCGCAGAACCCGAGGTGGCGCGCGTCGAGTCGGTTGTGGCCGAGGTACCCCCGATCGTGCAGAAGCCTTTCTGGACGAAGAAGGCGGCTGTCGGGCAGGACGAACCCGAGGTGGCCGCGGCCGTTGCGCAGGAGCCCGCACGCGCTCTGACATCACTGCGGGAGCGGATCGCCGCCAAGCGTGCCGACGCGAACGTCGGCGACGATCCGACGCTGCCCGGGCTGGCATCGCTGGTCATGTCGGTGGTGGCGGCCGGTCGGGAGGCCACCGACGACACCTCGCCTACCGTCGCCGCCGCGCAGGCCACGAGCCAGGTGGCGGACAGCTATCCGATCCCGGAGGGGGTCACGGTCGAGGAGGTGCACCCGCCGCTGTTCTGGTTGCAGCGCATCCCGGTGCTCGGCACGTTCGTCTTCACGCCGATCGTCCGCACGCTGCATGCTCTTCCGCTCGTCGGGGATGCGCTGCAGCCCATCATCGGGTTCCCCCTCAACCGGTTCGACCCGCCGGGGACGCCGCAGCCGAAGAGCTATTGGGTCACGTCGTTCGACGGAACCCGGATCTTCGTCAACGTGATGCCGTCGCTGACGTTCGACGAAACGGGCCAAGCCCCAACGGTTCTCGACGGTCCCGGCCTCGGTTTGCCGGGGTCGACGTCGCTGGCGCTGCACAACGACAGCCTGCTTCCGTATGACGTGATCGGGATCGGCAGGCTGCGGGCAGCGGGCTACAACGTGGTCACGTGGGATCCGCGGGGTGAGTGGCGGTCCGGGGGCATCATGCATCTGGACTCCCCGGATCTCGAGGGCCGCGACGTCTCCCACATCATCAGTTTCCTCTCGACGCTTCCGTACGTGCGACTCGACGCGACGAACGATCCGCGCCTGGGCATGGTCGGTGCCTCCTACGGCGGCGGTATCCAATTGTCTGCTGCTGCAATCGATCACCGCATCGATGCCATCGTGCCCACGATCGCGTGGAACGACCTCGTCGACGTGCTCTTCCCCCGTGGTGCGGTCAACAGCGCCTGGGGCACCCTGCTGCCTGCAGTCCTGGTGTTGACGCTGGCGCGCGAACACCCGCGCATCCTCCCGGTCGCCGTCATGGGTGTGTTGTTCGGCAAGGTGAAGCAGTCCGACCTCGACCTGGTCGAGAGCTTCGGCTTCGCCGACCAGATCAAGGACATCACCGCGCCGACCCTGCTGATCCAGGGCACAGTGGACACGCTGTTCCCCCTCAGCCAGGCCGATGCCAACGCCCAGGCTCTCCTCGCCGCGGGCACCACCACCAAGGTGATCTGGTACTGCGGTGGCCACGGCGCGTGCCTGAGCCAGCCCAAAAGAGGCGAGGTGATCCTCGACCGGACCATGGACTGGCTGGATCACTACGTGATGGGCGACGAACGCGTCTCCACCGGGCCGCAATTCGAGTGGACCGACCAGAACGGGGTCTGGTACAGCTCCGGCACGTACCCGGTGGACAACGGCGACCCGATCATCGCGACCGAAGACGACCCGAAGACCATTCCGTTCATCCCGTTCCTCGGCGGCTCGGGGCCCGACCCCCGCATCCTCTTCCACGGACCGCTGCAGACACTGCTGGGTATCGCCTCAGCCGGCCCCGCGCTGAATGCGGTGAATCTGAAAGTGCCTCCGGCGCAGGATCTCACGCACATCGTCGGTGCGCCGGCGCTGACCCTGACCTACTCGGGCCGCGGCAACGCCAAGCACGTCTACGCCCAGATCGTCGACGACAAGACCGGCCTGGTTCTCGGTACGCAGGCGACACCCATTCCGGTGACGCTCGACGGCGTCACGCGCCAGGTCACGTACTCCCTCGAGGAGGTGGCGCACACTCTGCAGCCGGGTGAGTCGGTGACGGTGCAGCTCGTCACCTCCACGATCAAGTTCCTGAACTTCTACTCGTGGGGCCGCATCACCGTCGACGGCATGACGATCAAGCTCCCGACGCTGGCCGCCGACGCTCAGGCGGCGGCGATCCCGGCCTGAGGGCAGATCAGTCGAAATACTGTCGCCCGCATGCTCGCGTGACCGAGGATGAGGCATGCCCTCCCGCACTCCTGACGACATCCGCACAGCACTCGAGCACTGCTACACCGCGATGGAGAAGCTCGCGGCGGACCTGAGCGACGCCGACTGGCACGCCCAGTCGCTGTGCCCGGACTGGACCGTGCGTGGCGTGTTCGACCACGTCGTCAGCATCGAGGCCGTGCTCGCCGGGTGGCTGCCCGACAGCGTCGACGCTCTGCCCCCGTTCGAGCGGGCGGCCGAGTTCGTCGCCGACCCGACGCCGTATCCGGAGAAGATGCGCGCGGTCTTCGAGCAGCGGCGCCGCGATCTCGCCGCGCTGTCGCCCGAGGACTACGACCGCCCGTCCTGGATGCCCGTCGGCCCCGGCACGTACGGCCGGTTCTTGGCCATCCGGGTCTTCGACATCTGGGTCCACGAACGCGACATCACGACCGCGCTAGGCCTGTCCAGCGACGACGGCGGCGTCGCAGCGGAACTGGCGCTGGACCAGGTCGACAGCTCGATCGGTTACATCGTCGGCAAGAAGATCGGCCTGCCCGACGGCACGAGCATCACGTTCGACCTCACCGGTCCGGTCGTGCGGACGCTGAATGTGCGCGTCGACGGCAAGGCCAAAGCGGTCGACCACCTCGACGACCCAGATGTCGTCGTCACCACCGACTCCACCACCTTCATTCAACTGGCGTCCGGCCGCATCGACCCCCAGGCGCAGATCGATGCCGGTCGCATCCGCTGGACCGGCACCGGCGAACTCGGTGACCGCGCCGCACGCAACCTGAGGTTCACGATGTGACACCGAATTCGTTTGTCGCCGTGGACTTCCACTTCGACGTGATGTGCCCCTTCGCCTACCAGACGTCTCGCTGGATTCGCGAGGTGCGCGATCTCACCGGGATCACGGTGAACTGGCGGTTCTTCAGCCTCGAGGAGATCAACCGCCAGGAGGGCAGGAAACACCCGTGGGAGCGGGAGTGGTCCTACGGCTGGTCGATGATGCGGATCGGGGCGCTGCTGCGCCGGCAGTCGATGTCCGCCGTGGACGCGTGGTACGAGCGGGCTGCCCGTGCCCTGCACGTCGACGGCCACAAGCCGCACGAAAAGGGAGTGGCCCGGCACCTCCTCGCCGAGCTCGGCTTCGAACCGGGGTTGGTCGACGAGGCCATCGGTGACCCGACCACCAACGACGAGGTGCTGGCCGATCACCGCCGCGTCGTCGCCGCCGGCGGTTACGGGGTGCCGACGCTGTTCTTCGCCGACGGTCAGTGCCTGTTCGGGCCGGTACTGATCGACCCGCCGACCGGCGAGGCGGCACTGCGACTCTGGCACGCCGTCGTGGCGTGGACCGAGTTCCCGCACCTCTACGAGCTGCAGCGGCCCAAGACGGCCGCCGACCAGCAGGCGATCACCGAGACGTTCCGCCCCTACCTGCAGGCCCGGGACTGGGTGTCCATCAACCGCGGCGAGGTCGTGCAGTTCGACGAGCCGGGAGTTTGACGACTCCACCGCAACGGGTACCTCGCTGCGGTGGAACGGCTGGGTGGTCTCGACGCAGGTCTGCTGTACAGCGAATCTGCCACGGTGCCGCTACACGTCTCGTCGGTGGTGCTGGTCGACACGTCGACGGTGCCGGGTGGATTCGCCTACGAACGGTTCCGTCGCGACATCGGTGATCGCATCAAAGCGCTTCCCGAACTGCGTTCCAAGCTCGGTGACAGCCAGTTCAACCTCGACCATCCAGTGTGGGTGCAGGACCGGGACTTCGACCTCGACCGCCACCTGAATCGGATCGCCCTGCCGTCGCCCGGCGGACGCAAGGAGCTGGGGGACGTGTGCGGGCACATCGCCTCCATCCCGCTGGATCGCAGCAAGCCGCTGTGGGAGATGTGGATCATCGAGGGTGTCGACGGGGCGTCGCTCGACGCCGGTGGTCCGCTGGCTCTGATGATCAAGGTGCACCATGCCGCCGTCGACGGCGTGTCTGCGGCGAACCTGCTGGAGACCCTCTGCGACCTCGAACCGGATGCGCCGCCGCCGGCCCCGGTCGAGGGCCCGGGTGAGGCGCCGGCATGGGCGATCGCCGCCGACGGGTTCGTACGCTTCGTGACGCGGCCGTGGCAGTTGACGCGGGTGGTTCCCGAGACCGCGGCGATGGTGGTCAAGACCATCAACCGGGCGGCGTCGGGCACCGCGATGGCGGCGCCCTTCACCGCGCCGAGGACACGGTTCAACGCAGAGCTCACGTCGGAACGATCGATCGCGCTGGTGCAGCTGGACCTGGGCGACGTGAAGAAGGTCAAGGACCACTACGGCGTCAAGGTCAACGACGTGGTGATGGCGTTGTGCGCAGGTGCCCTGCGCGGGTATCTGGCCGACCGCGACGAGTTGCCGGCCAAGCCGCTGATCGCGGTCGTGCCGTCGTCGGTGCACGGCCAGTCCGACCGCCCAGGCCGCAATCAGCTCTCCGGAATGTTCTGCAACCTCCACACCGATGTCGCCGACTCGCAGGAGCGGCTCGACACGATTGCCGCATCCGACAAGAGGGCCAAAGAGCACAGCGGCTCCCTGGGGCCCACGTTGCTCGTGGACTTGGCGCAGCTGCTCTCGCGCAACATGTACAGCTGGATGCTGGCCTTGCTGTCGCGAACCCCGCTGACCCGGACAGCCATCCACAACGTGGTGATCTCCAACGTCGCGGGACCGCCGGCGACCCTCTACAGCTGTGGAGCCGAGGTGACCGGGCTGTACCCGCTCGGCCCGATCTTCCACGGTTCCGGGCTCAACATCACGGTGATGTCGGTGGGCGACCGGCTCAACGTGGGCGTCATCTCCTGCCCGCAGCTGGTCGACGACCTGTGGGATCTGGCCGATCGCTTCGACGTCGAGCTGGGTGAGCTGCTGCGGGGCTGCTGACCCAGCTCGACGCGGGCTGTCCCGGACGGTGACCACGCGATGACGGTCCTCGTCGACTATCGCCGGGCAGCGCGGGCGCCCCGCGGGTGGTGCGGGCGGGCGAGGCGTGCTGGGAGCCCGGGGGTGATGTCATTCACTATTCGGACGCGAACCTCCGCAGCGATGCGCGGATACGTTTCCTGGTCACGATGTTGTGCACCCCCGACACGCCGATGTTGGTGCTGGTCGGCGAGGACGAATTGCGGGCACGGAGGCATTTGCGCGTCACTGCTCGCTGACGCCACCGGACGCTCACCCGGTAGGTTTCCTCTTCGGTCGGAGGGGTCACACGAACAGGGCGCGACGAAAGGAAGCCAACAGTGAGCACCCCACGCGTGGGGACGCGGTTCGGACCCTACGAGCTGCGCTCCCTGCTCGGCGTCGGGGGAATGGGTGAGGTGTACCGCGCCTACGACACGGCGCGTGAGCGCATGGTGGCGATCAAGCTGCTGCGCCCGGAGATGGCCGCGGACGGAAGCTTCCAGGAGCGTTTCCGCCGCGAGTCGCGGATTGCGGCCCGCCTGCAGGAACCCCACGTCATCCCCGTGCACGATTTCGGCGAGATCGACGGTGTGCTCTTCATCGACATGCGCCTCGTCGAGGGGGCCAGCCTCAAAGAGGTGCTGCGCGCCCATGGCGCTCTGCAGCCGCGGCGCGCGGTGGCGGTTATCCGTCAGGTTGCGTCGGCGTTGGACGACGCACATGCCAACGGCCTGGTGCATCGCGACATCAAGCCGGAGAACGTGCTGCTGACGCCCGACGACTTCGCCTACCTGGTGGATTTCGGCATCGCCCACGGCGGTGGTGAGGCGACCGTCACCTCCACGGGACTGGTCGTCGGGTCGTGCGACTACATGGCACCGGAGCGGTTCAGCGGGGAACGCGGCGGCCCGGCGTCCGATGTGTACTCGTTGGCGTGTCTGCTCCACGAGACGCTGACGGGCCGAGCGCCGTTCGAGGCAGGTGACGTGCGCCAGGTGATGAGCGCTCACATGTTCTCGGCGCCGCCGCGGCCGAGCATCATGCGCCGCGGCATCAGCCGGGCGTTCGACGACGTGGTGGCCCGCGGGATGGCGAAGGCGCCCGGGGATCGCTACACCTCCGCCGGGGATCTCGCGCGGGCGGCAGGAGCGGCGGCCGAGCGTGCGCCGAGTGCTGCGCCGGTCCTGCCGGTCGGGCCGAGTGCTGGCCCGGTCGCGCCGGCAGCTCCGCCGCCGTCGACGCGGCGCTTCTCGTCGACGCAACCGCCACCGCCTTACGCGCCCGCTCCGCAGTCTCCGCCGCGACCGGCGCAGCGGTTCAGCCGAGGTCAGGTGGCGCTGATGGCAGCCACGATCGTGTTGCTCACTGCCGCCGCGGTTCTCGCCCTGGTGCTGGTGTTCAGCGGCGGCGATACCGGGACCGCACCCACCACCCGCCTGTCGGCGCCGTCGTCGACGTCGTCCGCTGAGGAGACGACGTCAGCAGAAACCACGACGACGTCGAACAGTCGGCCGATCAGCGGCGTTTCCGGCACGGATTCGCAAGGCTTCGTGGGGCATTCGGCGCGCTGCGACAGCGGCGACTCGGCGGCGGCCGCGATCCGCACCGCTCAGTCGCTGGCTGTGGTGTGCAGGTCCGGCGACAGCTACTACTACCGCGGTGAGCGCCTGCGCGACGGGGCCAATCTCGAAATCCAGAACGCGCAGCGCTCCGGCGCCGGGTTCACCGCCGTCAACCCCGCCGACGGCCTGGTGTACAGCGTGCAGCCCGACCAGTTGACGGTGTCCAGCAGTCGCGGCACCGATCGCGAGGCGGCAGTCGAATACGGTTCGAACTGACCCTCTGTGGGTGCTCGAGCGTGGGCCTCGCGCACGCGTCTGGTCGATTTTGCGTGCACAGGCCCCACGCTGGGTGGTTCGCTCGTACAGTACGGCTACGCAACTAGGGGAGGGCTCCGATGACCACCACCGCAGTGCCGCGGTCGAGTGCCGCCGAAACCCGGCGGGCGATCTGGAACACCATCCGAGGGTCATCCGGCAACCTCGTCGAGTGGTACGACGTCTACGTCTACACCGTGTTCGCAACCTATTTCGAGGGCCAGTTCTTCGATGAGTCCGAGAAGAACTCGACGGTGTACGTCTACGCGATCTTCGCGATCACGTTCGTCATGCGGCCGGTGGGGTCGTGGTTCTTCGGGCGCTTCGCGGACCGGCGGGGTCGACGGGCGGCCCTGACAGTCAGCGTGTCGCTGATGGCGTTGTGCTCGTTGGTGATTGCGATCGTGCCGTCGCAGGCCGTGATCGGCACCGCGGCGCCGATCATTCTGATCCTCGCCCGGTTGGTCCAGGGTTTCGCGACTGGCGGCGAGTACGGCACGTCGGCGACGTACATGTCGGAGGCCGCGACGCGGGAGCGGCGGGGATTCTTCTCGTCGTTCCAGTACGTGACGCTGGTCGGCGGTCACGTGCTCGCGCAGTTCACCCTGCTCATCCTGCAGACCTTCCTCGACGACGATCAACTTCGCGAGTTCGGTTGGCGGATCGCGTTCGCCGTCGGTGGTGTGGCCGCGATAGTGGTGTTCTGGCTGCGGCGCACGATGGACGAGTCGCTGTCCGAGGACGTGATCGAGGCGGCCAAGGCCGGCGAGGATCCTGGCGCCGGGTCGATGCGCGCGCTGTTCACCGAGTACCGCCGTCCGCTGTTCATGTGCTTCCTGATCACCCTCGGCGGCACCGTGGCGTTCTACACCTACAGCGTCAACGCGCCGGCCATCGTCAAGACCGCGTACAAGGGCGAAGGCATGACGGCGACGTGGATCAACCTGGCCGGGCTCGTCTTCCTGATGCTGCTGCAACCGATCGGCGGGATCATCAGCGACCGGATAGGTCGCAAACCGATGCTGGTGTTCTTCGGCATCGGCGGAGTGTTCTACACCTACGTGCTGATCACGTTCCTGCCCGAGACACGTTCTCCGCTCACGTCGTTCGCATTGGTGGCCGCGGGATACATCATCTTGACCGGATACACCTCGATCAACGCGCTGGTGAAGTCCGAGTTGTTCCCTGCCCACATCCGGGCGCTCGGCGTGGGTGTCGGCTACGCGCTCGCCAACTCGATATTCGGCGGTACGTCCCCGCTCATCTACCAGGCGCTCAAGGAACGTGACCAGGTGCCACTGTTCATCGGCTACGTCACCGTCTGCATCGCGATCTCGTTGGTCGTGTACGCGTTCTTCCTGCGCAACAAGGCCGACACCTACCTCGACCGAGAACGGGGATCGGCGTTTCGCGCGTGACCTGCTACCGCTGCAGCGCCATGTCCCAGAACGCGATCTCGTGCTCGAGGACCTCGCGGACGAGGTCGGCGTGGGTGTCCGGATCGGCCACCCGCTCGAGTCCTTCGACATAGGACGTGAATTCGGGGACTGCCCAGTGTTCGACGAACTCCGCGAACGGTGAGTCTTCGGACCTGGCGTGGGACCAGGCGAGCAGGTAGACCTTCTCGATCGCCCACAGCGCTGTGAGGGCGGCGTCGGCGGGCTCGGCATCGAGGCGGGTGAGCAGTTCGCGGTAGGCCAATGTCGCCGGCAGCGCGTCGGCCTCGACGTCGAGTCCGCGCTCGGAGGCCTTCACCTCGAACCAGTCGAGTTCGGCGACCAGCGCCACGCATCCGCCGGCCACCACTTCTTGTGCGGGGCGGGGTACGCGCGCCAACAGCCGAGCCTGGAAGGTCAGTAGGTCGGTGACGAACAGGACGTCCTGGACCAGCCACCGGTCGAATGCCGCGGTACTGATGCTGCCGTCCCGCACGGCGTCGAGGAACAGATGCTGGGTGGCTGCGGTCCAGAGTGAATCATGCATACCGACAAAGTAATCGTGCGGGTACTTGGACAGGACGCACCACTACTCGCAATGTCGAGTAGAGCACTACTCGTGTGTTCGGTGCCGGTCGGGAGCACAGTGGCTGACATCAGCGGCCGCCGTCATCACGAAAAAGGGGCTCATCATGGCCAGGGCGTACTTCATCAACGGCGGGACCTACTCGCGATATGACACCGCAGCCGACCGGGTCGATGCCGGATATCCCAAGCCGATCAGCAATGGATGGTCGGGCATCGACGCCACAGGATTCGCGAGTGGTTTCGACAGCGCATTCGATCTCGGCAACGGCAAGCTGTACCTCTTCCTGGGTTCGAACTATGTGCGGATCGACCAGGCCAGCAATGCGGTCGACGGCGAGGTCCGACCGATCGCCGGCAACTGGGGCGGATTCGCCGAGAACGGGTTCGGCGATACCATCCAGGCTGTTGTCAACTGGGGTGATGGCAAAGCTTACTTCTTCCGCGGCGACAGTTACATCGAGTACGACATCGCCACCGACACAGTGGATCCCAATGCGTCCGGGCTCATCGCCGGCAACTGGCCGGGCATGGCCGAAGCGGGCTTCGCCGACTCCATCGACTGTGCGGTTATGTGGGACAACGGCAACGCCTACTTCTTCAAGGGTGACCAGTACGTCCGCTACGAAGTCGGCGTCGGAGTCGCCGACGGTTACCCGTTGCCCACCGCAGACTATTGGACGGGTCTCGCTGGTCACGTCGACGCTGCCTGGCTGAAGCTCACCGGCGGGTCTGGTGGCGGTGGGGGTGGCGGCCAGACATCTATCGCCGGTCTGGTACCCGGCGACCACGTGTGGTACTGGAACGGCAATATCTCCGTCGCACAGGACATTCCCCGCTTCGACTGGTTCGACGGCCTCGACGGTAAGCGTCTCGATCCGAAAGACAAGACTGACTACGGCGGGCACGGCAAGGAGATCTACAACTTCGTGGTGCACGCCGACGGGATACTTCGGCGCGGCCAACCCCACATGACAGGATTCGCCGGTACCTTCGCGTGGCTGGACAACAACCCGGGCAACATCACCGGCGTCAAGGGCGGCACCAATTGGGGCCAATACATGAACAAGTTCAATTGGCACAGTTTCCTTGTGTTCCCGAGCGAGCAAGCCGGACGCGAAGCAATCAGTCGAGTGCTCCTGGAAGGTGGCTACCCCGCCAAGAACTGGGGTGCCAAGCAGTGGCCCGCAGGGCGATACCGCGACCTCGGCATCACCGAAGCGTTCCATCGGTGGGCGCCGGCCGAGGACGGCCACAACAAGCCCGACGTCTACGGGGCCAAGGCCGCGTCTGCCGCCGGCGTGCCGGAGACCACGGTGATCAGCACATTGACCGACGCGCAGATGAGCGCCGTGCAGGACGCGGTGAAAGACATGGAGGGCTGGGTCCCTGGTGTCGAACTGAGCCGTGACGATCCGAACGTTCCCGCCGCAGTACGCGCGGCACTGGCATAGGAGACAGATGATGGCACAACCATTTTCGATGGATATGAACGGCGTGTTCGACGCCGGCGCCTTCACCGGTGGCCTCGGTGGCCCGGGTCAAGGGGGGCACGCTGCCCAGACGGAGTGGTACAACCACTACGGCATGGACCTCGGCGCACCTGCGGGTACCGTCGTGTACGCAGCGTTCGACGCCCACATCACCCGGTACAACCCCCACAACCCGGCCGTCGACGGCACCGAGGCCAACGGCAGAGGGTATGGCGCCCAGCTGTTTATGCGCTCTCCCAACGACGGTATGGGCGGCTTCTACACCCACATCAGCGACGTGCCGGACGGGTTGGCCGTCGGTTCACAGATCTCGCGGGGCGACGTCCTTGGCACCGTGTACGAATTCGGTGGCATCTCACCCCATGTGCACATGGCGCTGGTCGAGATCGTGGGCGCCCTGGTGCCTGCGAACTACCACGGGGTGGACAGCCTGTACGAGCTGATGCAGAGTTTGACTGTCACGGACACCGCAACCGTCAATTTCAACCAGGACGGCACGGCGCCTGCGGTCGGTTAGCACCAGTCATCACGACATGAGGGGGCGCAGTGGCTGACAGCACCGGGGCGGCATTACTGCAGTTGTTGCGTAGCAGTCTGACTCAACTGTTGGCGGATGTGCTTGCCGAACTCGAGCGAACGGCAGGGCTGCCGGCGCTCGGGCCGGCGGGAGCAGACTGGGCGGACAGCGGTTTCGCCGAGCATCTACTGGAACCTCTCGTCGCTGACTCAGCCTCGAATCCGGTGACAGAACAGGTAATTTCGGCGACGCGAAAGCTTGCAGGCATCGCCGGTCCGGGAGCGATCGGCGGTCTTTTCGGTTGGGAACCCGACCCGGTCGGGCACACCGCAGACCGCGGTATCGCCTGCGCCGTGCGGATTACGACCGCCGGCGGTCAGGTGGCGGCGGCCCTTGTGGTCACCAAGGGCGGTGGCGGCGTACGCATCGACATCATCGCCAAGGGCGACATGATGGCATCCGAGCCGCTGGCCATCGACGACGCATGGTCCCTGGTCATCGGTGGCCATGCATCCGACGTGGTCGAGGTCCACCTGCCTGCGTCCGGTCGTGCCTCGGTGGCGCGCGGGTCGAACGGCGACACGATTCGGCTCAGCGTGGCCCGCGCGAGGTCGGCCCGGGGCACCGGTCCCGGCATCGACCTCGGTGATGTTGCGCTCACCGCTGCGCTGACACTAGATGGCGACACACCCAAACTCGTTGGGGGAATGCAAATCAGCTGTGGTGAGGTGCGTCTCACCCCCGGCGATCTCTCCGAACTGGTCCCCGCGCTGGCGCCTACACCCCTCGACGTCGCTCTCTCACTCTCCGACTCCACGGGTGTCGCCATCGCGGGCAGTCCGACGCTGTCGGTGCGACTGCCCACCGCTGCGTCGACCCCGGGACTCTCCGCCGGACCGCTCGATGTGGAGCTCATCCCGTCCCTCGAACAGCCGCCGGTGGTTCGGGTTCGGGTCACCTGCGCGATCGCCCTGGACTTGCCGGCCGCGCCGATCCATCTCGACGTCGCAGGCAACGGTTTCGAGCTCCCATTCCGACTGGGGGGTCCCTCGCTCGCCTTCGATGTGACCGATCTGGTGCCGCACAACCCGACGGGGGCCGGCGTCGGTCTGGATCTACCGATCGTCAAGGGTGCGGGTCAACTGAGCCGTATCGGCGATGCATTCACGGGCATGTTGTCGGTGGAGATGCCGCCGATGTCGGTAACGGCACTGGGTAGCCTCGATGTGCACACCGGAGCTTTCCTGGTCATCCTGGGCGCCGTCTTTCCTCCTCCTGGCATCCAGATCGGCTTCGGATTCGCCGTGACCGGTGTCGGCGGTATCGTCGGCGTCGGCAGGCGGATGGATCGGGATGCCCTGACCCGGGCGGTCCAAGACGGGACAGCCGGTTCGCTGCTGTTCCCCAGCGACCCGGCCAAAGCCGCTCGGGATGTCGTGCCGATGCTGGACCGGGTTTTCCCTCAGTCGCCCGGTTCGCTGATCGTCGGGCCGATGTTCCAGATCAGTTGGGGTGGAAGACTTGTCACCGGCTCGATAGCGCTGATACTCGAACTGCCCGATCCCGTCCGGATGTCCGTCATCGGTAAGCTCCTTCTGGCTGTGCCCTACCCGGAACTGCCCCTGATCAAGTTGCAGATCACCTTCTTCGGGCAGATCGACCCTTCGGTGCCCAGCCTGACGTTCCTGGCAAGTCTGACCGATTCGACCATCGCGGGCATCCCCGTCACCGGAGACATGTTCGTCCTCGTCCAAGGGGGCTCCGACGCCAACGTGGTCGTCTCCGCCGGAGGCTTCCATCCGCGATTCAACCGGCCGCCCGGCGTGCCCGCACTCAACCGCGTGGCGTTGACCTTGTCGTCGGGCCCCTTCTTGCAGTTGCGGTGCAGTGCCTACGTCGCCCTGACATCCAACACACTGCAATTCGGTGCACTGGCCGAGCTCGTGGCCGAGGTTGCCGGCTGCGGGCTACGCGGTCACCTGGGTTTCGATGTGCTGATCCAGTTTTCACCATTCCACTTCGTTGCCGAGATCTCGGCCGCCATCGCCGTCGAGGTGCTCGGCGAAACTCTCGTGGGAATCGCGCTGCGTCTGTCGCTGGAGGGTCCCGGGCGGTGGCGTGCCGTTGGCCGAGGCAGCATCGACCTGTTCCTGTTCAGCGCCTCGTTCGATTTCGATGAGTCCTGGGGCGGGTCGGACCCTGCGCTCGACATCGCACCCGACGTCCGCGACATCCTCACCGCGGCACTGCTCAAACCAGAAGCCTGGCGGGCCTACGCGCCCGACCCGTCTGCGATGCCGGTGCAACTCACGACGTCGGCGGGAGCAGCGTTGGCGGACGGCCTGGTTCTGCACCCGCACGGCACGTTGTCGGTCCGGCAGAGGGACGTTCCACTCGGCATCGACATCGATCGCTTCAACCGCATCCCGATTCCGACGCAGCGCTGGGATCTGACCACCCCGGTTCTGGGGGACGGTCGTCCGGTGCCCGTCGCCGGTGAGGAGCGTGAGCAGTTCGCGCCAGCTGCATTCCTGACGATGACCGACGACGCACAGATCGGTCGCCCCGCGTTCGAGACGTTCAGAGCCGGGCTCACACTCGTGAGTGGGGAGATTGTGGTGGGGGAGGAGCGAGCCACCGACTTCGACTACGAGACCAAGGTGATCTCGGCACAGTTCGACGTCGCCGATCCCCTCGACGTGACGATCGGCGCCCTGGTCGACGCGGTGGAGGCTGCTGCCGGGACCGGGTTGGACCACCCGCGCTGGTGGCGTACCGACCGCGACGCCGTGACGGTGGCCAACTCGCCGACCTACGTCGTCGTCAACTCGTGGTCGCTGTCGGAGGCCCCCGATATTGCACAGCCTTCGCTCAACGCCACGGAGGTATACGAGGCGGCCGCCGCCGCGAGCATGGCGGACCCACGACTGCAGGTCGAGGTCGCCGAGGCATGGGAGCTGAGCACGCCGTGAGCACAATCCGATTTTCGTCATGGGCGCAGACGGCGGTGGGTCGGGCGATTGACACCTCCGACCGGCCCGGTGCGCTGCCCCCCGCCGGCTTCACGCCGGGCGTGACGCTGGTGGGTTCGTCCGGAGATCCCACACTGCTGAAGGTTCCCGGCGCGATGACGATGCTGGGGCCCGACAGCGTCGCCAGCCTCGACCCCCGCGCGGTGGTACGCACCGACCCGGCTGCGGGCGCAGCCGACGTCGAGGACAGCTACCTGGCATCGGTCGACCTGCGGCCAATCGAACTGCCGTGGTTGTTCACGCCGGCTAGGGCCGAGGGCGGCCGGTTGCGGCCGTGGATCGTGCTCGTTGTCGTCGAGGCCGCCAACAGCCGCTTGATTCCGGGCAGTCCCATGCCGACATTGAGCGTCGATGTCGACCAGCTTCCCGACCTGTCCGACTCGTGGGCCTGGGCGCATGTTCAGCGCGCCGACGACCCCGCCGATCAGGTCGCCCGTCTGCTGTGCCCGCGTCGCTTACAGGAGACCACCCGCTACCGCGCGTGCATTGTGCCGGCGTTCACCTATTCGGCTGCTGCGCAATCGTATTCACCGTCATGGCAAATCGATCAAGCCAACGGTGTCAACGTGCCCGTCTACTACACCTGGGAATTCAGCACCGGCCAGCACGGTGATTTCGAGTATTTGGTCCGACGGCTCGGGCCGGCCTCCCCGGAGCGCGTCGAACACTTGGGTACGGTGTTCGTCGACGTCGAGAAACCGTGGCTGACCGACGACGCACTCGACGGTGCTCCGCACCCCGCCTTGTTCCCGGTTCCCGGTGTACTCGGGCAGCTCGCCAACGGTGGCATCGCTGCGCCCGCATTCGGGGCATCGGTGACTGCCGATTTCGCGAAGAGAATCTCCACGCAGTGCAATGCAGGCGGCGGGGAACCCGCTGACCCGGGCGCGGAGTTCGCCGCTGTCACACCCCCCATCTATGGCGGTCGCCATGTGGTCGTCAACACGATCGATCCGAGCGGTGCGGGCCTGCCTGACTGGGTACACGCGCTGAATACCGCCATCCCGGGCAGAATTGCCGCGGGCCTCGGGGCCGAATACGTTCGCGCCAACCAGGAGTCGTTGATGGCCCGAGCCTGGCAGCAAGTGGGCGCGATTCGCGAGGCGAACCGCCGCCGCGCGCTCGGGCAGCTCGCCGAGAACGTCGGTGCGGCTCTGCACCAAAAGCACGTCGCCAACCTCACCTTGGGCGAGGCGGTGTCGGTTGCGGCCCCGGTAGCGTCTCGCGTTCGCCCGTGGGGTCCGCCGGGTCCGTCGCTGGCCACCACGATCGAGGTGAGCGTGATGCCCACGGCCGCCGGTTCGACCGCGTTCGCCCGAATGATGCGGTCCGGCGGGCAGCTCGCCCGGGCAGCATCCGTGCACCCCGGGTCGGTGATCGAACGTGCCATTTCCGGCGCTGTGCCCGTACCGTCGGCGCGACACGCGCCATCGTTCTCCGTGCCGGACGCCGACGCACCGGCGATCGCGAGCGCCGTCACGGCTGCGGCGGTGGACGCCCAACGCTCGATATCCGCCACCCGCGATTTGTTTCGTCTGCAGGCGATCTCGGACATCGCTCGCGTGATCGGACTGCACGACGTCGCCGCCTCGTTGACTGAAAGGCTGTCCGTCGTCGGAGTCGACGCCTCGGTGCTGCGCATCGGTGACTTCAGCACGCTGCGTGCGCAGGTGATGCCCCGACTGGGCGAGGTCACCGCAAGCGTCGCGACCATGCGGGCGCAACTGACACGGCCGACCGAAGCAGGCGGCGCGGTGACCAACAACGGAGTGCAACTGGACCCGAAGGCTCTGCGCGGCAACCTCGTCGACGCGTTGGCACCTGGGGGTCACGTCGCGCGTTCCATCGCCGCGCAGATCGCACTGCCCGACCGGATGGGTCCTCAAATATCGCTGGATGCTCTGATGGATCATCCATCGTTTCCCGCTCCGATGGCACTGGCACTGCGCGACTTCGCCCCGAAGTGGTTTCTCCCGGGGCTCACCGATTTTCCCGCCGAATCGACGACTCTACTGGGTGTCAACAACGCTTTCATCGAGTCGTTCCTGGTCGGCTTGGCCCACGAATTCAACCGCGAACTGCTCTGGCGCGAGTACCCGACGGACATGCGAGGCACGCCGTTCCGGCGGTTCTGGCCGACGCCGGACGCAGAGCCCCAGATCGATGAGATCGCCTCGTGGACAGGACCGCTGGGTGCTCATCTGACGCTGAAGGAGGACGCCATCGCGGTGCTCTTGGTGCGCGGCACGGTGGTGCGCCGATTCCCCTCGATGATCGTCGCTGCGGCTCCCGCTTTAGCCGGCGTCGACGGCGACCGGCCGGTCGCCAACACCGACACCGCGACGTGGCGCGCACCCTTATTCGCCCTTCCGGTCGACGAGTCGACCGCGTTGTATGCATTCGAGATCCCACCCCAGGAGTTACGGACAACGCCCACCCCTGACACGCCGGGCTGGTTCTTTGCGTTCCAGGAGAACTCGACGCGCATCCGATTCGGCTTCGACATCGGTGACGCGGCGCCTGCCTTCGGCACCTGGGACGACCTCACCTGGGGTCGGGTACTGGCCGCCCTCCCCGAGAGCAACCGCGAGTTCGCCCGGGCTGGCGCGACGATGGCCGCACCCGGCAATCCGGGAGACAAACAGTGGAACCGGGACGCCGCCGACATCGCCAGGATCGCGCTGCAGAAGCCGTTCCGCATGCTGATCCACGCCTCGGAATTGGTGATCCACTCATGACCGGGCCGACCGCCACTCCCGCCGACCCTGAGGCCACGCTCGTCGCTCTGAACGCTGCCGGCATCGACTTCAGCGTTCCCCGAAGCGACCTGCTTGGGTGGCTGAACGACCCCGAGTTCACCGAGTACCCAGCGTTCGCTGCGTCGTTGCTGCAGCTGCTGAGCCCCCGACCATTGCAGCGCCCGGTCTTCATCGACGTGATCGTCGGCTTCTACGAGCAACTTCCCGGCGCGTCGACTCCACATCGCGTGGAGGACGTGAACACAGACTTATTGAAGCGAGCCATTCTCGACGGATCCAACGAGCGCTACGGCGAGCAAGTAGTCGACTTCGAATCCCTCTGTACACCCTCGCAGAAGCCGTCCTCGAGCATGTCGGAACAACGCCGTGCGATCCGCGAAGCCCGCCGACAGCGCGAAGCAGCATGGCGCGCAAGCTACAATGCCCAGGCGCGGGCCGACGATCTGTTCAGGCGCACCCACTCCATTCCGGAGGACGTGGCGGCATCTGTGTTCGGTCAGCCCTACGTCACCGCTGCGGCTGAAGCTCAGAACGCGAAGGCCTTCGCGCACAATCAGGCAGCAGACGCCGAACGACACGTCGAAGACGTCGAAGCGACATGGAACACCGACGCTGCAGCGGAGCCCATCTGGGCAGACAACGGCGACCTACCGCTTCTGCTCATGCCTGTTCGCCTAGAGACTCTGTATCGGCCAGGTGAACTCGGCGGCGCCGAGCTGTGGATTCGGGTGTACCCCGACGACATCCACATCGACGGACATGAAACCGGGCTTACCCCAGCCGAACGCGCAGCAGCAGAGCAATATTGGAGTGCCGTCGAGATCCCGGCCGCCGACGAGAAAGCACGTGCCGCGGCATGGGCGGCTGTGGTGGCTGCCGTCGGGCCGGCGCGGGGTCTGTGGGCTGTGCAATCGCTGCGCCCCGGAGGACCCGGCGCTGAGAATCGCGACACGACGTGGACCCGTGCCCCACTCGTCCGCCTGATGCCTCGGCACTTCACGTTCTCGGCCTATCGGGAGGGTCGGCTGATGTGGCGGGTGGACGGCGAACCAGTACCCGACGAACTACCCGCCGGATTCGCCCCGCCGAAGATCGACCAGGACGACGACGGCAACCACCCGGCGGGAAAGGTGCCGTGGCAGCACGGCAGCCGGTGGCTTGTCGATTTCGATAAAGCTGTCAGGGTCGGTATGGGTGTACGAGTGCCGCTGCACGATCCCGATCTGCACTACGACCTCGTCACCGTGGTCGGCGTCGGAGCCGGCAACCCTGAGGACTCCGCCCGACACGTCGAGACGCTGCTCACTGCACATGATTACACCGACGGAATATCGATTCTCGGCGCAGGCACTCCCACCAACAACACGCCCGGTAGCAGATCGGGGTGGCAGTCGCGGTCTTCCCGTCCGTCACCCGACGAGCAAACCGCGGCGCAGAGCGCAGTGGCCGGAGCGGGACCGACCGCAGCGGCGCAGCGCGTCGCGACCGCGCTCGGCATCGACGGCGATGCAACGTTGGGGGTGATAGCGGGTGGGCTCGCCGATCCCGACGACCTCGCGCCCGCCGCGAATCGATTCCTGGGCGGCTTGTTCAGCGATCTCTCAGTGGATTGGCTGCCGGTGAGCGGGTCCTTCGGGAAGAACGCTCCCCCCGACCTGTCGTTTCTCGCCGACCACTTCTGCTCGTTCGTCCGCAGCCGCGGCCCGCTGCCGGTGCTGCGCGTCGGCCGCCAGCCCTACGGCATCCTGCCCGTGACACCGACCGATCTCTGGCGGGGGGAGGATGTCCACGAGGCGATCACCGCGGTCATGTCCTCGGTCCTGTCGTATGCCAAGGAGAACGTATCGAGGGCTCAGCGAGTGGGAACGGGCCGCGACCAGGACGCCGCCATCCTCGATCTGTTGAGCCGCCGCCCGGCATCGACCAGGGTGCGTTTCGCCTCGGAGCTACCGTCCAATTTCGCCCCCGAGAGCTCCCCGGCCGTCCCGCCGGCCACGGTAGGCATCGCCATGGCCGACATGGCCATGACGTTCTCGGCGCGCGGTCCGATCGGCGCGACGCCAACAGGTTTCGACTTCACCGCCGCCGTCGACCCCACGCCTGAGCTGTCGACCTTCACCGCAAGCCGTCCGCTGCAGCGTTACGCCGAGCTGATCGGCGATACCCAGGCGTGGCTGGCGTCCATCCCGGCGGGCAGTGATGTCCCCGCCGAATGGCCACCGGAGCTGGTCGCCAAGCTGAAAGCCGTCAACGACAGCTGCGGCCAGCTGGACGCAGCCACCAGCGGGGTCTTCTACCAGCTGGCGCTGCCACTCTTTCACGGCATGTGGTGGATCTCGCTCTTGTACGGGTTCCCGTCGCGAATGCCCGCCGACCACGAAATGCGTCCGATGGCAGAGGGTTTGGCCAAGGCCACGGCTGTCGCGTTGGACCTCGAAGGGATCGCTGTCGAACGACTCGGCGATCTCGAGCGCGCCCTGTGCGAAAGCCTCGACACCGTGACACATCGCGTCGATGCGTGGGCCACCTCGCTGGCCACTGCCCGGTTGACGCAGGTACGAACCGACCACCCCACTGGACTGCGTACCGGCGCTTACGGATGGGTGACCGATCTCGAACCGCTGTCACCGGGCAGCCGTGCACAGCGCGACGGCTACCTCATGACACCGTCCCTGCAGCACGCCACCACCGCGGCGGTACTGCGTGCGGGGTGCCTGGCGCACTCGGACCCGTCCGCGTTCGCGGTGAACCTGACGTCGGGCCGCGTCCGCACGGCGCTGCGCACCCTCGAAGGCATCAAGGCGGGGCAATCTCTGGACTATCTGCTCGGCTACCGTTTCGAGCGAGCCCTGCACGACCGCTCGATGGACCACCTCATTCCCGCGTTCCGCCAGATGTATCCGATGGCGCCGCAGGTGGATCCGTCAGCTGAGAACGCCGACGCGGCACAAGCCGCGGTGGCGGCCCGCAACGTCGTCGACGGGTTGGCGCTCAGCCGCGACTATTCGAGGTTCGACGCGGGAGATCCGACCGTATCGGTCGGAGCTGAACTTCCTGCGGTCACAGAAATCGTCGCCGACCTGGTCGCCACTTTCGACGCCGTCGGCGATCTGCTGCTCGCCGAGAGCGTGCATCACATCGTCGGGGGCAACCCGCTGCGAGCCGGGCTGGCTGCCGACGCGGCCAGTCGTGGTGAATTGCCTGACGACTTCGCTGCGATCTCGACTCCGCGAAGCGCGCACACCGTCTCCTACACATTCGGTGCGGTGCTCACTGACCAGTTCGACGCGGGTACCGGCTGGGGTGATGACAACGGTTTGGCGGCAGTCGAACCGGCTCTCGAGAATTGGTGTCGCGCCCGCCTGGGCCCCGCCGACGGGTGGGTGTTCAGTTGCCGTCGCAGCGACGGCACCGCGGTCACCGCGTCGCTGTCCGCGCTCGCGACCGGAGCCCTCGAAACGGTGCGGACGACGGATTCCGGCAGTCAATCGACCTTCGCGCGTCGGCTTCTCACCGCCGCTGGCGCACTCGAGTTCACAGATGACGCCGGTGGTGCCGGTCGGTGGGATGAACTGGTCACTCTCACAGCGGCGCTGCGGACTCTGATTGCCGCCGGATCACCCCTTCTGGCTTCACATTTCGATCCTGTAGCTGATCCATGGGTTGCGGCTGACCTCGACGAGATGGCACAGCGGATCACCGCCTGGAGCGCACGCGTACATCAGGCGACGGAGATGCTCGCACAGGATTTGGTTGACCCCGTTGGGCTGAAGACGGCCATCGCGGAGCTGATCGGCTGCGGACTGGCCGTGCCCGCCGACACCGATCTGACCGACACCGAACAGTTGACCCGCCTCGCCCCCGGCCTTGCCGCGGTCGTCGCGGGCGCAAAGATGCCCCCCAGTTGCCCGGTACCACCTTCTGGCGCGAGGCGGGATTCAACGAGCACCCTGGCGTGGATCAGTGCCGCGGCCGCCCCGCTGACCGCGCTGACCGGAGGCGGTTTCCCTCTCCTGCCGCGACTCACCTTGGCCGGCAGCGGAATCGATGTACTCCTGGACCCGCAGAATCGGCCCGGCGGTGCCGAGGGTGACGATCTCGCTGACTGGGTCCGCGACATCGGCCGCGTTCGACCCACCGTCCGATCCGCCGACGATGCGCTGGCCGCCGGCGAGCTGATCGCGGGCGGGGCCGCCCCGAACTTCGTTGTCACCCAGGCCCCTGCCGCGTCCGCCTCATCCTGGATAGGGACCCACCGCGGCGACGCGCGGGCCTCGACCGTGCTGACTCTCGATCGCGGGCCCGTCGGATCGACCCTCACCGGCCTCGTCTTCGACATGTGGTGGGAGGTGCTCCCGCGTGAGGGACGCGAACACGGCACCGCAGAGGAGGTCGCGGGGGTCGCCTTCCACACCGCCCGCCCGGACGCGCGGGCACCGCAGGCCATCCTGCTGGCCGTCCCGCCGGATCGCGGCCGCGGCTGGCACATCGAGGATGTGCACGGCGCCGTCGAGGAAGCTCTTGAACTCGCCCAAGTGCGCGGCATGGATCTCGGTGATCTGCCGGAGCTGCGCGCAATGATGCCGCCGACCTTCGAGGGTGGCATTTTCACGACTGGCCCGCTGGGCTGAGGAGGGTACGTGACCGTTCGCTTCGAACCGCTTCCCCGCGACCCGGGAGTCGACGACGGCGTCGCCGCACGGGTGCACGACCCACTGTGGTTTCTCTGTAGACAGTGGCAGTTCGGTGAGTTCCGAGGGGAGGACGCGGGGTCGATCGCCATGGTCGACGTCGGGGTCGATACCCATCGGTTGGACAGATGGCGCGACGGCGCCGATGGTGACTGGCAGCCCTACGACCCATCGGCCGCCCCGCTCGAGCGCATGGTCGAAGAGGAACGTGCAGACCCGGGTGCAGACCCGCGGCTCCGTTCCGAAGGTGGTGTGCGGCTGGCTCGTCTACTGGCCGCCGCCGGGATCGAGCCCGCTGCGTGGACTGAGCGGTACGCCTTCCAGGACGAGGTACCCGAACGCGCTGCCCGCGGTCTGAATCACTTGTTGCGGAACAGGATCGGCGACGGAGGGCGTATCGCCAACGGTCTTGGGCGGCTGCTTGACCCGGCGACCACTGCGACCGAGGCTGCGGCCCTGGGACTGCCGACCGATCGCCTGGCTGCGGCCCACACGGCGGCCACTGACTGGCTGGGGTGGTGGAATGCCCGCGTCCCGGCCTCCGCCCCGGCCGCCGAGCGGATGCCCGCGTCCTGGAACGATCACCGCTTGGAACACGGATTCTCCGTTGGAGCAACGGGTTTGCCGGGCGTCGAGCTGCGGGCTACGGAGTACGACGGTGGCATCCTGGACTGGTGGTCGATGGACGTCGTCGCCCCTGACGTGCCGCTGGGAGCTGGCTCCGATCCGCAGCACCTGGAGCTGACCGGAATTCCCGCGCCTGCCGGCTTCGGCGCGATGCCGTCGTCGCGGTTCTGGGAGATGGAGGACGCCGCGATCGATCTCGGGGCAATCGATGCCGCCCCGCACGATCTGGGCCGGTTGCTGATGGTCGGCTACGCGACCGTGTACGGCAACGACTGGTACGTGGTACCGCTGCGACTCCCGATCGGAACGCTCTGCTGTATCGACACATTCGTGCTCACGAACGTGTTCGGAATTCCCGAGACGGTCGGACCGGCGGGAGTGGACGACCCGAACTTCAACCTGTTCGGCCTGACGGATCGGCGGGAAATCAGCGGCGCGAATCCGTGGTTCCTCCTCGCTCCCGCGCTGCCCGGATCGTTGGAGAGCGCCCCCATCGAGCACGTCCTGATCGCCCGCGACGAGATGGCCAATCTGGCCTGGGCGATCGAGCAGCGCATCGAGGACGACGCTGGAGTGCCCTACGATCGTTACGAGGTCATGACCCGGCCGCCCACCGCGAACCCCGGCAGCACACCCGCGTATCACGTCGACAGCTTCGTCCCCGAGTATTGGTATCCCCTTGTCCCCGAACACATCGACGTGGATCGGGAGGCAACCCGGCTGCGCCTTGTTCCACTTTCCCGGCGCGAGGCAGGCGACGTCCACGGAGTCACCGAGGTGTTGCCGTTCGGCAGCATCCTGGAGGCTGCGCGCGGAGCACAGCATTTCTGGCTGAACGAGGAGGAGGTTCCACGCGCGGGCGTCGATGTGATCCGATCGCACCAGCGAGCCCGTTGGCACGACGGATCGGTGCACATCTGGACCACCAGACGCAAGGGCACCGGCGCCGGAGAATCTTCGAGCGGGCTGCGCTTCGACACAGTGACAGGAGCGTGACATGACCCATGCCGGTCGGATGGCTACGTCGACCTGGTTCATCACGGATACCGGCTCCATGGCTCGCGTCGACGTCGTTGACGGCGACGCGACCTGGACGGGACCGCTCGACATCGGTGAGATGTTTCCGGCGTTGAGCGTCATGGGCGTGTACGGGAAAGCGTTCCCGCATCTCCATGACATCTATCTCGGCAGGGTCGTCGACGTCCAGCAGACCAGTACCAACGAAGCGGTGTTCACCATCGGCATCCAGCTGTACTTCGCGGACGGGCGCCCGGGCAGCACCACCCGCTCTGTGCGGCTCGACATGGCGACCGGTCAGGTTCTGGAGTATCCGGCCACCTTCGCATCGAGCTTCAAGGGCGAGGGATGGCGGCGGTACCACATCTGGCCTGGCGAGGCCTGGGAGAGTCGCAATGTCATCACCAAGGAGCTTCTAGCGCACCACAACTGGGCTGATCGTGTGTTCACGCTGCCTAACGGCGAATTGACCGCGATACCCGCCAACAGCATCTTCGCCGGGATCGATCGAGGCAAGCTGTATGTCAAGACCGACGACACCTTGTTCTCCTATCGAGTCTTCGACCTCGACAACCTCACCTGCGACGGTGTGCTGAGGGGTGTGCCGACCACGCTCACCGCGCCCACCGGATTCACCGAGGCGTTCGTCATGGACGCCGACCCCGACTCGTGGCGCGCATGCCGGCCGGCGCCGGAGTTCGATCGACCGCTGCTGATGGCGATCAACTCGGCGGCGCACGACGCCGGTGTCGATGTTGACGTCCTGCTCCGAGTGATGTACGCCGAGAGCGGCTTACGCACCACGGCTTACCATCCGGCAGGCCGGTACGGTCTGCTGCAGCTGACTGCCGCGCAGCTGACGGTCGCCGGGTGGACCAAGACGCCGCAGGAGTATCTCGACTGCGGGGCCGACCAGCTGACGGTGATCGCCGCGCATCTCAAAACGCTCGGCCTGCCGTCGGAGACCGACGAGGCCGGTCTGTGGCTGTGCGTCATGCTGGGCCGGACGTACACCGCTGAAGACCTGGCAGGGCCGGTGGCGTCCGCTGCGGGCCCCCGACCAGAACTGTGGGCCAGCCATGGAGTCGCCGACGTCGACGGGGACGGGGTTCTCACCGTCGATGACGTGATGAAGTACATCCGATCGATTCGCCATGACGCTCGCTTCGAGGATGTCCTCGAGCGCATGCATCAGCTGTCGGCAGTCGTTCCGAGCTGGGCGAATCTCACGGAGATCAATGAGGGCGACGACATGGGAATGCTGAGCCCGAGCGCGGCGTCGCTCGGGCTGCTCGTCGACCTCTCCTTCGACCAGAACAACCCGAATTTCCAAGATCAGCAGGTGGAGTCGATCGACCCCACCCCGGGCACGTTGCAGCGGCTGGTGGATCCGGTGCGAGTCACCGTCAACACCGTGGGTCTGTAGCCGAGCGGCTCACGCTGTCAACTGCGCCGCGGAGGCGACGATCCAGGCCAGTTCCTCGTGGAAGATGTCGCTGTGCGCTCCCGATGGCGGGTTGCCCGTCGTCACCACCGCTGAGCAGTCGATGTTGAGGATCGCTCCCGTGGTGAAGGGGTAGCTCGTACCGACGGCGTCGACCGACACTGTGTGGCTCTGGTAGGCGCCAAGGGAACCAATGGCGCGGAAGCGGAACAGCGGATCATCGGCGGCCGCGCGGTCGTCACCGGATGCCAGGGATGCCAGGGGATAGCTGAGGCTCAGCGCCGAGTCGTGACTGGAGAAGCAGACCGTCAACGGTCCGTCGACGCGCGAGAGCATGCCCGCCAGTGCGCCATGGTCCCCCAGGGACCATGGAAGGGCGTCGCTGAACGCGAATCGGGAGAAGGCCCCCTCCAGCAAGGTCACCGACTTCACCGGGGACGGATCTACCTGGGGAAGACCGGCCAATGCGAAGGAGACGACGCGTCCGCCGAAGCTGTGTCCCATCAAATGCACGCGCAGCTGGTCGAATTCGGGCTGGGCGACGATTCGTCCGATCAGCGGCCCGACACCACGCTGACCGACCGCGCCTGCACGGTTCTTCATCTGCCAGTAGGACAGTCCTCGCAGCGCTTCTTTGGCGCCGTGCCAGAGCTTGTCGAGTCGATCGCGCACTCCCGCCGCGCCACCACCGCCGCCGCTGGTGATGTCGACGCCCGAGTCGACCAACGCGTCGGCGTACTTCTCGAACACTTTGTCGGCCTGCGCGGGGTCGTCGAGCATGGCCGGTTGTCCAGAGCCGGGCTCGTCACCATCGGTGGAATTGATCGCCACCGCAGTGTTGAACTGCTGCATGGCGCGAAACAACTCGTCGACACCGTCGTCGCTGGGCTCGGCGGACAGGAGGGTGACGATCTCGTCGAGCTCCTTCTGCGCCTGCGGGAAGACAGCTTTGAGGTCGGCTATTTCTTGCGGACTCAAGGCCGACGAGCCGGCGTCGGCGACCTCGGTGGGGTCCAATCCGGCGGCGCCGGTGGCGGATCCGCCCGGCGTCGGATCGAAGTCGGGGATCGTCACGTCGCGCCACAGCTGTGACGGCCATCGGATGCCGATGAAACCGACTGTGTGGCCGGGGCCCACCTGTGCCTTCAAGAGCTCGAACCACCTGGCGTACAACGATGATGCGGCGGCCTCGTCGTTGTTCCACCCGTGGGAGAACACCACCAGATCCGTCACGTGACTGTCGCGCAGGTCCTGCAGGATCTGCTGCTCACCCGCGGCATCGACATCGCCGTCAGCATCGATGGACAGTGCCCAGGGGCCGAAAAACTGTTGTGTAGACATGTGTGCTCTCTCTTCTGGCTCAGGGGGTCTGCAGGGCGCGCATCAGGTCCACCAGCCCGGCGCCCTGGAAGTAGCGGTCGCGGTTGAGTGACGTTGCCGACGACATGAAGATCTCTTTGACGTCGTCGGGATTCCCGATGTACTCGCGCTGCACGGAGAGGAATGCCGCGATCGCGCCCGACACGTGCGGGGCGGACATGCTCGTCCCGCTGTCTTCGATGTAGACCGCGGCGTCGTCGAAGCCGGGGAACTGGGCGCTGCGGATGCTCGCGAGGCTCTTGCCGGCCGCGGCCGAGGTGATGCGTTCCCCGGGCGCGACGAGGTCGGGCTTGAGGCGTCCATCGCCGGTGGGTCCACGGGAGGAGAAGAACGAAATACCGTTGGTGTGCGGTGCTTCCCGATGTGTGGAGCCCACTGTGATGGCCTTCTCCGCGTTACCGGGATCGTTGATCGTGACGCCGGCGCTGAATTGGGTCACGTCCGACTGGGCTGCGTTCAGCGTGACATAGCCGGAGTTGCCGGCGGCCACTACAACGACGACACCAGAGGACACCAGGCGGTTGACTTCGAGGCACAGCGGGCTCTGCCCGCAGCCGAACCAGTCGGCGAGGAAGCCGTACCCCAGCGAGAGGTTCACGCCGTGGATTCGCGTTAGCTTCCCTGCTTCGTCGTTCTTCTGGCGTACGTAGGCCAGCGCGGCGATCACACGGGCGGTGCGCGCAGTCAGATCGCCGTACTTGCTAAGCACCTTCAGACTGACGAGCTTGGCCAGCGGCGCCACACCATTGAGCATGTCAATGTCGACGTTTCGCGGTACCAAGATAGGGTCGTTGTTCCCGCCGGCGCCATTGTTCTGGCGTTTCTCCACAGCCAGCGCGTGCCGTGTCTCGTCCCCGTCCTTCCAGCGCCGCAGGCCACCGGCGATGATCCCGGCCACGTGGGTGCCGTGTCCGTCCTCGTCGACAAGAGCGAGTTCCGGATCGTCACCGTTGGAGACGAAGTCATGATGGAGATTGGCGACCGACGGATCATCCAGCGTGTGGTCGCCTTGAAAGTGCGGGTGTTCTTTGTCGATGCCAGAGTC
The DNA here is from genome assembly GCF_055419565.1 of Mycobacterium sp. IDUB_5. Taxonomy (NCBI): domain Bacteria; kingdom Bacillati; phylum Actinomycetota; class Actinomycetes; order Mycobacteriales; family Mycobacteriaceae; genus Mycobacterium; species Mycobacterium sp. IDUB_5. Next base: position 968,537 of record NZ_JBVAXX010000001.1, read on the forward strand.
GATGACGGCCCACACGATGCCTTGGCCGTACGCGGCGAAGGCACGTTGGGCCGTCGTGGCCTTCACGGTCCCGCAGGATGCGTCGATCTGCGGGTGGATGGGGAAGTCGGGCCAGATCCGGAATATGGCCCGCTGCGGCCAATCGCCACCGGCTGAGTCCGCGGTGACGATGTTTTTCACCTGCTCGTCGCTGAGATCCCCGGACATGTACTGGTCGGCGACCACGAGGGGTGTGCCTGCGGCCCCGACCAAGGTCCACAGCTGCTCCACTCGGGCGATCGCACCGGCGGCGCCGGTTGCTGACGCGGAACCGGTGCCGACGCCGTACTGCAGGTTCAGCTCGATCATCACCGGCTTCGGCTGACCCGCTTCGGTCTGCGCGACGGCAGCGTCGAAACCGAGGCGGCCCGCGTACTCGACGGTGAAGTCAGGCCCTGTGATGCCGAGGACTGGTGTGTGCTCCGCGGCTGGTGGTGTCTTGCCCTGGAGTGGTTTGGTGACGACGCCGGCCATCACCGGCCCGGACGATGTGATGGGCTCGGCGACAGGATTCGTGTCCTCAGCTACGAGGGTGCCAAGTCTGCAGTCATCCGCGGCTTGCTTCTTCCCAGCGGCGGTGGTGGTCCACACGGGGTCAGTGCTCTGACTTTTCGGGCGGCGGAGCAGCTTCCGCGCCACCAGAGTCGACAGCGCATCGTCGACGCGACTTTCCCAGGAGGGCCGCGTGCCCTCGTACAGCCGATCCGCCGGCAGGAAAACGGCGGCGAATTTCGCGCCGACCATCTCCTTGATGCGGACGGCCGTCGCGGGCTGGTTGAGTTCCTCAAGAGCCTGCACGGCGCACAGCACCCTGGCTTGCCATGAGCGATCTTGGGACGGAGGTACGAGGGAATCTTCACTCATGGCACTACCTCCCCGGTTCGGTGCCGCATCGATCGACGCCGCTGCGCCGACCCGGGTGGGAAACTACTCCGCCGACCCCTTGTCATGTGCTTCTATCGTGCGTTTGCCTGCGCGCAGTGTCATGAGTAGCGCACTACCTGACCAGGAGTACCCGCTCCGGTGAGATGCCGACTCTGTGGAAACGAGTAGCCGACTACGCGTGATTGCTTGGTTCATCCCCGCGCACGATGGGGTCGTTACAACGGGCCACAACCAAGGAGACCGCCATGTCAGCTCAGATCGTTTTCGACGACCAGACCACCTTTGTGACCGACCCCGTGAATCCCTGCGCTGGTCAGGATTTCACCGTGACCTGGCAGGAGAGGAACATCGGCGACGTCGACTCGGATTCCTATCAGGACATCTTTGATCTCGACGATCAAGGCTCGGGGGACAGCAAGTCTTTGGACTGTGATCCGCTCGCCGCCGGCACCAGCGTTCAACGCTCGCTCGTCTTCAATCTGCCCGCGGGCACCTACCAGATGAGCCTCGTCATCAATGGGGTGGGCCCGCTGAATCTCGGCGATGTGATTGTCGACGACTGCACCGAGGACACCAGCGGAGATGAATCGTGACCGACGACGCAGACGCAACAGGGCGTGGCGCCGTCGACTCGCCGACGCCACCGGATATCGAGCTGCCCGACCCCACCACACTCGCCGACGACTACGGACCGTTCGACGCTGCGCCCGGATATGACGCCGATTGTCGTCGTTCCAGGCGAAGAACTCCCGAAGCCTGCGGGGATATCCGGACGAAGCTCACGGCGATCAGGAAGGCACGCCGATGGCACTGAGAACGGTTGAGGTGGCGCACCGCGACGACTACAACTTCGGCGTCGGCGCCGATCTCGCGTCAGGAAGTCCGATGGGATTCGTCGTCGACGGTGATCCGGAGGGAATCGCCCAAGCGGGCGGCGCTTCGGTGACGTTCGAAGTACGACGAATCAACAGCACCGAGGAGCTCGAGGAATCACTCGGCGTCAGCGCCGAAGCCAGTTACGGGTCAGGACTCTTCGGCGCTGGCATCTCGGCGCGCTTCGGTTACGCCAAGAACTGCAAGGTGCAAACCTCTTCCCTCTTCATGGTGGTTACTGCACGCATCGTCCTCGAGCATCTATCAATCAAAGCGCCGAAGCTCACCGGCAGCGCCGCTGAACTCAGAAGTAACGCAGAACAATTCGCGGCGAGATACGGCAACATGTTCGTTCGCGGCATGGACCGTGGCGGATTGTTCGTTGGCGTTTTCCGCTATGACGTGCGTAGCGAACAGGAACGCACCGAGGTCTCGGCGGAACTCGAGGGCTCCTATGGACTCTTCAGCGCCGAAGCGCGCATGAAGTTCGACAGCATCCGCAGCAAGTATCATTGCGATGCGTTCGTCAGCATGCACCACGAAGGCGGACCGACGGACCTTCAGATCACAGACGTCACCGACCCAGTTCAACTGATGGACAATGCAAATCGGTGGCTCAAAGCGTTTCACGACGATCCCGACCGCAATGCGATGCCGTACACGGTAACTCTAGCTCCCATCGCGATCGCCGAAGGTCCGCTGCCGCTGAACGAGATCGACGTGCAACATGCGCAGGACGTACTGATGATCTGCGCCAAACAGCGCAGCCGCATTCTCGACAAGATCAACCTGCTCGAGTACGTCGTTGACCATTCCGAGGCGTACGACTGGACGTCGGCTGGCGCGGGTACCGTGACATTCCTGACTGAGGCGGTCAACGGATTTCAACAGGATCTCGATCTCATCGCCAGTTGTGCCAGCAGAGCGATCAATATGCCGGGCGAAGCGAAGATGCCCGCGGATTACGCCGTGGCAACCGATGAGGTCTACCCGGTGGGTGTGATGCCGACCCTGCCAACCCCGAAACCGCCGCCGTCGATTGAGAAAATTCAGGTCGGGAACATGGTTGGGGTTGACCTCCGGTCGTGGAATGACTGCTTGCACTACTTGGGACCCGGTCACGGCTACACCGTCGAACAGATGCTCGCGGGAGTTGACCTGTACGAAGACGGAACGCCTCCGCGACCACTCCTCTACGTCAGTCGCGAACAGGCGGAGTTCATGGAGCAGGTGCTCGGGGGCAAGATGGACGTGCGAGAAGACCCGCCCGGCCTTGACCCCGACAGGGATCTTGACTACAACGTCGGATTCAAGATCACCGAGCAGGAACCTGCACCCAACGCGCTCGTTCCCGTAGGAACGGTTCTCAACGTCAAGTGGACGCAGTACGTGCCGTAGAAGGTGCTTCGTCCGCATTCGCTTGGCAGAAGCTACCCCCACGCGTGACGTCGGCGCCGGACACTTGTTTTGTTGAACAGGTGCCCGGCGCCAATCGTTGATGTCTCAGACCGAGAGCAGCCTCTCGAAGAAGCTCCGGTAGCGCTTGAGCGCGACTCGCAAGTCTTCGGTCGAGGCCTGCTCTCCGCGGCTCCACTGATCCTCGAGCCGCGACCGTGCGTGGTCGAAACCGGTGGTCAGCTGCTGCACCAGATCGGCAACCAGACCGTCGGCCTTCTGCACGCAGTCCTTCGGATCGTCGACGAAGCTGGCTTGCACCGCGTCCCACCGGGCACGCAGCCCCGCGAGTTCATCGTGCGCGAAAAGACCGGCGTCTGAGTCGGTTTCGCGGTCAGACTGGTGGTGAACTCCGCCGGAGACCTGCGGGTCCATCGGTGTCGTAGGCGGCCCGCCGGCCTGCGCTGCGCCTGCTTGCGTCGCGCCGGCGTCGGTCTGCACGGGAGCGACCTGGTCTTCGGGAATGTGGTTCGGGTTCTCCGTGGCGTACTGAGGGTGCTGCCCCTGCGGAGTCTGATCAGTGTAGGTGTCGGTGTGCTGATCGTGGGTGGTCATGCGCGCGCCTCCTTCGAGGTGTCGGTGTCGGTGTCGGTGGTGTCGAGAAGTCGTTCGAACAGTGCGCGGTAGTGCACGAAGGCTTCCCGCTGCCGTTCGGTGTTGACCTCGCCGCGCTCCTGGGCGGTGTGCACGCTGTGTGCTGCGCGGTAGTTCTCGACGATGTGGGGGTGGTCGACGGAGATGTCGGCGGCACGGCGTTCGAAGTCGTCGACCGGGTAGCCGCGCTGGCGCATCACCTCGGTGACGAGCAGGTCCGCGGTGCCGACGGCCCGGGCGGGGTCGTCGACGAACTCCGTCTGCACCTGCGCCCAGCGGACTTCGAAATCATTGCGTGCCACGGGGGGGAGCGCGACGATGTCGAGCTTGTCGCGCTTGCGGGCCCGCGTTGCCAGTTCCTTTTCCGCTGCCTTGGGATCGCCGGTTCGCTGTACCGTCCGGTCGTATTCCGGGCCGAAGTGTTGCTTGAGCTCTTCACTGCGTTTGCGTCCGCCGCCGGAACGCACTGCCAGCACCACGAGCACGATCACCACGATGATTGCTGCGGCGATCAAAATCCATTGCCAGGTAGGCATTTCGAACTCCTTTCGTGCACGTTCGGGTAGCCCTGACGTGGTCTACGCAAACGTCAGTTTGTGACTGGTATCACGGAAGCCCAGGTCAGGGGTCAGAAGTAGTGACGCCGGCCGCCGACGGCGCGACCGGTGGTGCCGAGGACGGCGAGGACAGCTCCGACGACCAGGAGAATGACTCCGATCGTGGTGAGGATGGAGATCTTCAGCAGGAGCCCTGCGATGACGGCGATGATGCCGAGAATGATCATGATCGGACCTTTCCTAGAACGTATTTCGGTCGTTCGGACCATGCTCAGTCGACCACCCTCAAGGGTGTGGCGGTACACCCTTAAGGGGGTAATGTCAGCGCCGTGTCCGAGCCCATCACTGTGGCGCTCATCGACGACTACGACGTCGTCGTCAAAGGCGTGGCCAACATGCTCGAGCCGTATCGGGACCGCGTCGTGGTCGCCGAACTCGACGCCACCACGCCGCTGAAAGACACCGTCGACATCGCGCTGTACGACAGCTTCGCCCAACCCGAATCCGATCACGAGGAGATCGGTGTCCTGGTTGCCAACCCGTGTGCACGCCGAGTTGTGGTCTACACCTGGAACTTTCATCCAGACCTCGTCGCCAGTGCGCAGGAGCGCGGGGCGCACGGCTATCTGTCGAAGACGCTGGCGGCGCGCGAGTTGGTGACGGCACTGGAAGCTGTGCACAGGGGAGAGACGGTGGTCAGCGAGGCGCCGCCGCGAAGCCGCCCTGCCCCGGGCAACGACTGGCCCGGTCGCGGTGAGGGGCTCAGCGACCGTGAGGCCGAGATCCTGGCGCTCATCACGCAGGGAAAGAGCAACGCCGACGTCGCGCGCCTGACCTACCTGAGCCCGAACACGGTGAAGTCCTACATCCGGTCGCTGTATCGCAAGCTCGACGTGCAAAGCCGCACGCAGGCGGTGCTGTGGGGGACACGGCACGGATTCCTACCCGACCACCACCGCATCGAGCACTGGCGGGGCGGGCCGTAGCGGGGGGCGTAGACTGTCACAAGCTGGTCCATCCAGCCGTCCCGCTTGGGCCATATTTCGTTCTCAGCCTGGTCTTCCCGAGTCCTCACATCCCGTCGGGCACCGTCCGGCGGCAACAGTTCGGTCGGGAACCTCGTGAAAGTTTTAACGCCCTTTCAGCATTCGCTCGTCCGCTTCGGACGCGCCGACGTTGCCAACGTGTCGAGCGTCGGCATCTTGAGCACCTATGGGCCGACCGTGTGCGGTCTGGCGACGTTCAGCGCCGCCCTGGCCCATGGTCTGTCCCTGCGAGGCGTCGATGTCGATGTCGTACGCGTGTCCGACGGAGTCCCTTCTGCACGCGCCGACGTGGTGGGCGAGCTGGTCAGTGGTTCGGCGGCATCCGCTGCAGCGGCGGCGCAACTGCTCAACCGTCGCGACGTGGCGATCATTCAGCATGAGTACGGCATCTACGGCGGTGCCGACGGCGAACAGGTCATCGACGTCATGAAGGGCCTGACGGTGCCCGTGATCGTCATCGTGCACACAGTGCTGACAACCCCGACGCCGCATCAACGCTCGGTACTCGACGAGGTGATGGCCCGCGCCGACCAGGTGGTCGTCATGTCGAGCTCGGCGCGCGAGCGGCTGCGCGCCGGCTTCCGCGTCAGTGACCGGAAGGTCACCACGATCCCGCACGGTGCCGCGCTGCCCACCACAGCGGCGTCGAAGCGCTCGGGCCGGCCGATCCTGCTGTCCTGGGGACTCCTCGGGCCCGGCAAGGGTATCGAAAGGGTCATCCGCGCGATGGTTTCCCTGACGGACCTCGCGCAGCAACCCCGATATCTGATTGCTGGCCGCACGCACCCGAAAGTGCTCGCCCTCGACGGCGAGAAGTACCGAGAAAGCCTTGTCGCACAGGCTGAAAGCCTCGGAGTGTCTGGATCGGTGTCATTCGATGCGGCGTATCGAACGCCCGAAGCGCTGACATCGCTGATGCAGTCGGCGTCTGTCGTCGTGCTGCCCTACGACTCCACTGAGCAAGTCACGTCTGGCGTGCTGGTCGACTCGATCGCCAGCGGTCGACCTATCGTGGCGACGACCTTCCCCCACGCTGTCGAACTGCTGGGCGGTGGCGCAGGCACTCTGGTCCCACATGACGATCCCGATGCGTTGGTCCGCGCCTTGCGCCGGCTCCTCACCGACCCGCGCGTCGCGGGCGCGATGGCTTCCGAAGCGCGGCAGCTTTCTTCCTCGATGGCATGGCCCGTTGTGGCAGGTTCCTACATCACTTTGGCGCAGAGCCTCGTTGCTGCCCGGCGAGGGCCGGCGTGACCCGGGCAGTTCCCCCACCGGTGTTCTCGCATCTCCTGCGGCTCACCGATCACCGTGCCACCTTCGAGCACGCGCTTCTGACCGAACCGCGCCGCGAGCATGGTTACTGCGTCGACGACATGGCCAGGGTCCTCGTCGTCACGACACGGGAGCCATACGCGTCCGTTCCAGTGACCGCCCTGGCCGGCAGGGCACTGACCTTTCTGAGCGACGCCCTGTCCGAGGACGGCACGTGCCGAAACCGCATGGACGTTCACGGATGCTGGAGTGGTCGATCGAATACCGACGATCACTGGGGCCGATTGGTGTGGGCCTTGGGCACTGCCGCCGCGCGCAGCGGGAGCGCCCAGGTACGCGGCGTCGCCGCGCAGCAGTTCGATCGCGCGGCACGTGCCCGTTCACGCCATCTGCGGGCGTCTGCGTTCGCCGCCCTCGGCGCTGCCGAGGTTCTTGCCGTCGCGCCGGGGCACCCGTCCGCATGCGAGCTGCTCATCGACTACGCGGCTCGGATACCGCTCGCGCCGACCGACCCTGGTTGGCCCTGGCCGGAGCCTCGTCTGCGCTACGCCAACGCCGCCCTCGCCGAGGCGATGATCGCGGCGGGCGAAGCGCTCGACGATGTGGCGATACGCGGACGCGGCATCGCCATGCTCGAGTGGCTACTGGGCGTCGAGACCGGCGACGGGCATCTGTCGCCCACGCCTGTCGGAGGCCGCGGCCGCTCCGATCACGGGCCTGGATTCGACCAGCAGCCGATCGAGGTGGCAGCCCTGGCGGACGCCTGCGCCCGGGCTGCGACCACCGACTCGCGGCCACTCTGGTGCGAAGGTCTGCGTCTGGCCGTGGGGTGGTTCTGCGGTGACAACGATCTCGGCCTGCCCATGTGGGATCGCACGACCGGTGGCGGGTTCGACGGTCTGCACGCCGACCGCGTGAACCAGAATCAAGGTGCGGAGTCCACCTTGGCGGCACTGTCGACGATGCAGCAGGCGCGGCGTTTGTCGTCTGTTTGGCGATGACCGGGCCCACGGTGGGGCTCGCCACCCGCCATCCGCAACGCCTCCTACCCGACGCTCGTCGGGTGATCTCCCGGCTGTTCGTGCCGGGTCAGGAAGGGTTCGAGCTGCAGGAGACCCGTGCGGGTCAGGTCTTGAAGCGGATTCTCGCGCTCGCCGACGACGAGGTCATCGAGGCCCTGCGAGACGTCGTGACGCACTTCGCGGGTCGGCACCGAGATCTGTACGGCACGTGGCGCATGCACGCCGAGGAGCTCGCCGATCGACTAGACCCTCACCATGCGCTGTCGGAGTCGCGAATGTTGTTGCTGGGCGCCACATTCACCAGCGAGTACGCCGTCGAGGGTGCGGCGCTGTGCAATCCGAGCATGGTCGCCCACCCCAACCAGGAGGGTATACCCGCGGGAACTCTGCGGTTCGTGATGAGCGTGCGGGGCATCGGAGAAGGTCATCGGTCCTCGATCGGATTCCGGACCGGTGTCGTCGACGCCAATGGTTCATGCGCCGTGGACTCGCCCGTCGCGTTCGCCTCGACGGGACGCTTCGAACACACCCTGCTGGACGCGGCGATCTTCCGCGCTGAGCTGAGCCGGCAGGACCGCGCCGGCGAGGCCACCGACTACATCTTCGCCAAGCTCGGTGAGCGGTTCACCGCGGCCGACCTCGAGGAGCGACTCGAGACTCTCGGGGCGCATCTGAGCACTCGAGGGCACGCCGCGGAGACCATCGACACGGTGCGCGCTATCGCCGCGCGCTTCTACGGTGTCGAATACGACTCGTCGACGACGTTGGCCGAGCGGGTGCTGTGGCCGGCTATCGAGGCCGAGGGGGTGGGCATGGAGGACGCTCGCTTCGTGCGCTTCTTCGACGATGACGGGCAGGCCACCTACTACGCCACCTACACCGCTTACAGCGGATCGGCAATCAGCCAGCAACTGCTGGAGACTGCAGATTTCCAGACGTTCACGTCCATGCCGCTGGTCGGTCGCGCCGCCGCGAACAAGGGCCTGGCCCTGTTTCCCCGTCGGATCAACGGGCGGTTCGTGGCGATGTCCAGGTCAGATCGGGAGACCAACACCATCGCGTTCGCCGACCATCCCGCCGTCTGGACGTCGGCCTCGCCGTGCCAGCAGCCGATCGAGACGTGGGAGACGGTGCAACTCGGCAATTGCGGTGCACCGATAGAGACCGACGCGGGGTGGTTGGTACTCACCCACGGCGTCGGACCGATGCGGACCTACAGCATCGGCGCGATTCTGCTCGACCTCGACGACCCGACGCAGATGATCGGCCGGCTGCGACGGCCGCTGCTGGCCCCCGCCGACGACGAGCGCTGCGGATACGTGCCGAACGTCGTCTACTCCTGCGGCGCCCTCGTGCACGCCGGCACGCTTGTGATGCCCTACGGCATCTGTGACTCCGCGATCGGGGTCGCGACCGTGCCGCTTGACGATCTGTTGAACCACATGCGATAGACGGCGACCGCGTAGACTGGGCCTACAAGCCGGCGCGCTGCCCTCTGGGCGCCGTCGACCCCGGGCTCTGCAGACCGGTCCGGCTGTACGTCAACGGCCGGACCACTCGAGGACACCTCATCGCCATCACCGACATCGCCGCATACACCCACCTCTCGCCGCAGGACATCGCCAACCTCGGCGAGGAACTCGACGCGATCCGCACCGACATCGAAGAGTCGCTCGGTGCCCGCGACGCCGCCTACATCCGGCGCACGATCATGTTCCAGCGCACCCTCGACGTCGCTGCGCGGCTTCTCATCGTCGCGTCGCGGTCGAAGGTCGGCTGGGTGGCGGGAACCGCGGCACTCGGATTCGCCAAGAGCGTCGAGAACATGGAGATCGGGCACAACGTGTCCCACGGCCAATGGGATTGGATGAACGATCCCGAAATCCATTCCAGCTCTTGGGAATGGGACATGGTCGCGGTCTCTTCGCACTGGAAATCGTCGCACAACTACCGCCATCACGTGTACAGCAATGTGCTCGGGGAGGACGACGATCTGGGCTTCGGCGCCATGCGCGTGGCGCCAGAACAGCCGTGGCAGCGGAAGCATCTCTTACAGCCGCTGCAGAATGTTCTCCTCGCTATGACATTCGAGTGGGGCGTTGCTCTGCACGGGTTGGATCAGCGGCGGTCGCGCGCCGAGTGGAGAGCTCAGGGCAAGGAATTGGTGCGCAAGATCTTCCGCCAGGGCGCCAAGGACTATGTGCTGTGGCCGGCAGTGAGCATGCGGCGCTGGCGCAGGACGCTGGGCGCGAACGCGACAGCCAACCTGTTACGCAACCTCTGGGCGTACGTGGTCATCTTCTGCGGCCACTTTCCCGACGGCACGCAGAAGTTCACCGCCGATGTCCTCGACACCGAGACGCGGGCGGAGTGGTACCTGCGGCAGATGCTCGCGACCGCCAACTTCACGGCCGGCCGGTTCCTCGGGTTCGCCAGTGGGAATCTCTGCTATCAAATCGAGCATCACCTGTTCCCGGATCTGCCCAGCAACCGGCTCGCCGAGATCGCCGAGCGGGTCCGGCCGCTGTGCGAGAAGTACGACCTGCCCTACCTGACGGGTTCGCTCTCGCATCAGTACGCGTCGACGCTGCGAGTGATCCACCGGCTGGCGCTGCCGAACGGGGCCTAACTCTCCTTTGCGTGCGGATAGGTTTCGCCGCGGTGCTGGAACGACAGGATCTCGTCGTTGAGTATGACGCCGTCGCGCATCTCCACGGCGCGCGCCACGGTGGTGCTGTCCTCCCACGCCGCGGGCCCGCCCAGGACCGTCTCCACATGGGGGAGCAGCGCCTCGCTGATCTCCCATGTCGCGGAGTTGAACAGGTACGACGGGCTGTGGTCGACCGCGTAGTAGTGAATGCCGTTGGGCAACAGCCGAAGTGGATCGGCGAATGAGGTGGGCTGCGCCCAGCTGAAACCCATACCGGCATCGCAGGACACATCGACGATCAAGCTCCCCGCCGCGAAATCGGCCAGGTCGTCGTCGGTGGCGAAGATCAACGGGCTCGTCGGATTCTGAAGGACGCAGTTGACGGCGATGTCGTGGTCGGCCAGTAGTTTGGCCACGGGAATCACGCCGCCATCTCCGGTGTCGACCCACGTCGCCTCGGGCGGGGCGTCGTCGTCGTGCCCCATCTGGAGGATCTGGGTGGAGGGGATCGGTGCGGCGACGGCGGCGACGTCGCGGTTGGTCAGGACGCGGACCTCGTCGACACCATGCGCATTCAATGCGGTGACGGCGCCGCGCGCCGTCGCACCGAAGCCGATGACCGCCGCGCTGAGTCGCCGGCCGTAGTTGCCGGTGACACCGATGAGGGAGAGGGCGTGCAGGACCGAGCAGTATCCGGCGAGTTCGTTGTTCTTGTGGAAGACGTGGAGTGCGAAGCTGCCGTCGGCCTTCCAGTGATTCATCGACTCGAAGGCGATCATCGTCAGCCGCCGATCGATAGCAGCCTGTGTGACGTCCGGGTTCTGAACGAGATGTGGCCAGCCCCAGACGATCTGGCGCTCGCGAAACTCGGCGAGGTCCTCCGCCTCGACCTTGGGCAGCAGGATGACGTCGCACTCGGCGATCAACTGCTCCCGGGTCCGGAGACCGCCGACCACGTCGGTGAGCGACTCGTCGGTGGCTCCGAAGTGGGACCCGTAGCCGTGCTCGACGAAGATCCGGCCCCGGATCGACGGATCGATCTTGGCGAAGTGATCGGGGTGGATGGGCAACCGGCGTTCGTCAGGTTTGCGCGAGGTGGCGACAATGCCGAGAGACAGCGTCGAGGAGCCGGAACGCTCGCTCACTCGGCGGCCTTGCGGTGCGGCTCGCCGTCCGCACGGACTTGGTGTTCGAGCTTGGTGTCCCGGCCGAGTTCGACGAATGCCGCTTGATCGCGCAGGTGCGTGGCGTCACGGCGCGCATCGGCGGCCCGGCTCGTGGACGGCCGGATACCGGTCACCACTCGACGAGACACCTTGGCCCCGGATTCGAGGAGAGCGAGTAGCCGGGACTTGACGACGGAGAACATGAGGATCTCAGATCTGCTGGAAGGGAGACCAGTACACGCCGCAATCGCGGACCTGTCAAACAGATGTCGTCGACGATTTTCGAGCACCGGCGCGGCCGGCCGGACCCGCTACAACGGCAGCAAGATCCCCTTCACGCTGGGGTCGGTGGCGAGAAATCTCTGTACCGCCGGATCCTTGAACGTCGCGACCAGCTTCTTGATGTTGTCGGTGTCGGCCCAGCGGCTGCCGATGGTCAGCTGTCCGGCGAACTCGTCGGGGGCCGGCGGCGCGAAGATCTGCTGCTGAACGGGCACTTTGGCAGCCAGGTAGTACTCCGTGTAACCCACGGCCGCGTCTAGGTCGGGCAGCGAGCGGGACTGCGCCGCGAAGTCGAGCAGCGTGAACTTCAGGTTCTTGGGATTGCCGACGATGTCCTTCTGCGTCGCGGTCCACTTGTCGACCGCGGGGTTCAGCGTGATCAGACCGGCGCGCTCGAGGAGCCACAGGCCCTGCGCCTCGTTGGCAGGATCGGAATAGAGGGAGATGTTGGCTCCGTCGGGAAGTTGATTGACGTCGGTGTACTTGTCCGACCAGATGCCGAAGCCCCAGCGGAAGACGGGTGTGGCTGCCTCCTCGCGGAAGTCGGGGTTGGCCTCGAGCACCTGGCCCAGCCATAGTTTGTGTTGGTAGATGGTGCCCGCCACCTCACCGTCGCTGACGGCTCGGTTTATCGTGTTGCTGTCGGCCAGACCGCGGAATGCCACCGTGATGCCGTGCTTGGGCGCCACCTCACGGCTGATGTATTCGATGAGCGCCTGCTCGGCGGCGTTGCCCTCGTTGGTCGCGACCACCAGCGTCGCGCCGGGGATCTCGTTGGCGGACTTTGTGTCTCCGAAGAAGAAGAAGCGGCCCGCGACCACGGCGACGATCACGACCACCAGCCCGGCCGCGAGCCAGATCAAGCGGGGACGCTTCTTGAGGTCGAACCCGTGGTCGTCGGGCGTGTCGACCTGGTTCTCGGTGGTGGTCATGCGGTGACGGTTCCTTTCGCGCGTGCGTGGGGGGTGGTGAAGCGGACCGCGGCGTCGCCGATGAGCTGCACGGCGGCGACGGTCACGACGAGAATGACGATGGTGGCCAGCATGACGCCCTGATCGAACCGCTGATATCCGTAAGTGACCGCGACGTAACCGATCCCGCCCGCGCCGATGGTGCCGGCGATCGCGGAGTACTCGATCATCGCGATGATGTTGATCGTCAGACCACCGAGAATCGACGGCACCGCCTCGTTGAGTTGAGCAGTGCGGATGATCTGCAGACGCGATCCGCCCGAGGCGCGGGCGACCCTGACCACCGACGGCGGGACCGAGCGCAGAGAGTTCTCGACGATACGGGTGAAGAATGCGATGCCGGCCAACGACATCGGCACCACCGCGGCAGCGATGCCGATGTTCGTGCCCGTGATGAACCGGGTGAACGGCATGATGGCGGCCATCAAGATCAGGAACGGCAGCGAGCGGCCGACGCTGATGATCCAGCTCAACCCCGTGTGCAGCGCCGGGTTCTCGAAGAGCCCGCCGGGTGCGAGGTTGTGCACCAGCGCACCGAGAGGGACGCCGACGAGGACGACGATGGTCATCACGATGCCGACCATGATCAGGGTGTCGACGAGCGCGGGGAACAGCAGGCCGGGTAGCTCGTTGACCGGGACCTTGGCGTTGGCCAGCAGGGCGTGGGTCACGCTGCGCCCCGAAGCGGCGCGTCACCGGTGGACAGTCCGTACCGGGCGAGCACGTCGGCGGCGCGGGCAGACAGGTCTGCCGGGATGCCCAGCGTCGCCGAGCCAACGGTGACGCCCTGCACCTGCTGCACCGAGGCGCCGAGGATGGCGATGGGGGCCCCGAGGTCGGCGCTGGCGCGGGCGATCCAGTCGCTGGGCACGCTGGGTGAGTCGTAGATGACGTGCCACACCTGCTGCCCGAGGGCGGCATCGCTGGACAGGCCCTGGGGGCGCAGCTCGGCGCCGAGCACCGATGCAGGATCGGTGAGAAGGTCCACCAGCCGGCCGGATTCGACGATGCTGCCGTGGTCGAGCCGAGCCACCGAGTCGGCGATTTTGAGCACGGTGTCCATCTCGTGGGTGATGAACACGATCGAGAGATCGAGATCGTCGCGCAGCTCGCGCAGCAGGTCGACGACCGACGCGGTGTTCGTGGGGTCGAGACCGGCGGTCGCTTCGTCGGCAAGCAGCACCGACGGGCGCAGTGCCAGCGCCCGTGCGATGCCGACGCGCTGCTTCTGCCCGCCGGAGAGCTGGAATGGGTAGTGGTTGGCGCGGTGGGACAGTCCGACCCGGTCGAGAAGCTCGGCGACGCGCTTCTCGGATTCCGCCGCGGTGACCCCCAGGTATTCCAGTGGCAGCGCGACGTTCTCGGCGGCCGTGCGCCGTTCGAACAGACCCGCCGACTGGAACACCGTGCCGATACGCCGGCGGGCGACACGCAATTTCTGGGTGGACAGTGTGGTGAGATCGTCACCGTTGACGACAACGGAGCCCGACGTCGGCGGGGTGAGCAGGTTGATGCATTCGGCCAGGGTGCTCTTGCCGGCCCCACTGGGCCCCACGACCGCCAAGATCTCCCCGGCGTCCACCCGGAAGGTGATGCGGTCGAGCACCACGGTTCGGTGCTCGCCACTGCCGTAGACCTTGGTCAGGTCGGTCAACTCGATCATGGGCGCGAACGCTGTCAAAGCGCGTCGGTACGGAACACCTTTGCGCTCAGGGTGAGTCGATCGCGGTGAGCGCAACTCTTCTCGCGCCGCCGATCATGCCGCACAGTACTGGACGCATGAACATCGATGAGTCGGTTGCGGCGCAGCCACACGGTTTCACCCTCCAGAAGCGGCGTCGCTGGCCCTATCTCGTGGTGGCGGTTGCCGTCATCGCGGCCGTGACAACGTTTCTCGTGATCCAACATTCCTCGGGGACGACGTCGGCGAACGAAACGGCGGGCGCGCCGCTCGACGTGGTCTACCTGGACTCGAACCCGGCGGAGAAGGCGATCATCGACTACGTCGCCGCGAACATCGCGCCGGACTACGACGTCAAGGTCGGTGCGGTCGGGCTCGGCGACAGCACACAGATCAACCAGGCGGTCAGCGACGGCCGATATGCGGGAACCATCTTCCAGCACCGGCATTGGTTGCAGCAGGTGCTCGACGCCAACCCGGGCTTCAAGGAAGAGGCGGCCACCGGACCGTTCTTCCACTGGGTGTTCGGCATCTGGTCGGACAAATACCGCACGCCTCAGGACATTCCGGACGGTGCGACGGTGTCGCTGCTCGCCGATCCCGCCAACAATGCGCAGGGCATCTGGTATCTCGCGCAGGCCGGGCTGGTGACCCTGCGGCCCGATGCCGACATCACGGCGTTGACGACCAAGGACATCGTCGCCAACCCGAAGAACCTCACGTTCACGCTCCTCGATTTCGGCGCTCAGCCGCGGGCGCTGCCCGACCTGGATGCGATCGTCGGCTATGCCGAGTCGTTCCTGGCTGCCGGGGTCAGCGAGGACAAGCTGATCTTCGCTCCGAAGTCACCCGACGAGTTCGCCTCGGTGCTGACGGTGGGCAGCGACTACGTCGACACCGAGAACGTGCAGAACCTGATCAAGGCCTTCAAGGATCCACGCGTGCAGGAGTTCATCGCTACCGATCCCGACGTGAAGAAGCTCGCGTTGCCTGGTGATCCGGCGTGACGTCGAGGCAGCTTCATCTGGGAGTCAACGTCCTCTCCGACGGCATGCATCCGGCCGCGTGGCAGTTTCCCGGCGCCGACCCGCACTGGTTCACCGACCTGTCCTACTGGGTCGAGGTCGCCCGGATCGCCGAACGCGGGACGCTCGACGCGCTGTTCCTGGCCGACAGCCCGTCGCTGTTCCAGAAGCCCGACGAGCCGCTCACGGCGCCTCCGCTGGCGCTCGATCCGGTCGTGCTGCTCTCGGCGCTGGCGTCGGCGACCACGCACCTCGGCTTGATCGGGACGGTGTCGACGTCGTTCGAGGAGCCCTACAACGTCGCGCGGCGCTTCGCGTCCCTCGACCACCTCAGCCGCGGTCGAGTCGCGTGGAATGTGGTGACCAGCAGTGACGCGTACGCGTGGAACAACTTCGGCGGGAGCGCCCAGCCGGACAGGGCGCAGCGGTACCGGCGGGCCGCGGAGTTTATCGATGTGGTTCGCGCGCTGTGGGATTCGTGGGACGACGACGCCGTGCTGGCCGACAAGCACACAGGAGCCTTCAGTAGGCCCGGCGCCATCCACGCCATCGATCACCGCGGCGAGTTCTTCTCCGTCGACGGGCCGCTGACGTTGCCCCGGTCTCCGCAAGGGCATCCGGTGTTGTTCCAGGCCGGTGGCTCGCCGGGCGGGTTGGATCTGGCGGCACGCTATGCCGACGGGGTGTTCGCCGCGCAGGCTTCCCTGCCGGATGCGCTGCGCAATGCTGAGGAGATCCGTTCGCGCACAGCAGCATACGGGCGATCACGAGATGCGGTCCGGATCATGCCGGGACTGTCGTTCGTGCTCGGTAGCACCGAGGCCGAGGCGCGCAGGCGCAACGACGAACTCAACGAGCTCGCAGGGGAGCGGCGTCTCGCCCACCTGGCGGGCCAGTTGTCGGTCGATCCGGGGGAACTGCATTGGGACCAGCCGCTGCCGCAGTGGCTTCTCGACGGCGCAGTGACCGACTCCGGGTCCCAGGGCGCGCGCGACATCGTGGTGAACCTGGCGCGCCGGGAGTCATTGACGGTCCGTCAGCTCTTGGACCGCGTGATCACCTGGCACCGGCTGGTGGTCGGCGGACCCGAACAGATCGCCGACGCCATCGAGGAGTGGTTCGTCGCCGGAGCGGTCGACGGGTTCAACCTGATGCCGGACGTCTTCCCGTCGGGCCTGGAGCTGTTCGTCGACCACGTCGTGCCGATCCTGCGGGATCGGGGCCTGTTCCGGCGCGAGTACACGTCGGCGACGCTGCGAGGTCATCTCGGTCTGTCACGGGTACCGGATCGACGCCTGGCTCGAGCGGGGTAACTGTCCTGGTCGGGGCGCCGCCGCGGACGGGGACAATGGAGTCATGCAGCTGTATGACTTCGACGCGATCCGCACGCGAATGGGCAGCGCTCTGTTCGGCATGGTGGCCGGCCCGGAGGGGCCGGAGAACCGGGCCCGCATCCACGGGACGCCCGGGCCGCGCTGGTTCCCCGAGGACCGACCCATCCGGCAGGTGCATGCGGACGCGTCGATGTTCGTCGGCGGTCTGCGCGCACTCCTGCTGCAGTCGCTGCACCCGCTGGCGATGGCCGGTGTCGCCCAGCACTCCGACTACCGGGGTGACCCGTGGGGACGGCTGGCCCGCACGAGCACCTTCCTCGCGGTGACGACATTCGGCGCCGCCGACGACGCCCAGCGCGCCGTCGACAAGGTCCGCGGCATCCACCGCCGCGTGCACGGAGTCGCGCCCGACGGACGTGCCTACGAAGCGGGGGATCCGCACCTGCTGGAGTGGGTGCACATCGCCGAGGTCGACAGTTTCCTGCGTGCTCACCAGCTGTACGGCTCTTCGCCGCTCGATCAGGAGGGCCGTGACGGCTACGTCGCCGACACCGCGGAGGTGGCCGCCAAGCTGGGCGTCATCGACCCGCCGCGCACCGAGGCCGAGCTCAGGCAGAGGCTGTCGGACTACCGGCCGGAGCTCGCCGGCACCGCCGCCGCCCGCGACGCTGCGCGGTTCCTGCT
The DNA here is from genome assembly GCF_055419565.1 of Mycobacterium sp. IDUB_5. NCBI lineage: Bacteria > Bacillati > Actinomycetota > Actinomycetes > Mycobacteriales > Mycobacteriaceae > Mycobacterium > Mycobacterium sp. IDUB_5. The sequence goes on from NZ_JBVAXX010000001.1 coordinate 986,073, forward strand.
CCTGACGCCGCCGCTGCCGATCCTCGCGCGCGCGCCCTATGCGGCGCTCGCGGCCGCGGCGGTGGCGATGCTGCCACGGTGGGCGCGCGGACCTTTGTGGCTGCCGTATTTCCCGCCCGCGGAGGCGACGGTGGTGCGCTCGGCCGGGCACGTGCTCGTCGGCGGCATCCGGTGGGCGATGGCCGCCAACGCGGGATGAGCGTCAGCCGCCTGAGACGGTGACGACGACCTTGTCCCCGCAGCGTTGCGCCGCCGAGGTGAACGCGTCGGCGGCCTCGGCCAGCGGCCGCCGATGACTGACGATCGCGTCGAGGTCGATCCCGCTGGTCGCCAGCTCCATCGCCCGCGGGTAGGTGTCGTTCATCCGCCGCACCATCGCGAACGTGAGGCCCTTGCGCCGGGCCGCGGCCGCCGGGAACGACGACGCATCTTCCGACGGGATCCCGCCGAGTGCGATCCGTGCCCCGGGTCGGGACGCCGCGACGGCCGTGGCGATCGCGGCGTCAGTCCCGGCCATCTCGATGACCGCGTCCACACCGCGGCCCTCGGTGGCTTCCAGAATCTCGCCGTCGGCGATCTCCGGCGGGAACGCGGCGTCGACGCCGCAGTGCAGCGCGGTGGCGCGTCGGTGGGCGAGCGGCTCGACGACGAACACCCGGCGGGCACCCGCCCGGCGCACCACCTGCGCGGTGAGCACACCGATCGGCCCGCCCCCGACGACGAGGACGTCCATCCCCGCCCGCACGTGCCCGACGCCGACCGCGTGCACGGCGACCCCGAGGGGCTCGAGCAGCGCCCCGGCATCGTCGCTGAGATCGTCGGGCAGCGGATGCAGTAGATGGTCCGGCCACACCAGGTGTTCCCGTAAGGCTCCGTCGAGCGTGCCGTGACCCGCGAATTCCACTGTTGGACACAGGTTGTGGAGGCCGGCCGTGCACATCTCGCACTGCTGGCACGGGATCGCGGGATCCACCGCGACCCGCCGCCCAGCCTGTGGGCCGGTGAGTGCGACGGCGGCGAACTCGTGGCCGGGCACCACGGGACGCTCGATGCGGTTCTCCCCGATGCCGCCGTCGGTGAACCAGTGCAGGTCCGAACCGCAGATGCCGACCGAGGTGACCGCGAGCAGCGACCAGCCGGGAGGGGGTTCGTCGGGATCGAGTTCGCGGTACACGCGCAGATCCCCGACACCGTGCAGACGCGCGGCGAGCATCAGCGCACCGCCGCGTCAGAGTCCGCCGGCCACATGGTGATACACCCCGTTCCACTTGAGAGCGTTCTGGAAGTCGCGGACCGTGGTTCCCTCGTCGATGACCAACAGCTCGGTGCCCGTCATCTCGGCGAAGTCCTCGAAGGTTTCGGTGTCCACCGCCGTGGTCAGCACGGTGTGGTGGGGGGCGCCGGCCATCAACCACGCCTCGGCCGAGGTCGACCAGTTCGGCAGCGGCTCCCACACCGCGCACGCGACGGGGAGCTTCGGCAGCTCCGCCGTGGGTTCGACGACGCGAACCTCGTTGGCCACCAACCGAAAACGATCACCCATGTCGCAGATTCCGAGGATGACTGCGTCGGCCGGGGCCGCGGTGAAGCGCAGCCGCACCGGGTCGTCGCGGTCCCCGATCGACAGCGGATGCACCTCCAGCGTCGGGACCTCGGCGGCGATACTCGGGCAGACCTCCAGCATGTGCGCACCGAGAATCCGTTCCTGTCCGGGTGTCAGGTCGTAGGTGTAGTCCTCCATGAACGACGTGCCGCCGGGGAGGCCTTCGCCCATCACCTTGACCGTGCGCAGCATCGTCGCGGTCTTCCAGTCTCCCTCACCGCCGAAGCCATAGCCGTCGGCCATCAACCGCTGCACCGCGAGACCGGGCAGCTGCCGTAGCCCGCCCAGGTCTTCGAAGTTGGTGGTGAACGCGTGGAAACCACCATGCTGCAGGAACTTTCGCAAGCCGAGCTCGATCTGTGCGCCGACGCGCAGCGAGGTGTGCCGGTCCCCGCCGGGCAGCAGTTCGGGCGCCACCCGGTAGGTGTGGGCGTACTCGCGGACCAGCTTGTCGACGTCGGCGGCACTGATCCCGTCGACGACCCGCACCAGGTCGTTGACGCCGTAGGTGTCCACCGAGACGCCGAAATGTGCCTCTGCTTCGACCTTGTCACCCTCGGTGACCGCGACACCGCGCATGTTGTCGCCGAACCGGGCGACCTTCAGCGTGGACAGCTCGGCGTGTCCAAGTGCCGCGCGCATCCAGGAGCCGATGCGACGGCGGGTGCGCGGATCGCTGACGTGTCCGGCGATGGTTTTGCGGGGGTGCGACATCCGAGTCTGGATGTAGCCGAACTCGCGGTCGCCGTGCGCGGCCTGGTTGAGGTTCATGAAGTCCATGTCGATGGACTGCCAGGGCAATTCGACGCCGAACTGGGTGTGTAGGTGCAGCAGCGGCTTGGTCAGTGCCTTCAGGCCCCGGATCCACATCTTGGCGGGGGAGAACGTGTGCATCCACGCGATCACCCCGATGCAGTCGGGGGCGGCGTTGGCTTCGGCGAAGACGCGTGCGATCTGCTCGGTGTCGGTGACGACGGGCAGCCAGCGCACCTCGACGGGGATCTCGGCGCCGGCGTCGAGCTGTTCGGCGATCTGGCGGGACTGCTCGGCGACCTGGTTGAGGATGGCCTGCCCGTACATCGACTGGCTGCCCGTCACCAGCCACACCTGGCTGGTGACGAGTCGGGACGCGATCATCGCAGATTCTCCTCGGAGGTCTCCTGGGTGCGGCCGGGCTGGCCGTACACGTTCTGGTAGCGCTCGAACAGCGCGGTGACGTCGTCGGCGTCGATCTCCGGAGGCATGCCGAGCTGGCGGCTGATGTGCACGGTGCGGGCGACGTCTTCGACCATCACGGCGGCCTTGACCGCCTCACGAGCGGTGCGACCGATGGTGAACGGCCCGTGGTTGCGCATCAGGACTGCGCGAGAGCGACTGTGCTGCAACGTCTCGACGATGCCGCGGCCGATGGAGTCGTCACCGATGAGCGCGAACGGGCCGACGGGGATGTCGCCGCCGAACTCGTCGGCGATCATCGTCAGCACACACGGGATCGGTTCCCCGCGCGCGGCCCATGCCGTGGCGTAGGTGGAGTGGGTGTGCACGACCCCGCCCACGTGGGGCATGTGCCGGTACACGTAGGCGTGGGCGGCGGTGTCCGACGACGGCGACAGCTCTCCGTCGACGAGGGTGCCGTGCAGGTCGCAGACCACCATGTCCTCAGGCCGCATCGAGTCATAGTCAGCCCCGGAGGGTTTGATGACCATCAGGTCGCGGCCGGGGACCCGCGCCGAGACGTTGCCCGCGGTCCAGATCACCAGTTCGTATTGGGTGAGGTGGCGGTGCAGATCGCACACCTGACGGCGCAGATCGGCGATGGCCTGGTCGATGTCGGAGGTGATCGTCACGACAGAACTCCTACGGGTTCGGGGGTGCCGATGCGGCGCAGCCGCCGCATCATGCCGTTGCCGCGGCCGAACCACTCGTAGGCGGCGACGTACTCGCGGTAGAGCTGGTCGTAGGCTGCGACATTGGCGGGAATCGGGGTGTAGGCGTCGCGGATTCGGCGTCCCATCTGCCGCGCCGCGGTGGGGACGTCGGGGAACGCGCCCGCCGCGGTGGCGGCGTGAATGGCCGAGCCGAGCGCAGGGGCCTGCGGTGACGGCACCACCGACAGCGGCAGCCCGACGGCGTCGGCGTAGATCTGCATCAGGAGGCTGTTCTTCAGCAGGCCGCCGGCGACGACGAGCTCGTTGACGGGAACGCCGCTGCGCACGAACGTCTCGACGATCATGCGGGTGCCGAACGCGGTGGCTTCCAGTAGCGCACGGTACATGTCGACGCAGGTGGTCGCGAGCGTCTGCCCGACCATGGCCCCGGAGAGTTCGTGATCGACGAGCACGGAACGGTTTCCGCTGTGCCAGTCGAGTGCGATCAGGCCGTGCTCGCCGACGCGTTGGCGGCCGGCCAGCTCGGACAGGTAGGCGTGGAGGGAGAGTCCGCGGCGGCGCGCCTCGCTCTGGTAGCTCTCGGGCACGCAGTTGTCGACGAACCAGCCGAAGATGTCGCCGACCCCGGACTGCCCCGCCTCGTAACCCCAACTGCCGGAGCTGATCCCGTCGAGTACCACGCCGCACATGCCAGGCACTTCGCGCAGCACATCGGAATTCATCACATGGCAGGTCGACGTGCCCATGATCGCGACCAGCGATCCGGGATCGAGCGCGTCGGCGGCGGCGACGGTGACGTGGGCGTCGACGTTGCCGACCGCGACAGGAATGCCCTGCGGCAGACCCGTCCATGCGGCGGCCTGCGCGGTGAGCGATCCGGCGCTGTCCCCGAGCCGGCCGATGCGGTGGTCGAGCTTGTCGGTGACGAAGTCGGCGAACTCCGGTCGGACCGCGGCGAGGAACTCCCGTGACGGGTAGCGCTCGTCCTGCCGGATGCCCTTGTATCCGGCGGTGCACGCGTTGCGGACATAGGTTCCGCAGAGCTGCCACACGATCCAGTCGGCGGCCTCGACGAAGTGGTCGATCGCGGCGTAGATCTGCGGGTCCTCGTCGAGGATCTCCAGGGCCTTCGCGAACTCCCACTCACTGGAGATCAACCCGCCGTAGCGGGGAAGCCAGGACTCCTGACGATGCGCGGCAACGGCATTGATGCGATCGGCTTGCGGCTGGGGGGAGTGGTGTCGCCACAGCTTGGCGTAGGCGTGTGGACGGTCGGCGAATTCGGCGAGCTCACACAGCGGTGTGCCGTCACCGCGCACCGGCACCATCGTGCATGCGGTGAAGTCGGTGCCGATCCCGATGACGTCAGCCGGATCGATGCCGGCCGCGGCGACGGCCTGCGGAACAGCGGTGCGCAGGACGTCGACGTAGTCGCTGGGCACCTGCAGAGCCCACTGCGGCGGCAGCCGGTCGGTGCCGCCGGGCAGCGTGTCGGTCACCACCGCGTGGCGGTAGAGGTGTTCGGCGCTCGCCATCTCGTGACCGTCGCTCACCCGCACCACCAGTGCTCGTCCGGACAGGGTGCCGAAATCGACTCCTACCGTGTACTTCTCACTGTTCACGAAGACTCCTTCGGCGGTGCTGTGCTGGCGCGGACGATCAGTTCGGGGGGAAGGAGCGGGACGTTGGCGCTCGACCCTTCCAGCGTCGCCATCACCAGGTCGATGGCACGCCGCCCGATCGCGTGGAAGTCCTGCCGGATGGTGGTCAGGGCGGGGATAAGGAAGCCGGCTTCGGGGATGTCGTCGAATCCGACGACGCTGATGTCGCCGGGTACGGAGCGTCCGGCTTCGGCGAGTGCGTGCAGCACGCCGATCGCCATCTGGTCGTTGGCCACGAACACCGCGCTGACGTCGTCCTTGCGGGCGAGTTCGCGACCGATCTCGTAACCCCGCGCCGGGGTCCAGTCCCCTACGCAGGGCGGGCGCGGTGTCAGGCCGGCCTCCCGCATGGCCTGCTCGTAGCCGGTCTGCCGGCCTTTGGCCTCGGTCCAGTTCAGCGGTCCGGCAACGTGTTCGATCGCGGTGTGGCCGAGCTCGATCAGGTGCGCGGTAGCCTGGCGGGCGCCACCGATCTGGTCGACGCCGACGCTGAGTCCCCGCCCGGACAGGTCGCCCTCGACCACGACCAGGGGCAGACGGGCGTCGGCGGAGTGCACGACCTCCAGCGCGTCCTCCTGGGCGGCGATCATGACGATGGCCTCCACGGACTGGCGGGTGAGGTGGTCCAACGCATCGCGCAGCGTCTCGAGTGTGACCTCAGCCAGCGGCACCAGGCTGGAGAAGTAACCTGCCGCGCGGGCGGCTTCCTGCACGGAGCGCTGGATGCTCGACGGCCCGTAGAGGGCGCTGTTGGTGCCGACGATGCCGATGATCCCGGACCGGCGGGTGACCAGCGCCCGGGCTGCGGTGTTGGGCCGGTAGCCGAGTTCCTCGATGGCCTGCTCGACACGGGCCTTCGTGGCGGGGCGAATGCTTGCCGAGCCGTTGATCACCCGGGACACCGTCTGGTGGCTGACGCCGGCCAGGCGCGCGACGTCGGCCATCACGGGCTTGGCGGATGCCGGGGGAGTGGGCTGAGTGCTCATCCGGGTTTCCTCACCACTAGTCGTTGAACCAGGACGAATATCAGTAGCAGTACCCCTGTCATGATGCGAGTCCAGTAGGAGTCCAGGTTGGCCGCGGTGACGAACGTGCCGATGGTGCCCAGCACGAGGACGCCGATCAGCGACCCGAGCACGAATCCGACACCGCCGGAGAGCAACACCCCACCGATGACGGCGGCAGCGATGGCATCGAGTTCGAGGCCGACACCGTTGAGGCTGTAGCCGGAGAGTTTCTGCATCGCGAGCAGCAGTCCGGCCAGCGCCGCGCAGAAGCCGCTGATCGCGTAGACGCCGACGCGGGTGCGGGAGGCGTTCAGGCCCATCAACTGTGCGGACTGCCGGTTCCCGCCGACGGCGTACACCGTTCGGCCGAAACGGGTCTGCTGCAGCGTGTAGGCGGCGACCACGACGACGATAAGCGCGATGACGACCGTCCAACGGATGAACTTGTCCTCGTAGAGGTAGACGTAGTTCAGCCCGATGGCGCGCATGACCGGATCGTCGATGGGCAGTGTGTCGACGCTGATGACGTAGCAGAGGCCGCGCGCCAGGAACATCCCGGCGAGGGTGACGATGAACGGCTGCACGTCGAAGTACTCGATGACCAGACCCATGACGAGCCCCAGCAGCGGGCCCACGATCAGGACGGCGGCCAGCGCGAGCGGGGTGGGCCAGCCCGCCCGCAGCGTCGTCGCCACGATCACGGTGGACAGCGCCACCACCGAGCCGACGCTGAGGTCGATGCCGCCGGTCAGCAGCACGAACGTCATCCCGACCGCGAGCACGATCAGATAGCTGTTGTCCACCAACAGGTTCAGGAACACCTGGGATGGGCTCGCGAAGTCGAAGCGGGTGACGACGGCGACGAACATCACGACGAAGAGCACCAGCGAGGCCAGCGGGGAGAGGTAGCGGCCGCGCGCGTAGCGGGCGAGCCCGGCGAGTGCGCCCGGCCGGGTGGCGGTGACGGTCATCGCGTCACCACCGGCTCGGCGGTGCGGGCAGTGACGGGCGCCGGGGCTGCGGGTCGGCCGGTGCGCTTGCGCCGCAGCAGCGCCCGGAACTTGGGCGCCTGCAGCAGGCACACGGCGATGACGACCAGCGCCTTGAACACGAGCGTGGTCTCCGGCGTGATGCCTGCGGTGTACACCGTGGTGGTCAGCGTCTGGATGATCAACGCACCCAGGATGGTTCCGGTCAGGCTGAACCGGCCGCCCAGCAGCGAGGTGCCGCCGATGACGACGGCGAGGATGGCGTCCATCTCGATCCACAGCCCGGCGTTGTTGGCGTCGGCGGCCGAGATGTTCGACGCGATCATCAGCCCCGCGATACCGGCGCACAGCGCGCTGAACACGTACACCGCGAACACGATCGAGCGGTGCCGCACCCCGGCGAGCCTGCTGGCTTCGGGGTTGATGCCGACCGATTCGAGCAGCATGCCGAGTGCGGTGCGGCGGGTGATCAGTCCGACGAGCGCGAACACCGCGAGGCTGACCAGGATCGCGACGGGCAGGCCTAGTGCGAAGCCGGCGCCCAAGACTTTGAACGGTGCGCTCTCGGTCGTGACGATCTGACCGTCGGTGATCAGCAGGGCCACCCCGCGGCCTGCGGTCATCAGGACCAGCGTGGCGATGATCGGCTGCACTCCGAACACCGACACCAGGGCGCCGTTCCACAGCCCCAGGACGACGGCGACGCCGAGGGCGATGCCCATGGCGCCCAGCACCGTTCCGACGCTGCCGGGATCACCGGAGGCGGCGATGTGGGCGCAGGCCAGTGCGCCGCTGACGGCGACGACGGCGCCGACGGACAGGTCGATCCCGCGCGACGCGATCACCAGCGTCATCCCGAGTGCGACCAGCATCGTGGGGGCGCCGTTGCGGAGGATGTCGATCAGGCTGCCGAACAGGTGGCCGTCCTGCACGCGGATAGTGAAGAAGGTGGGGGTCAGGATGACGTTGACCAGGAGAAGCGCGACGAGCGCCAGTGCGGGCCACAGCAGAGGGGAGGCGGTGAGTCTCTTGATCACGGCGCACCGTCCCCGGCGATGAGGGAGGTCAATTCCCGCACCGTGCAGTCGTTGTCGACCTGCGCGATACAGCGGCCTTCGCGCAGGACCGCGATCCGGTCGCTGATGCGGGCGACCTCGTCGAGCTCTGCGGAGATGAACACGACCCCCATGCCGTCAGCGGCCAGATCGGAGATGAGCTTCTGGATCTGGGCCTTGGCGCCGACGTCGATGCCGCGGGTGGGTTCGTCGAGGATGAACAGCTGGGGTTCGGTGATCAGCCACCGGGCCAGCAGGACCTTCTGCTGGTTGCCGCCGCTGAGGTTCTTGACCGGCAGCCAGGGATTGCGGGGCCGGATGTCGAGCGCCTCCATGTAGCGGGCGACGAGATCGTCGGTGACGGTGCGAGACAGCGGTCGGGCGAAGCCGCGGCGCGCCTGCAGCGCGAGGACGAGGTTGTCCCGGATCGAGAGGTCGCCGATGATGCCCTCGCCCTTGCGGTCCTCGGAGGAGAAAGCGATCCGCTGCGCGATCGCGGCACGCGGTGAACGCACGGCGGCGTGGTGGCCGTCGACGGAGATCTGGCCGCTGGTCGCGCGGTCGGCGCCGAACAGCAGGCGTGCCAGTTCCGTTCGTCCCGAACCCAGCAGCCCGGCCAACCCGACGACCTCGCCGCGGTGAACGTCGAGATCGATCGGGTGCAGCGCCGGGGACCGGCCGAGATCGCGGGCACTGAGCACCACGTCGTCGCGGGACGGCGTCCCTTCGCTGTCGGCGATCTCGTCGAGCATCGCGAGCTCGTGGCCGAGCATCGCGGCGATCAGCGTGACCCGGTCCAGTGTCGCAGTCTGGTACTCACCGACGCGGCGGCCGTTGCGCAGCACTGTCATCCGATTGGAGATCGCATACACCTGGTCGAGGAAGTGCGAGACGAACAGGATCGCGGTGCCGCCGTCGCGCAGTCGTCGCATCACCCGGAACAGTTCGGCCACCTCGTCGGCGTCCAGGCTCGACGTCGGTTCGTCGAGGATCAGCACCCGTGCTGACACCGCCGTCGCGCGGGCGATGGCCACCAGCTGTTGCAATGCGATCGGATGCGAGCCCAACGTGGACCGTGGATCGATGTCGAGGTCGAGATCGGCGAGCAGCTCGGTGGCCCGCCGGTTCATGGCCCGAGAGTCGATGCGGCCCAGGCGCCGTGGTTCGCGACCCAGCAGGATGTTCTCTGCCACCGTCAGATTGGGGCAGAGATTGACCTCCTGGTACACGGTGCTGATGCCGGCGTCCTGCGCCTGCCGCGGACCGCTGAACCGCTGCTCGACGCCGTCGACGGTGATGGAACCGGCGTCGATGTCGTAGACCCCGGTGAGCGCCTTGATCAGGGTCGACTTCCCGGCGCCGTTCTCACCCATCAGCGCGTGGATCTCACCCGGCAGGAGCCGGAATTCCACACCGTCGAGGGCTCTGACGCCGGGGAAGTCGATCGAGACGTCCCGCATGTGGACGACCGGGTCGGCCGTCGCTGTCGTCATCACAGACGTCACGCGTGGTCAGTACTTGCGCTCGGGCAGGACCGCCTTGGCCTGCTGCTGGTCGAAGGTCTGGTCGGGGGTGACGACGCGAGCCGGAACCGATTCGCCGGCAACGACTTTCTTGGCCAGGTCCATCAGTTGCGGTCCGAGCAGCGGGTTGCACTCGACGATGAAGTTCATCTTCCCGTCGGCCAGCGCCTGCATGCCGTCGTGGGTGGCGTCGATCGCGACGATCTTGATGTCCTGGCCGGGCTTCTTGCCGGCCGCTTCGATGGCTTCGATCGCGCCGAGGGCCATGTCGTCGTTCTGGGCGAAGACGAGGTCGATCTTCGGGTTGGCCTTGAGGAATGCCTCCATCACCTGCTTGCCGCCCGAGCGGGTGAAATCGCCTGTCTGCGAGGCGATCACGCTCAGGTTGGGGTTGGCGGCGATGGCCTTGCTGAACCCGGTGCTGCGTTCCAGCGCGGGATCGGAGCCGGTGGTGCCTTCCAGCTGGACGATGTTCACGGGTCCGGGGGCGTTGGCGAACTCCTTGACCACCCACTCGCCGGCCCACTGACCCTCCTGGACGAAGTCGGCGCCCAGGAACGTCTTGTAGACGTCCTTCTCCTGGGTGTCGACGGCGCGGTCGGTGAGGATCACCGGGATGCCGGCGTTCTTGGCCTCCAGCAGCACCGCGTCCCAGCCGGTGCGCACCACCGGGCTGAACGCGATCACGTTGACACGCTGCTGGATGAACGACCGGATGGCCGAGATCTGATTCTCCTGCTTGCCGTTGGCGTCGGAGAACTTCAGGTTCACATCGGCGGCCTTGGCCGCGTCCTGGATCGAGGTCGTGTTCGCGGTGCGCCATCCGCTTTCCGCGCCGACCTGAGAGAAGCCCATCGTGATCTGGCCGTCGCCGCCGGCGCCACCTCCCGGTGCGTTTCCGGGGGCGGGTCCGCTGCCGCAAGCCGCGAGCACGCCCGCCGTTGCGACGGCGAGCATCGCAGAGAAGATTCTGTTCACTTCAGACTCCTTCGGAATGCCATAGGGCCAGTTCAAGGCCTCGTTTGGCGGGGACCGGCGGTGCCGGTGAGAATGTGACCGGCGTTACACTTCGCAGATGTTAACGCTCACATCGCAGGGCTGTCAACGATTTTGTTAGCGCTAACATTTCTCCGTCGCCCCCCTTGACAGGGGCGTGAGCCGCGTCACAAGATGCTCGATGTTAGCGCTCACATCGTGATGGCACTCCGCCCGACGGACCAGCGATGCGTGGCAGAACCAACCGGAGGAATCCATGCGTAAGAGCTTTCTTCGAATCGCGGCCGCGCTGGCCCTGACGGCCTCGCTGGCGAGCGCCGGCTGTGGCCGCTCGACCGGCCCCGAGGCCACCGGCGGCGGTGGTGGCGGCGATCGCAGCGGCACCATCGGCATCGCGATGCCGACCAAATCGTCGGAGCGGTGGGTCGCCGACGGCGACAACATGGCCAAGCAGTTCCAGGCGCTGGGCTACGAGACCGATCTCCAGTACGGCGACGACGTGGTGCAGAACCAGGTCTCGCAGATCGAGAACATGATCACCAAGGGCGTCAAGGTGCTGGTTGTTGCGCCGATCGACGGCTCCTCGCTGACCGACATCCTGCAGCGGGCCGCCGATGCCAAGATCCCGGTGGTCAGCTACGACCGGCTGATCCGCGGCTCGGCCAACGTCGACTACTACGCGACGTTCGACAACTTCAAAGTCGGCGTGCTGCAGGCGCAGTACATCGTCGACAAGCTCGGTGTGGCGCAGGGCAGTACCTCCAACAACGGAGGCCCGTTCAACATCGAGCTGTTCGCCGGATCGCCCGACGACAACAACGCGACGTTCTTCTTCAAGGGTGCGATGAGCGTGCTGCAGCCCTACCTCGACAGCGGCAAGCTGGTGGTGCGCAGCGGGCAGACGTCCTTCGACCAGGTCGCGACGCTGCGCTGGGACGGCGGGCTCGCCCAGTCCCGGATGGACAACCTGCTCAGCCGGTCCTACACCAGCGGTCGCGTGGACGCGGTGCTCTCGCCGTATGACGGAATGTCGCTGGGCATCATCTCGGCGCTGAAGAGCGCGGGCTACGGCACCCCGGCCAACCCGCTGCCGATCGTCACCGGCCAGGACGCCGAACTCGCGTCGGTCAAGTCGATCATCGCCGGCGAGCAGACCCAGACGGTGTTCAAGGACACCCGCGAGCTCGCGAAAGCCGCTGTGCAGATGGCTGATTCACTGCTGACCGGCGGCAAGCCCGAGGTCAACGACACCACCACCTACGACAACGGGGTGAAGGTGGTCCCGTCGTACCTGCTGCAGCCGGTGAGTGTGGACAAGTCCAATTACCAGAAGGTGCTGGTTGACTCGGGCTACTACACGTCCGCGCAGCTGGCCTGATGGGCGGCGAGGACACCGCACTGCTCGAGATGCGGGACATCACGAAGCGCTTCGGCGCCGTGACCGCGTTGCGCGACGTGAACCTCACGGTGCACAAGGGTGAGATCCACGCGATCTGCGGGGAGAACGGAGCCGGCAAGTCCACCCTGATGAAGGTGCTCAGCGGGATCTATCCGCATGGCAGCTACGAGGGGGAGATCGTCTTCGACGGTGCACCCGGTGATTTCAAAGACATCCGGTCCAGCGAGCGGCGCGGCATCGGGATCATCCACCAGGAGCTGGCGCTGGTGCCGGTGCTCTCCATCGCCGAGAACATTTTCCTGGGCAACGAGCACGCCTCGGCCGGGGTGATCAGCTGGCACGAGACCACCACCCACGCCCAGCAGCTCCTCGACCGCGTGGGGTTGGGGGAGAGCCCGGGCACCCGGATCTCCGACATCGGGGTGGGCAAGCAGCAGCTCGTGGAGATCGCCAAGGCGCTGTCGAAGAAAGTGAAGCTGCTGATCCTGGACGAGCCGACCGCCGCGTTGAACGACGAGGACAGCCGCAACCTGCTCGACCTGATCATGGAGCTGCGCCGCCAGGGGCTGACGTGCATCATCATCTCGCACAAGCTCAACGAGGTGACGCGCGTCGCCGACCGCATCACCGTGCTGCGCGACGGACGCACCATCGAGACGCTCGACGTGGGACCGGATCTCACCGAGGAACACATCATCCGCGGCATGGTGGGTCGGCCGCTGGTCGACCGGTTCCCGGAACGCACCGCCCACGAAATCGGTGACGTGACGTTCGCCATCGAGGACTGGACGGTCTATCACCCGCTCGATCAGCAGCGCAAGGTCGTCGACAGCGTCTCGCTGAACGTGCGCCGTGGCGAGGTGGTGGGGCTGGCCGGGTTGATGGGCGCCGGGCGCACCGAGTTGGCGATGAGCGTGTTCGGCCGCAGCTACGGCAAGAAGGCCGGCGGCACGGTGTTCAAGGACGGCAAAGAGATTCGCACCCGCACCGTGCCCGAGGCCATCGGCCACGGCATCGCCTACGCGACCGAGGACCGCAAGCACTTCGGCCTGAACCTGATGGACGACATCGCGCGCAGCATCACCCTGGCGTCGCTACCGAAGGTGAGCAGGCAGTCGGTCATCAACGAGCACGAGGAGACCAAGGTCGCCGAGCGGTTCCGCACGGACATGCGGATCAAGGCGCCGTCGGTGAAGGCCGTCACCGGGAACCTGTCGGGCGGCAATCAGCAGAAAGTCGTGCTGAGCAAGTGGATCTTCGCCGATCCCGACGTGCTGATCCTCGACGAACCCACCCGCGGTATCGACGTCGGCGCCAAGTACGAGATCTACACGATCATCAATTCGCTGGCAGCGCAGGGGAAAGCGGTGATCGTGATCTCCTCGGAGCTGCCGGAGCTGATCGGCCTGTGCGACCGCATCTACACACTCAACGAGGGCCGGCTCACCGGTGAGGTGGCCCGGGCCGACGCGTCCCAGGAGACGCTGATGCGCTACATGATGAAGGGACGAGGATAGATGACCACCACCCCGACGGTGTCGACGCCGCCCAGCGCCCCGGCTCCGCCGCCCGCGGACTCCCCGGTGTCCCGCGTGAAAGCATTGCTGCAGGGCAACTTCCGCCAGTACGGCATGGTCGTCGCGCTCGCCCTGATCGTCATCCTGTTCCAGGTGTGGACCGACGGCATCCTGCTCAAGCCGCTCAACGTCACCAACATCGTCCAGCAGAACGGCTACATCCTGATCCTGGCGATCGGGATGGTCATCGTGATCATCTCCGGCCACATCGACCTGTCGGTGGGCTCGATCGCCGGGTTCATCGGGGCGATGTCGGCGGTGCTGATGATCCGCAACGACATGCCCTGGCCGGTCGCGGTCGCGCTCTGCCTTCTTCTGGGTGCGCTGATCGGGGCGTGGCAGGGCTTCTGGATCGCCTACGTCGGCATCCCATCGTTCATCGTCACGCTGGCGGGCATGCTCGTTTTCCGCGGCGCCACACAGTATCTGCTCGAAGGACAGTCGATCGCGCCGTTCCCGCGCACCTTCGGTCAGGTCAGTAGCGGGTTCCTGCCCGAGCTCGGCGTGAACGCCGTCTACCACTGGCCGACCGTCATTCTCGGCGTGTTTGTGATGCTGGCCGCGGTGTGGCAGCAGGTGCGGCAGCGACGCGCCCAGAGCCAGTACGGGTTCAGCGTGCTGCCGTTGGGCTGGTTCATCGCCAAGTGCGCGGCCATCGTCGCGGCACTCGCGGCGTTCACGCTGGTGCTGGCGAGCTACCGCGGCGTCCCGGTGGTCGGCATCATCCTGGCCCTGGCCTTCGTGGTCTACGCGTTCATCATGCGCGGCACGGTCGTCGGCCGGCAGGTCTATGCGGTCGGCGGCAACGAGGCGGCGGCGCGTCTGTCGGGAGTCAAGACCAAGCGGGTCACGTTCCTGGTGTTCGTCAACATGGGTCTGCTCTCGGCGCTCGCTGGACTGCTGTTCGCCGCTCGCCTGAATTCCGCGACACCGCAAGCGGGTATCGGCATGGAGCTGGAGGCGATCGCCGCGGCGTTCATCGGTGGCGCGTCGGCCAGCGGCGGTGTCGGCACCGTGTTCGGCGCGATCATCGGCGGTTTCGTGCTCGGCGTCCTCAACAACGGGATGTCGCTCATCGGTATCGGCAGTGACGTGCAGCAGGTGATCAAGGGCCTGGTGCTGCTGGCTGCCGTCGGCTTCGACATCTACAACAAGAAGAAGGGCGGGGCCTGACATGCCCGGCATCGCGGATCGCTTCGAGCACGACATCGTCACGTTCATGCGGAGTTGGGCTCCCTACGGCGGCCCGCCTGCCGACGAGGTCCTGCCCGAGTTCGGGCTGTCCCGGGAGCAACTCGTCGCGCGTTACCATCAGATCCTGGACGCCGCCGCTGCGCGTCGGGAAGAGGAGTTGCGTCAACCGTGGATGAGAATCCGTCGCTCGCCAACGCAGTGACGGCATGGACCCTCGCCGACGGACGCGATCTCCTCTTCTTCACTCTTCCCGGCCGGTCGCCCGCACCAGTTCCAGACCAGCGGCCACTGCCTCCCCGTTCAGAGTCGCTGTCGGAGTTGAGGTTCGATCAGACAACCGGGCAATGGGTGATCGTCGCACCGGCCCGCCAGGACCGCACCTACCTGCCGCCCCGCGGCGAGTGCCCGCTCTGCCCCGGACCGTCCGGACTGACCAGTGAGATCCCGGCACCGGACTACGACGTCGTTGTCTTCGAGAATCGATTCGCCAGCCTGGCAGGTTCGGGCGATGTGCTGACGGCGTCCTCCTCGTTCGAGCAGGTGCCGAGCCGCGGCCGGTGCGAGGTGATCTGCTTCTCCAGCGATCACGACAGCTCCTTCGCCTCACTCGATCCCGCGCAGGCCCGCCTGGTCGTCGAGGCGTGGCGGCACCGGACCTGTGATCTGCTCGGCAGGCCGGGTATCGCGCAGGTGTTCTGCTTCGAGAACCGCGGTGAAGAGATCGGCGTGACGCTGACCCACCCGCACGGGCAGATCTACGGGTATCCGTTCCTGACGCCGCGGACGGAGCAGATGTTGCGGCAGGCATCGTCGTATCGAGAACAGCAGGGCAGCAATCTGTTCACAGACATGGTGGGGCGGGAGGTGGACGATGGGCGTCGGGTTGTGTTGCGCAACAGCATGTTCACGGCGTTCGTTCCGTTCGCGGCCCGGTGGCCGGTGGAGGTGCACATCTACCCTCACCGGTTCGTGAACAGCCTGCTCGATCTCGACGCGGTGGAGTTGGACGCGTTCAGTGCTGTCTATCAGGAGGTTCTGCAGCGGCTGGACCGGATGTACGACGCACCGCTGCCGTACATGGCGGGGCTGCACCAGTTCCCCGAGGGGGAGGGCTGCTTCCACGTCGAGATCATTTCTACGCGACGGACCGCCGACAAGCTGAAGTTCCTCGCGTCGTCGGAGTCGGTGATGGATGCGTTCATCAACGACGTCGTGCCCGAAACGTTGGCCGAGAGGTTGCGTGGCTTGTGAGTATTCGCTTCTCGGCGCCGGGCCGGATCAACCTGATCGGTGAACACACCGACTACAACGCGGGTTTCGCGTTGCCGATCGCGCTGCCCGGCCGCACCGTCGTCGACTACGAGCCGGCTGGCAGCGGCGAGCTGGTGGTGGGCACCGACCGGGAGCCGGACGTGGTGCGCGTCGGGCTCGACACATCTCCCGGGGACGTGACCGGCTGGGCGGCGTATGTGGCCGGGGTGGTGTGGTCGCTTCGAGAAGCCGGCCATGCTGTGCCGGGTGGGACGCTGGCGATCAGCGGCGGGGTGCAGATCGGCTCGGGCCTGGCGTCGTCGGCGGCGCTGGAATGCGCGGTCCTGGGCGCCCTGCTCTGGGGTGCGGATCTGACGGTCGATCGGGTGGAGCAGGCACGTATCGCGCAGCGCGGCGAGAACGAGTATGTCGGTGCGCCGACGGGTCTGCTCGACCAATTGGCGATCCTCTACGCGCAGCCGCGGAGCGCGCAGCTGATCGACTTCCGCGACCTCACCGTCACGCCGGTCCCGTTCGATCCCGACGCCCACGGCGTCCGGCTGCTGCTGATCGATTCGCAGGCGCGGCATCAGCACGCCGGCGGCGAGTACGCGGCGCGACGTGCGTCGTGTGAGCGGGCCGCCGCAGCGCTGGGTGTCCCGTCGCTGCGGGAGGTCACTTCTGTGTCTGCGCTCTCGGGTGAGGATCAACGGCGGGCCCGGCACATCGTCACCGAGAACCAGCGGGTCCTGGACACGGTGGAGGCGTTGGCGGCGAACGACTTCCGTCGCGTCGGCACCCTGTTCACCGAGTCCCACCGCTCGATGCGGGACGACTTCGAGATCACCACACCGCATCTCGACCTGATCGCGTCTACCGCCGTGTCGGCGGGTGCACTGGGGGCGAGGATGACGGGCGGCGGGTTCGGCGGCTGCGTGATCGCGCTGGCGCCTGTCGAGTCCGTGGACGCGGTGAATGCCGCAGTGCGGGAGGCGATGCAGTCGGGCGGATATCCGGCGCCGACGATCGAGCCGACGGCGGCGGGCGCGGGGCCGGCTTAGCGGGTGGGCTTGATCAGCCAGAGCGCCAGGATGATCGCGATGATCGGCCCGGCCGCCATGATCAGGCTGAGCGTGTGGATGGCGTCGATCGCGTTGTAGGGCGCCTGATCGACGATCAGACGGGCCTGTTCGGGGTTGACCAGCGCGGCACCGTTGTGGCCACCGTGGGTGGTCAGCAGGGCTTCACGAGTTTCGGCGCGGTCGACGCCGTCCTTCGACAGGTCGTGGGCACTGTCGGTGAGGAACAGGTTGATCCCGACGAGGGCGAAAAGCGCTGGGCCGAGCGAGTATCCGCCTTCGTTGACCGCGCTCTTGACGGCGGAGACGGCGCCGCCGAGATCAGCGGGGGCGCTGTTCATCATGATCATGGCCTGCGGGGTGGTGACCAGTGCTCCGCCAATGACCATCAGTGCCGCGGTGATGAACACCGTGACGCGGGTGATGTCGAGGGTGTAGCTGTGCAGCACGACGAGCCCGCCGAGCATCAGCACCAGGCCGGTGACCATGACGGTGCGGGCACCGAACTTGTTGGCGACGGGTCCGGCCGAGAGCGCGGCGAGGGCGGCCATCGCGGTGGCGGGCATCAGGAGATACCCGAAGAGCTCATGGGATTCCTTGCGGATCGTGACGAGGTAGAAAGCCAGCAGGATCATCGAACCGCCGAGCACGATGTTGAACACCACACCGGCGGCGACGGCGGCGTTGAAGCGGCTGGACCGGAAGACGCGCATGTCGAGCGCGGGATGGTCGGTGCTGCGTTCACGGACCACGAACGCGACACCGGCAGCCAGGCCCGCGGCGATACAGGTGAGGCCGACCGCGTCGATGCCGGTCTCGATGCGGGACATGCCGTAGATGAACGCGAGCAGCGCGACGGCGAACAGCGCCATGCCGGGGACGTCGAGGCGGCGGCTGCTCCGCACGGTCTCGGGGACGTAGCGCCAGGTGATGAGCAGACCGATGACGGCGATGACCGGCACGAGGAAAAAGGTTGCGCGCCAACCGATGGCGTGGGCCAAGGTGCCGCCGAGGGCAGGCAGCGGAGTGGAGACGGCGTAGCCGACGCCGAAGTAGGCGGCGATGGCGGCGGCACGGCGTTCGGGGGAGAAGACGGCGTTGGTGAGGGCGAGGGACAGGCCGATGAGGAAGGCCAGGGCGATGCCGACGCCGGCGCGGGCGACGATGAGCACGGCGGCGACGGGGGCGGCGGCGGCGAGCAGGCTGAAGGCGGCGGCGCCGGCGAGGCCGACCATGTAGAGGCGGCGCATGCCGTAGAGGTCGCCGAGGGCTCCGGCGGAGAGCACCGCGGCGGCCATGGTCAGGGTGGCGAGGCTGGCGATGAAGGTGGCGGTGCTGCCGGTGATCCCGAGGCCGGCGGAGACGACCTGCAGGTTGGCCGACAGGGTGGTGGGGTCGCCAATGGAGATCGCGTAGCCGAGGCCCATCGCGAGCACGGTCATCACGGCGGCGACGCCGGAGACGGTGCGCTGCTCGGTGGCAGTGTCGGGTTGCACGCGGTGATGTTATGGCGTGAGACCGCGCCGAGCAGTCTCAATGACGCACCCGGCCTGCCATGATTTGGGACGGACCACCCGTAGGCAAAGGAGCTTGATATGGGTTTTGAGCGCATCGACGACCTGCTGAACAGCGTGACCGCGGAAGGGGCATTGCACGGCGTCGCCGCCACCGTCGTCGGCCGCGACGGTGTCCTCTATGAGGGCGCAGCAGGAGATGCCAAGTCCAACTCGATGTTTCGTAATGCGTCGATGACGAAGGCGGTCGCGACCACGGCCGCGTTGCAGCTCGTCGAGCAGGGCAGGATCGGTCTCGACACGCCCGTCGCATCAATCCTGCCGGAGTTCGGTGAGCTCCAGGTGCTCGACGGCATCGAGGGTGGTGAGCCGGTCCTGCGGGCACCGAAGACGCAGGCGACGGTCCGGCAGCTGATGACGCACACCGCCGGCTGCGGCTACCACTTCCTCAACGAGAAGCTCTTCGCGTACTGCACCGAGCAGAACTTCCCGAACCCCCTCGAGGGGGTGAAGAAGAGCCTCAGCGCGCCGCTGGTCCACGACCCGGGCACGGTCTGGGAGTACGGCGTCAACACCGAGTGGCTCGGGCTGACCGTCGAGGCCGTCAGCGGGCAGACGCTCTCCGACTACATCGCCGAGCACGTGTACGGCCCGCTGGGCATGACGGACTCGACGTTCGAGCTGAGCGACGAGCAGCGCGCGCGACTGCTGCCGATCCGCTTCCGCGCGCCCGACGGCAGCCTAGTGGAGACCGAGATGGACCTACCGGCCAACCCGGAATGGGACGCCGCTGGGCACGGGTCGTACGGGACGGTCGCCGACTACGGACGGTTCGTGCGCGCCTGGCTCAACGGCGGCGAGCTCGACGGGCAGCGCGTCTTGAAAGCGGAGACCGTGGAGTTGGCGCTGCAGGATCACCTCAACGGGGCGCCGCTGCCGAAGAAGATGGAGCCGGCCATCCCGGAGCTGACCAAGCCGGTCGAGTTGCTACCTGTGCCGCAGGGGTGGGGCCTCGGGTTCCACCTGTATCAGGTCGACCTGCCCGGGATGCGCAGTGCCGGCTCGGCGGACTGGTCGGGTCTGTTCAACAGCTTCTTCTGGATCGACCGCAAGGCCGGCGTCGGCGCGGTGATCGCGACACAGGTGCTGCCGTTCTTCGACGACACCGTGGTGCACACGATCCTCGGGTTCGAGGCTGCGGTGTACGCGGAGCTGGCTGGAGGCTGAGGCGGGGTGCAGGCCGTGGCTGCTCGCGTGAGTCGGCGCCGAGGTCTCCTGATCGGCGCAGCAGTCCTGTCGATCGTGGTGGTCACAGGAGCCTTGGCTGTCACGCGGTGGGTCCCCGACCTCCGGTTGAGCGCCGCGCGGACATCCTGGCAGCCGCCACCGCAGCCGATGCTGGCGTCGTCTATGCGCGAGCAACCGGTCCCAGGATGGCGCACGACCGTCGGCGACCTGGGGTTACCCGACACTGGTGACAGCCGCACCGCGGTCAGCAACGATCCGCGCGGACCGCGGCCGTTCACCGGAAACATCGACAACCGCGCGTATTTTTTGGCGAGCAGCGGCGCACCGGAGGCGCCGCAATGGTGGCTGGCGGGCGTCGACGTGCGTGACGGCCGGCCGCTGTTCAGTGCGGTGCCGCTGAGTGTCGCCGCGCGGGACCCCCAGTGTTTTCTCAACGGGCCGAACGACACTCTATGTCTGGATGGACTTCCGTCAGTGACCGCACGTGTGATCGACGGCCGCTCCGGTGCCGTGAAGTACGTGGGTCCGACGGATCTGCGGCTCGGATGCGGCACGCTGGCCGTTGAGCAGGTGGGTATCCATGCGGTGGCGACGACGCAGGATCAGGGCGCGTTCGACATCGGTCCGCGGGCCGAGACGACGTGGTTCGTGCCCGGAGATGGACTGCTCGAGATCGAGCCGATTGAGCGGCTGGCGGCACGCTCGCAAACCCTTACAGCGCAGCGGGATGTGAACCCCAGGAAGTCTTCACAGACCGTCTTCTCGGTGGCGGACGGCCGGGTGGTAAATCCCGAGATCGACGAGGGCGCGTTTCTAGTCGAAACGCATTTCTATACAGGTGGATTCGCGAGCAAAGCCGTGCGTTCGGACGGATCACCCGGCGACATCTACTTCTTCGACGAGAGTGGCAGACGCGTCGGCGAGAGCACGGAGACATCTCTCGGGGAGGAACCGGCTGACCTGCCGGTGACCACGACGGAATCAGACGATGTGAATGCCGTGTACTCCGCCGAGGGACAAAAGCTGATCGAGGTTCCCAGCGGCGCAATGCAGCTCGTCGGAACTACGCTGATGGTCAATCTGGTTACGAGTCAGGCGTTTCCGCAGTGGCAGCAGTATGACTTCAAAGAGGGCGCCACGGGTGCGGTCTGCGACTACCCGATACAGAACCTCTTGGGCACTCCGTTCTGCGCTTGTGTTCGGGGTCACCAATCCCAACTCCGACGTGCTCGCGAAGGCCTACGACCTTCGTTCGTGCCAGCAGCTCTGGTCGCTGCAAAATCAGGTGGGGTCGGTGGACCGGATGTGGCGGGTTAGTGACGTGCTCGTCCGACTCACCTCCGACGCGGCGGGACTCACCTCGCTCGTCGCGCCGAGTTAGCAAGGTAGCCGGGGCCTTCCTCATCCGGTCCGGCTCGATAAGGAGCTGGGTGGCAGCGGGGCTGCGGCGGCGAGCAGGCTGAAGGCGGCGGACCCAGTCTGTCCGGCCCTAATCGACCCTCCGGCGTGTTCCTGGGTGCCCGCGGTGATGCGTCGTACGCTCTCATCGGGGGGGCACAGGATTTGGCCACGCTCCGCGCTGTAGTGAGGCCTGTGCCTCTGTAACGACCCGTCGGAGTCTGGGGGAGCCTATGTGGGCTGACAATGAAGCTGACATCGACCTTCTGGGCTTCGAGTTTCTAGTCGATGGCCTGGTCGTCGCTCTGACGGAGCCGCGTCTGCTCCCGTTGACGATTGGTGTGCTCGGTGACTGGGGATCGGGCAAGAGCAGTCTGATGCAGATCGCAGCTTGTGAGCTTGCTGCCGTCCGGGATGAAGATGCCCACAACGAGCGCGAAGGGGATCAGGTCTCGCCCTATCTAACGGTGCACTTCAGTCCGTGGCAGTACGAGGACCACGACGACGTGAAGATTGCCCTAATGACGGCGGTGCTGGACGCGATCGTGAAACGCGCACCGGGCACCTTCGACAGAGTGAGACGACTCCGGAAGATCGTCGCCAGCCTGCGTCGTTGGGGTCGCAAGCTAGGCAGAACAGGAGCCGCCGCCGCGCCGGCCCTGCTCCCGGTCATTCTGCAGGGCGCTGGTGTCGATCTGGACTCCTCCGCGCTGGACGCGGCGACGGCTCTTGTGGGAGCAGCTGCGAAGCAGACCGAGGCAGCTTTGAAAGGGCCCGACGAAGTATCGACTGCGCCTCCTACGGACGCTTCGTCGCCTCTCGATGATGTCGATGCGTTCCGCCGCGAGTTCTCCAAGCTCGTTAGCGACATTCCCGACTGTAAGGCGGTCGTGGTGTTCATCGACGACCTGGACCGGTGCCTCCCGAACACCGTTGTCGATACCATCGAAGCGATACGGCTGTTCCTCAACACGCCGAACACCGCATACGTTCTCGCCTTAAATCAGAACGTTGTTGAATCCGCGATCGACTCGCGCTACCCGGAACTCAAGAAGTCGGACGGCTTCGGCATCGGAAGGGACTATTTGGAGAAGATGCTCCAACTCAAGGTCGCAATTCCCCCGTTATCCGCACCAGAAGCCGAGACCTACATCAATCTGCTCTTCGCAGAGCTACACCTGCCCAGCGAGGATTTCGATGCGGTACTCAACAACGCCACCAAGATCCGACGTGAGAACGGCCTGGCGGTCGCATTCAACACTGGGATCGCAGGTTCGGTCCTCGATGACATACCCACCGGACTTGCCGACGACTTGAAGTGGGCAGCGGAGATTTCACCGATCCTAGGGTCGTCGCTACGTGGAAACCCACGTCAGCTGAAGCGCTTCCTCAACAATCTGCTGCTGAAGCACCGAAGCGCAGAACGACGCGGTGCGAATATCGAATTGCCCATCCTCGCGAAGCTGATGGTGTTGGAGGACCAGTACAACCCCGACTTCCAGAAGCTGTTCGACTGGGAGATGGCGGCGGCCGGCGCATCGAGCGAGCTCGCCGCCGCGGAGGCCCTTGCACGGGCAGGCGGTGGCGACACTGAACTGGCCGAGGACGATCAGTCCGGTGACGGAAAGGTAACCGGATCAGCAAAAGGGAAACCCGCTCCCGCCGCCGAGGTCGCACCTCCCTCTGCGCAGTCCGAATCGGAGGTATGGGCTGCGAAGACGTATATCGCGGACTGGCTTCGGGCTGACCCGTCGCTCGCGGGCACGGACCTACGTCCCTACTTCATGTATTCACGTGACAGGTTGTCCTTCGGAGTCTCGGCCTCAAGGCTCGCGCCGCATCTGCAACGACTGGTCACCGACATCCAGTCCGACATCGAGGCGAACCGACGCAGTCACTACCCAGCCGTCAAGGGTCTTGTACCGAGTGAGCGGATCCAGTTCATCGACGCACTGCTTGAACGGGTCAAACGCAACCCCGCTGGTACAGCATTGACGGCGGCGCTGGAACTGGCGGAGAAGAACTCCGACATCGTCGGCGCGGTATGCGCGGCACTTCTACCGCTGCCACCCTCATCCATCCCACCTACCGCCGGGACCGCCGCTGTTCGCCGTCTCCCACTCGAAGACGAGGCTGTGGCTCGACTCCTGCAGCGCTGGGAGGACGGAGACAACAACCAGCTGCGGACCCTGGTGAAGGGCGCACGCGAAGCTGCCGCCAGAAAGAAGATCTAGCCGAGTGGGGACATCAGCAGATAGAGCAGCGGGAACGGGCGGAAACTGGACACCACTCAAGCACGCGACGAATGCCTACGTCCGCGGTCTCGGAAGGTCTCGCTCCAACGAGCGCGCCAACCGTGTCTTAGCACGTCATGTCCCCCTTCTCGGAGGTACCGGCGAGGCTGCCGCCGGAGCTCGGGCAGGTCGATCTGGCATCACAAGACTGGGTGGACTGCTCACCGGCTTGGGAACGGGTACCGCTGCGCAGGCACTGACGGCGATCGGTCTGGCCCATCTGGTTGGCCAGGATCGATTCACCGTTCTCGACGAACTCGTCAGCTACATCGCTGGCGTAGGAAACGACCTCGACTCCGGTGCGGCTCGTGACGCCGCATGTGATGTTCTCGACGAGGTATTCGGCGATGCTGACTCATGGGATGAGTTGAATGAGGTCAGTGTTGACCGCGATCAGCTTGGGGAAATCCTCGAACGTTTTCTGGCGCTGTACGTCTACAACAGGGTTCCGGTCGTCGCGGAGCGACTGAGTCGGTTGACCGACCCTGTCGCGATGCGGCGGGCAGATCAGCAGATGCGTCAGATCATCGCTGACCTTGTGGTGATCGAGTTGCCGGCGAATCCGCTTTCCGTCGATTGGAGTGGCCAGCAGGGCCGGGACATCGCTGCGCGCGCGGTCACATCTGCCTACGAATTGCTCTCCGCTCTCGAAGGCGAGGGCCGCGCATGACCGATTACCGAGTTCGTATCCGCCCAGCTTCAACAACTCCGACCGAGCCGGAGGACCTTCGACTACTCGATTGGGCGCCGGGGAGCGCGACGTCGACTATCCAACTAGGGAACCGGGCGGGGTCTCGATTCCTAGCAGGATGGCGGGCACCGCGAGCGGCCCTCGACGTTTTCCTGCTGGGGGCCAGCGTGTACTGCGTCGACAAGGCCACCCCCCGCGCCGCCGCAGCTGACGTGTGGACTCGCGACCTCTCAGTGGAGCTTCCTGTCGCAGATTTGAACGTGTGGGCAGCTGCGCCGTGGAAGGAGACTCTGGACTTCCTCACCGGCGACAATTGGGCCCTGAAGCCCTATCGTGACGACACCTCTCCACTGGACGGTGTCGGGAGAGTGCCCAAAGAGATGACGCCGGTAGCCGCGGTCGACGCCGTCAGTCTGTTCTCCGGCGGTCTGGACTCGTTGACCGGGGTGATCGACCTTCTCGAAGAAGACCCGAACCGACGCTTGTGCCTAATCTCGCATAACGAGGGCGATCAAGCGTCTACGGCGCAGAAGAAGCTCACCGATGCGTTGTGCGAGCACTATGGGGAAGACCGTCTGGAGCTGCGGAGCATCTTCCTTCGCCCAGCACCCGCCGCGGCAGGGCAAGCTCGGCCACTTCCGAGAGACAGGGAGACCACGACTCGCGCGCGGTCGTTGCTGTTTCTCACGGCTGGGCTCGCCCTCGCTGCGTCGGTGGGGCCTGATGTCCCCGTCTACATACCGGAGAACGGATTCATCGGTATCAACGTTCCGCTCACCCGTGCACGGTCGGGTAGCTACAGCACACGTACGACCCACCCACATTTCATTCATCTGCTACGCGCGGCCGTTCACGCTATCGGCGTACATAACCCGATCCTCAACCCGTTCCGCTTAAAGACCAAGGGTGAGATCCTCGCGGGTTCTCGAAACCCTGAGCTTCTTCGGGCCCTTGCGCCGCACAGCATCTCTTGCTCCCACCCAGAGGCGGCCCGCTACGCCGAACGAGAACAGGGCAACTGCGGGTACTGCTTTCCCTGCCTCATCCGGCGGTCCTCGATGGCCACTGTCGGCTGGGACACGCCGCAAGGCTACGCATGGGACGCACTCACCGGTGAGGGCCTGCTCGACCGCCAGACGGAGCGGGCCGCGGACCTTCGAGCCGTTATTAACTCGGTGTACTCAGACGGGCCAGATCGTGACATTCTCCGCAACGGCCCGATCCCGAATGGCGAGCATCGTGAGTTCCTGCGAGTGTGGCGCACAGGCAAGCAGGAACTACGGTCCTGGTTCAACGGCGCTTCGGGCGCCACTGCCGAAATCGTCGAGAGGTTGAAGTGAGTGCTGTTCGACTGCTCGACACACACTGTCATGTGTCTGCCTACACGGACCCGGTGGCGACACTGCGCGAAGCTGATGAGGCGGGAGTCGGGGTCGTCGCGGTCACAGAAGACCCCGACGAGTATCGACGGCTCCGCACCCGTCTTGGCACGCGTGAGCACGTCGAGGTGGCGCTCGGGTTGCACCCGCTGCGGGCCGCAGCGTTCGGCCCGAACGAACTCGCTCGGTTCTTTCGGCTTGTGCCGCAGACGAATTGGATCGGCGAAGTGGGCCTCGACTACTCACGTGCCGGAACAGCTACTGCCAAGGCGCAGCAACGCATTTTCGACGTCGTACTGACAGAAGCTCAGCCTGGGAGACATCCCTTGACTGTTCATAGCCGGGGCGCAGAGAAGGACGTCGTTCGCCGTCTCGCTGACGCAGGACTGCCGGCTGTCCTGCACTGGTACAGCGGCCCGCTGAATCTCATCGGCGAGGCACTTCAAGCAGGGCTCTACTTCTCGATCAACGTCGCGATGACGCGCTCCCGAAAGTTTCCCGCGCTGATGCGGGAGATCCCCCGAGATCGGATCCTGCTGGAGACAGACGGCCCCTACGCCAAGGACCACGGGCGGCCGGCACGCCCAAACCGGTTAGAAGACGTAGCGACGGCGATTGGCATGTTCTGGGGAACAGACCTCGTTGCCACGACGAAGATCGTGCATGCCAATCAGTCGAATTTCCTGAACCGCTCATAGCGGGGCGCCGGCACCGCGACACGCACGCATGTTGAACACTCAGTCGTGACCGTCGCGGCAACTTAATCTCATTCCTGCAGGACGTTGAGGATGGAGGCAGCAAGGTTATGGGTTCGATCCACGAGGTGATGGACGCGTTCCGCAAAGCGCCGTCGAACTCCGAACGCGGGACCAAGTTCGAGAAGCTTATGGTCCGCTACTTCGACCTCGACCCGCTGCTGTCGCAGCAGTACGACGCAGTGTGGCGGTGGATGGATTGGCCTGGCCGGAAAGGTAGGCCCGACACAGGAATTGACCTCGTTGCCCGTGAGCGTGACAGCGGTGAGTACACAGCGATCCAGTGCAAGTTCTACGAGCCGACGCACCAGCTCCGCAAGGAGGACATCGATTCGTTCTTCACTGCTTCCGGCAAGCAGCCCTTCACGAACCGAATCATCATCTCCACCACCGACCGGTGGGGAAAGAACGCTGAAGAGGCTCTTGAGAATCAGACCATCCCGGTGCAGCGGATCGGACTGGCGGAGATCGCTGACTCGCCGATCGACTGGGACATCGCCTGGGTGGACGGTGACCTACATATCGACGTCTCCGAAGCGGCCCGTCACGAGCCGCGTCAGCATCAGGCCACCGCGATCGAGAAGGTATTCGCAGGTTTTGCCGCCGGCAACGACCGCGGCAAACTGATAATGGCGTGCGGCACCGGCAAGACGTTCACCGCGCTCAAGATCGCCGAGCGCACCGCAACTGAGAACGGCGGGAGCGCAAGGGTTCTGTTCGCAGTCCCGTCGATCTCCCTGCTGTCGCAGACGCTGCGTGAGTGGACGGCGCAGACACAGTTGGGCTTGCGGGCGTTCGCGGTCTGTTCCGATCCGAAGGTCTCGCGCGCCGCGGAGGACATCAACACCTACGACGTCGCGATCCCGGTGACCACTAATGCGGCGAAGTTGCACGCCGAGATGGAGCACCGCAAGCGCGCAAAGGGCCTGACGGTGGTGTTCACCACCTACCAGTCGCTGCCGGTCATCGCGGACGCGCAGAAGTCGGGTGTGGCTCCGTTCGATCTTGTGATCTGCGACGAGGCGCACCGCACCACGGGTGTGACGCTGGAGGATGCGGCCGAATCGAACTTCGTCCGCGTCCACGACGAGGACTACCTGGACGCGACCCGCCGCTTGTATATGACCGCGACGCCGCGGATCTACGACGAGACGGTGAAGGCGAGGGCTGACGAGCACTCGGCCGAGATCACCTCGATGGACGACGAGACGAAGTACGGCCCGGAGTTCCACCGCCTGTCATTCGGGGAGGCTGTCGAACGCGGGCTGCTCACCGACTATAAGGTCCTCGTGCTCACCGTGGATGAGGAAATGGTCGCCGCGCCACTGCAGACCCAGCTCGCCGGCCCCGACGGAGACCTGCGCCTCGACGACGCGACGAAGATCGTCGGCGCCTGGAACGGTCTGGCCAAACGCGCCGGGAAGACCCCGGACGGGCAAGGGTTCGCGCCGGGTGAGGTGCCGATGCGCCGCGCCGTCGCATTCGCGAGGGACATCGCCGCGTCGAAAAAGGTCGCGGAGCTATTCCCACGGGTCGTGGAGACCTATCGGGAGATGCTCACCGACAGCATTGAAGACGGCCACGATGTGAACACCACCAATCTGGATCTCGCCGTGCAGGTCCGCCACGTCGACGGCACCTACAACGCGCTAGAGCGCAACCGAGAGCTGCAGTGGCTTAAGGCGCCTCTGCCGGAGAACGAATGCCGCATCCTGTCCAACGCCCGCTGCTTGTCCGAGGGCGTGGACGTCCCAGCCTTGGACGCGGTGATGTTCCTGCACCCCCGCAACAGCGTCGTTGACGTGGTTCAGTCGGTGGGCCGGGTCATGCGTAGATCCGAGGGAAAGGACTACGGCTATATCATCCTCCCGGTCGCGGTACCTGCCGGTGTCTCACCGTCCCAAGCCCTGTCGGACAACCGGCGTTTCAAAGTCGTGTGGCAAGTCCTGAACGCGCTGCGTGCCCACGACGACCGGTTCAACGCGATGGTCAACTCGATCGCGCTAAATACGTCTTCGGAACTGCAAGCCACCGGACAGGGCTCCGATCAACTCCTCGGTGGGCATATCGGTCCGACGACAGAGAACCCGGAGAGCATTGGTAACGGCGAGAGCACCGGCTCCACCGGCGGAGGCGACACCAATGCCGATTTGGGTGCTGGTGTCGCGGACGGGAATGGTTTCAACAACAGGCAGCTGGCGTCCCAGATGGCGTTATTCTCGCTGTCGGAGTGGCAGGAGGCGATCTACACCCGCATCGTCGACAAGGTCGGCTCGCGCACCTATTGGGAGGACTGGGCCAAGGACGTCGCCGACATCGCCGCTGCCCTGATCGCCCGCATTAAAGTTCTGATCGACGGTGCCGACCCAACCGTGGCCGAGGCGTTCGCGAAGTTCCATAAGGGATTGCAGGACAACCTCAACGACTCCATCACCCGTGGCGATGCGATCTCGATGCTTGCGCAGCACCTGATCACGGCACCGGTTTTCGACGCCCTTTTCGCCGGCCACGAGTTCGCGGCCCACAACCCGGTGTCGCAGACTATGCAGGCCATGGTCGATCAACTCGGAGGTTCAGGCTTGGAAGCCGAGACGGAGCACCTCCAGGGCTTCTACGATTCGGTGCGTATCCGCGCCTCTGAGGTCACCACCGCCGACGGCAAGCAGCAGGTAATTGCCGAACTCTACGAGAAGTTCTTCAAAGTCGGGTTCGCGAAACAGGCTGAGGCACTGGGCATCGTGTACACACCGACGGAGATCGTCGACTTCATCCTGCGCGCCGCCGACCACGCCTCCCGCGAAGCCTTCGGCCGCGGGCTCACTGACGACGCCGTCCACGTCCTCGACCCATTCACCGGTACCGGCACGTTCATCACCCGGCTCATGCAATCGGGACTGGTTCGTCCAGAGGACCTCGCCCGCAAGTACGCAAGCGAGCTGCACGCCAACGAGATCACGCTGCTCGCTTACTATATCGCCGCGGTAAACATCGAAACCACCTACCACGCACTGACCAAGGCGGAGTACAGCCCGTTTGAGGGGATCGTCCTTACGGACACGTTCCAGATGACCGAAGACGACGACTCGATGGACACGGAGATGTTCCCGCAGAACAACTCTCGGATCGTCAAACAACTCGCTGCTCCGATTCACATCATTGTAGGAAACCCGCCGTACTCGGTGGGGCAGACCTCGGCGAATGATCTCAACGCGAATGTCTCCTACCCGACGCTGGACCGCCGAATCGCGGATACCTACGCGGAGAGATCGACAGCCACCAGTCAGCGGACCCTGTACGACTCCTATCTCCGCGCCTTCCGATGGGCCACGGACCGGATCCGTGAGCAGGGCGTCGTCGCGTTTGTTTCGAATGGCGGTTGGATAGACGGCAACACCGCCGACGGCATCCGCTTGTCACTGGCTGATGAGTACAGCCGGATCTACGTTTATAACCTGCGCGGCAACCAACGCACTGCGGGTGAGCTTTCGCGGAAAGAGGGTGGCAAGGTATTCGGATCCGGGAGCCGCAACACTGTCGCGATCCTCATCGGCGTCAAGGACGCCATCAGTTCCGGACCATGCGCAGTTAAGTATCGAGACATCGGCGACTACCTGACCCGTGAACGGAAATTGGAAATCGTCGCGGGCGGGGACCTTGAATCGGTTGATTGGCAGTCGATCACACCGAACGAGTATGGCGACTGGATCAATCAGCGCAGTGGTGACTTCCCTGCGTGGCCAGTGATCGGTGACAAGTCCGGTGGGTTGGCAGTTTTTAATGCTTATTCACTCGGTCTTGCCACAGGTCGTGATTCGTGGTGCTACAACTCGTCACGTGCGGCGGTCGAGGCGAACGTGCGGCGGATGATTGATTTCTACAACGGCCAGGTCCGTGAGTTCGATGCGTATTGCGAGCAGAATCGGATCACCGACCGAAAAGCGTCGGTGGACGCGTTCATCGACAGCGACCCCGCGATGATTAGTTGGAACCGCAATGCGAAGCAGGACTTGGTACGCGGAAAGCGCTACGCTTTCGAGACAGACTCGCTCGTCGAAGGCTCCTACCGCCCGTTCCAGAAGCAAGCCGCCTACTTCAACCGACAGCTCAATGCGATGGTCTACCAGCTTCCGTCGATCTTCCCGACGCCGCATCATCACAACCTCGGCTTCTACGTCGTAGGAGCTGGTTCGGACGTGCCGTTCTCAGCGATTGCGCTCAACGTCCTGCCAAACCTGCACGTTACGGGCGCCGGCAGTGGTGGCCAGTTCTTCCCCCGCTGGACTTACGCCAAGGGCGAGCCGGACGACGGCACCCTCGACCTCGCTGCGGGTCGCGGCGACGTCGATCAGCACGGATACCGTCGCACCGACAACATCACCGACGACATCCTCCGCCTCTACCGGGAGGCGATCGGCGACCAAGTCACCAAAGACGGCATCTTCTTCTATGTCTACGGCCTGCTGCATGATCCGGCATACCGATCGACGTACGCGCCGGATCTGAAGAAGATGCTGCCGCACATTCCAACTCCGGAAGCGCTGGAGCGGTTTGAGGAACTTGCTTCAGCTGGTCAAGCCCTGTCGGAACTCCACGTCGGGTACGAAGACGTTGAGCCGTATCCGGTTGAGGTGCAGTTGAAACCAGGTGCCGATCCGTCGGACCGTGAGACGTGGCGAGTAACGAAGATGAAGTGGGCGAAGAAGAAGGACCCGGAGACCGGCAAGAGCGTCGACGACGTCACGAAGTTGATCTACAACACGAAAGTCACCATCACCGGAGTCCCCGTTGGGGCCGAGAGGTACATGCTTGGCTCGCGCTCCGCGTTGGCCTGGATCATCGACCGATACCAGGTCAAGACCGACAAGGCGTCCGGGATCGTGAATGACCCGAACGACTGGTGCGACGAGCACGACGACCCTCGGTACATTGTCGATTTGATCGCCAAAGTCACGACCGTCGCGGTCGAGACGATGAAGGTGGTTGACAGCCTCGGTGTGTAGCAACACATGTGCCCGGTACTGGTGACACCGCCGGTGCCCCCACCCTGGGTGTGTTCACTCGAGGACTGGTAAGGCAACGGCGTTGAGCGTCGGCGAGGTACGCGACGCTGCGTCCATAGCGGGAGGGGTGAATGACCATGGGTGAAGCTGAACTGGCCGGGTCCGTCGAAGCGGAAATGTGGGAGCTCTTCGACGCCGACCACAAGGTGGCCGATGAGACTGTGTATCTAGTTGCCGCGGCGTTGCGTGGCGACAGTGAGCTAGCAGAACAGTTGGGCGGAGAAGCGTCGGCGCCGCAACGCCGCGCTACCTCTGCGGCGGGTCCGGCCCCGCTTCATGCCTTCCTCCGTTCAATTACTGTGTCGGGCTTCCGTGGGATCGGCCCGAAGGCGAGACTGGAGCTGAATCCCTACCGCGGTATCACGGTGATAAGCGGTCGCAACGGCTGCGGAAAGTCCAGCTTCGCCGAGGCGCTCGAGTACGCCCTGACAGGCGAGAGCTATCGGTTCGCCAACCGGGCGAAGCACTGGCGCGACTCATGGCGAAACCTGCATGCTGGCGAGCAGGCGGTCATCGACGTCGGTTTCGCGATGGAACCTGACGACGATCGCAGCGGGTCCAGCGCAGCCATTCGCGCAGAATGGGATGCCGGCGCACCGCTGACTGCCTGCCGGCGCGTGTCGCAGATCCAAGGTCAGAAGCAACAGCCGATCGAAGCTCTCGGGTGGGAGCAGTCGCTGATCACCCACCGACCGATCATGTCCTACGACGAACTCGGAGGACTGCTCGAAGGCGGGCCCTCAAATCTCTACGACGCCCTGAATCGGCTACTAGGACTCGACGAGATTGCCGACGCCGACCGGAGGCTCAAGGTGGCGGAGAAACAACTCGGAGAGCCTCGGAAAACAGCCAACGACAATCGAACTCAACTCATCCGCACGCTTGATTCCTCTGCGGATCCGCGCGCACAGCAGGTGAAGCGGCTGATCGGCCGCAAACCTTATGACCTCGAAGCCGTCACTGCGACAACCTTGGGGACCGCCACCGACCGCGCCGCGACGATTGCCCAGCTGCGGGCAATCGCAGCTCTCGGCGCACCCGATGTGGCGAGAGCGGCCGACGTCGCGGCGGAGTTGCGGGCCGCCATCAACGCTCACACCGACGGCGCCGACTCCGCCGTCAAGGCGCTCGCTGCGAAAGCTGCACTGTTGCGCGAAGCGCTGCACCTCTACAACGACGTTGGCGACGGGCCGTGCCCAGTATGTGAAACCGGAATGCTTGACGCCGGCTGGCGGGAGGCAGCCGAAGAGCGACTGAGGGCTGCGGACGCCAGCACCGCCGAGCACGAAGCAGTGACGCGCCGCTTGGCTCGTGCACGCGCCGCCGCCGAACAGCTCTTCCGCACATGCTCACCCGCTCCTGTTGTGGACGGTGTCAACCTCGACGCGGCGGCGGCGTTCAATGAAGCAGCCGTGGCTGCGCAATCTGCGCCCGACAGCACTTCTGACCTTCCGGCGCACATTGAGTCGGCCGCTATCGCTCTGGCCGATGCTGCGTCGACATTGCGAACCGAAGCCCAAACGCTTGCGGATGGGTTGGAGGATGCGTGGGCGCGGACAGCGCAGGCTATCACTGCCTGGGTGGAACTGGAGAAGATCGCACGAGAGGGGGATCGCCAACTCGACGACGTCCAGTCCGCCTTGCAATGGTTGCGCGCCAACGCCGAAAAGTTGCGGTCTCGCCGCCTCGAACCGGTCGTCCGCGAGGCCGGCGAGATCTGGAGCCGAATGCGCCATGAAAGCAATGTCGATCTCGGCGGCATCACCCTTGAGGGAGCGGCCACCCGTCGGAGAGCTGTCGTGGAAGGCAGCGTCGACGGAGCACCCGCGGGAGTGTTGTCGGTCATGAGCCAGGGCGAGCTGCATGCGTTAGCGCTGGCGCTGTTCATCCCGCGTGCTACCGCAACGGGCAGCCCTTTCCGCTTCCTGGTGCTCGATGATCCAATCCAGGCGATGGATCCCGCAAAGATCGGCGGATTCCTAGATGTACTGATCGAACTGGCCAAGACCCGCCAGGTAATCGTGTTCTCTCACGACGACCGACTTCCCGCGGCGATCCGTGCACGTTCCACCCCTGCACAACTGCTGGACGTCACGAGAGAAGAGGGCTCCGTCGTCAGTGTGAAGCTCAATGACTCTCCCGCGCAGCGGTACATCGACGATGCGACGGCGCTAATACTCGACGATGAACTCGACGACCTGGTGAAGCGGAAGGCGACACCGGGCCTGTTCCGAATGGCTGTGGAAGCCGCCGCCCACCAACGCTTCTTCAGCGACTGCGCACGTGCGGGCGCCGTCTACCACGAATCCGAATCACTCTGGGAAGGCGCGAGAACCACCCAGCAGCGGATCGCGCTAGCCGTCACCGGAACGGCGTCCGGTGACATATCGGGTTGGCGGAGTTACAGACCCCACCGATCTCCGACCATCAGGATCTGTGCGTCAGGAGCTCACGAAGGTGCCATGATCGACCGTGCAGCGCTCAATGACTTGAGAAATACCGTTCGCGATATTGCGGAGGGGCAGTGACCGGCGACGCCGAGGCACTGCTCGCGCGCGCTCAGGCACTACTCGACACTCCGTACCGTACCGCGGCTGGAAACTCCGCCCGGCTAGCCGCATTTCTTGCACGTCAGGCGGTGGAGGAACTGATCGATGGGCGCGTCGCGGTGTTGTGTGGAGTGCCGGCAGTCCGAGGAACGACGAAAAGCAAGCTGGCCGTGCTGAAATCGCTCGATGACACGCAGTCGGGCCCCATCCTTATCGGTGCCTGGCACCAATTGACCGGATTCTGTCACCAGCACGCCTATCAGTTATCGCCGACGGTGGCTGAGGTGAGAGATCAATGCCGCGCTGTGCGGGCAGCCTGCCTTCAGCCCTAGCTCAGTTCGACGCGGTAGAGCCCACCGTGAGGGCGGGCGTCTGTAGGCCAGTAATGGTGCGGATTACCGCGCGCATCTGCTCGTGAACCACCAAGTGCTCCTGGTTGCCGAGGTGCTCGAGTATCGAAACAACGTCAAGGCCAGCACCACGGATACGGGCAGGATTGGCACCAGCAGACGGTTTGACGTACAGCGCAGGTCCGTCGACCGCGGTGACGGATGGATAGATCAGGCCGGCGCGGGGCGTCGCGGTGCCGGAGTCCACCGCGTAGGCGTAGACGAACGACTGGTAGATGTCGGTCGAGCTCAACTTCGTTGTGTCATAGACCTTGTACTTCACGTCGATCGGTACGGTGCGGTCGTTGGCGGGATCCTCGATGACGAGGTCGGGCCGAATAGTGCTATACGTTTGCCCTGAAACCTCGTCGACGATCACGGTCCGCATTGTCTGCTGAGGTTGAGTTCGCAGCTCCGTATCAGAAAGAGCGTCGATAGCCAGCCGGGTTACGAATCGCTCGAAGATAGCATTCATATTCACCATGAACGACGTGGTGTCGGCAACCGATCTGTCGAGGCGGTCGTCGAGCGAGAGACCGTCGAGCACCAGCTTGGCGAGCTCGTGAGCGGGGCGGTAGCGCGCATTGCGGCGCCCATAATGAATTCGTCTCTGGTACCAGTCAGATTCGCGGCTGGGGACTACGCAGACCTCGTCGAGGACACCCGCGAAGACGCGAGCGTTCTTACGCACATCGATGTCGCGTACGCGGCTGATGGCTGCGTGCAGCGCCACTGCGAGAAGTTGGTTCTCGGGGATATCACCGTCGAATTCGTCGTATGCGCAATCGATCCGATGCAGCTGTCCATAGCGGAGCAGGAATTGCTCTCGGATGCGTAGCCGACCACGCATTCGGTCGAGCGTCTCCTCAACTGCTCGGTAGTCGCGGATCAGGCCGTCCCGAATGAGCGCCTTGACCTCTTCGACAAGTAACAAGACAACAAGGTCGAACAAGTCGTCGCCATCGCCAGGCAGTTGGCGGTCCCGTGGCAACTGTGCGAGCAGCGGGACGCCGCGGGCGTATTCGATCATGCGCAGCACGCGCAGTGCACCGCCGACCAGTTTGGGGACGACGTGAATCTCAACGACAGAAAATCGGACGACCCCAACCCACGAAAACGTGGTGACGTCCATTCGGCCGTCGTCCAACCAACGCACGTCCAATCGCGGCATCAGGTCACCGCCGGCGGCGAGGCGTTCAGCGAGTTGACGATCCGCGGATGTGGGATGTGGCGCCTCGATCATCCGACTTGAGTATTCATCGAGCCAATATGTCGGCATCGTCATGCGGAAGCGCTGGCGCCGAACTTGGCAGCGAGTTTGGCGCAGAGTGTCTCGGGATCGTCGATGACGTCGGAAGCGATGCGTTCAGCATCGGAGTCGATGACATCGCCGAGAAGGTTGCGCAGTTCGCGATAGTCCTCGTACAGGTACTCCTGGAGGAGTGGAAGCAACTCGAAGCGGAACATGGCTGCGAATGACTCAGGCGTATCAACGATCTCGTTTCCATTGAAGAACAAAGCGTGGCCAATCTGCTTTTCACGCCCAAAGCGCTGCCGAATCTTCTCATTCAAGCCGTCGAGGAACATGTCTAACGCCAGCGCGCCGGCGGTTGTCCCTTCGAGGAGGTCGCTCTCCGGCATCAACTCGAGGAAGGTGAAGCGACGCCGGAGTGCGGTGTCGAGCAGGTGCACGCTGCGGTCCGCAGTGTTCATCGTGCCGATGATCCACACATTGGGCGGCACCTCGAAGTTGACGCCGCTCTGGGGGAGCTGAACCGTCAGACCGCGCTTGTCCTTCTCGATCAAGGTGACGAGCTCGCCGAAGATCTTCGGAATGTTGCCGCGGTTGATCTCGTCGATGAGAACGACGTAGCGCGTCTCCGGGTGGTGACGAGCAGCATCGCATACGCGTTTGAAGACACCGTCGACAAGGACGAGGTCGAGGGTGTTGGTGGCGGACTGCTTTGGGCGGAAGCCCTCGATGAAGTCTTCGTAGGCGTACGACGGGT
Organism: Mycobacterium sp. IDUB_5; assembly: GCF_055419565.1. Lineage (NCBI taxonomy): Bacteria > Bacillati > Actinomycetota > Actinomycetes > Mycobacteriales > Mycobacteriaceae > Mycobacterium > Mycobacterium sp. IDUB_5. The sequence goes on from NZ_JBVAXX010000001.1 coordinate 1,022,582, forward strand.
GAAAAGTGATGCGGGTCAGACGCTGAACGCTGGGTTCGGCCACCGCAGAGACGCGGGGATCGCGCTCGCCAAGACGTGAGAGCAAGTGGTCCGCTTCGACGGCGGACAGTGCGAATAGCGTTCCCTGACAACGAAATTTGAGCGGTTCGCTGTCCGACAGGACGGGGTCGGCCTGCAGCTCCTCGTACGTTAACCCGTCCTTCACGGGTGTGACCGGTTCCAGAGTGAGGTATGGCGTTTCATGAGCGTCGTATTCACCGGTGACTCGCGCCAAAGCGACGATTCGTTTCGACGGTGTCGATTCGTATCCAATGACGAGGTCGCCCGCACGGACGTTCGGGTAGTTGCGCTGCAGTCGGCCGAACTTATAGTCCACGGTGCCGTCCGTGAACAGCGTGGCCCATGACCATTGTGAGGGGTTGGCGATGACGAACCAGACCTGCCGTGACGGTGCCCGTCCGGCACTGAGCTGCTCCTCCCGTTTGAGCAGTGCGTCTGCGTCGCTCAGCAGCGCGGCGGCTCGGTCGTTCGAACTGCCGCCGGCGAGCAACCAAATGGCCGCGCGCCGTGCGGTGTAGGTCTTGCCGGTTCCTGGCGGACCGTAGAGCACCGCTTGGCCACGCCGCTTGAGGGCGTGCTCGAGTTCGAGATAGATCGGATCGGGCGGGACCATCTTCGTGGTGATGACGGGTGCGGTGGCTCCCGCGCCCAATATTTCGCGGAACAGTGTGGCCGACACCTTCGACACCGTGGTGGTGGCCCAAGCCTTCACCGGCGATATCTTGCGCGCTGCGGACGTATCCCAGTCGACACCGACGGTGTGCCGATACTCCGAGCGCTCCGGACGCCACTGATAGCCGGCGTCGTTGACGGTGCCCACCGCGATGACCTCCGACGTGCCACGGTTGGCGATCACCGTGTCACCGGGCTGCAGATCGCGAAGCGTCCACAGCTCGTTGGATTTCCGACTCACTACGTTCTCGGCGTCGTTGTACGGAAAGTGGTTGCGGAAGGACTCCCGGAAAGCCTCTTTGCTTTCGAATTGCATGAGATCGCCGACCTCGTCCCACCCGACGCAGATGTAACTGTTCGTTCTGCAGTCGTCCCAGTACTTCGCCAGTTCGCCGGGCGCGATCTTTACGACTCTCATCGATGTCCGTGGGTCGTTCCAATGGAAGATGAAGTACCCGAGTTCTTGGGTCGTCAGTCCGGCAAGCTCGGGAACCCCGCGGAGGATCTCCAGGAGCTGGCGGTTGGCGCGGGCAGCAGTGGGCTGCGGCTTCGCGCCGAGATGCTCGAGGAAGTGGTCGAGCGTTGTCTTGGAGGTCACAGGCACGAGCTGCTCGGGGAAATACAGGTAGAGCAACTTCATGCGTGCGGCCTGAGCGCCGGTGAGCACCTTGACGTCGTCGGTGTCGTCGAACCGACCTTCCGCGGCAAGTTCCAGCACTTCCACAAAGCCGGCCCGCACGGCTTCCCACGCTTCTTCGACCGACGCAAACTCCTTGGGGTACTGCCAGATTCCATCGGAGACGCGCCGATAGACCAGGTGCTTGAGAGAAGATCCGCCGCTCATGCTGGCAACTGGCTTTGTTTTGAACTCGAGCCAGTAGGAGACGGAGTTCTCGTTGTGGCCGAGCCCGAGAGCGTAGGCATCGATGGAAAGCGTCGGCCAGTCCGACATCGGAAACTTCTCGACGAACTCTTCGCGCAACTTCGTAGCTTCGGCGACGCGTTGGGCGACGGCCGCACGGTCCCAGGTGAGCAGCGCGTCCTGGATGGACTTGTGCTGCGAATTGTCAATCAACAGTCGCTCCGATGCTCGTACGTTTCACTGTCTCGTCTGATCGGTTCGTCGGGACTGCCCCGGGTTCAGTTGACTCGCGGGGGTGTGAATTTCAGGCCGCGGTTGCGACTGGTGTGTGGAGCAGTTC